>NZ_JBNJLS010000015.1:0-207631 GCF_050510915.1 Streptomyces odontotermitis | reverse complement strand
CCACCCATCCGCAGAGACGATTCTGCACCTTCCGTTCCGAGGAACGCCCCGCAAGGGCCGTCCCTTTTTCATACCCAAAATCAGGGGGATTTCTTAAATGGCTCTTTCTCTGGCCGAGGCTGCAAAGCTGTCCACCACCGAGCTACAGCGGGGCGTGGTGGAAACGTTCGTTCAGGAGTCCAGCATTCTGGACCGGATTCCGCTGCTGACCATTGAGGGCAACACCTACGCCTACAACGAGGAAGCCACGCTGCCGGGCGTGTCCTTCCGTTCCGTGAATGAGGCGTACCCGGAGTCCACGGGCACCGTGAACCAGAAGAGCGAGTCTCTTGTGATTCTCGGCGGTGACGCATGCCGCGCATGTCGGCGGCCAGGTGTCGCTTGCGCCCGTTGATCAGCTTCCCGCCGTCGAAGCCGGCGAAGCTGGTGCCCGCTCAGGAGTGGACGCTCACCACCTTCGGGGCGGAGCCCGCGGCCGCCGTCGAGGGGACGTCGGCGGCCGCGCGGCCGCGTCGCACGCAGGCGGACCGGCGCGCTCTCGGTCTCGCCGCTGCCCGCGCCTTCCGCGCCTTCCGCGCCCGTGAGGGACACCAGACCGTGCCCCGCAAGCATGTCGAGCTCCTGGACGACGGTCAGGAGATGACGCCTGGAAGCCGGCGCGACAACGCCGCCGCCGCGCGCACCAGTGCACCGATGAGGCGCGCGCCGAGCCCATCGCACCCGGCATGCGCTGGCCGCCGCATCGATGCCTTGGGGACTCATTCCCACCCTCAGTAGTGCGAGGTTCTGGGGTCGTTGTTCCGTCCCTAGGCTGCAGATAGATCAGGGGTGGCGAGGCCGTGAACGCCACGCCACACGGTCTTGCACCGTGCGGGCCACGCAATCGGGTCCGCACTCACCGACAACATGGGGGAAGAAATGTTGAACCGCAGGAAACTGCGCACGGCAGCCATCGCCGCGACCGCGGCCGGGATGCTGATGACCGGAGCAGTCGCGGCCGGCGCCACCGAAATGGGAGGCAACTCCGTCGGCAGCTGGCACGCCTACGCCGAGTCGGACTGGACCGGCGCCGACAAGGACTTCTCCGGAAACACCGGGGACTGCAACTACGTCGGCGCCGGCTGGAACGACCACATCCGCTCCGCCCGCGCCAACGGCGACAACGTCAAGGTAGAGCTGTGGGACAACGCCGACTGCACCGGGGGCTCGATCACCATCGACGGAGGCGGCTACCACAGCATCGGCGACTGGGTCAGCGCCTACCGAGTCACCAGCTAACACTCCAGCAGGCCACCGACTGACCTAACCGAGCACACCCACGAAGGCCCGCACCACGACGTTGGTGCGGGCCTCCGGCGTCCCGCAGCTTCCGTACGTCATCGTGATGCTGATGCCTGGGGACAGGTCGACGTTCCGGTAGGCGCAGGAGTAGGCGCAGGAGTCATCGGCCTGGCGGGCCCGGTCACGGGCCATGCCGATGCGCCACGACTCGTCCTCGCCGATGCGCCACAACTCGTCCTCGGTGCGCGGCTGCTGCCCCAGAAGCTCCAGCACGTCCTCCACGTCGCCACTGCACGTCTCCAGGCAGAAATACATCGCCCCTTCCCATCCCCTTCGACGGATCACTCCTCGGGGCCGCCAACTCCCGACACCGCCCCCCGCCCGGCTCACAGCAATGAACTCGGCTGGGAGCGGATCCTCTGAAGTGACGCCCGAGAGCAGGCGGTGAGGTCGTCGTTCCGCTGGTCAGGGCTGGGGGCAGCGGTGTCGATGTCCGCGTGCTGCCTTGACTCGGAGCCCTAACGCACAGTCGAGCCGCCCTCTCCCGTGTCCGTGACTGCTCCGGCAAGCCACGTCGTCGTCGGGTTGCTGCAGATGCGTTTCTCCACCACACGGGTGGTTGTGACGCGTGCTGTGGGTGTGCCGCCGTGATGCCCTCCATGCGGGTCCCTTACATCGGCTGGATGACCAACTCCCGTATGTCCCGGCGCCGATTCACGACATCGACGGCCCTCTCGGTCTCCGGCCTTGCGACCGCCGGTGCTCTTTCCGGCACCGAGGCGGACGCCCGCACCCGGTCCAGGCTGCCCGCCGAGGGGGAAGCGGCGGACAGCCGGTCAACACGCCCGGTCTGCAGGGATGTTGCGCGGGCCCTGCTGATGCTCGACGACCAGGACAAGCCCCTTCGTCCGCTCTACAAGAAGACCCTGCTGGAAGCCGGACTGCCCCGCAGCCGGGCAGGTGGGAGCAAGAGGATTCTGGTGATCGGCGCGGGGGTGGCCGGACTGACCGCCGCGTACCTCCTCAAGGAGGCCGGGCACGATGTCACGGTGATCGAGGCCAATGCCAACCGCGCGGGCGGCCGTATCAAGACGTTCCGCACCGGCGGCCACGAGCACGCCGAACAGCCCTTCGCCGATCCGAAACAGTACGCCGAGGCCGGGGCCATGCGCATCCCGGACACCCACGAGCTCGTGATCGGCCTCATCGATCAACTCGGCCTCACGCGACGCATGTTCTACCTCACTGACGTGGGGCGCGACGAGCAGCCGGCCGCCCGCACCTGGCTGTACGTCAACGGGGTGCGCATGCGCCGCGTCGACTACGCCAAGAACCCCCGCAAGGTGAATCAGTCCTTCGGCGTCCCCCAACACCTGTGGGACGTACCAGCTTCGAAGATCCTCAAGACGGTACTGGATCCCGTACGCGATGAGTTCTCCACCGAAGGTCCTGACGGCGTACGCGTCGACAAACCGCTCGACGAGTGCCTCGAAGGCTGGGCCCGGGTGATCGAACGGTTCGGTGAGTTCTCCATGTACCGCTTCCTCACCGAACACGCCCGACTCGACAGCGCCACCATCGATCTGCTCGGCACCCTGGAAAACCTCACCTCACGCCTGCCGCTTGCCTTCCTGCACAGCTTCATGAGCGCAGCCCTGATCGGCCCTCAGACGCGCTTCAACGAAATCAGCGGCGGCACCGCCGCCCTCGCCGACGCGCTACTGGCCCGGGTGCGCGACCTCGTGCACTTCAACCGCCGTGCCACACGCATCGCATACGATGCCGAGGCACCCGCTGGGTCGGGGGTATGGGTCGACACCGTTTCCGAGGACGGGGCAGGCCCGTCCGTGCGCGAGCAGTTCACCGCCGACCGCGTGATCATCGCAATCCCCTTCTCCGGACTGCGCCAACTCCCCATCAGGCCCCGCATCTCGTACGGCAAGCGCCGCGCCGTCATCGAGCTGCACTACGACGCCGCGACCAAGGTGCTCC
This sequence comes from Streptomyces odontotermitis, assembly GCF_050510915.1. NCBI lineage: Bacteria > Bacillati > Actinomycetota > Actinomycetes > Kitasatosporales > Streptomycetaceae > Streptomyces > Streptomyces odontotermitis. The sequence goes on along the minus strand of NZ_JBNJLS010000015.1, from coordinate 204,358 downwards.
TGGAATTCTCCCGCCGATGGTGGGAGATGACCGAGTCGGACTGGAAGCGAGAACTGGACTCCATCCGGCACGGACTGTACGAGGAGTACCGCAACGGCAAAGCCGCAACCGACGGCTCCCTCCTCGCCATTCACCCTTCGGTGCCCCGGGGCTGGCTCAAGGACGGGCAGCGACTTCAGTACGCAGCTCGCCGCTCCGCCGAGAAGGACCAACCCGAAGCGACCTCGGTCATCGGAGGCGGTTCGGTCTCCGACAACTCCAACCGGTTCATGTTCCACCCCTCCCACCCGGTACCGGGCAGTGCCGGAGGCGTCGTGCTCGCCGCCTACAACTGGGCCGACGACGCCCTGCGCTGGGACTGCCTGGACGACGACGCCCGCTACCCACACGCCCTGCGCGGACTGCAGGACGTCTACGGCCAGCGCATCGAGGTCTTCTACACCGGCGCGGGCCAGACCCAGAGCTGGGCTCGCGACCCGTACGCCTACGGAGAGGCATCCGTACTGCTGCCAGGCCAGCACACCGAACTACTGCCCCACATCGCCCGGCCGGAGGGCCCTCTGCACTTCGCAGGCGATCACACCTCCCTCAAACCCGCCTGGATCGAAGGCGCACTCGAATCAGCGGTACGCACCGCACTCGAAGCCCATCACGCCTAGGGCGTGTCTGATGGGTCAGTCCGAGTCGGGTGTGGCTCCTCTGAGGGAGCTGCCAATCCGTGGTCATCCACCGTAGTGCTGCGCGATGCTGACGAGATGGCAGACGAGTCCTTTGAGGTGTGGGCACGGCGGCGCGAGATGGCACGGCAGCGCAAGAAGGGGCGGCTGCGCCTCAGCGCGCTGGATTCAGGGCCTGAGCGGGGCTCGCATGTGAACCCGGAGGCCCCGCGGGTGATCTCGCGATGGGATGGATACGGGTGGGAGCCGGTCGCCGTCGCTCGAGACTGGGCGGCGGCCGCGCAGGTGCAGCGACCGCTCGGCGATGCCGACGAGCGTGCTGGCCGGACGGACTCGACTCGCGCCAGTGGCTCGCGCGCGTCCAAGACGCCCGGGAGAAGCAGCCTGACGACCGCTGAGCGCAAGCGGGGAAGAGTGCGCGAACTACTCGATGAAGCGAGCTGGAGATAGCTCTTCCGCCGGGGCTTGTTGAGCAGGCATGACGTCTGGGTGGCCTGCGGCCACGGGCTCGTGTCTCCTGCTGTTGCGGCAGGACTTTGGGGGCTGCGATGGGCTCGTTGAGTGAAGAGCTGGAGCATCGAGAGGCGGTGGCCCGCCGCCGGGTTGAGGAACTCCGGGGTCAGCTTGATGCCTTGTAGCAGGAGTTGGCGGCGGCCGAGGAGCAACTGGCGCGGCTGCGGATCACCGGGAGACGGTGGACGAGGTCCTCGCCGAGACCGCCCCGGACTCGCATGGTGCCGAGGCCGACGAGGTCAGCGAGGGCGAGTGAGACCACGGCGCCGGGGGCTGGTTCGGTGATCGGAGTTGTGACGGTACCGCCGTGGCGGCCGGGGCTGGATGCATCAGTGTTGCTGACGTCCTCTCAGGACTTGCTGGAGATCCTGACCGATGCCGGTACGCCGCTGCGAGCGAAGCAGGTCGCCGTGGGCGTCGGGCTGGGCAGCGAGAAGCTCTCCAAGTGCGCACAGGCACACCGTCGCCCTGCGGCGGGCGGCGGTGTGCCTCACTGTGCGCGCAGCCACCGGTCGAATCGGGGGCCTGATGCGGTGTGTGTGGATCTCGTCAGCGATTCCGGCCGTGCCTGGGTGAGGCAGGAGGAAGGCCGCGAGGAACGACAGGGCGAGGAGGCCGGTCCCGCTGCACAGCGTGGCCGTCATGGCGGTGGTGTACCCGGTCGCTGTGGCGCCGTGGTGGCCGAGCGGCCATGGACCGCGGAGCCAAGGGCGGGTTCGCCCGCCCCTCTTCAGTGGCTCGTCCACCACGCGGCCCCGACACCGCTGGATGTGGTCACCAGCGTGATCAACCACGCCGGGATGCGCTGAATTCGTAAGTAGAGCCCCCCGCACCGGAATTCGATCAACGGGCTCTCAACGGGCTCTTCGAGCTTTCGCTTCATTCGGCCATTCAAGCAGGTCAGGACCTCGAACTGTCATGTGCCGTTTCTGTACAAAGAGCGCCCCGCATCTTTGACGCACTGCACAGAAAAATAACCCAGAACTGCCCGGCTATCTGGGGAAACCCCTGTTCACGCTCCCGAGTTACTTCGCAGACGACGGCGCACCGAGACGGGGACGGCTGTGCGAGGGACGGGCCTGAAGGGCGACGTGAGCTGCGAGGCAACAGGTCCAGGTCAGCGGCTCCACCCGTGGAACTTCGGCACCGGAACGCAGTACAGGTCGTCGATGTCGTGCAGCAGAGTGCCGTTCCAGTCCCAGACGGTGTGCCTACTAGTGCGTGCCCGGCGGCTCACGGGGCTGTCGCTTGCTGCTCTCCGCCAGGCTCGGTCGGGTAGGTCGTGTGACTCCCGCGGGCGGCAGATCGTTTCAGTCAGCATGAAGCGAGATGTGATCTGGCTGATGACGAGTGGGTTCGGCGGGACCCGCGTCTGCCGAGGAAGTGCGGGCGTGTAGGGCGTTGGTAGTGCCACCGCAGGGTGATCAACGGGCTTCTGTTCGGGCAGCGGGCCGGTCTGCCGTGGCGGGGTCTGCCGCCAAGGTCCGGGACGTGTGGGGCAGTTCGCGACCGTCATCGCAGGTGCCCGCGGCCGCCGAGATCCATCTGGCTGGTGAGGGCGATTGTCGCCCGCTTGCCTTCGTCATCACGCCCGGCCAGCGGGCGACACAATCGCGCCCGGCCAGCGGGCGACACACCTCAGTTGATCTCTGTGAGGAAACAGATACGTGTTCCTCGACCGACAGGCGGCCGCCCACGCACACGGCCCGATCGCCTCAGAGGCGACACAACATCCTCGTCCTTCCGTAAAGGGAGCCGTCTACGGCGGCACCAGACCAAGCACGCGATCCCGGAGCTGAAAGACCAGCAGGTCAACCGTCACCGCCATCCGACTCTGGCTGCAGCCGTAACCACCGCCCCACGTGTCCGGTTTGCGTCCTGTTCATCCTCCGTGATCCTCCCGAAAGATGAGGGCTTGCCAGGAAAGCAAGCCTGTCGAGTGAGGAATCCGCGATGGCCGGGAACGCGAAGGACACCACGACAACGCAGCAGGGCTCCGAAAGCCGGAGCCCCGAAGAGATCACGGCACTGCTCGCCGGGGCCGCCGACCCGGAGCAGCGACTGGCCGTCCACCAGGAGCTCTACCCGGACGTGATCAACCTCGCCACGGCGGAGAATGTTCTGGTCTATCCATCGCTGCGGGACAACGTCTACGACAGGATCGGCGTCCTCGAGCAGAAGGACGTCAAGTACGCCCCTTCGTACGGCAGTCCGGAAATCCGCCACAACATCGCGGAAATGCTCCGCCCGACGCTCTCCCCGGACCTGAAGGGCGAGGACATTTTCGGCACAGCGGGTGCGTCGGGTGCCCTGGAGTGCCTGGCATTCGCGCTCAAGGACGGCGGGATCCTGCGCAGCGGCGACCGAGTACTGCTCCCCGCCCCCTACTGGCAGGGCTTCAATTGGTGTTTCCAGCAACGGCCCGAACTGGTCACCGTTCCCGTTCACCTCCAGGAGAAGGGCAAGGAGAATTTCGAGCTCACCCTGGCAGATCTGCAACACGCTTACCGGACCCAGCCGGAGCCGCCGAAGCTGCTCGTCCTCACCAACCCCAACAACCCGCTGGGCGACAACTACGGCAAGGACCTGCTGGAGAGCATCTACCGGTGGGTGCTCACCGAGACCGGCATGCACATCATCTCCGACGAGATCTACGCCCACTCCCAACTCACCGGGGCCCTGCCGGAGTTCATCAGCGCCCTGGCGCTGGACGCCTACCGGAACAACCCGGAGGCGAAAAACCGGGTCCACGTCGTCTATGGGTTCGCCAAGGATTTCGGGGTGTCGGGCTTCAGGGCCGGAGTGGTGATCTCCCAGTCGCCGGTGGTCCATCAGGCCATGCAGGGCATCAAGGACAAGCAGAACTCCCTCTCCTGGTTCAGCCCGTTCGACTCGCTCAAGCACTTCGTCATCGGGACGATGCTGGAGACCACCATCGATGACAAGAGCTACCCTCTCGAGCTGATGAAGGAGTACCGCGGCTGGCTGACAACCGCGTTCCAGGAGACCCGCCGCGCCCTCGACGACGGCGGAATCCCGTACCGCTACCGCGAAGGGCAGAACGCGGCGCAGTTCCTCTGGCTCGACCTGCGCGCCTATCTGCCGCCGGCAGGCACGGCGATCCCGCCGGAGATCGGGCCCCACTTCCCGCAACTCGACCGCATGCCGGTGCTGTTCGCCGAGAAGTACGCGGAGGCCGAGAAAAAGGGGACGGTCGCCCTGCCGATCCTCTTCCCGAACATCTCCGGCGAGGAAGAGTGGCTGCGCTGGTACCTCGCCACGTACGCCCGGGTGCAGCTGCTCCCCGGACAACTCCTGTCGTGCGCCGAGCCGGGCTACTTCCGACTGTGCTACACGGCCGTCGACACCCCCGAAGTCATCGCGTCGGTACGGAGGATCGCGGACCTTCTGGCCTCGTAGGGGAACGGCGGCCGCTGACGCGCCCGCTGCAGGGCCAGTCGCCGATGCGGGCACCCGATCCGCCCTGGCCCCACACTCTCTTACCCGCCGACCGCCGACACCCCTGTCTCGCCCTCCGCACCCGTCCCACCGCGATGGGACTGTTCGCCCCTCCCGTGCTTGACAGTCCCAGCGGTCGCCGGGAGGGGACGGCCGCGGTGATCCCTCCGGCCCTCGTGCCCTCGCGGGTCCCCATTCCTCGACCAACGTCGACGCCAGTCATCCAGCGCAGCGGGATCAGCGCCTCGACAACATCCTGGCCGGGCTGAATGAGGCAGTAGCCATCGCCGCCCAGAGCAAACAGGCGGACGCCGGACCGTTCCTCGATCCGGGTACCGAGCACGCTGGAGCACATGCGCTCGCATCGGCGCCGCAATGCACGGAGGCCAGCCGGAGCCTGACTCGGTTCCCTGAACGAGGAACTGTCCGGCGCCGATGGAGCAGGTCGAGTGCGGCCATTGCTGGACGACCCGTTTCGGACGCCCGCGCTGGCACACCCGAACGTGCTGCGCCTGGTTTCCCTACGCACTCCTTGCGCTTCGGTTCTCGAAGCATCATAGTGATTCGAAAATCGAAGCAGGAGGTGTCGCGATGCCACGCATCGAACCGCTCACCCCACCCCACACCGCCGACGCCGACGGGGCGCTCCGCCAATGGATGCCGCCGGGTGTGCCGCACGATCCACTCACGCTGTTCCGCGTACGGCATCGCATCCCGGAGCCGACCTGATCCTCACCGAGGGCACCGACCCCGGCCATCCCTTCCCCGAGGACAGCGCCTACACCACCGCGGCGCTGGTCGGCACCGGCGCCATGGCGATCACGACGCTGACAAGCCTCGCACTCGCCCGCCGGCGCCCGTCCGAGACCAACCCGTACGTCAGATGCACTCATCCCAACACTGGAGGTTCCCATGCCCAAGGGCTACTGGGTCAGCGTCTACCGCACCATCAAAGACCCTGAGAAGCTGGCTGCTTACAACAAGCTGGCCGCTCTGGCCGTCGGGCCCATGGGCGGTCGGACCTTCGTCCGTGGCGGTCGGGTCGTGGCGTATGACGCCGGTATCGCCGAGCGCACCGTCCTGGTCGAGTTCGACAGCTTCGAGCAGGCCGTCGCGGCGCGCGAGAGCGCGGCCTACCAGGAGGCGCTGGCCGCCCTCTCCGACGGCGTCGAGCGTGACTTCCGCATCGTCGAAGGCATCGACTGACCGCGGTCCAGTCGGATCCTCACTGAAGGTCCACCATCTTGGTTCTCGCTGGTGCGGCTGCCGGTATGGCGGGGCTCGTGGGTGCGCGTGCTGGTCCTGGGCGGCTGTCTCACGACGGGTACGCCCTCTCTCGCCTCCGGGCGGGAGGGGCCCTTTCCTACGCCACGGGTGCAGCGGCATGGGGATGTATCCGCACCCATGGTGTTCGCGCGCCGACGGCGTCCCAAGCACAGGGGTGCCCGTTCGGGACGGACGCCGCCGACGCTGAAGGATGGGTACCTCGGAGCCTGAGGCCCACACCGCCTGAAGGCAGCACCAGGCGGAGCGCCATATCCAGCCCGCCGAAGGGCCATAGACAAGGGCCATAGACGGTGGCGCATCGGGCAGGTGTTTACCGGAGCCGCTGTGCAGACTCTGCGTCGCATGGCTTCGCAACTCTGGTGGACTGAAGAATCTGTGGGGTATCCGCGTATGACTGCAGGGGTGCCCCTCACCGTGGCCGCGGTTGACGCTCTCGATTCGGTTCTGGTCCGTGTCGCCGGTGAACTCGACATGGATTCCACCACCGAACTCTCCTCTGTACTTGCCCCGATCGAGCACAGGCGGTGCGAACTCGACCTGTCCCAGGTCACTTTCACCGACTCCACCGGCCTGAATCTCCTGATCGGGCACAGGCGCCGCGCCGCCGCCCGGGGCGGAACCCTCCGCCTCGTGGATGTGTCCTTGCCCGTCCAGCGTCTCCTCGACATCACCGGGACCGCCGCCCTCTTCCTCGCAGACCCCGACCATCCCGGCGACTGTCCGCTGTGAGCTGCCGGCCGCTGTAGGCACATCTCGCCACGCACGGCACTCCGCCCTCACACCCGTCACCGAAGCACCTCCTTCCCCCGGTGTGGCGGCCCCGATTCCGCGAAGGAGAGGAAGGGGGGCATCAGGGCGCAGCACGCACAGGTGCTTGATCCGGTCCGCCCCTCAACGCCCGTTGAGGGGCGGGCCCTGACAGGCAAGGAGCCAAGCCGCCAGGGCCCACCGCCCCGAGCACCGCCGACTGCGCACGGGACGGCCCCGAGCTCAGCATCCCAGCGTCACGACAAGATGGCGGACACAGTCGGCGACGGGCGCAGCCTCACCACTCGGCTGGTGACCCCAACTCCTCCTCACCGAGTGGTGAGCGCTTCAGTTCGCGGCAGTGAGCGCAGTGCTGAGGCTCGTGGGCAAGGAGCGGTGAGTCAATCCAGTAGGCGTCGAGCAGTTCGGCATCGGACGCCGGTGCGATCGTGGTGGCCTGGTCCATACAGGTCCCAACGAGGCTCCCATGTAAGGGAGTTGGGAGTCGCCCCTCCATGACACGATGGCGGACTGTTCGGCTCAGAGAGGTTTGAATTCGCATTTACGCCCCCAGCGCCTCGGGGTGCATATATGCGGCGACCAGGCGGAGACTTGCGGCAGGAGGGTCGAGACGGCTCCCTTTCCCTCTCGACCCTCCCACCTCAACCATGAGGGTCGGTGATGCGGGAGTGTCACCGCCCCTCATGGGAGTTGACTGCCGGTGGCATCGTCGGCGCTGGGGCCAGTGAGGTTCGATGCCACCGGCTCACCTCACGGGTTCCCGGCGGGACTGCGCCAACACAGGTTGAAATCTGAACTCCCCCTCCGCCCTTTGGGCGAGAGGGGGAGCTTTCTGCTGCTACCCGCAGAAGCACCTTGCGAGGCAAAGAAGGCATCCGCATATTCCACGCGAAAAGGTTTCCGCACCTCCACATGGGCATAGGCTGGTTACCCGCTAGAGGGACATGACCGCCCATGCCAGATGACGCAAAGATCCTCATCGTCGACGACCACCGCGACACCCTGTTCGCCCTGGCGAGCGCGCTCGATCCGCTCGGCTATGAACTGGCCCAGGCGACCACCGGCGAACAGGCCCTCAAGGAGATCCTCCGCGGTCACATCGGCCTCATACTGCTCGACCTCCGCATGCCCGACGTCAGCGGCCTGGACGTGGTGCGCTACACCCGCCGCCTGGAACAGACGCAGCACATCCCCGTCATCCTCCTGACCGGGTTCGGCCTCACCCACGACCTCTCCCTGGTCGCCTTCCAACTCGGCGTGGCCGACGTCGTCATGAAGCCGATCGACCCACTGACCCTGCGCACCAAGGTGCGCTACCTCTACGCCACTTACAGGGAGATGCGGAAGCTGCGGCAGCGCGTCAGCGACCTCGAAGCCCAGATGGCAGAGTCGGACACTGCCGCGGACGCGGATGGACACCGTCGAGCCCAGCCTCCTGCAACGCCTCGGGTTCCAGCCCAGCCCACCGCTGCCACACGGCGGACCGTCGTCACCTTGTCCGATATCGCGTGTGTCTCCCCACCCTCACGGTAGGACGCTCCCTGTGGGCAGGCCCCGGCCGCACTGGACTCCCCCTCCAGCCGGGGCCGCCTCAACTGTGGGCGCCGCCTCGAGCGGGAGCGCGGCGGCGCCCACGGAGGGCACCACCACACTGCTCACCCCCTCTTACCGAGCTACGCGCCAGTACACGTGCGGCCCTGACGTCTTCGATGGGGGCCCTGCCAGCAATCACGGGGAGCCGCCGCAGCGGGACAGGTGGTGCTCGATTCTCGCGCCCTTGCAGGGATGCAATCTGGCGGTACTGCCGCCTATCTGCCCCTCCCCCAAGCCTGTCGGATCAGGCTGGCTGGACTCGCCACGGGCGACGTCTTGATCATGGATAGACGTGAATTCACCTGGCAGGATGTGCAGTTCGCTGAATCCCGGTGGTCATCGAGGCGACCGGTGACCGGAGCCCGGGTAGCGTCCGTCCGGATTCCTGCCCCGGGCCCGTACGATCGTCGCCCTGATGCCGCGTACTGCCTGTGTCGACGTCGGTCGAAGCGAGCGCGGAGAGCAGTTCCGACGTGTCCTGAACGGCGTCGGGGGTTGGATGTGCCGCGGCGAGCGTCGTGCGCAACGCGGTTGTGGCGGGCAGGGGAATCTGGTCGGCGACCACATGCAGCAGGTTTCGAACCGATATCACCGTGCTCTCCTCCTCAGCCGAGTTCAACTCCCCTAGCAGGCACGGATGATGACGGCGTCGCTAGATCTCAGTACAAGGCCGGCGAAGTGACTGACAATCGACGGCGCATCAGCGCGCGGTCCGAAGCACTGGCGGCGATCGAGCGCCGGATCCCTCGCACCAGCAGTACGTCGAAACCCTGCGGGACGCCGAACACGCCCAACGCCTGACTGCAGAGCAGCCACGCCGTCAGGAACAGGCCGAACGCTGCGCGTACAAGGCTCTCGACATCCGCGTCCGGGCCAACGCGAGCGGTGCCGCCCCTGATCTTGCTCAGCCGACCCCGGTGGCCCGCATGCGCATCTAGCTCGCACAGGAGCATCCCACCGATGAACCCGCCGCCACGCCCCCGTCGCAGCACTCGGCCCCAACACTCCCGCCGTGCGGGCGCGCCACGGCCGTGGTGGGTCGGCCGGGTATGCGGACGTTCCGCAGTGGATGCGCCAGGAGCTTCAACCCCCCACCGTGACGACGCAGTTACGGGTGCGGTCCAAGGAAGAGAAGGCGCTGGGGTCGGGGACACGAAGGATGTTCCGGGGTACCTGCGGAGCAGCGCATGCTGATCGAGAACCTCGTCGAAGGGGGGCGTGTCAGGCGGAGGGGTGTGGCTGGAGACCGTCCAATAGGACGGTGAGGTAGGCGTCGACGAGGTCGGGGGACGAGGACGCGGCGCGGGCAACGGCCAGGGCCGTGGTGCCGATGACGGTGGTAGCGGTGGCGGGGTCGAGGTCGGCGCGAACCTGTCCGTCCCCCTGTGCGCCGTTGACCATCTCCTTGACGGCGCCGGCCAGGTCGGCGCGCAGCGCGGTGGTGATGGGCAGGTCGAGGTCGGTGAGTTGATCGCTGATGGCGTGGTGGGCGGCCTGGAAGGTGATCAGTTCACGCAGGAAGGTGCGCAGGGCCTGGTAGGGCGTGGTTGCGGTGAGCAGGTGGCGGGCGCGCTCGACGACGGGTTCGAGCAGCCGGGATACGGCGGCGTCCAGCAGGGCGTCCTTGCCGCCGAAGGCGCGCACGACGGTGGCCGCACCCAGTCCGGCGCGCTTGGCGATGGCCTCGACGGTGAGGGAAACGCCCGGCCCCGGTTCGGTCAGTAGCGCCATGGCGGCATCCAGGGCGAGATCCCGGTTGCGCACGGCATCGGCGCGGCGTTTCGGCGCGGGCGCCGGGCCCGGCTGCTCCGACGGCATTGACAACTGAAACGCCCCTTCCACATACTCATCTGAAACGCGTGTTTCACTTAAGTCTAGCGGGAGGAACCTCATGAACGAGCGGATCCTGATCTCCGGAGCCAGCATCGCCGGACTCACGCTGGCCCACTGGCTGGCTCGGCACGGCTTCTCGCCCACCATCGTCGAGCGTGCCCCCGAACTGCGTACCGGTGGCAACGGAGTGGACGTGAGTGGCGATGCCATCGCGGTCGCCGAACGGATGGGCCTCATGGGCCGGATCCGCGAACTGGCCGCCGACGTGCACGGGATGAAGTTCGTCGACTCCGCCGACCGCACCGTCGCCCGGATCGACACCCGCAACGACACCTCGGTCGAGATCATGCGCGGTGACCTGGTCGCGCTGCTGCGCGAGGCGACCGATGGCGTGGAGATCCTGTTCGGCGACTCGATCCGGACCCTGGAGCAGGACGACCACGAGGTGACCGTCACCTTCGAGCACCATCCCGCCCGCCGCTTCGACCTGGTGATCGGCGCCGACGGAATGCACTCCAACCTCCGAAGACTGGCCTTCGGTCCCGAAACGAGGTTCATCCAGCACAAGGACCACTACTTCGCCTTCGCCAACGCCGACAGCACGCTGGGCGAGAACCGCTGGGTGACCATGTTCAACACGCCCGGCAAGATGACCGGCATCTACCGGTCGGGCAACCACGCCCAGGCCAAGGCGTACTTCATCTTCCGTTCCGAGCGGCTGGACTACGACCACCGCGATGTTGCCGCGCACAAGCGCCTGATCACCGAGGCGTTCGCCGACCAGCCGTGGCAGGCCGCCCAGGGCCTGTTGCAGACCGCCCTGGCCGACCCCGAGTTCTATTTCGATGCCTTGGCCCAGGTACAGATGGGCTCCTGGTCCAGCGGCAGGATCGCACTGGTCGGGGACGCAGCCTGGTGCGCCTCCCCGGCATCCGGGGCCGGCGCCGAACTCGCCCTGGTAGGGGCCTACCGCCTGGCGGGCGAGCTCGCGGCGGCAGACGGCGAGCACCAGGCCGCCTTCGCCCGCTACGACACCGCCCACCGACCGCTCGTCGACCGCAAACAGCAGATCGGCCCGAACGTGCGCCTCATGGTGCCCAAGACCGAGAGCGGCCGCTGCGTGCGCGACGCACTCGTCCGGCTACCGCTGACGAAGGTCGCCGGTGCGGTCGAACGCCGCCTGCAGGCCCGCTCCGTCAAGCCCCTCCCCGACTACATCCGCACTGCCTGAAACACAGCCTGCCGAGTGGCAGCAACGCAGAGCACGCAGCCCTATTGCGGGGCCAGTCGGATGCGGTGCGAAGTGGTGATGACGTAAAGGTCGGCGGGCGGCCGGGGCGGTCAGTAGAAGCGGCGGATGAAGATGTCGGACTTGCCGTTGGTGTCGCCGGGCACGATGTCGTCGGCCGTGGATTGGAAGGTTACGTCGCGTCCGCCGGAACTGACGGAGTCCACTCCGGCCGAGGCGGGTTGGTTGGAGACGGTCTCGTCGGTGCCTGTCTCCAGGTCGCGCAGGGTGAGCGCGGGTCCGCCGGTGTCGTTGGGGGCGTACAGCAGGTAGCGGCCGGTGGGGTCGATGGCCATGCCGCGTACGTCAGGTACCCGTTGGGTGGTGGCGTTGGGGATGTCGTAGACGTAGGTGTCGGCGCCCGAGAGGTAGACGACCTTGCGGCCGTTGTCGCTGAGCTGGACGATGCTCGCCGGTACGCCCGGGCCCTCGATCGGGTCGGAGGTGCTGCTGTCCTCCCGGTCCCAGAGGAAGACGTCCTGCGCCTGGCCGTCCTGGTAGGCGACGTAGCGGCCGTCGCCGCTGATGGACGGCCGGGACGGGGAGCTGTTGTCGAGGTGTGCGATGGTCTCGATGCTGAAAGTCGCCTGGTTTTCGATCTCGACTTTTTGGCCGGGCGTTTGATCCGGCCGTTGGTTGGTGGCGAAGGCGAGGTAGCGGCCGTCCGTGCTCCATGACGGCTGGTTGCAGGTGGGGACGCAGTCAGGGGGCATCTGAGCGTTGTTGGGTACCCGAACCTTCCATACCCTCCCCCACCGCGGCGCCGTATAGGCGATGAAGACCCCGTTACTGCTGATCGCAGGGGGCTGGCCATCGGGGGAATAGCGTCCTATCCCCGTGATCTGCCCCGCCCGCTGGTCGCGGAGATACACCCTGGGGTTTACCTCCGTGCCGCCGGGCGCGAGGTTCGTCGCCGACGACGCGAAGACGATGTAGCGGCCGTCGGGCGTGATCGAGGCGCCGGTGGAGTCGTTGTCGGCCTGGGCGCCGTCGGTCGCGACGCTGATCCTCTCGACACCGGTTCCGCCGGTGTCCGCAGCGCCCGTCGCGGCTGAGGCGGCTGAGGCGGCTGAGGCGGCTGAGGCGGCTGAGGCGGCTGAGGCGGCTGAGGCGGCTGAGGCGGCTGAGGCGGCTGAGGCGGCTGAGGCGGCTGAGGGCAGCATCCCTGTGACTGAGCAGAGCGCGACGGCCGCGCTCAGGGTGGCAGTCCGTAAGAGTCTCGTGGCATTCCGGTTCGCGCTCATATTCCCCCGCCAGAACTCGGTTGCGCCTCCGGCTCCCCACCGGAGGACCAGAGGGCATACAAGCGTGATGACGTTGTGGTGTCAATGCATCAGATGACATAGGGAGATGCACAATTTCGGTCATGTGAAAGCAGTTCACTTCAAGCGGCCCATTGCGATCAGCCAGACACCGGGCCGCTTTGGTGCCCCCCCCCCCCACGCAGGGTCAGCTGGAGTCGTTGGTCCCACTTTCATGAGGGAAACCCCAGGACCTCCAAAACCGATCGCCCCTCGGCGGCGTCGACGCTGTTATCCATCCTCGTCAGTCCATCGACATCCTCGCCTCCCCTGCACGACCAAGTGGGCCCGGTCATGAACGCAGGTGACCCGCCGCCGGCGCCCACTCACGTCACCCTCGCGTTGCGGCCCGGCGCCGAGGGCGGCACCAGCCTCAGCGTGGTGCACCGCGGCTTCGCCGCCGACGACGCCACGGCAGTGGCCTGGCACGAGCGAGCCTGGGCGGGTGTGCTGGCGAACCTGCGCACAGCCCTGGCCGACGAGCCGGTGCAGCTCCGCCGGTCGTAGAGCCTGGTAGCAGCCCGGCACAGGCCCTCGGTCCCCGCCGGACCGAGGGCTGCCGCACCGCATAAGCCGCTCAGAGAAGGAATCTCATTGAGCGGGAGGTCCAGCACCCGCCTCAAGATCATCGTGGCTGCTCCGCGGCTTTCATCGGGCCCCCTCCTCGGCAGCACGCGCGGCATCAGAGCGAGACAGCAACCGTGTCGAGCAGAGCACGGCCTTCGCCGGCGAACCGGTGTAGCGCTGTCCGGGCCGGTACGGGCACTTCTCCCGTGGCAGGCGCCACCTACTGTTCCTAAGATCAACAACTATGGCTGACCGAACCCCGTCCCACACCCCGCTGAGCCTGAGCCAAGAGGAGGCGAGCCGGGCCACCCTCGCCCGCATTGCCGCTCGCCGGGAGCGGCTGCGCGGACGATCAGGGGTGGTCCGGGTCCTGGCCGTGGGCGCAGGAGCGCTGATGAGCCTGGGCGGGCTGGTTTTGATGGTGCTGCTGCCTGAACTTGCCATCCCTCTCCTGCTGGGCGGTCTGAGCCTGCTCGCCCTGGAATTTGCATGGGCCACACGTGCCGTGGTCCGAGTGGAGTGGTGGACTGTGCTGCTCCGGCGCTGGCTGGCCCGTCGCTCCCCCGTGGCCAAGGCCCTTCTCTTCCTCGCCGTCATCGCGGTCGCTGTTCTCGTCTTGTGGTGGATCCTCTAGTGTCCCGATTTCGAGATTCCGCACCGCCACTCGCATGATCGGCGGGCCTCTGACCAGGCGCTTGGTGCTGGTCGCGCCTCACGTGGTGCGGCGGAAACTCAAAACCAGCTCACTAGACGAGTCATTCCGGTCGGCTTCAGTGGTCGCACGCGACGAGGGACCGCGTAACGGCAGCTCCGCTCTTGTGGTTGTGTCAGATCGCGACGGGCCATCGGGAGAATGCGCTGAGCGATACGGACTGCGACCTTCACTCGACGAAAGGAATGCCGGCACGGCGTGCCCGTCCGGGCCTGAACGGCGGGTCAGGGGCGGGGGCTACTGCGGCGGTTCGCTGACCGGGCCTGTCGCCCCGTGGCGATCTTGGTGGGGATCAGCAGGAGCCACACGCAGAGGGCTGCCAGCGGGGAGGCGAAGGCGACGGGCACGGACAGGCCGAAGACGATCACGGTGGCGCCGAGGTCCTGGATGACTGCGCGGCCGAACTGGTCGCTGATGGGTACGGCCTGCAGATGACCGTGGCGCCACACGGTCGCGGCGATGGCCAGGTGGAGGGCGACGATGCAGGTGATGACGGCGGCGTACAGGGCGACTGCCAACGACTGGGTGCGGTAATCGGCCAGCAGCGCGGTGGTGAAAGGCAGCAGGGCGACGGCGCCGAGCGAGGCCAGGGTGAGACGCAGCAGGAGCGCGTCCACGCGACGGACGCGCAGAAACAGCCTGCGCTGATCGCGCCAGAAGGTCGCCAGGATGTAGAAGCTCCATACGTAGGCGACCAGTTGCGGCCACAGATGCGCGACCGCATGCCGAAATCCCGAGGAATCCAGGCCGTCCGGCACCTTGATGTCCAGGACCAGGAGGGTCATGACGATCGCGTAGATCCCGTCCGACAGGGCGACCAGCCGGTCCGGACTGCCCTCGGCCTCCTCAGTACCAACCGATTCCTGCGCCGTCATGCCACACCTGCCCTCACGCCAAGCAAACTGTTACTTGCAGGGGCAAAGGTAGCGAACAGGACACCATGTGATGCTGCACCCGCCGGGAACCAAGCAGATGCAGCATCAGATGCGGAAGAACTCGTCCAGGGCCTGTGCGGCCGCCTACTTGCGCGTCCGCATCCAATAACCGCCCACAAGGACACCGATGGCGAACACGGCCGCGAGAGCGAGGAAGAGTGGCGTGGACACGTCCACGAAGATCAGGCGGACCTTGACCCGTCCGAGGTTCGTGAAGATGAACACGAGCGCCAACGCCGCCAGGGCGACGGTCAGAATCCTGCTCGGTGTCCAGGCGCTGCCGCGTCCGGCGGAGCTCGCAGAAGTCCCGGCATTCTTCGGGCTCATGGTGGTGCCTTTTCGTTCGGTTGGGGGTGACGCCGCTCGGCCTGGCTCAGTGAAGCAGCCTCGCGAGGCGAGTGGCCGGCCGACATGCGCCACCCCCTCCGCATGGCTCTGGACGCGTCACACGTGCCGCCGATAGTGGATGGCACTTATCCGTGGGCTGGTGGGTGCGATCCCCGACTCGGGGAGGGTGCGGCCCTCTCCAACGCTTAACCACTCATGCCGCACTCCGCCGTGTGCGGCCGGCCATGAAGAGGCGGATGTCCGGCGTCCGTTGATCGGATACGTGCGGCTGCGGCGCGGCATCGCCCGGTACGGGACCGCTGGACGCGGGGCCGGACGGACTGCGGTGCGGCCGTGCTTCTGGCCGTGATCGGGATGGGCGGCTGCGGTCGCTGTCTCGCCCCACTGGAACGAACCGAGCTCGCTGCCGGATGGCCATCGGCCCTGACGAACGCCTGCCCCCGCGCGCAGACCCACGCTTGGGTCGGAGTCGGGGCCCACCGCCACGCGGGCGGTGGCCCCGCCCGGCGAGCAAGACACAGACCAGGGTCTGGGGCCTGCGCGGCCAGGGTCCAGGGCCGAACATGATCTGCTGCCGCGATGCGCATACCCGACAAACGCCAAGGCATGCACTCACGCACCGAAAGCCGCCGGCCAAATCCCAGGCTTCTGGTCTCTCTGCACCGAACACGACCTGGTGGCAACCGGCCCTGCCAGGGGGACGGTTCGACCACTGGCAGCACCCGAACCATTGCTACGTGCCCGATGCCTGCACGTCTCTGCCCCTGCGGGCGCGCGCTCAGGGTGTGGTGGTGAGAGCGGGCCAGAGCGTGGCTGCGGTCAGGGACTGGGCGAGGCGGTGGGCCCAGTAGCTTTCGTCGCCGTCTTCGTCGCGCCAGGACCACAGGCGGGTGGTGGCGAGGTGGAGCGGGTGGAGCTGGGTGATGCCGATGGCGCCGTGCAGTTGGTGGGCGATGCGGGCGATCTCGGCGGCTGAGGCGGATGCCTGGGTCTTGGCGGCGGCGACGGCGAAGTGGGCGGCCGCTCCCCCGGTGTCCAGCGGGGTGATGGCGGCTTGGACGGCGGCACGGACGAGGGCGGCTTCCTCGATGAGCCGTGCTTCTTCCTGCTTGACGGCCTGGAAGTGGCTGAGCGGACGGCCGAACTGGGTGCGGGCGGTGGTGTGGGCGACCGTCAGGTCGACGCAGCGTTCGGCGGCTCCGGCGATCAGCGCGGAGCGGGCCAGGGCCGCGCGGAGCCGGGCCTCGTCGAGCAGTTGGGGGTTGATACGGCGGACGTGGGAGGCGGGGATCTCGAGGGCGGCGAGGTGAAGGTCGTCGCGGGGTTCCTCGGCGAGGTTGGCGCCGGGGGTGAGGACGGCCTGGTCGGGGGTGAGGGTGAACAGGACGGGGCCGGAGGGGGCGGTGGCCAGGACGACCACCGCGGTGGCGGCGCGGGCCCAGGGGACGCGCCGCAGCGTGCCGGTGACCAGCAGGGTGTCGTCGTCGCCGGAGGAACCGGCCGAGCCGACGGCCGAGGCGCTCGGACGGGCGTAGTGGATCGTCAGCTCGGGCGCGATGGCGTAGCTGAGCGCGCCGCCCGGGACGGGGAGGCCGGCGCGGCGCA
Source organism: Streptomyces odontotermitis (assembly GCF_050510915.1). Classification (NCBI taxonomy): domain Bacteria; kingdom Bacillati; phylum Actinomycetota; class Actinomycetes; order Kitasatosporales; family Streptomycetaceae; genus Streptomyces; species Streptomyces odontotermitis. Next base: position 187,472 of record NZ_JBNJLS010000015.1, on the reverse strand, counting down.
GCAGTGGGCGGGCGACCAGAGCGGTCTCGGCAAGGGGGGCGGGGACGGCGCGGCGTCCCGACTCCTGTGCGGCGGCGAGGAGTTCGGCGGTGGCGGCGTCCTCGGCGGGGAGGGTCACGGCGTCGGGAGCGGTGGTGTTGGTGACGGTGGCGATGGCGTCCGCATCGGCGTAGAAGGCCGTGGTGTCGTAGGCGTCCGCGGAGATGACGGGGGCGCCGACGTCGATGGTGTGGGTGTTCATCAGTGCTTCTCCAGACCACGAGTGATGATGCCGCGAAGGATTTCGTTGGTGCCGCCGCGCAGGGTGTAGCCGGGGCTGTGCAGCAGGGCGAAGGCGAGGAGTTCGGAGTGACTGCCGGGGGTGGCGTGCGGGTCGGCCGGGGTCGGCAGGATGCCGCGGACGGTGTTGACGAGCGTGCCCTCCAGCTGAGTGCCGAGGTCCTTGACCAGGGCCGCCTGGGTGTCGGGCGAGGCGCCCGCGTCCAGGGCGACAGCCACGCCGAGGGACAGTCGGCGGATGCTGTGCAGACGGGCCGTCAGGAAGCCGACCTGGGTGAGCTGTTCGGCCGTGGCCGGGCGCTGCTCCAATTCGCGGAGCAGCGAGACCAGCAGGGGGAAGGTGGACAAGTAGCGTTCCGGGCCGCTGCGTTCAAAGGCGAGTTCGCCGGTGACCTGCTTCCAGCCGTCGCCGCGCTGCCCGAGCAGCATGCCGTCGGGGACGTCGACGCCTTCGAGGTGGAGGGCGTTGAAGCGGTGCTCGCCGCTCATCAGGTGGATCGGCTCGACCCGTACGCCCGGGCTGCGCAGGTCGACGATGAACTGGCTGAGGCCGGCGTGCTTGTCCTCGGCGTCGTCGGTGCGGGCAAGGACGATGGCGTAGTCGTTGACGTGGGCGCCACCGGTCCACATCTTGGTGCCGGTCAACCGCCAGCCGTCAGTGGTGCGTCGGGCGCGCGTGGCGACCGAGGCGAGGTCGGAGCCGCTGCTCTTCTCGCTCATGCCGATGGAGAAGAAGCACTGCCCGGCGGCGATCCTCGGCAGGAAGAAGCGGCGCTGCTCCTCGGTGCCGTGCTGGAGGATGGACGGTCCGGCCTGCCGGTCGGAGACCCAGTGGGCGCTCACCGGGGCGCCGGCGGCGAGCAGTTCCTCGATGACCACGTAGCGCTCGAGGAAGCCGCGTCCCGCGCCGCCGTACTCGGTGGGCAGGGCCATGCCGACCCAGCCGTGCCCGGCGAGACGGCGGCTGAAGTCGGGATCCCAGCCGGCCAGCCAGGAGTCGGGGCGGCCGAGCACGGTGCCGCGGGCGCGCTCCTCGTCGATGAAGACGCGCACTTGGGTGCGGAGCCTGCGGGCCGATTCGGGCAGGGTGACTTCGGGGAACGCGGTCGGTGAAAGCGTCGAAGGCGACATGGCTCATTCGCTCCTGGGCGGGTGAAGTGACGGGTGAAGTGGCGGGTGAATTAGTGGATGCATTGGTGGATGCATTGGTGGATGCATTGGTGGATGCACTTCATTTCGTTACGGGAACCGGTCAGCTCGCCGCGGACACCGGCCGGCCCGTGGGGTGCAACAGGGAAGGGTCGAAGCCCGCTTCGCGGAGCACCTCGTCGGTGTGCTGGCCGATGCCCGGGCAGGGCCGCAGCTGCGGCTCCGGGTCGGCCGAGTAGCGCACCGGGCGGCCGATCACCCGGTAGCGGCCCTCGGTCGGGTGGTCGGCCTCGTGCAGCAGGCCGCCCTCCTGGGCGTAGGCGCTGGTGGCGGCGGACTCCAGGTCGAGCACGGGGGCGGCGGCGATGCCCGCCCGGTCGCAGAACTCCTGCCACTCGGCGCTGGTGTACCGCGGCGTCAGCTCCGCGAGCAGCGGATAGAACGCGTCGGCGTTGCGGGCCCGGTCGGGACCGGTGGCGAAGCGCGGGTCGGCGGCCAGTTCGGGGCGGCCCACGAAGTTGGTGAAGTCCCGCCAGTTGCGGTCGCTGTGCGGCAGGATGCACATCCAGCCGTCGGCAGTGCGCAGGGCACGGCGCTGCGGGCTGAGCGAGCGGGCCGAGCCGAACTCGCCGTCGGCCTCCAGGGCGGCCGCGCCCAGGTGCTCGACCAGGTTGAAGGCGAGCATGGTGTCGGCCATCGGGACCTCGATGTGCTGTCCGGTGCCGCCGTGCTCCCGGTAGTGCAGCGCGGCCAGGACCGACTGGGCGATCTGCATGCCGCAGATCTTGTCGGCGAGGACCGTGGGAATGTAGTGCGGTTGGCCGGAGACCTGGTGGTTGAGCCAGACCAGCCCGCTGGCCGCCTGGATGATGTCGTCGTACGCGGCGTGGGTGCCGTAGCGGCTGTCGCTGCGGAAGCCCTGAGCATTGGCGTAGATGAGGCCGGGGTTGTCGGCCGCGACGTCGTCGTATCCGAGGCGGAGCCTGGCCAGGGCCTGCGGGCGCAGATTGGTGATGAAGACGTCGGCGGTGCGCAGCAGGGCGAGCAGGGCGTCGCGGCCGTGCGGGGTCTTGAGGTCGATGGCGGCGCTGCGCTTGTTGCGGTTCAGGTTGAGGGCCGGGCCGCCCATTCCGGGGTGGCGCCGTGGCGGGTAGTGGCGGGTCATGTCGCCGGTGGGCGGCTCGACTTTGATCACGTCCGCGCCCAGGTCGCCGAGTTGCTGAGCGGCGTACGGGGCCATGATCACGCTGGCCAGTTCGATGACGCGGACTCCGGCGAGGAGTCCACGTCCGGCGGGAACACTCGGGTTCTCGGGCATCTTCCAGTGCCTCCAGAGGAGTTGGACGAGGGGGCGGTGCGGTGCCGGGCTAGCGCCACTGGAGTGGGGCGGACCCGAGCGGGGAGCGCCGGCCGGGCTGGGGAACCGGGCGCCCGCTGTAGGAGAACGGGGTCGCCGGTTCGGTGAGCGGGCCGAAGTCGGTCGCGGTGGTCGACAGCGCGGCGAGCGGCGTGCCCGAGGGCCGGGGCAGGTCGCGTACGTCCTCCCGCGCGAGCAGACCGAGTTGCTGCACCCAGTGGCACACCCCGGCCAAGGTGACGCGGATCCGCCAGGAGCCGCCCTCGACCGCGCGCCGACGCAGGGCTGTCGCCACGGCGGCGGCCCCGACGTACGCGGCGAGGTAGTCGTTGAGGAGGTAGGTCGGCGGCAGTGACGGCCGGTCCGTCCACTCCTCGACGGCGAACCCCGCTGCGGAGCAGGCGAGTTGGTCGAACCCGCCGCGCTCGCCCCAGGGGCCTTCGGCGCCCCAGGCGTGGTACTCGAGGGTGATGAGCCCGGGGCGACGCCGGATCAGTTCCTCGGTCGACGCGCCGTGCCGGGCAAGGCCCCGGTAGGAGTGCACGAAGACGTCCGCATCCTGGAGCACGTCGTGGAAGGCCGCGCGGTCGTGGGCGTCGCGCAGGTCGCAGTAGGCGTTGCGCTTGCCGCCGCCGGTCATCGCGATCATCGGGATCGGGTCGGGGCGGTCGGGCCGCGTCACGTGCAGCACGTCGGCGCCGAACTGGGCGAGGAGGCGGGCCGCGACGGGCCCCGCGATGACGTGGGTGAGGTCGAGTACCCGTACGCCCGCGAGCGCTTCGTCTCCTTCCCCGATCGGTTCGAGTGGCCGGGCCGGTCCGTCGCCGACGCGCTCGATCTCGACGACGGGGCGCTGGGCCACGTGCCGCCCGGCGGGGTGGGCCAGCCACTCTTCCCGGCTGCGCACTGCGCAGGCGACGCCGCCCCGCGCGCAGATGGCCTCCTCCAGCGTGAAGGCGTCCCAGTCGGCCGCGGCCCGCGCGATGCCCACCTTGTCGAGGCCACAGTTCAGCACGGACTGAACGGCGTCCCGCAGGTGCGGATAGGTGGTGATGATGAAGATCCACCGGCCGTCGCGGGCCCGGTAGAAGTCGTTGTTGCCGAGCAGCGTCGGATCGTCGAGCAGAGCGCCGAGCGGGCGCCCCGAGAGCGTCGTGTGATACGTCGCCATGAGCTGGTCGATCGATGCCCCGGCCTGCACCTCCACGCTCTGGTGCCGGTGACCGCGCTGTTCACCGACCGCTGCGGTCTGCCGCCCGAAGACGCCGATCGCGGCGGACATGGCGTCGGCGAGGCGGTGCACCGAGGGCACCAGGGGGTCGGCCCCGACGACGGTGATGTCCTCGGCTCCCCGGGCCGGATCAGGTTCACCGAGGGTGTGCAGCAGCCGGGAGACGATCTCTCCCGTGGACGACGGAGGCGTCGGCTCGGCCGTGGTCAGCGTGTTCGAAGTCATGCCGGGATGCTCGTTCCCGGCAGTGCATGAGCGCCCGCATTCACGGATATCCGTGAATCGATGCGAACGTCACGTCCGCTGCTCCTGGAGGTGCGCGAGGAGCCGGGCCGCCGCCCGGTCCAGGCTCAGCCGCTCCGAGCGGCCACGGCGCCGGTGCATCAGCACCAGCGCACCCGTGACGACGGGGCCGTCGGTGACGGGGATCGCCAGCGCGCTGACTTCGGGATCGGCAAGCCCCTCGCTGCGGCTGATCCGCGACGCGCGGATCGCCGGAAGAGCGCGGCGGAACTCGTCTACCGCCTCGGAGTCATGGCGGGCGAGCTCGTCGAGCAGCCCTCGGCGCTCCGCCTCGTCGGTGAAGGCCAGCAGCAGACGGCCCGCTGCGGTACGCAGCAGGGGCCGGGCCACATGCTCGTCGGCGAGCGGCACGAGGCGGGGTATCTCGTCCTCGCCGCCGCGCGCGAGGTGCACGGCGTCGAGCCCGACCCGCACCGTGAGCAGCACCGGGGTGCCCGCGACGCGGCTCATCTCATTGAGCTCGGCCTGGCTGATCCGGGGGACGACCCGGCCGGCGATGAGGTTGAGGACGTGCGGGGCGGGCCCGAGTCTGAAGCGCCCGTGCTGTTCCAGCAGAAAGCCCGTCGCGACAAGGCCGTTGACCAGATCCTGCGCCGAACTCGCCGGCGCCCCGATCGTCCGCGCCACCTCGGCCACGGTCACCCCGCCCGGCACCCGCGCGGCAGCCTCCAAGATCGCGGCGACCCGGTCCACCGTACGGTGACGCCGACGCCGGCCATACTCGCCCATCCCGCCCCACCCTGTCCTTCGTGTACCCCGCCGGCCACAAGCACCGGCACGGCCCCCGATCCTCTCCCGCACCACCGCGACGAGCAATCCGGCCCCGGCCCCGGCAGACGCTACAAGCCCGGCAGCGGAAGGTGGTTCACGCAAAGGCGGAAGGACCGTCTCCGGGTCGAGGTCGTCCGCCTCAGCGAGCTCATCGAGGTGACACATCAGCACGACTTGACCCAGCGGACCTTCCGCACTGTGTGCAAGTGGTTCCAGGAGAACTTCTCGCCCTTCTTGAAGAGGCAGACCGCACCCGGTGAGCAGTGCTTCCTGGCCACTCCTGCCGATCCCTCGACACCAGTGGCGCTCTGAACCGGTGGCTGCGCGACGGCCTGGGCACTCAGCTCCCACACGCCGTTCCATCGCGGCTGCCGCCGCAGTCGTCACGCTCACCGCCGCCCTTGTGGCATGCGGAGGTTCGGACGGGGGCAGCGACAAGTCCGGGCCCGCGCGGCCCACGAAGGGCACCGGCTCCAGCAGCAGCGCCCAGCCGGCCGGCGAGCAGTCGCCCGGCGCCACCACCGGCAGCACGCAACCGCGGGTCGGCAAGCTCGGCGACACCCTGAAGCTGGTGGGGATGGAAGGCAGCCCGAACGGCACAGGCACCATCGCGGCCGACTTCACGTTGGAGAAGTTCGAGAATCACGCCAAGTCGGCGATCGGCGTACTCGAGCCTGCCGCCGGGAACCGCCGGAACCCCCACCGTCGGCGACTCCCTGGGCCCGAACATGATCATCAAGCCGGGCGAGCGCGTCACCGGCTGGATCGTCTTCGAGGTGCCGAAGGAAGCGAAGATCACGTCCGTGACGTACCTGATGGAAAAGGTCGGGCCGGACCCCGAGCGCACGGGCAAGTGGACCCTCGGTTAGGCCCCTCTGCGAGGAGTGCGCGCGGCAGGCCGCGGCCCCGGATTCGGGGTGACCGCCTGCCGCGAAGAGGCGCGGTCGAACCCTTGGTGACTAGGGTCCGGTCTCTGGAAGCGATGGTTCAGTTCCCGGAGCCGACGACGGCGGTGACGGGATCTCCACGCGCATGGCAGCGAGGCTGAAGACCGTTGATCTGGTCTCTGGTTGTTCGATCGTCGGCCGTTGCGCCTGGAGGCGGACATAGACGGTCGTCACATCAGAGAACGTGCGACACGGAAACCGACATCGTCGACCTGGAAGGTCGGGTGGCTGCGGCGACGGGCGGAGGCCCGGCAACTCCAGTGCTCATCGAACCAGCCACCGCCACGAAGCACCCGGTAGCTCCCGTAGACCTCGGCGTCGTAGACGTCCCAGCACCAGTCCCAGACGTTGCCGAGCATGTCGTAAATCCCCCACGGGTTGGGGCGTTTGCCGCCCACGTCGTGGATGCGTTCGTGCGAGTTGCCGCGGTACCAGGCGATCTCGTCGAGTTCCCCGTAGCGCGGCCCTGTCGTGCCGGCACGGCAGGCGTGCTCCCACTCGGCTTCGGTCGGCAGTCGGTACCCGTCGGCGGACGCGTCCCACTCGATGCCTTCGCCGTCGGCGTGGAAGCAGTACGCGGGTGTGAACCCGTCGCGCCGGGACAGTGCATTGCAGAACCGTGCCGCGTCCCACCAGGAGACGCATTCGACGGGCAACTGGTCGCCATGGGCGGTACTCGGGCGCTGATCTGCGATCTGTGCGTACAACGCCTGGGTGACCGGGAAGGCCGCCAGTTCGTAGGGCACAAGCTCGACCGACCAACTGCGTTGCGTGCGCCGGTCCGACAGCGTCACTTGCCCCGCCGGGATGGCGATCATCTCGTTCCCCGTCATCACGTCCATGATTCGAAGATCCTAACGAGCCCGGGACCTGTCAGCGCGCAACGGCAGAACCGGACCAGACCGGCCGAGACAGCACCCACCGTCCATGCGGCCTGGACCGTACGTGCTGTCAGGCGACGGCATCGGTAGCCCGCGAACGAACGTGACCCGCCACCACGCCTCTTGAGAAGCAGCGCGAGATGCCGGTCTGTGTCCGGTATCGGACCGCACCGTACTCCTCCTGCGCCATTCCGGCGTCGACCCACCGTCCGCGGACCGCCCCCTGAGTGGGAGGGCTGAGCGCGCTGCAGGCCAGCCCTGCCCTCACCAACTCAAGGATCCTTACGGGACAGCCACCAGCCTCCCGCGGGAGGTGGCGCGGACCGGGGCGAGCGGGTCCGGAAGGTCATTCACCGGATCAGGCCGGGCAACGCGCATCCCAGGCATTGGACTTGGAGGCGAAGAACGCGGGCTTGCGCCAGCCGGGCATCGCGCTGTCCAGAGCCTTCCAGTCGCGTTCCTCGATCAGATGGAACAGGTCGCGCTTGTGGTCGTAGAAGCGGTTCATGCCGGTCGCGGTAGCGCATCCAGTCTTGAGGTCGCCCTTGAGGTCGAGGACGTGCTTCTTGAGTTCCCCGGCGTACGTGGTCATGTCCGCGCACATCTGGACGCGGACGTCTTCAGTCAAGCGGCGGTCCTGGTAGAGAGCGGCACGGGTTTCGGCCTCCGGTGAGACATTCTTCTTCCAGTGGTAGGGCTGCAGGCTCTGCCAGGAGTCGACGGCGCTGTACCAGAGCGGGCCGCGCTCTTGGTCGGAGCAGAGTTCCTTGTGCACTACGGCGGCGAAGTCGCCCTCGTCATCGGCGTGCGCGGCGGGCGCGGAACCGAGCGCGCCGGCCAGCACCGCCGCGAGGACCGCACCCAGCGCGGCCGGGGCGTGGCGACGAACATGGGTCGTGTGCATGGTGATTCCTCCTGTGGGCGGGTGCCGGACGGCCTTCGTCGGGCACGAAGAGGAGTCCTTCACACGGGGCACGGGCCAGAGGCGTGACACGCCCGTCCGAGGGCGGCCATCCACCCGCACGCCGGACCATCGGCCAGCTGGTCCTCGCCACCGCTGCCTGCCCGCCGTACTCACCCGGCGAGAAGCAACTCGTCCCGGACACCGGACACCGGCGTGGTGGCTGGGTGGTCAGCGACGTCGTCGGGCAGGGTCCGTCGGGTGGCTGAAGGGGACCCGACGCTGCAAGCCATGGATCTGGTGAACCGCCCTGCGGCATGTCACCGACGCACAGTGGTCGCGGGGCTCCTCACCGCTGCGGGGGCGATGCTGCCTGGGTTTGCCGCAAGTTCGGCCCGAGCTGCCCCGTGGCAGCTGGCCGCTGTGTCCACCGACGGCTGGAAGGGCACCGAGGGCGGCATGACAGGGGCTCGCGCGGTGTGCAGAGCACCGCACGCCCTGCGCCGGGGGGGGATCCTGCAGATGCACGTCGGCACGCCCAGGAATCGTGGCGACGTCATCGACGCCTGGGCGCTGCCCCGGATCCTCGATGCGACTGGTGCTCGCGGCTACCGTGTCATCGATCTTCGTACGCTGCTCAGCCAACCAACTCCGACGGCGGACGACTGACCTGCGAGGTCCACGAGTCAGTCCGGTGCGCGAGACGGCCGTCGAGCGAGTCCGCCCCGCTCCGGTGGCACTGAGTCCCGCCGGACCGGCTGGGTCCGGGGTACCTGCCGTCCGGAGATATCCTCGTACGCCAGCAATACCGGCCCCACCAGGAGTGTGCACGTACATATGGAGTTCCAGCTCCTTGGGCCCGTGGCCGTCAACGGTGGGACGGGGCCCGTGCCGCTGGGGCCCGCCAAGCGGCGCAGCCTGCTCGCGCTGCTGCTGCTGCGCTCCCCCGCCCCGGTCTCCGTCGACACGCTCACCGAGGCGCTGTGGGAGGACGAGCCGCCGCTGCACTCGCGCACCGTCGTCCAGGGCCATGTCTCGCGGATTCGCGCAGTGATCACCGAGGCGGGCCTGGACGCGTACGGTGTCGAACTCGCCACGCAAGGGCAGGCGTACGCGCTGCGGCTGCCCGAGACGCTGCTCGACGTCCGCCGGTTCGAGGACCTGGTGAAGCTGGCACGGTGCCAGCGCGATCCGTCGGACGCGGCGCTGATGCTGCGTGAGGCGCTCGCGCTGTGGCAGGGGCCCGCGCTCAACGGGACGGTCGCCACCGCTCCGCTGTTCGCCGCCGCGGCTGTCCTGGAGGAGAACCGGCTCACCACGGTCGAGCAGCTGGCCGCCGTGTACGGGGAGTTGGGGGAGCACAAGCAGGCGGTGACGCTGCTGAGCGCGGAGGCCGTCACACAGCCGCTGCGCGAACCGCTGATCGCGGCTCTGATCCGGGCCCTGTACCGGGTGGGCCGTCAGTCGGACGCCCTGGAGCAGTACCACCGCACCCGCAAGGAGCTCGCCGACGCGCTGGGCGTCGACCCGGGGCCGGTGCTGCGAGCGGCGTACGAAGAGGTCCTGGAGGCGGATGCGCTCGCCGAGGGCGGCACGGGCAGTGCCCCTCCGCCCGTCCCCCTGTCGGCCCCCGAACTGCTGCCCAGGCCACCGCGCGGATTCCACGGCCGCGGGACCGAACTCGCGGAGCTGACCCGCGCCACCACCGCCACCAGGTCGCCCATCGCCCTGGTCACCGGACCTGCCGGGGTCGGCAAGACCTCGCTGGCCGTGCACTGGGCCCACGACCGCGCCGCCGCCTACCCGGACGGCCGTCTCTTCGCCGACCTGCGCGGGCACAGCGGCGCCGAGCCCGTCCAACCCATCGACGTGCTGCGGGAGTTCCTCCTCGCACTCGGCGTCGAGGCCGCGGCCGTGCCCGCGTCGCAGGAGGCCGCGGCGGCGCTGTTCCGCTCCCTGGTCAGGAAGCGGCGGCTGCTCGTCGTGCTCGACAACGCCCGGAACTCCGCGCAGATACGTCCGCTGCTGCCCGGCGGCGACGCCTGCGCCACCGTCGTCACCAGCCGCGCCCGCCTGGACGCCGTGATGGCCGAGGACTGCGCGACGCCGGTCCCCATCGACGTACTCGACGAGGACGACGCGGCGGACCTGCTCGCCGAGGCCCTCGGTGATGGCCAGGATCCCGACGCCATACGGGAAGTCGCCCGGCTCTGCGACGGACTGCCGCTCGCCCTGCGCATCGCCGCCGCCCGGCTCCTGGGCCGCCGCCACTGGACCGCCGCCGACCTTGCCGCCGAACTCGCCGACGAGCACGGCCGGTTGGCGCTGCTGTCCGTGGAGAACACCGGGGTAGAGACCGCCCTGCGCGCCTCCGTCGCCTGCCTCGGTGCCGCCGACGCCGCGCTGCTCGGCGCGCTCGGGCACTCCTTCACCCGGGAAAGCGACGCCTACGCCGCCGCGGCCGCCGCCGGGATCGGGCTCGCCGAGGCCCGAACGGGACTCGACCGGCTCGCCGCGGCGCACCTGGTCCAGGAGGCGGCACCAGGCCGCTACAGCCTGCACGACCTCGTACGGCTCTACGCGCGTGGACTGCCCCGCACAGAAGGGGCCGACGCGGTCACCCACCGCCTGGTCGACCACTGGCTGCGAGCCCAGCACGCCGCCGTTGACGTGTTCGACCCCACGGGGTCGCGGACCATTGCGCTGCCCGAAGGTTTTGAAGCAGGGCTGCCCGTACCGCGGTTCGCCGGGCGCGACGCCGTCTTCGGCTGGTTCCTCAAGGAGCAGGAGTCGCTGATGGCCGCCGTCTCGGCCGCCGCCCGGCCCGGCGACGAGGACCGCACCTGGCGGATCGCCGCCCTGTTGTGGCCGCTCGTCCACTGGCACCCGCACCCCGGATGGCAGCAGCCCCTGCACACGGCCCTCGCCGCCGCCGAGCGGATCGGCAGCACCCAGGGCATCGGCTGGCTGCGGGCCGTCACCGGCATGCTGTTCGTGGAGACCGGACAGTTCGCCCGCGCCGAGCCGCTGCTGGCCGGTGCGGTGGCGCCGCTGCGCACTTTCGCCCCCGAGGTCTCCTGCCAGGTCCTCGTCCTGCTCGCCATCGCCCGCCACCGGCGCGGCAACCCGGCCGGCATGCTCGACGCGCTGGCGAACGCCGCGCGCGACGCCCGTAGGGCCGACCATCCCATCGCCGTCACCCTGGAGCAGTACCACGCCACCCATGCCGCCCTGGCCCAGGGCGACTTCGCGGCGGCATCCGAGCACACGGCCCGCTGCATCGCCGCCATCCCCGAGAACGAGATCGCCGGCTGGCGCCCGCTCATCTTGGAGTCGTACGGCATCGCACTGCACTACAGCGGGCGGCACGAGGACGCCCGCGAGGTGTTGCTCGCCGCGGTCGCCGCCAACGAGGAGGAGGACCTACCGGCCCGCACGGTACGGGCGCTGACCCGGCTCGGGGAGGTTGCCGCGGAGCTCGACGAGCCGCTTTCCGAAGCCGCATACCGGGCCAGAGCGGAACAGCTCCAGAAGTCCCTCACACGGCCTTGACCAGCCCTTCATCTGCGAAAACGGTTCGTTAGTGGACTGTTAGCGGAACGCCAGCGGCGGGCGGCAAGGTCATGACTGTCAACAAACCTAACGACCACTACGGGGGACACAGCATCATGCGTACCGCCCTGCGCCGGAACACCACGCTCGCCATCGCCGCCACCGCGGCGCTCGCCTTCTCGCTGACCGCCTGCAACGACGGTGAGGGCACCAAGGACAGCGGTGCCGCCGACTCCTCGTCGAGCGCGAGCACCTCCGCCAGCCCGGGCACGGAAGGCTCCGCGTCCGCCTCGAAGGGCTCGTCGGGCTCGGGTTCCTCCGGCTCCACCGGTTCGGGTTCCTCCGGCTCCACCGGCTCGGGTTCCTCCGGCTCCACCGGCTCGGAGTCCTCCGGCTCCTCGGACTCCGGCGTCGGCTCGGACTCCGGCGGCCCGGGCGACGACACAGGAGCCAAGGGCGAGTGCATCAACTCCGGTACCGATGGCTGCTTCACCGGCACGCTGTCGTACCTTGCCGAGTACAAGATGATGGTGGGCAAGCAGGCATTCGACGTCAGCGACAGCACGCAGATCCGCGGCGCCGCGGCGATCTGCGGCGGTGCCGACGGTTCCGTCACCGCCGACAACAACGTGGGCACCACCGCGTGCACCTACGACCAGCTCGTGAAGGCCGCCAAGATGGGCACCGTCAAGGTGCGGGTCCTCAAGGGCTCGGACGGCACCGCCTCGTCGGTCAAGGAGATCTACCACCCCTGAGGCGGATCCTGGCTTCGGGGCGGGTCGGGAGGGTTCGTAGTCACGGGCGAGTCTGCGGTGGTGCGTGGGCCAGCTGATGCTGCGCTCGATGGCGTTCGCGCTCCACGACCTGTTCATAGGGTTGCGGGGTGGACGAGTGCCCCGACCCGTTGGGCGAGCAGGCCGGCATGACCTCCACACATGCACTCCTGCCCCTCCCTGCTCCAGGGAGGGGCAGGAGGTGTCCGACGACAGGACGCCCGAGATCGCCATCGGCGCTGCATACGACGTCCTGGTGCACCTCCACACGGGCCCCGGCCGCCCCGGCCGGCGACAGCACGCCGGCGGGGAAGGCGCGAGGCCGCGTCGAGAACCCCTAACGGAAAGCCGCTGCGCCGCTCTTCCCTTCCTGGTGGGACGGTCCTGCCGCGTATGCCAGCGGAGGGGCGATCGCCTGGGCATCCGCTCCCTCGCCGACCCACAGCGCGATGAACAGCGCGGCGGTCGCTTCCAGGAGCCCCGCACGTTCGAGACCGCCGCCGGCCACGGGTTCACAGCCCACGTCCCGCACCAACTCACGCACCCGCACGAGAGCCCTCTCATCGTCCCCGCAGACCGGAACGGCCAGTGGTCGCCCCTCGAAGACGGGCGGCCGCATGCGCCACACGTCCTCGTGGCAGAGGTTGAAAGCCTTGACCACGTGGGCTCCCGGTACTGCCGCGGCCAGTTGCTGCGCGGCTGAGGGACCTCCTTCCGTCAGCAGCCGAAAGCCCGGCCCCACCGGGTTGGAGCAGTCGACCAGCACCTTGCCTTCCAGGGCCGCGTGCAGCTCCCCCGCCACGTCCGCTCCCGCCCCGAAGGGCAGCGCAGCCAGCACCACCTCGGCGGACTCGGCCGCCGCGCGCAGACTGGCAGACTTCACGCTGCCTTTGATGCGCGTCGCAAGCCGCTCCGCCTTGCGTGCGTCCCGCCCCCCGATGGTCACCTCGTGCCCGGCCCGCACCCAGTGGGTGGCGAGCGCATCGGCCATGTTGCCCGTGCCCAGTACGCCGATCCTCATCACGTGATCCCTCTCCGTGCCTGCTTCGACCGTTCACATCGACGCTAGAAGGCCGTTCGGGCACCATTTGGTACGTGACCACCAACGCCTTCCTCGCCGACTGCCGCGCCCGCCTCGCCTTCGACCTGCTCTCCAACACCTGGAACGCCGTGGTGCTCTGGGCACTGCGCGACGGCCCCAGGCGGCCGGTCGAACTGCAGGAGCGGATCGGGGGCATCAGCTCCAAGGTCCTCACGGAGACGCTGCGCCGACTGCAGTTCAACGGACTGGTCGACCGGCAGGAAGTCCCCGCCGCACCATCACGGGTCGAGTACCAACTCACCGCTCTGGGACGGACCTTGCTGGCGCCCATCGACGCCGTCGGTGCATGGGCCTTCGAGTACGGCGACAAGGTGATGGCCGCCCAGGAAGCAGCATGCGTTCCTGCCCCGCGGTCTCCTCGTCCCCCTGGCTAGGGCGTGGCTGTTGGATCGGGTGTCCGGTCAGCGGTCCATCCAGTCCGGCACCCACACGTCGTCCGGGGTGCGCGGCCCTGAGGTGCGCAGATGGTCGTGCAGCGCGGCCAGCACCGGGTGCCGGTCTCCGGTGCGGGACAACAGCACGTGCGTGTACACCGGGGTCGGTTCGCGCAACGGGATGCGCCGCAGGTCGTGGGTCTGGGGCCACAGGTAGCGGTCCCCGCCGCCGACGAGGGTGGCCAGTGAGGCCGAGTCGGCCAGCGCGTCCATCAGGGCCTCGTCACCGAAGTGGGGGCCGAGCGCGTCGATGCTCAGACCAAATGCCTCGGTCAGCGCCTGGTAGAACGCCGCCCACTCCGTGCCTGGTCTGATCCCGGGGATCCAGATGCGGTGGCCGGCCAGGTCCGCAGGCTTGACCCGAGGCGCGTTCGCCAAGGGGTGGCGGGGCCCGACCAGGAGCTCCAGGGGTGCGTCCAGGAGTCGTTCGGCACTGATCCCGGCTGGGACCTGGTCTACCGGCAGGGCGCGGAAGGACGCGTCGACGGTTCCTTCGAGTACCGCCTGGGCGGCCTGGGCGGCGTTCTCGTTGCTCAGGGTGACCGTGTCCAGGTTCATCTCGGGGTGTGAGCGGTAGAACCGGTAGACGGCCTGGGCCGGTGCGATGCGACGGTTGATGACGTCGACGCGCAGAGGACGGCTGCCGGGGCGCACCGCCTGCTCGGCCTGCTCGAAGGCTGCGAGCGCCTTTTTGGCGTGGGGCAGGAGGACCTGCCCGTCCAGGCTCAGCCGGGATCCTCGTGAAGTCCGCACCAGGAGCGTGACCTTGAGGTGTCTCTCCAGGACCGCGATCCGCTTGGAGACCGCCTGCTGGCTGATCCCGAGCTCGTCGGCTGCCGCCTGGAACTGGCCGGTCCCGGCGACCGCCACGAACGTCCGCAGAGCTTCAACATCCACGCCTTCAACCTACTTCCACAACGATTGGTTGTGTCTGGCGGGGCCTGCGGTTGTTTGATGACTCGCTCGTCAGGGTGGTGGGATCCTCGTATGTCTACCCGCACTGAGCAGGTCATGTATGTACGGACGCCCGAGTTCGCGCGTCACGCTGAGCGGATCGCGGAGGTGACCGACGCGACGTCTCGACTGAACGTGCTGCCGTTCAGCGACAGCAAAGGTCGTGCTGAACTACTTTCTGTTGTGTTCGGTGGCCCGCTCCCCGAGTCGGTGACGATCTACCCGCCGTTCTTCACCGAGTACGGGCTCAACACGACGTTCGGGGAGAACGTCTTCGTCAATCAGGGATGCACGTTCATGGACAAGGGCGGGATCCGCATCGGCAACGGTGTCATGATCGCCCCGAAGGTCAGCCTCATCACCGGGGGGCATCCTCTGCCGCTCGCCGAGCGTCGCGAGTACCTCTCCTTCGCCCCGATCCTCATCGAAGACGACGTCTGGATCGGGACGTCGGCCGTGATCTTGCAGGGAGTGACCATCGGTGCTGGTGCGGTGATCGCTGCCGGTGCGGTGGTCAGCCGCGATGTTCCTGCCCGCACCCTGGTCGCGGGAGTCCCCGCCCGGGTGATCAAGCCGATCGACTGAGTCCGGCCCTCACGGGGACCGGCGGGCGATGTCTCCCGCGGAGCTGCCCGGGGCTCAGTGTCGGTACGCGGCCGTCGCGCTCTCGACGAAGGAACGGATCAACGGGTTGGTGTCGCCTTCGTTCCACACCGCCACCACTCGGCTCGGCGCCATGTCGGTCAGTGGAACCACCGCCAACTCCGCGGGCAGGTCGTGCCCGAGAGGGGCCAGGCCGACCGTGCCGTTCCACAGCACGGCCTGCAGACATTCCTGAACGGCGCGCACCACTGGTCCCTCGCGCGGACTGCCGCCGTTCCAGTACGACTGCCAGATGGGGTCGGTGCCCTGGGGGAACTGGAACCAGCGGCGGTCGCTCAGTTCGGCCAGCCGCAGCCGGTCGCGGCAGGCCAGCGGATCGTCGGCACGCAGGACCACGCCGACCGGGTCGGTTCGCAGGGCACGCACCGTCAGGGCGGTCTCGTCGAACGGCGCCCGGGTGAGGGCGACATCGACCAGTCCGGCGCGCAGCCCGCACGTCGGGTCGGTCAGGTCGGTGTCGCGGACGCGGATGTCGATGCCGGGGTGGTTTCGGCGGTAGGCGGCGGCCAGCCTGGACACTCCCGGGTCGGTGCCGTCGCCCAGGATGCCGACGGTGATGGTCGTGGCGCCGGCCGCCGCGGTGACGCGTACACGGACGCGGTCGGCATGGTCGAGCAGGGCGCGCGCCTCGTCGAGGAGCACCGTGCCCACCGGCGTGAGCGTGACGCCGGTGGGCGAGCGGGCGAAGAGCAGAGCCCCGACGTCGGCCTCCAACTGCTTGATCGCCCGGCTCAGCGGCGGCTGGCTCATGTGCAGTCGAGTGGCGGCCCGGCCGAAGTGGAGTTCCTCGGCGACCGCCACGAAATAGCGCAAGGTCCGTAGCTCCACGCTGTAACGATACCCACGAGGTATCGGCCCGGCGGGATGGGTCTTGGACACGGGCGGGGTCCCGACGGTGCACTCGTGAGCATGACCAAACAAGCCGTGAGCATGACCGAACAAGCTAGGACCAGCGGGCCGCAGGCCGCCCCCGCCGTATCGGTGGTGGGTCCCGGCGACGGCGAGACGATCGTTCTGGGCGCCACGCGCATGCGCGTTCTGGAGGACGGCAGCCACACCGGACACCGCCTCGCGATCGCCGAGTCCGTCCTCGCCCCGCACACCCAGGGACCGCCGCAGCACCGCCACTCTCAACACGACGAGGGCTTCTACATCCTCTCCGGCTCCATACGGTTCACCGTCGGGGACCAGGAGTACGACGCCACCACGGGCACGCTCGTGATGGTTCCGCCAGGCACCCCGCACACCTTCGCCAACCTGAGCGACCAACCCGCCGTCATGCTCAGCACGTTCACCCCCGACCTGTACGTGCAGTACTTCCGCGACCTCCAGAAGGTGCTCGCCGACGGCCGGCCTCCGACGCGAGAAGCCAACATCGACGCGATGAGCCGCTACGCGACCGAGCCCGCCACCGACCTTGCCTGAAGCCGACGGGACGCAACAGCCCAGCTGCCCTCTCCGGACCGGCGAGGCTGTGGCCGCTGCCGCCCTTTCGCGGCCGGTCCCGTGGGACGGCGGACCGGGCCTTCTCCGTGGGCCTCCCTGGCGATCGACGCACTCGACGGAGCCCCCGGCGAACCGGTGGCTCACGAATGGGAACGATGAACATCACCTACTGGATCGTCGCGGGCCTGCTCGCCCTCTTCTACTGCTACGCAGGCACACTGAAGATGATCCGCAGCCGCGATCAACTCCGGCCGATGATGGCCTGGGTCGACCGCATGCCCCTGCCCGCCATCCGGGCGCTGGGGACGATCGAAGTACTCGGCGCGACCGGTCTGGTCCTGCCACCGCTGACCGGCACAGCGCCCTCGCTGGCGCCAGCTGCGGCCATCGGCTTCGTCCTCCTGCAGATCGGTGCGATCGCCGTGCACCTCACCGGTGCGGACCGCCGGATCGCACTCAACGTCGGCCTCACCGCCACCGCGGCCGTGACCGCCTGGCTGGCGACCAGGCTGTGAGCGAGAACAGCCCGCGACCGGGGGATGCGATTCCGGGGCCGACGGAGGTGCACTCGGCCCGAAACTGCTCGAATTCGGTTCGGTTGGTGCGGGCCCGTATCGAGTGGGAATCGCAGCGGAACCGGTGACGGGTAGATGCGCAGGATCGCGGCGGTGGAGGCCATGGTGCAGCACGGACTGTTCAACTCATGCGCACACGCGGTCAGTTGATCACAGGTGGGATGCACGCGAATGCTGCTACCTTCCAGCTTCGCGGTGGGGGCGCCGACGTGCAGGTGGGGGACGTGTCTTCTAATGGGGCACGACGGTTCGCCGGCGTCCGCCGGCGAGGAGAGGAACGTTCATGCGCGCCCGGAGCATCGGTGCGGCAGCCGCGACAGCAGTGGCGCTGGTGGCTGCCCGTGACCTCGTCCAGAAGAAGCACGCCCTGTTGCGGAACTTCCCCGTGATCGGGCATGCCCGGTATCTGCTGGAGACGATCGGGCCCGAGCTGCGGCAGTACGTCGTGACCTCCAACGAAGAGGAGCGTCCCTTCAGTCGCGATCAGCGCACATGGATCTACGCGTCGGCGAAGGAGGAGAACAACTACTTCGGCTTCGGGACCGACGTCGACATCGAGCACGTGCAGGGCCACGCCTATGTGAAGCAGCGGACGTTCGCCGGTCCGCTGCCCGACCTGGACGACCCGCAGGCCCCACTGCCCTCGGCCAAGATCCTTGGCGGACCGCGCGGGCGTGCCAAGGCGTTCCGTCCCGCGAGCGTCGTCAACATATCGGCGATGAGCTTCGGTTCGCTCTCCGGTGCGGCGATCACAGCCCTCAACAAGGGCGCGGCACTGGCCGGCACGATGCACAACACGGGTGAGGGCGGTCTCTCGCCGTATCACCGCGGTGGCGGTGACCTCGTCCTCCAGATCGGCACCTCGTACTTCGGCTGCCGCAACGACGACGGCACCTTCAACCTCGACAAGCTCAAGCAGGTCGTCGACGGTGCCCCGGTCAAGGCGATCGAGATCAAGCTGTCCCAGGGCGCCAAGCCGGGCCTCGGCGGAATGCTGCCAGGATCGAAGGTGACCCCGGAGATCGCCGCGATCCGCGGCATCCCGGTCGCCAAGGACTGCGCCTCCCCCTCCCGGCACACCGCCTTCCACGACGTGGACTCGATGCTCGACTTCGTCGAACTGCTCGCCGCCGAGACCGGATTGCCGGTCGGCATCAAGAGCGCGGTGGGAGAGATGGACTTCTGGGAGGAGCTGGCCTCCCTGATGGCACAGGGCGACCGCGGGGTCGACTTCGTGACCATCGACGGCGGTGAGGGCGGCACCGGAGCGGCCCCTCTCATCTTCACCGACTCGGTGTCGCTGCCGTTCCGGATGGGCTTCTCCCGCGTGTACGGGGCCTTCGCCGAACGGGGTCTGACCGACGACGTCACCTTCATCGGCTCCGGCAAGCTCGGCCTGCCGGAGAACGCCGCCGTCGCCTTCGCCCTCGGCGTCGACATGATCAACGTGGCCCGTGAGGCCATGCTGTCCATCGGCTGCATCCAGGCGCAGAAGTGCCACACCGACAAGTGCCCCACCGGCATCGCGACCCAGGACCCGTGGCTGATGCGCGGCGTCGACCCGGCCTCGAAGGCGACCCGAGCCGGGGTCTATCTGCGGACTCTGCGCAAGGAGTTGCTGAAGGTCTCGTCGGCCGTCGGCGTCGCCCACCCCGCACTCATCACCGCCGACGACATCGAGATCATGAACGGCGACTACGACGCCCGTACGCTGGCGAGCGTCTACGGCTACAAGGACGGCTGGGGCCGACTCGGCCCCCACCTCGCCGACGAGATCACCGCGCTGCTCACCGGTGAGCGGCCGCCGCTTCAGGAGCCGACCGGTTGAGCATGATCCTTGAGACATGACGGAGTCCCAGGGGGCTCCGTCATGTCTCCCCCCGCTTTCAGGGGGGCGTACTGTCGACTGCGGGCCTTCGCTCGTCGCCGTCACGGGCCAACTGCTGCTGGCTGATCGCGTAGTGCAGCACCTCTATGATCTCGTTCTCGGCTGCATGCTGCGTTCCCGTTGCTCAGCTCAGTTGTTCGGCCAGTCCGACGATGATGCCGTCCGGGCCACGGAGATAGCACAGCAGGTAGCTGTCCTCGAACCGGGCGATCTCGCCGACGAGTTCGGCGCCGTGAGGACGCAGGCGGGCAACGGTGTCCTCGATGTCGTCGACCGCGAACATGACGCGGTGCGTGCCCAGAATGTTGTGCGGCCGGTTGCGCGGTCCGGTGCTGATCACCGCGGGGCTGAGGTACTTCGCCAGCTCAAGCCGGCTGTGTCCGTCCGGGGTCCGAAGCATCGCAATGTCACAGCGGACGCCGTCGAGTCCGGTGCACTGGTCGGCGAAGAGGCCCTCCACCTCTCCCCTGCCCTCCAGCTCCATACCCAGTTCCGCGAAGAACGCGAGGGCGGCATCCATGTCGTCGACGACGATGCCGACGTTGTCCATCCGCTGAATCGCCATGCTGGTCACTCCTTCTTCCTGCTGAGGCCGGTGATGGCCGCTCATGCCCCTGGGACGGAGCTGGTGACACATTCTCGACATCCGCAGACGGCCGACGGAACGTTCCGGCGGACCAAGACGCGGACCAAGACCTGGAAGGAGCCACACCCGTCAGTGAATGCGGGACGGGCGGCGGCCCGCCACGCGTAGCCGCAGGACGGTGTGGCAGCTCATCAGCCCGGCAGACTCCCGTGCCTGGGGGACGGTGTGGCGGGTCAGCTGCTCCAGTGGGAGATGGCCCGCGTCTTTACCTGTCGTCGCCTGACGCGGACACGGACCTCGCAGACTCCCGGGACGTCCAGCGCGGCATCCGGCAGGATCCGGGCGGCATCAGTGCGGAAGAGACAGGCCCTCATGTGGGCTTCCGTACGCATCCACAGACTGCGCCGGCTGCCTGGAGACAGCGCGATGGCCACGCACCACACACCGACGACGAACAGCAGGGCGCACACCCCGATCGTCCACGCGTCCGAGAGCCGCAGATGCCGCAGTGACTCGCCCAGGGTGGCGTACCAGCCTGTCGGGGCACGGTCCAAAGCCACAGCCAATGCCTCAGCGAGGGCCAGAGCGCAGGCCGCGGCGGCGACGACGGAAGCGCACACCGCGGACCGGCGGCGCACCGACCACGGCCGGTGCGCCGCCGCCCGCTTCACCGGCTGCCCCGTCCCGGCCTTCGCGGTCTCGAGCGTCGCCGTACGGTGCGTCATGCGGTCACCCGACCCCGTGTCAGCTCCGCGGACGGTGTGAGACCAGTGACCACGATGCGCACGTCCTTCACCGACATGCCGGTCAACTCGCCTGTACGCCGGGTGACTTCATGCCGCAGTGCCGCACATGACTCCCCCAGGTCGGAGGGATAGGGGAGTTCGACTTCGACGGTGATCCGGACGGCCCGTCCTCGGATGTCTGCGCGGCCGCGCGAAACGGTCCCTCCGCAGTTCGCCACACGGTCCGCAGCGGCCTGTACGGCGATCTTGCGGACCACGCGGTCGGCAACGCTCAGAGCGCCACGCTCCGCCGCAGGAGCAATCGTGGTGGACACTGACCGAGCCGTCGGGAACGGGCTCATCGGCGTCCGCCGCGCCCGCCGAGGAACTCCCGGACGTCGATGCCGCTCTCCACGACGCGCCCGGCGACGAACCCGACCGCGCCGAGCGCCGCCACGAGCAGGAACGCGCCGAATCCGCCGAAGTACGCGGCAACCCCCAGCGCCATCCCGGCGAACAGGCCCACGACGGCTGTGTTCATCCCTCTCCCTCTCTTGCTCCGTGCGGGACGCGCCGGCCCCTGTCGGACCGGCAAGCCGACGGCTCCGGCGTCTGTCTGTCCGCTCACTCGACGCGGGAGCCGCTGTCCGAGTCGCCTTCGTCCCCGGGCAGATGCACGTCGTTGACGGCGACGTTCACTTCCACGACTTCCAGGCCGGTCATGCGCTCCACGGCCGCGATCACGTTCTCGCGCACGTCGCGGGCCACCTCGTCGATCGCGACGCCGTACTCCACCACCAGGTCCAGGTCGAGTGCGGTCTGCCGCTCACCGACCTCGACCTTCACCCCGCGTCCCACGTTCGGGCGTCCGCCCGGAACCCGGTCGCGCACGGCCCCGAGGGTTCGGGACAGCCCGCCGCCCATGTCGTGCACGCCGGGCACCTCGCGTGCCGCCATTCCCGCGATCTTGACGACCACGACGTCCGCGATGGATGTCTTGCCTCGCGTGGCAGCGGGCTCGTCCACACCGGGCACGGCCGTTCCGACGGTGGCCGCACCGGTCGAAGGGACCTTGCTGCCTCCGGTGCGCGCGGTCGAAGCGGAGTCGGAGCTGGCAGGAACCGCACTCGTCGTCATGGCACTCTCCTGGTCTCGCGTCGGGCCGTGCCGGCCCGACTCGTCTGCCCTGTCACTGTGTTGGACCCAGCGCCCCGTCGAATGTCACGCGCGATTCCGAGATTCTTTCCGCATCGGCATGCGGCTGCGGGACGTGCGGATCTCCGTGCGCTTCCGTGCCCGCGTGACGAATGTGCCGCCGCCGGGTCCAACGACTGACACAGTCGGACAAGGTGGCAACGGAGCGGAAGGGGGCGGTGCGTGCCCGGGCTGGAGCACGGAGCGGAAGCGGGCCTGACGAGACACCCGTCCTCGGCTGTCACCCTCTCAGAGCTGGCGGATGCGTTGCTGGCCCGCCGGGCCGCGGAAGGCGACGAGGAGGCATTCGAGACGCTCGTACGCCGTCACGGGCCGGTCCTCCTGCGCCTGGCCGCCCGCCTGCTCGGCGATCGCACGGAAGGGGAGGACGCGGTGCAGGACGCCTTCGTGAGCGCCTGGCGCAGGCTGCCCGAGTACCGGGGCGATGCCGCCTTTCTCAGCTGGATGTACCGCATCGTCACCAATCGCTGCCTGAACGTCCTGCGTGCCCGGCGCCCCACGGCGGACCTCGACGCCGTCCCTGAACCGGCCGCCCCCGACCACCAGACGTCAGTGGCTCGTACCGTCGAGGGCAAGGCGGCCCTGGACGCGTTGCAGGACGCGCTCACGCAATTGACGCCGCAGCAACGCGCCTGCTGGGTGCTCAGGGAGATGCACGGGCTCTCGTACGAGGAGATCGCCGACGCGGTCGGCATCAGTCACCAAGCGGTGCGGGGAAGGATCTTCCGGGCGCGCCGCTACCTCACGGAGGTGATGGGCGCATGGCGCTGACCTTGCCGGCCGGGCCGCCCGATGACGAAGCGGGAGACGAACAGCTGCCCTGCGGGCGTTCGTTGGCCGATGTGTGGGCCGCCGTGGACGACGGGCCTGCGACAGATCAGGCACAGGCTGCTCCCCACCCGGAGGACTGTCCTCATTGCGCCGCCGCTGTGGAGAGCCTGGCGGTGCTGGACGACGTCGTGCGCCGAAGCCGCGGCGCCGAGTCCGCACACGCCGCGCCGGATCCGGAAGCCGTGGCGCATCGGGTCATGGATCTCGTCCGTCTCGAACTGCGGCCGGGCCGGACCCTGCCGCTGGGCGGACCCGACGAGGACCTGTGGGTGGCCGAGGCAGCGGCAGCGCGGACCTTCCGGGCCGCCGCCCAGGCGCTGCCGGGCGTTCACGCGGGCAGCTGCCGCATCACGCCCCTCAGTGACACGGGCAGCCCCCAGGACTCCGTCCGAGTCCGCCTGGAGGTGGCCGCGTCCTGGTCGTGGCCTGTGCCGGAACTGGCGCACGCGGTACGCCGATGCGTGCAGGAGGCCGCCGACAACGTGGTGGGAATGGATGTCGCCCAGGTCGACGTGTTCGTCGTCGACATCCTGGACGGCGAGGCCGAGGAGGGCCCCGCATGACGCGCGATGACGCGACGGAGCCAGCCGACGCGCTGGCGCACGCAGCGGGACGCGCCGCGCTCGCCTGTGACGGAGTCGCCTATCTGCGTCCCAGTCTGGTGGGGCTGCTGCGGGGCACCACGACCCCCCGCACGAGGCTCCCCGCCGCCTCAACTCCCCCGTCGGGCATACGCGTACGACGACGCACTGACACCAAGGACTGGCACGTCGAGGTGCACCTCGCGGTGGCCTCCGGACACCGCGCCCTGGATGTGTCCCGTGCGGTATCCACCGCGGTCGCACGAGCGGTTCGTGAACCCGGCCCGGCGGGCGGCGAAAGGCCGCCAGTGAACGTCACCGTTACCGTCACCGTCATTGCGATCTTGTGAGAGCAGCGGCGGCCCAGCAGCTCAACGATGACCTCTGAGACTGTCAGTTCAACAAGGCAGCCCTGAACACCTCATGGTGAGCCGCCAACCACTCCTGGATGCGATCCCAACGCTGCCAACCACCTTGCCCGGACAGCGCCCGGGTGTAGACGGGATCGCCGTCGGCCACTCTGTCGGCGACGAAGGCCCGGCAGGACGCGGTGGCCTGTTCGATGACGCCGGGCAGTTCGGCGCGCTCCTGCGGGGAGAGGCGGTAGCCGTCGGCGAGGATCCGCAGGCGCGTCGGGGCGTCCAGCCCTCCGGGATGGAGAGCTGCCGCGGACGTGGGATCGAGCATGGGAACCCAGTAGCGGGCGGTCATGGCGACGTCCCACACTGCTCGGCCGGGGGCCGCCAGGTCGAAATCGATCAGGGCTGCGGCACGGCCGTCGCGGAAGACGACGTTCTCCGGGCATACGTCGTTGTGGCACAGCATCGTTCCTCCCGCCGGGTCGGCCATGGAACGGGGCCAGTCGACGCGGGCGTCGACCGCGATGGCCGCACTGGCGTCGTGCAGGCGCCGCAGCAGGCTGCCCACCGATCTCAACGCGGTCTCGGTCATCACCCAGTGCGGAAACGGCGGCAGAGCGACGTCGCCGGGGATGAAGGTCAGCTGCTCGCGGCCGTCCGCGGTGAGACGGATCGGCCTGGGAGCCGCGTCGAACCCGTGCTCCTCGAGCGCGAGGAGATGGGCGTGGAGGGCGCGCGCGGTGCGTGGCGCCGGGCGTTCCACCAGGGCACCGTGGCGGAAGACCGCGCCCACGTTCACCATGCCGCCGACCAGGGCCACGCCCTCCGCCGTCTCGCCCTCAGCCGTCATGTCGATCACGCTACCGTCAGGTCGGCCGCGTGTGGGGCGGTCCTGAAATGGCTTCGGACCAGGCTCTCTTCGGCTCAGTTCCCGGAGCCGACGATGGCGGTGACGCGGATCTCCACGCGCATGGCGGCGAGGCCGAGGACCGTGACACCGGTCTCGGTCCAGATCGGTGCGCGGCCGTCGAGGCGACGGCGGAACTGCTCGGCCATGACCCTGTTGTGGTCCTCGCCGATGGCGTCATCTCCCGGTGCGACCTTGTGGTACGAGTTGACGTGGATGACGTCCTTCCATGTCGCGCCGACCGTGGCGAGCGTGCGCTCCACGTTGTCGAAAGCCTGGATGATCTCGTCTTCCAGCGAGTCGGGGATGACCAGGTCGTCATCCACGCCGGCCTGGCCGGAGATCTCGACCCGGTCGCGCTCAACGAGCAGGAGAAGGCGGCATGGACGGGGCTGATCTCCCTTGTCCTGCTGCTGCCCGCCAAGTTGGAGTCGCCGCTACACCCTCGCCCAACTCACCGACACCGGCTTCGACATCGTGCACCTGGCAGCACCCACGCACCTGCGCGCCGTACGCCGCGTGGTCCTCGACTCGCTCAACACGACCGACCAGAAGGCCCTCACCCGCATCGCACAGAAGCTCCGCATCGTTCCCGACGACCTCGGCTGACGGAGGATGCCTGGCCGCCCACGCGGCCACGACCACCCTCAAATCCGTGAACAACCGCCCCTGGCCACGGAGTTGCAGCCCCAGTCGAGGTGACCAGGATTGGCGGGCTTCACAGGAGCCACCGCACGCCCACGGCGTCCAGCGCTGCCGTCGGAATCCGCCGATGCGGATGTCCGGAGCGGGAGCGCCCGCCTGTCGCGATCTATTCGCACGACTTGGTCGAACGAACAAGAGCTGTCTACCGTGGCGGCGAGAGGTCAGTCGCCCGCCCCCGCTGGGACAGGGCCGGCCAGAGCCGCGGAGACAGGTGGTCGTCATGCGGAACGAGCAGGGCATCGAGAACGCACAGGACAGGCAGGACAGGCAGAGCAGACAAGGCGTCGCTGACACGCCGAACGCCCGGCGCCCGGCCGTCTCGGTGCGCCGCGCCGAAGCGGCCGACCTCGACTTCCTGGTCCAGGTCATGGAGACGGCCGCCACGTCCCACCTGGACCGCTGTTGCTGGGAGCCGATCCTGGGAGAAGGAACGGAGGTCACCCGCGAGATCCTGCGCACGCTCGCACTCTCCCCCGGCCCGCACTGGTGCCATCTGTCCCGCTTCTGGGTGGCGGAGGTGGAGGGCCGGACCGGTCCGCGGCGTGTCGGGGCCCTCACCGGCTATGACCCCGTGACCGAGGGGCACGCGGCGGTCGGCGAACAGTGCGCCGACCTGGCCGCGTCCGGCGGCTGGCCCGGCACGGCCCCGTTCGAGAGCGTGCGTGAGCGTCAGGGGATCTTCCAGTCCTGTCTGCCCGCGGACTACGCCGATTCCTGGGGGGTCGAGAACGTCGCCGTCGTCCCCGAGTTCCGAGGCGCCGGTGTCGTCGATGCCCTGCTCGGGCACGCCCTGGAACTGGGCCGCCGGCAGGGCTACGCCTGCGCGCAGATCCTCTGCCTCGACGGCAACGCGCGGGCCCAACGCACGTGGGAGCGCGCCGGGTTCGAGGTGCGGGCCAGCTATCGGGGGCGGGAGTTCGAGGCGCTGATCGGGGCGCCCGGGCTCAAGCTCCTGGTGCGGGAGTACCCGCCCGTGTGAGGTTCAGCGTCGCTTCGAGCAGGCGCTCCAGGTCTGCCGCCGACTCCTTGTCCGCCGCCGACTCGGGGTTCCCCTCCCCCATCACGAGGTGTCGCAACGACAGGCCGTCGAAGCCCTGGAGGAAGAAGCGGGCCACGACGAGGGGGTCGGCGGCATGGGCGTCGTCCGCCCGGGCGAGGACGCCCGCGATCAGGTCCGCGGCCGTCTCCTCCAGGTCGCGCTGGTGGCGGCGGAGCAGGTCATGCAGGTCGGGGCTGCGCACCGCGTATGTCGTCAGCTCGACGTAGAGGCGGAAGCGGCCGGGCTGTTCGAGCAGCGCATGCCAGAGCGCCTCGGCCATCCGGCGCACGGACCGCTCGAAGTCCGCGGGGCCGTCCTGTTCGACGGGGACCGCACCGCGCACCAACTCGACCAGTTCGACGGTCATCTGCTCGATGACGGCACGGTAGAGGTCGCGCTTGGTGCCGAACGTGTAGTGCACCGTTGCCTGCGCCACGCCCAGCTCGGCGGCGATGGCGCGGGTGGATCCGGCGTCGACGCCCTCACGAGCCATCAGCTCGATGGCGGCTTGGACGAGTTGCGGACGCCGCTCGGCGGCGGAGATGTGAGCCATGGCCCCAGAGTATCGGTGTGAGCGACTCAATCAGTCGACCCTTGCGAATGACTTCGTCGGTCGACTTTGTCAGGTGACCAAGTTGTGCGTATGGTGGTCGGCACAGGCAGGCGAGGGGAGCTGCTGCGTCGGCCCCCGCGCCCGGTACGCACGTGATGGAGGCACCTCCCATGGCCTTGTTCCTCTACCGACTGGCCGGGCTGTGCTATCGGCGCCGCCATGCCGTGGTCGCCGTCTGGCTCGTCCTGTTACTCGCGGTGGGCGGGCTCGCGGTGGCGTTCTCCGGCAAGACCACTGACGAGTTCCGGGTGCCGGGCACCGAGGCGCAGTCCACCGTCGACCGCATCGCGGACCGGCTCCCCGAGTACACGAACGCCTCGGCGCAGGTGGTGTTCGCCGCCCCCGAGGGCGAGTCGCTCACCACGCCGCAGCGGCGCGAGGCGGTCTCCGCCGCCGCGGCCGCCATCGGCAAGGCGGACGGCGTGGCCCGCGTGGTCGAGCCGTTCGCCGCGCAGGCGGTCTCCCGGGACGGCCGGATCGCCCTCACCCAAGTGGTCTTCGACACCCGCCTCCATGACCTCGGCGACGGGCCGCGCGACGCGGTGCGCGCGGCTGCCGAGCGCGCCGAACGCGCCGGATTGCAGGTCGAGTTCGGGGGTGACGCCTACACCCCGACCGTGGCCGTGGAAGGCGGCGAGGCCATCGGGGTCGGCGTCGCGGTGCTCGTCCTGCTCATCACCTTCGGCTCGATGCTCGCCGCCGGACTGCCCCTGCTCAGCGCCCTCGTCGGGGTGGGGCTCGGCATGGCCGGACTGCTCGCGCTGACCGGCTCGTACGACATCATCTCCACCGCGCCGGTGCTCGCCCTGATGATCGGCATGGCGGTCGGCATCGACTACGCGCTGTTCATCGTGTCCCGGCACCGGCAGAACCTGGCCGAGGGGATGCAGCCGCAGGAGGCGGCATCGCGAGCGGGCGGCACGGCGGGCAGCGCCGTTCTCTTCGCCGGGGCGACGGTGGTCGTGGCACTGGCCGGGCTCGCGGTGGCCGGGGTGCCGTTCCTGACCGTCATGGGCCTGTCCGCGGCCGGTGCCGTGATCATCGCCATGCTGGTGGCCGTCACGCTGCTGCCCGCGCTCTTCGGGTACGCGGGCAGCTCGGTCGATCGGCTGCGGCTGCCGGGGCTCGGCGGCGACAGGAAGACTCCGGGTGCCGCGAAGCCCTCGGCGGGCGAGCGCTGGGTGCGCGGTGTCGCGCGGCGCCCGGCGCTCGTCCTCATTGCCTGTCTGCTCGGCATCGGGGCGGTGGCGGTGCCGGCGAAGGATCTGCGGCTCGGGCTTCCCGGCAACGGGTCCTATCCCGGGAGCACTTCGGCGCGACAGGCGTACGACCTGGTCAGCGAGGGTTTCGGGCAGGGGTTCAACGGGCCGCTCATCGCGGTCGCCGAGGCCGAGGGCGACGGCGCG
Source organism: Streptomyces odontotermitis (assembly GCF_050510915.1). Lineage (NCBI taxonomy): Bacteria > Bacillati > Actinomycetota > Actinomycetes > Kitasatosporales > Streptomycetaceae > Streptomyces > Streptomyces odontotermitis. The sequence goes on along the minus strand of NZ_JBNJLS010000015.1, from coordinate 159,299 downwards.
GTCCTCTCGGAGCGGGATGTGAGGCAACTCGCGGGGAAACTGGGGCAGTTGCCCGGTGTGGAGACCCTGCTGCCGCCCTCCGTCGACACGTCCGGCCGGCTCGCCGCGATCCCCGTGATCCCCAAGGGCGGCCCCGACTCCCGGGCGACCGAGGACCTGGTCACCGACATCAGGGAGGAGAGGGTGAGCACCGCGGCCGGTGCGGGGGTGCAGCTCACGGTCACCGGGACCACCGCGGCCAACATCGATGTGTCCAAGAAGCTGAGTGAGGCTCTGCCGCCGTTTCTCGCGGTGATCGTCGGGATCTCGCTTCTCCTGCTCGCGCTGGCCTTCCGTTCCCTGCTCGTCCCGCTCAAGGCCGTCGTCGGGTTCCTGCTGAGCATCGCGGGGGCCGCGGGCGCGGTGGTGGCGGTCTATCAGTGGGGCTGGCTGAGCGACTTCATCGCGGTGCCGAAGGTGGGGCCGGTGGTGAGCTTCCTGCCGATCCTGCTGATCGGAGTTCTTTTCGGTCTGGCCATGGATTACGAGTTGTTCCTGGTCTCCCGTATGAAGGAGGAGAGTTCACGCGGGGCGGCGCCACGCGACGCGGTGATCACCGGATTCCGGAACGGCTCACGGGTGGTGGTGGCCGCCGCACTGATCATGATCTCGGTCTTCGCCGGGTTCGTCGTCGGCCACGATCCGATCGTCCAGCCGATCGGGTTCGCCCTCGCCGTCGGCGTGTTCATCGACGCCTTCGTGGTGCGGATGACGCTGGTGCCCGCCGTCATGACCCTGCTCGGGTCCGCCGCCTGGTGGTTCCCGCGCTTCCTGGAGCGGACCGTGCCCCATGTCGACATGGAGGGCGAGCGGCTGTGCGCGCGGCTGGCGGGCGGCACCTCGGCCGGAGCGGAGCCGGCCGTCGCGGACGTCGTGAGCGACCGCGACGGCGACCTGGTCGACAGTCACACGGGCGGCGGCGACCGCCCCGTCACAGAACGGCGCGGGGCCGGCGAATGATCCGTCCCCCCGCGCCAGATCCGGCTCCGGGCCACATTCCCCCGTCGCCCCGGAGCCGGCCGGGCTTGGGCCGGCTACGCCACCGTGTCGCCGGCCCAAGCCGTCAGGCCGTGCGCGGCCAGCGCCTCGGGCACATCCGCGAGAGCCGCCACCTCCTCGATGTGGTGGACACCGGCAGGCAGCCCGCCCTCGTACACCCGCGCCGCGACCTCCGCCGCGGTGAGCCCGGTGAAGCGGGACTGCGATGTGGCGGTCAGGGCCCGGGTCACCCGGCGTCCGCCCCGGTGCGCGTCGACCCGCACCGCGAACCGGTCGCCGCCCAGATGGATCCGGGTGAGCGAAGCGGTGAGCATCCCGTCGAGCCGGGCCCGGCGGGCGGCCCGGAAGACGCCCGCTCTGCGCAGTCCGAAGAGCAGGCCGGTCAGCGCCCCGGAGTCCAGGCCCAGCCGGGTGGTGACGTCCGGGACGCCCAGCGTGCGCCGCAGCGTGTGCTGATCGGAGAACGGGAACGGGTGGTGGGTGCGCTCCTTTCGCCCCGGTGGCCAGGTCGCGAGCTTCAGCGGTCGCGCCCCGTCCGTGTCCCCCTCCATGAGTTGGGCGACGGTCCAGCGCACGGCGTCCTTGCCGTGGGCCTCGCCCGCCCCGAGGACGACGGAGATGTCGAGGCGTTCGGCGCCTCCGGCCTCCTCGTGGGCCCGGCGGGCCAGCAGGTTGGTCAGGCCGGGGGCGACTCCGACGCTGAGCAGGGCGGTCGCCTCCCCGGCGCGGGCGAGCGCGCCGTGCCGCTCGACCTCCGTGATCAGGGAGTGCGTGGCGGTGACGTCGACCAGGCCGATGCCCCGCTCGAAGAGACGTCGCGCGGGATGCGCGGCCGGGGTGCGCGGCTCGACGGAGAGGACCACGAGGCAGACCCCCTCCAGCGCCTGCTCGAGTGAGGCGGGGTCGGCGAGGTCGACCTGCGCGGGAAGCAGGGTGCCGCCACTGCCTGCGGCGAGTTCGGCGGCGCGGGCCCGGTCACGGCCGGCGACGATCACTCGCCCCGGCAGCCGCCGCGCGAGGTCGAGCGCGGTGACCCTACCCACTGCCCCATAGCCGCCGAGCACCAGAATATTCCCGTCCGGCTTCTGTGATTTCGTTAAATTCTGCATGACTCAATGAAATCAATTCGCCTCACCTCCCGGCAAGCGGTAGCGGCAATTCCAGGTTACCGGACCGCAAACAAGTTTCACCTTGCATACACTTCCAAGAATTGAGTGACCCGCCTCACACGGCACGCCCATTGATCCCCTTGACCCCGGCGAGCGCGCTGCTGAATGATGACTCTTGAACAAGAGAACCGGGCAACGACGCCTGGATACGTTCAACAGCGGGGGCTCCATATGTGTTGCTTCACCGTCGAGTCATAGGCCAACGCCTCCTCGACTTCCCTCAAGGGTCCTACATACGCACAGGTCAAGCGCGCTCTTGACCTGGTAGCGATGCCTCGATTCAGGATTGACGATTTCCTGACGCCACTCTCACGCGAGGTCTTCACTGGCACGACTGAAGGCTTTGCGATGCCCTTTCCTTTACCCTCATGGGAGCAGCAAAGGTGTCATCGAGCACATCACAAGATCCATCGCGCCATTTAGGCGGCCGCAACCGATTCCTCGTCCTCTCCATCAGTAAAAGAGCGAGCTTCCACGAGCGAGTCGCCACCGGCTTGAACGACCTTATGGGCACGGCCGCCGTCCCCTCCATGAGCACCCCGGCCTACCGTGAAATTCTGGCCAGATCTCGACGTTTCCTGGACCGGGCAATTCCCGGCCTGGAAATAGGGATCATCACGGCGGACAGCACCACGACCGCCGCCGACGCTGTCCGGGAATCGCCGCTCGACGCGGCCCTCTCGCTGGTCCTGATCGATGCCGACGGGTCTGGTCTGAACACCGACCCCTTCGACAGCTCGCTCCCCGAGGCCCTCGATCAGCTGGCCGACGGTCTGCCCGAAGCGCTGCGCGCCACGTTCTCCGCGCACAGCACCTACGTCTACGGAATCACCGCCACCGCCGAGAGCCTCGCCGCCGCCCAGGTCGCCCGCCCCTTCACGCTGCGCGCGCTGCCCGCCGACGCCTGGGTCCTCGCGGCCGACGTCATCTGCGCCTTCACGGACCACGTCCAGCTGCGGCACACCGGCTCCGCCCTGCGCGCGGCCACCAAGAAGGGTCCGTCCGCGCTGGCCGCCGCGCTGCACGACTTCCTCGGCCGGCAGCCCCGCGACACGGCCGACGGGCCCTGGGGCCTGCACTACTACACGGGCTCCGTGGTCTCCGGCACCATCGCCGACCTGGACCGACTGGCCGCCGCCACCGGCAACCCGGTGCTGCGCGGCCCGAGCGAACACAGCCTGGCCAGCGGGGCGTTGGCCCGCTGGCAGCTGGACCGGGCACCGTTCGTGATCGTGGTGACCAGCGGCATGGTGGATGAGTTCCGGGGCACCCTGGCCAATCTGCGCGACGCCCGCGCGCGCGGATTCATCGTGTGCGCCGACACCCCGCCCGAGGCGTGGTTCCCCTTCCAGGGGACCGTGCACGCGGCCGAGGACTCCCGTGCCGTACTGGCCGCGAAGGGCATCCCGTACGTCCATCTCGACGACCCGGAGCGCATCGCGGAGGGCCTGGCCGATGCCTACGCCCAGTACCACGCGCACCGCGGCCCGGTCTTCCTGCTCGCCACGCCCGCCGTGCTCGACGCGACGGGCACCGCGGGCGAACTGAACCGGCCGGGAACCGTCGAGCCGCCCCCGACGGCCGCCCTCCAGGTCGAGGAGAGCGACCTCGCCCCGGTGCTCCGCATGGTCAACTCCGAGCCCTGCAGGCTCCTTTGGCAGTGCGGAACACTCGACGCGGAGGAGTCCTGGCTGGTCCACGACATCGCCTCACGCGCAGGCGTCGGCCTCGCCGACTCCCTCACCCGGCCGGGCAGTGTGCGCCGTCACCGCGACGACACCGTGGTCGAGGAGTATCTGGGCACCCTCGGCCTGTACGCCTTCTCCGCACGCGTCCACGCCTATCTGCACGCGGACGGCAGGCTGCGCCCACGCGGCGAACAGGCGCTGTTCTTCCTCAAGAGCCGGATCGGCGAGGCGGCCACGCCCTTCTCGCCGCGCACCCTCAGCCGCCAGCTGCGCATCGTCCAGGTCAGCCACGAGGCGGCGCACCTCGCCCCGTATTCCGACCATCCCGTGCACGCCGAGGCGCGCGCCTTCCTCAAGGCCGTACGCGAACGTCTCGACGTCACGCCGGAAGTCCTCGCCGTACGCAGGGAAGCCATCGCGCGCACCCGCGACAGCGCGTCCGACGTCATCCACGAGCTGCCCGTGCTCCCGATGAGCGCCAACTACTTCTTCCAGCACCTCCGTACCGTGCTGGAAGACCTCATCACCCGGCACGGCTACACCTACACCGGCGTGTTCGACGTGGGGCGCGGCGGCCTCTCCGCCGTCCGCAACCTGCCGCGGACCGGGCCCGGCTTCTCCGGGTGGTACGGCAGGGCGCTCATGGGGGACGCGTTGCAGGCCGTGCCCGCCGTCGCCCTGACCCGCGACGACAACGTCCTCGCCTTCATCGGTGACGGCGCCGCGTCCCTCGTACCGGACATCACGCCGACCCTGGTGCAGCAAGCGGCGCTCTACGGGCGGCGGTTGCGGCAGAACGTCACCGTCTTCCGGCTCGTCGACGGCGGCCACTCCGTCATCCGCACCTACCACGAGGGCCGCACCGGCGCCGAGTCCAGCCGCCAGACACAGGTGCTCTCCCTCCTCGAACCGGAGTGGACCCGCCGCTACGGCGAACTCACCGTCAGACACCAGCACATCACCGACGCGGCCGAGACGGATCTGCGCGGCCTGCTCCAGCAGCGCGCCACCGTCACCTTCGCCTCGGTACTGCTCGCCCACAACAACGAGGGCGACGGACTGAGCCTGCTCTCCTCGCTCGGCTGGCAGCGCGACGAACTGCCCGAGCTGACCTTCGCCATGGCCCGCGCCGCACGCTGAGCACGTCCCACCCGACCGAATCGGAGCTATCTCCCCATGCCGGCCACCTTCGGCTTTCTCGCTCATCCCATCAGTTCCGGCCACCGCAACCAGGTCCGCGCCATGGATCTGCTCGGCCGCCTTCTCGACGACCACCGCGGCACGCCCGAGCCGCGCGGCACCAGGCGCCACCACGTGCCCGTGCCGCTCCTGACCTCCGTGACCTCCGCCACCGGCGCCACCGCGACCGGCGAGGTCCGCCATCTGCCCTACACCGCCCAGCAGTTGCTGGCCCGACCGACCACCGCACGGGACCTCGTCGTCGCGGAGGTCTCCGCGCTGCGCGACGAGGCGGGGGCGCAGCTCGTCGGCCTCGGCGGCGCGACGTCCATCGTGGGCGACCGCGGCCTGTGGACCGCCGAACAGGTCGGCATCCCGGTCACCAGCGGCAACTCCCTGACCGTGTACGCCGCCCACGCCGAACTCCGGCACGTCGTCGAGGTGTTGGGGCTCACCCCGGACCGCACCCGGGTGGCCGTCGTCGGCTACCCCGGCTCCATCGGCCTGGCCGTCGCCAAGCTGCTGCTCGACGACGGCTTCCCGCTCGACCTGGTCGCCCGCATCGGCACCCAGTCCCCCGAGCGGCTCCTGCGCCACCTGGACCCGGTCCACCACGACCGGGTGCGGCTCGTCGACGACGTCGCGCAGTGCACCGCCGAGACCCTCCTGTACGTCACCGCCTCCTCGGTCGGCGGCCTCGTCGACCCGGCCGCGCTGCGCCCCGGCTCGATCGTGGTCGACGTGGCACTGCCCCGCGACGTGGCCGCGCCGGCCGCCGCGGGCAGCGACGTCCTGGTCATCGACGGCGGTCTGGTCAGCGCCTCCGACGACGTCCAGGTCGGCGACGGATCGCTGCCCGCCCCCGCGCAGCAGCTCAACGGCTGCCTCGCCGAGACCATCGTGCTCGCCCTCGAAGGCCGCGCCGAATCCTTCTCTCTCGGCCGCGAGCTGGGCCTGGAGGGGGTGCGCACCATCGGGGCCCTCGCCGCCCGGCACGGCTTCCGGCCGACACCGCTGGCCTCCTTCGGCCGCACCGTCCACGACGACGACGTGGCCCGTCTGGCCCGCCACCACCGCCCGGCCCACGCCTCTGCCCCCTCCCCCGCGCCGGACCCGGCCGACGCCACCGAGACACCGCGCCGCTTCGCCCAGCACGTCAACCCGCCCATGGCCCGCCTCTTCGCCGCGCACGGACTCGACCGGGTCTTCACCGGCGGCAGCGGCGCCACTCTGACGACGGCCGACGGCACCGACTACCTCGACTTCATCGCCGGTTACGGCTGCCTCAACCTCGGCCACAACCACCCCGAAGTCACGGGCAGGCTGCGGCAGTTCCTCGACCGGTCGGCGCCGACGTTCGTGCAGTACGTCTCCATGCCCACGCACTCCGCGGAACTCGCCGAGCGCCTCAGCGCCGTATCTCCCGGCCGCCTGGAGAGGGTCTTCTTCAGCAACTCCGGTACGGAGGCGGTCGAGGCCGCGCTCAAACTGGCACGGGCCGGCACCGGCCGCACCCGCCTCGTCCACGCGGACAACAGCTACCACGGCAAGACCCTCGGCGCCCTCTCCGTCACCGGACGCGACGGCCACCGCGCGCCCTTCGGGCCCCTGCTGCCGGAGACGGTCCAGGTTCCCTACGGAGACCTCCAGGCCCTGGAGCAGGCCATCGAGGGGGCGGCCGGATTCATCGTCGAGCCGGTGCAGGGCGAGGGCGGTGTGGTCCTGCCGCCTCCCGGATACCTGCGCGCCGCACGGGAGTTGTGCCGCAAGGCGGGGGCGGCGTTCATCCTCGACGAGATCCAGACAGGGCTCGGCCGCACCGGCGCACTGTTCGCGGCCGATCACGACGGGCTCGAACCCGACATCCTGTGCCTGGCCAAATCCCTCTCCGGCGGCCTGGTCCCGATCGGCGCGACCCTGTGCTCGGCCGACCTGTGGGACGCCGCGTACGGCACCACCAACCGCTCCATGCTGCACTCGTCGACGTTCGGGGGCGGCAACTTCGCGGCAGCCGCGGGACTCGCCACCCTCGACGTCCTGACCGGCGACGACCTGCCCGCCCACGCCCGCAAGGTCGGTGAGCACCTGCGCGGCAGGCTCCGCGACGTCACCGCTCCGTACGGCTTCGTCAAGGACGTGCGCGGCGTCGGCATGATGACCGCCATCGAGTTCGACGGGGACTTCACAGGCGCCGTGCGCGCACTGACGGACGAGGCACTCACCCGCTTCCCCGGCGATCTGCGCACCCTCGTGGACTGGCTGCCCGACGATCTCCTCGACGCCCTGTCCGGCGTCGGACGTGCCGTGGAGTCCACCCTCGGCGACCTGTTGTGCCTGCGGTTCGTGGGAACCCTGGCGCGCGACCACCGGATGCTGACGTTCGTCACCGCCAACCGCACCGGCGTCCTGCGCATCCAGCCTCCGCTCGTCCTCGACACGGCACAGGCCGACCGGTTCGTGGAGGCGGTCGACGAGGTGTGCCAGGGGCTCGCCCTCCACGCCGACCTGGACGCCTGGCAGCGCCCAGCCGTGCGGCCCGTGTCGGCCGCGTCGCCCGTGCCGTCGTCCTGAGCTCTCCCGAACCCTCTCCCCCACGTGGCCCTTGAAAGGACCAGCCCATCATGAGCAACACCCTTCAGCAGCAGATGACCGACTACCTCGTCGACCGCCTCGGCCTGCTCCCCGAGGAGATCGGCCCGCAGGCCCGCTTCAAGGAGGACATGGGCCTCGACTCCCTGGACATGGTGGAGCTCGTCTCTCTCCTGGAGTCCCACCTGGGCGCCGCCGTCGCCGACACCGCGCTCGAACACCTCACCACCCTGCAGGACGTCGTCGCGTACCTGGAGGAGCACGGCAACGCCGCCCCCTCCCAGGCGTCGGCATGAGCGCGGCCCAGGGCGGCCGTCGCGTCGTCGTCACCGGCATCGGCCCGGTCACCCCCCTGTCGACCGGCGCCAAGCGCTTCCAGGTGGCCCAGATGGAGGGGCGCAGCGCGATACGGGCACTGACCCGCTTCGACGCTTCCGCCTTACCCGTCCGAATGGCCGGCGAGGTGGACCTGCCCGAGGACCTCGCCCCGGACCGGCGGACCGCGAGGATCACCGACCGGGTGACGCATCTCGCCCTCGCCGCGGCCGAGTTGGCCCTGCGCGACAGCGCCCTCGACCTCACGGCCGAGGACACCGACCGTATCGGCGTGGTCATCGGCTCCGGGGTCGGAGGCGGCACGAGCACGGAGGACAACCTCCGCGCCTCCTTCGCGAAGGGCGACCACCGCGGCCTGTCCGCACGGTTCATCCCGGCGACGATGGTCAACAGCTCCGCCTCCTGGGTCGGCATCACGTACGGCCTGACGGGACCGAGCAGCGCCTCGGTGACCGCCTGCGCCTCCGCGGCCGACTCGCTCGTCGCCGCCCACCAGATGATCACCAGCGGCGAGGCCGACGTCGTCCTCGCCGGCGGCGCCGAAGCCCCGGTGGTCCACTCGATGCTCGGCGGCTTCGCCAAGATGCGGGCCCTGTCGACGCGCAACGACGAACCCGAGCGGGCCAGCCGCCCGTTCAGCGCCGACCGCGACGGCTTCGTCCTCGCCGAGGGCGCCGCCGTCCTCGTCCTGGAGGAGGCGGGACACGCGGCGGCGCGCGGAGCCCTTCCGCTCGCGGAGTTCAGCGGCTACGGGAGGTCGTCGGACGCCTACCACATCACCGCCCCGCGCCCGGACGGCTCCGGAGCGGCGAAAGCGGTCACCGCTGCACTCCGGTCCACCGGCCTCTCCCCGCAGGACATCGACCTCGTCAACGCCCATGGCACCGCGACGTCCTTCAACGACGCCGGGGAGGCGGCCGCACTCCACCTGGCGCTCGGCGACGCGGCCCGGCGGATCCCGGTGACGGCCACCAAGTCGCTCACCGGGCACACCCTGGGCGCGTCCGGCGCCATCGAGGCGGTCTCCGCGATCCAGAGCATCGTGCACCGGGCGATCCCGCCCACGGCCAACCTCGACACACCGGACGAGACGCTCGGCCTCGACGTGGTCGGCGCAGGCGGCAGGGAGGCGGACATCAACACCGTGCTGTCGAACTCGTTCGCCTTCGGCGGGCACAACGTGGTGCTGGTGTTCCGGCGGCACACCCGCTGAACAGCCACTGGTCTCGCGACCGCGAGGCTCACAGCGACGGCTGCCCCAGGACCTTCCCCGGGGCGGCCGTCGCACCGTGCCAGCAGCCATCTGGTCCGATCCCAGCCAAACATCACAGTTGCCACTGATCCCGACACGAGCCTTGCCAGCATGGATCGGACTCTTGCCTGCTGCATCAGCTTCCGCCCGGGGGGATCATGAGCCGCATCGCCAGCGCGTCCGCACTCGCCACAGTCTGCTGCCTGAGTCTTGCAGCCTGTTCCGACAGTGCCGACCACAGCGACCCGCAGCCACAGCCGAAGCCGCGCACCGCACTCAAGTTCGGGCAGACCGCCACAGTGGCCGGCGCCCTCAGGGGCACCGTGCAGATCACCGCGGAGACCATCGTCTACGCAGAGAAGGCCGGGAGTTCCACCCCGGAACGCGAAGTCTTCGCCATCGTCCGCTACGAAACCGGGAACCGGTCCACGAGCTCCGTCACCCAACTCGGAGAGACCGCATTCCAGTGGAAGGCACCCGACGGCAAGGCAATCCCGGCAGGGAACACTTCGCCGGCACAAGGAATCGGACCTATTGGATTCAGTGAGGGCAGTCGCCGCGTGTCACCCAGGACATCTCAGGCCGACACGGTCGCGTTCGACCTCACCGAGGCCGACAAGGGCGGAACCCTCGTCTATGTCGACGGCGACAAAGTCACCTTCACATGGAAGATGCCTTCCACGGACTCGGGGTCCAGTGCCAAGGCGCTCAAGATCGCACTGGACTGAATCCGGCGGCAGCGTCATCCCCCCTCCCCCTTCTCTGTCAGTACTTCCGCGCAGGACAACCTAGGCAGGCAGGTGGGCAACCGTGGGAGAATCGCACCCGCTCCTGACGTTCTTCACGGCTGCCGCCGACGGTTGCTTCCCGGCGGCCGACGGGCGGGTGACGGTGTTGCCGCCCCTGGCCGGGGGACTCGAGTGCTCGGTCGCCTTCACCGGACACGCCGTCGTCGCCACTGCCCTGACCAGCCAGGCCGTATACGCCCAAAGACCGGATGGCTTCGGTGCGTCGCTCTCGCCGGACTTCCTGCGTCACCTGGCCGGCCCGAAGGGTTGGATCGACGTCATCGACGCGACACTCACGGCCCGCGGAACGGGAGGCCCGCCACGTCTGGCAGAGCTGACCGACGCGGATGATCATCCACGCGTCCGCCATGCCCGAGAACTGCGGACGAACGTCAAGGTCTACGGTGACGAACGCGGCCTCATCACCCTGGCCGACGGCCTCGCCGGGCGACGGGAACTGAGCATCGAACTCCACAACGTCCAAGACGGCAGCCACAGCCAAGGACACGGGCGGTCGCTCCTCGCCGATGCCCTTTCCCTGGTTCCGGAAGCCGCCCCGGTCTTCGCCGCCGTTTCCCCCGGCAACGCCCGCTCCCTACGGGCTTTCCTCGCGTGCGGGTTCACCCCCCTGGGCAGCGAAGTCCTGCTGCGTCCTGAGGGGAGGTAGCCAGGCTCATCGCCTGCGTCTCAGCCGGCATGTGAACCATCGGTGTTCCCTGCATCGCGGCATCTGTAGCGGGTGCCCGGCACTCCCCTCCTCAGGTCCCTCGGAACCAGACATCTAGGCTGACGCCGTGACTGATGAGCAGGAGCGGGTGCAGCCGTCGGGAGTGTGGGCCACGGCGGTGGGAGTGGCCAGGGTGCGGGCGCTGGAGACAGAGCGGGAGAACGCGCTGTTCCGCGATCCACTGGCACGGGCGTTCGCCACCGCAGGCGGCCTGTGGCCCTCCTCGCCTCCGCCCGATGACGAGGCCGCTCGACGCCGCCGCCTGGCCGTGTCGTTCTCCATCGTCATCAGGACGAAGTTCCTCGACGACCTGTTGCAGCAGGCATCCGCCTCCGGCGTCCGGCAGGTCGTGCTGCTCGGTGCCGGCATGGACAGCCGGGCCTTCCGGATCAACTGGCCTGCAGGCACCCGGTTGTTCGAGGTCGACACCGCCGCGCCACTGGACTTCAAGGCTTCGGTACTGCGCCAGGAGCGGGCCGTCGCCCGCTGCGAGCGGATCACCGTCGCGGTGGATCTACGTGAGGACTGGCCGGCCGCGCTGGCCGCCGCCGGGCACGACCCGGCCCTCCCGACCGTATGGATCGCCGAAGGACTGCTGATCTATCTACCCGAGGACGCGGTGGAGCTGTTGCTGGCCCGGATCGGCGCGCAGTCGGCGCCAGGCAGTCGGATGGGGCTGACCTTGGGCTCGCGCGGCGTGATCGAGCGCTTCGGCGCGGACTCCGCGCCGGGATCGGCGGCGTCCATGTGGGTCTCGGAGATGCCCGACGACCCGGTGACCTGGCTGGCCGGGCACGGCTGGGAGGCCGAAAGCCACACCTTGCGCGAGCGGGCTGCCGCCTACGGCCGCCCGACCAGCGCCCCGCCGCAGCGCGAGGAGCGGCCTGGCGGACTGATTTCGGCGGTGCGCCGGAAGAGCGTCTCTCCTAGGTCAGGTGCCAGCGATACGGAAGGCGACATTGCCGGATGAGTGAAAGGTGACGCTCACGCCAGATCCGGGCCTGCCGCAGGATGCAGTGAACGTGGATCCGTTCGCCGCCAAGATGCGCCACACGACGCCCCAGGAGGCAGACTTGTAACTGCCGGGCTGCTGCCCGCCCTACATCGTCATGGTCGTCGTTGTCGGCGAACGCTCACCCGACGCTCTCCACAAGTACCTGCTGCCGGGCGACGACCTCCCAGCACACGCGGCCGACCTCACCACCCGTGCCCTGATCACAAACACCGCCGACGGTCACCTACAGCTCACCTCCACTGGCCAAGCGGCCCACACCCGGGTCAAGAGAGCATCCCGGCCGTCAAGGCCCGCCTCGACGATCAGGCGGCCCAACTGGTCTGCCCAGGGGCCGGGAACTGAAGGACGACCGAGCGGGTTCGAGAGAAGAACCGCATCTACGCTTGAGAGATGGTGCGTTCCGAGGACATGGCGCTGCTGGAGTGGTGGGCGAACGAGTCCACCTGCCTGACCCTCATCCCGGTCATGGTGACAACCTCCGCCAGTCCAGGTGAGTGGGAGGCCGTGATCCCGCCCCCTTTCGATCACGACGCCCGCGAAGATCTGCAGCTACTCCTCGACGCGGACCCGTACTTCACCCTCCGCTTCGACGCCTCAGCCATCAACGTGCAGGCGGAGGACTTCGACGGCCTCGACCGCATGCGGCTGATCGCCCTCCCTCAGCCACAACCGCCGGGCGGCCCGGCGTGATCGGACAGGTAAGTCGTGGCGGGGGGCCGTAAGCACCACTTGAGCTCACAGGAGCAGCTGCTAGCGTCCGGGCTTGTGAACGACAGCGTGTACGTAGGCAACGCGGGCAAGGATGCGGCACTGGACCGCGGATGGCTCCTTGGCCATTTCAAAGACGTCGGCGATCCACGCCACAGCGATGCCCTTGAGATCAAATGGGGCGTCCACCCTCGCGGTGACCAGCGATCGCAGTGGGTGAAGGGCGAGGAACGCACAGCCCTCCTGGTTCTCATCAGCGGCCGCTTCCGCGTCGAACTGCCCGGACGCAGCGTCCTGTTGGAGGAGCAGGGTGATTACGTCGTGTGGGGGCGCGGAGTCGACCACTCATGGTTCGCGGAGGAGGAGTCGGTGGTGCTGACTGTCAGGTGGCCGTCCGTGCCCGGCTACGCCTAGGAACTCGCCACCCGAGTCAGGCGTCGCGCCAGCGCATGCGCAGTGCCCGCCGCCGCAGGGAGCAGGGCGAGGCTGAGGGCTCGGGAAGCGGGCGGGAGGCCGGCGCGGCGCAGGTGGGACAGTGCCCACACGCTGTAGGGGATGACCACGGTTGGGGAGGTCGCGACGCCTGGGGTGAGGCCGCGGTAGGCGGCTGACTGGGCGAGGTGCACCACGCCGTGGAGGCCGAAGCCGGTCAGGACCGTGCGGAAGAAGGCGCTGTGGCCCCGGGTGCGGGCGCCGTCTGCCGCGGCGGCCGCCATGAGCAGGGCCATCAGGCCGATCGCGGTGTTCACCTGGGGCTGGGTGACTTCCATCCGCTTCCACATCGCGTCCGGGACGCGGGGGAAGCGGGCTTTGAGGCGTGGTCCGGCGGTGCGGGACCAGGGGGCCATGGTGAGGAGTTCTTCCAGGTCGTTGGCCGCCCAGGCCGCGAACAGTCCCCAGTAGACGCCGGCGGGCACTACGTGGGGCTCAACTGGTTCCGCCTGATGGGCTGTTGCCCTGTGCCGCCGTGCACGAGCCATGACTTCCCCACTTCCCCTCCAGAAACACAACGCAACGTTGCGTTGTGTTTTACACTAGCGTCATGCGCGAATCCAGCACAGCCGGCACGAGCGGCACGAGCAGCGCGAGCAACTCCCGGACACGCACCGCAGGTACCGGTCCGCGCGCCGCCGAACGCATCCACGAGGCCACGCTGGAACTCCTCATCGAACGCGGCTACCAGCGGCTGACCGTGGAGGCTGTCGCACAGAAGGCGGGGGTCAACAAGACGACGATCTACCGGTGGTGGCCCTCCAAGGGGCCACTGCTGCGGGCCGCCCTGCTCCACTCGCAGGTGCTCGACATCGACATCCCCGACACCGGAGACCTCCGGGGTGACCTGATCGCGCTCGCAGGGCAGATGACCCGCCTGGTGAGCGGAGAGCGCACCGGTCCCGTCGCCCGCGCCATGCTCAGCGGCGGCGGCCAGGACGAACTCGCCTTCCTCGCCCGGGACTTCTTCGCCGACCGCCTCGAACGGGAGCGGCCACTGTTCACCCGCGCCGTCGCCCGCGGCGAGCTGTCCGCGGACACGGACCCCGCCCTCCTCGTGGACCTCATCGCGGGCGCCGTATGGATGCGGATCCTGCTGCGCCAACTCCCGGCCGAGGAAGGGTTCGTGGAGTCCGTCGTGGACGCGGTACTTCAGCCCACCGGCGTCCAGGTCACATCCGTCAAGAATCCACGCTGACAGTTCGGAGCGAGATCCGCCGGAACGGGAAGACGGGGCCCGGCAGATGGCGCCACCCCCCTGGGCCGCGCCCGCCGAGATTCTCGACAGCAGCCGCTCGTACGGCCCACACCTCTATACGACCCCCGGCTCGAAGTCCTCCTCGAAGTAGCTGTCGTGCCGCACACGGAACTCCTTGAGCTCCTCGCCGCCGCGCTGCGACATCTCCGCGACCCTCTCGAAGAACTCCTCGCGCGGGGCACCCGGGGAGAAGAGCATGAGCATCGACATGGGCTCGTCCGTCACGTTCTTGAAGGCGTGCAGGCCGCCGGGCGGCACGTACAGGAAATCACCGGCTCCGCCGGTCACCCACTTGTCGCCGTTGAAGAGCTCCAGCTTTCCGGAGAGGACGTAGAAGGACTCCGACATCGCCTTGTGGAAGTGGGTCTTGGCGCCCGCGGCGCCCGCTGCCAGGTCCACCTGGTACAGGCCGTACTCGCCGCCGGTCGACTCGTGCGTGGCGAGGTAGCGATAGACGTCGCCGCGGGGCGTGGTGAGGTCCGGCGGGGTGTCGGCGCTTCGGAAGGACGCGTTCACCTCACCCCTGTCGCCGTGGTAGCGGGGCTCGGGGTACTGGAGGTGCTCCGGGTGCGACATCGTGCGCTCCTGTCGTTCAGACTCGACACTCTCAACGTTGAGATAAAAGCATCAGGTTCTCTCAGCGTCAAGTGTCTCGAATCTAAGAGAATCAAGATTGGTAGAGTCTCCGCCGAGAGAGCCAGCAGCGAGAGGGTGGCAGCAGTGAGCGATGCCGTGGACGCGATCATCAGCCAGTGGGTCGAGGAGCGCGCCGAAGTCGAGGACAACCTCTGGCCGGTGCAGCTCTTCGGGCGCATCCAGCGGCTCGCGGTGATCGTCGAGAAGACGGTCAAGGCGACGGCTCGCCAACACGGCCTGGACGTGGGCGAGTTCGACGTCCTCACCACGCTGCAGCGCTCCGGACCCCCCTATGCCCTCACCGCCGGCACCTTCCTCAAGGCATCCATGGTGTCCTCCGGCACTATCACCAATCGCATCGACAAGATGGAGGCGAAGGGCCTGGTGGAGCGCGTGCGCGACGGGAAGGACCGGCGCACCGTCAAGATCCGTCTCACCGAGCACGGGCACGAAGTCACCCGCGCCCTCTTCACCGACCATCTGGCGAACTACGCACGGCTGCTCGCCGATGTCGACCGCGACCTGGTCGAGAAGTCCGCCGACGCCCTCCGGCCGGTGCTGGAGGCTCTGGGCGACACCTCCATCAAGTGACGGCCCGCCCGCGCCGCTCTTCGGCGACGACTCTGTGAGGCCGTATGTCCCGGAGGGAGCATTCACGGTGGCTGGGCCGCCGTGGACCAGTGCAGTACTCAGCGGCCCACGAGCGGTCTCTTCCTCGCGGTCAGCCCGCCCAGAAGTACATCTCCTCCACGAAGCGTTGGTCGCTCCAGTCCTTGACATGCCATTCCGAGACATGCCATTCCGACTCAAGGCGCGGGCCACCGGGCTGGAGGCGCCCGTGGCCGGAGTCGTCCGGATCGGCGACGAGAGCGTGTCCGAGGTCCTGTCCACCGCACTGTCCTGCGGCGGCAGTTGGTTTCCTCCGGACGGCGCGTTCACCGGCGACGGTCCTGTGCTGACGATCGGAACGGAGATGGAGGGCATCCTGAGCACGCCCGCGGGCGAAGGGCCCTTCCCTCTCGTCGTGAACATCCACGGCGGTCCCCGCCGGGGGTTCCGCGACGTCTGGTCGATGAAGTAGGCGTGGGTACCGCTGCTCGTCTCCCGGGGGTACGCGGTCCTCAACCCCAATCCGCGCGGCAGCAGCGGACGCGGGCAGGCGTTCGTCGGCCAGGTCGTCGGCGACATGGGCGGTGCGGACACCCATGACTACCTCTCCGGCATCGACGCACTGGTCGAACGAGGCATCGTCGACGGGTCCCGTGTCGGGCTGATCGGCGGCAGATACGGGGGGCTTCATGTCGTCCTGGCTCGCTACCCAGGACACCCGGTTCGCGGCGGCCGTCCCGATCGCCCCGGTCATCGACTGGAGCAGCCAGAGCTTCACGAGCAACATCGCGGCCTGGGGCAACCGGTTCCTGGACGCCGATCCGCAGCAGCACGCGACCCGCGCGCACACCCGCAGCCCGGTGCTGCACGCCAGCAAGGCCCGCACGCCGTGCCCGGTGGTCGCCGGTGCGCTGGACAACTGCACGCCACCGGGGCAGGCCCAGCAGTTCCATCAGGCGCTGCGCGCACGGGGTGCCGTCGACGCTGGTGATCTACCCCCACGAGGGCCACGGGGTGCGTGCGTACCCGGCGCAGATCAACTTCCTGACGCGGGTGCTCGACCACTTCGCGCGCCACATGCCCGCGACTCGGGCAACTTCCTCGGGATCTGGGGGAGGTTGATCGGTGCACCTCTGTCAGATCCTACTGGCGGCATCACCACCATGAACGCCATCACCACCACCCCGCCGCGGCCGCTCGACGTGACCGCGCTCTTCCCCCAACTGGTTCCGCTGGCATGCAGGGCGACCCGGCTGCACCCACGCCCGGGGCCCCGACAGTGCACGACAGCTCCGCCGGCGGGGCCGCTTCTGTGGCCCCGCCGACGAGCCGTGGACGTACTGCGACGAGCCGCACGCCAGCCGTGTGACGCGGTGGTCCACGCACCGGGGGACATCCGCCTCTATCCCCGCATCTGGGCCGCTTCGGACGAGCGGCTGCGCCTCGCCCCCCCGAAGCACCCCCGTGGACCCCCGAGGACCCCCGAGGACCCCCGAGGAACGGGGGACCTTGGAGCGGTTCAGCGCGGGTCGTCCGTGGTTCGACGGCCCGGTCCCTCTCCTGACCGTCGCCCAGCTCTACACCCTCGACGTCCCCTTCCCGTGCCCACCCGACGCGGACCTCCTCCAGGTCCTGTGGTGCCCCTTCGGCCACGAGGAGGCCGCCCACCCCGAACCGCCCTCTTCTGGCGCCCCTCCACCACCGTCACCGACGTCCTCGACGCACCGCCCGAGCCGCCCGTCGTCCAGTCCGCGTCCTACCTCCCGGAGCCGTGCCCGTTCGCACCGGAGCAGGTCACCGAGTTCCCCAACCCCGCGGAACTGGACGAGGAATTGAGGGGTCAGCTCGAAGACCGGCGGTTGGACCCGCTGGAGCCCATCGACCCCGTCGACCGCTCCTGCTCCGAGTGCGGAACCGACGAGTCCCGCACCTCACCATCGCCTCATCGGAATGGGACGGCGGCAGCGAGACCTGGATCGCCGAGGAGGAACGAACCACCTCCCCCCCCCCGTCTCCCCCGGGCGCCCGTGACGGCAACTTCACCTTGATGGACGTCACCGGCGGCAACAAACTCCAGCTCCACGCCTGCCCGGCCGGCCCCTCCCACCCTCACTTCGAGCTGCTCCAGTGAGCCCTGGTCCCGCATCAGGCACCGCTCGCCCCGTCTGCCAGACTGCCCGGATGATCGTGAGACGCGCCCAAGAGCAGGACTTCCCGAGCTTCCTCAGCCTGGCGGCCGAGGTCGAGCAGTGGTTCGGCCCGATGGTCGGGGACTCCGAGTTCCATGACGCCGTCAACGATCACATTCATCGGTCCACCGCTCTCATTGCCGTCTCACAGCAGGAAGAAGTCCTGGGTGGACTGCTGTTCGGCGGCAAGGCTCCGACGTACCACGTGCACTGGCTCGTCGTCTCGGAGAAGGCACGCGGGCAGGGGTCCGGTCGTGCGCTGATGGAGGAGGCGACACGGAGGTGGGTGCGGGGGCCGGGCAGCATCGAGGTGGTCACCTTCGGGATCGACCATCCCGGCGCCGTCGACAGCGGAGCACGCGTCTTCTACGAACGTCTCGGCTTCTCCCCGGCCGAGGCCACCGACCGGGGGCCGGAAGGCGGGTCCCGGCAGATCTTTCGTCGGGTCGTGACGTGATGCGAGCGACGCCGCGCCTCCCTCAATAGGCCACGGCAGCACGGTTGTTGCGAATGTGCGACGCGGTGGCGAGACGGCCCGTCCGGCCCCCGTCAGGCAATACCGCTCAACTGCCCGATCGACGCAGCAAGTGCCCCCGTGCGGCGGCGTCCCGTCGTCCGTCTCGCGCCGAGAGATGCGCAGCGACCGCCGTGCGGTGCGCTTCGTCCACGTTGCCGCCGAACTTGAACTTGCCGGTGACCTCGCCAACTGCCAGGCGCAGCCCACGGATCTGGCGCAGTCGATGCTCGTGCACGGCGGGGTCCGCGATCCCGCTCTCCGGCTCCAGCTCCTGGATCTGCTGCCGCAACACGTCGAGTTTCCCTTCCGGGGCTTCGATCACCTCGGCCGTGCAGCGCAGTTGGACGGACGCGTAATACACGGTGGGAATCCCCCTTGAGGGATCCTCGTCACCGATCGCCTTCCATGCGCCGGGAATGTACGCCCAGTCGTCGACGACGCTCAGGAGAACAGCCGCGTTTTCGCGCACCGCCTCGAAGACCGGATTGGCCGAGGCCAGATGCAGCAACACCGTGTCGTCGTCGGCCAGAACGAACTGCGTGGGCACCACGACGGGAAAGACTCGTTCGCTCCCGGGCGCAATGAGTTGCCCGAATCCGTGACTGCGCACGAATTCCAGCGACTCCTCCCGACTGCCACGGTCATGGGGGCGTATCAGCATGTAACGGGACCCTACACGGAACGGATTTCCTACCTGAAACCGGCGATCGCGCGGGGCGTGTAGCCCGATTCCAGGTCCTCCACTTCGCTGTCGGTGAGCGTCAACTCCAGCGAGGCGACGGCCTCTTGGAGGTGGCGGAGCTTCGTCGCGCCGACGACCGGGGCAGAGACCACCGGGTTGCGGGAGACCCAGGCGAGGGCGATCTGCGCGGGTGAGACCTCGCGCTTGGCGGCGAGTTCGGCGACCCGGTCGACGATCGCGGCGTCGCTGTCCGGGTAGAAGTTCTGGAGCGACTCGTCCCTCTCCGAGCGCGCGGTGGACTCGCTCCACGGCCGCGTGAGACGGCCCCGGGCGAGCGGGCTCCACGGGATGACACCGACGCCCTGGTCCGCGCAGAACGGGAGCATCTCCCGCTCCTCCTCCCGGTAGAGGAGGTTGTACTGGTTCTGCATCGACACGAATCGCGTCCAGCCGTTCGCCTGGGCGGTGAACTGGGCCTTGGCGAACTGCCAGGCGTACATCGAGGAAGCGCCGATGTAGCGGGCCTTCCCCGCCTTGACCACGTCGTGGAGCGCTTCCATCGTCTCCTCGATCGGGGTCACGCGGTCCCAGCGATGGATCTGGTAGAGGTCCACGTAGTCGGTGCCGAGCCGTCGCAGGCTGTGGTCGATCTCGGTGAGGATCGCCTTGCGGGAGAGACCGGCGCCGTTGGGGCCCGGCCGCATCCGCCCGGTCACCTTGGTCGCGATGACGACCTCGTCGCGCGTGGTGAAGTCCCGCAGCGCCCGTCCGACGATCTCCTCGCTCGTGCCCGCGGAGTAGACGTTGGCGGTGTCGAAGAAGTTGATCCCGGCGTCGAGGGCGGCGCGGATGATCTCCCGGCTCGGCTCCTCCTCCATCGACCAGGGGTGACCGCCCTGCGCGGGCTGCCCGAAACTCATGCATCCCAGACAGACCGCCGAGACCTCAAGTCCGGTGCTTCCCAGCCGCGTGTAGTGCATCGTGCCCTCCTGGCAGACAGTCGCGTGACAACGCCACCGCATCACATGGGGCGCAAGAGAAGCCAACCTGGCCCGAATTGATGGTGTGCGTCTGGCGGGATCACCGTGTGCCCGAGTGGGACGAAGGCCCCGACCGGGACACGATGGTCCTGGCCGGGGCCTCCGGACACGGCCTAGCAGTGCGACATGCCCCTCGGCGGATCGTGCGGCGTGTTCACGTTGCCACCCCACACGTACACGTCGTCGAGCCAGTGGCCGATCCATACGGAGCCGAAGTACCAGACGTTGGTGTTGTGCCCTCCCTGGTGGACCGGTGTGCCGTGCGTGTAGCACCCCACGTCCATGGTCACCTTGCGCGACGTGATGTACACGCGATTGTGCGCGCGGACGAACGGGGTGGTCCGGACGCTGCTGTTGGCGTCGACCGTGTAGGTGGTCCGCACCGCGGGGCCGGCGTCCGCGGCGTTCGCCGCCGGCGCCGTCCCGGCCGCGAGGCCGGTCACCGCGCACACCGCCACCAGCGCACCGGCGAGCGCGCCTCGTCGCATGTTGAGCATGTGTTCTCCCCCCTGTGGAGTGCGTTCGTGGAATGCGTACGTGGCTGGTCCTGCCACGCGGTCCATGGTGGGACCGGCGGGCAGCCGAACGCGTCAACCCAGTGACGTACCGCGGTAGGTGGAGCCCTGCGTACCGCAGGAGTTTGCGTTCCTGCGTGCGCACCACCCTGGGTGGAAGCGGAGAGGTTCAGGGAGCCCCGTCAACGCTTCGGGCGCTGCGGCGAGGCAGCTACTGCGGGGAGCGGAGTACGAGCAGGGTGATCTCGCTGGGGGCGAAGACGCGGAACGGCGGGCCCCAGAAGCCGGTGCCGCGGCTGGTGTAGAGGAGAGTGCGGGCGCCGTGGTGGCTGAGGCCGGCGAGGGCGGGCTGGTCGATGCGGACCAGGTGGTGGAAGGGCCAGATCTGGCCGCCGTGGGTGTGGCCGGAGAGTTGGAGGTCGACGCCGCCGGCGGCCGCCTGGTCGACGAACTTGGGCTGGTGGGCCAGGAGCAGGACGGGGTGGTCGGGGTCGGCGCCGTGCAGGGCCCCGGCGAGGTGGGCGCGGTGGCCTGCGAGGCCGGAGGACTCGGCGGTGACGTCGTCCACGCCCGCGACCACGAGGGTGTCGCCGCCGCGCTCGAGCAGCAGGTGGCGGTTGCGCAGCGGCTCCCAGCCCAGCTCGTCCATCAGGTCGACCCAGCCCTGAGCCTGGCTGTAGTACTCGTGGTTGCCGGTGACGTAGACCCGGGCGCGGGTGGCCTGGACAGTGCCGAGCGGGGCGGCCTGGGCGCGGCGGCGTGCCGCCGTGCCGTCCGCGATGTCTCCGGTGTGGCAGACCAGGTCGGCCTGCAGTGTGTTCACCGTCGCGCAGACGCGTTCCGACCAGCGGGTGCGGTTGAGCGGGCCGTAGTGGGTGTCGGTGATGAGCGCGACGCGGGTTCCGTCCAACCCGGCGCCCAGGCGCGGAAGGTGCACGTCGAGGCGGCGTACCCGTGGGACCCGGCGGGCCTCGGCGTACCCCCAGGCGAGCAGCGCGGCGGCTGTGCCGAGGGTCGCCCAGGTGACGATCCGGGCCCGGTCCTGGCCGTCGCCGACGCCGGTCACGGTCAGGGCGAGCCGCAGCAGTGCGCCGAGCAGAACGGACCAGGTGAACAGGACCCAGCCGGCGCCCAGCAGGGTGTCCCCGATGATCGCCGCCCGGTCCTGCTGCCGTCGGCCGTGGCCGCGCATCATCGCGAGCGGCATCCCGATCAGGCCGAGGGTGAACAGGGCGGTGCCGGCCAGCGTGACAGAGAGCGGCCAGTGCTGGCCGGCGTACAGGAGCAGCCAGCAGGGCACGGTCCACAGCAGGACGGGGGCGATCAGGGGGAGGTAGCGCATCAGGCGGTGCAGTCGGCTCTGCTGAGGCGCGGGCGCTTCGCTGTCGGCGGATCGCGCTTCGCTGGTGCCGGTCACGCTTCCCCCTCCTTCAGTTGTCCAGGCTGCCGTCGCGCGAACTGTAACCGGTTGCCTTCTGGTCGGCCGGACGGGGTGCACATGGTGGTCAGGGGGCCGGGGTCAGGCGGTCAGGCGGTCAGGCGGTCAGGCGGTCAGGCGGTCAGGCGGTCAGGCGGTCAGGGCTTGAGTGCCCGGCGCATGCCGTGCAGGCCGTACTCGAAGGCGCTGTCGATGTCGCCCCCGAGCCGGAAGGCGCCGTTGAGCTCCATCTCGATGAAGCCGGTGGCCCAAGAGGTCAGCATGCGGGCCGCGTTGAGCGCGTCCTGCTCGCCCACGAGGTCCTGGGAGACGCGCAGTATCGGGCCCGCCGCGCGGGCGAGGGTTTCGGGTGGTGTGTGCGCGGAGTGCATCAGGCGGAATCCCTCAGGCCATGCCTGGGCGTGTCGCCGGTAGCAGCGCACCAGTTCCTCAAGGGTGCCGTCGGTCGCCTCCAGGCTCGTGGTCAGGTCGTCGACGGTGGCCTCGGCCACGGCGGCCAGCAGGGCGGCGCGGTTGGCGACGTGCTTGTACAGCGACGGCGCCCGTACCCCCACCCGCTCGGCGACGCTCTGCATCGTCAACCCCTGCTGGCCGCCTGCCTCCAGCAGGTCGCGGCCCGCGGCGACGATGTGAGGGAGCGAGGTCTTCTCCGGGGTCGGCATGGTCCACCCTTCCGGATTCAGGGCTATTGACGTTAGCCATCATAGCTAAGTAGCTTAGCCATCTCGGTTCCCCGTCCTTCTCCCCGGGAGAGGCCCCATGAAACTCGCACCTCATCTGCACCGCCTCGGCAATGATGTGGTGGCGTGCTACCTCGTCGACACCCCCGAGGGCATCACGCTCATCGACGCGGGCCTGCCCGGCCACTGGCGGGACCTGGAGCGCGAACTGAACTCCCTGGGCAAGTCCGCCGACGACATCCGCGGACTCGTACTGACCCACGGCGACTCCGACCACATCGGTTTCGCCGAACGCCTGCGCAGCGAGCACGGCGTGCCCGTGTTCGTGCATGCCGCCGACGCGGTGCGCGCCCGCACGGGAGACAAACCCAAGACCGCGCTCGGCCCCATGCGCCCGGGACCCACGCTCCGCTTCTTCGGCTACTCGCTGCGCAAGAACGGGCTGCGCACACGCTACGTCAGCGAGGTGACCGAGATCCATGACGGCGACGTCCTGGACCTGCCCGGCAAGCCTGCGATCGTGGGCATGCCGGGGCACTCTCCGGGAAGCGTGGCCGTGCATGTCCCGCTCGCCGACGCGGTCTTCGTCGGTGACGCGCTGACCACCCGGCACGTCCTCACCGGCCGCACCGGACCGCAGCCGGCACCGTTCACGGACGACCCGGCCGAAGCCCTCGCCTCGCTCGACAGGATCGCCGACCTCAAGGCGTCCTGGGTGCTTCCAGGTCACGGCACCCCCTGGCGCACCTCACCGGCGCAGGTCGGCGAAACGATCCGCAACAGCTGAGGCGCGCTCCCTCCAGGGCTTGGGCGTGAGCCCCTGGTACGGCCTCGCTGCTGCGGCACCGGGCCGTACCAGGCCACGCGACTCAGCAATCCCCGCTCACCAGCCCCTACCCACCAGCCCCTGCTCAGCAGTCCCCGCGCCCCGACGACGTGACGGGCTGCGGTCTGTGCTCCGAGGCCCGGCCCGCCCATTCCAGGGGCGAGTTGGCCAGCCATTCCCCGTAGACCGAAGAGCGCTGGGCCGCCTCCCAGTAGGCCGCCGCCAGCGCCGCGAACACCCAGCCCATGTCCGCCTCCCGCTCCGGTCGTGAGACAAGGAGCAGGCGGGCCGCCACCGGATCGCCGTGTACCGGCCGGACCACGACGCCGGGCTGCTGGCGGGACAGCGGCTGGCAGAACGTGATCACCTGGCCGGCCGCGACGAGCATCCCCGTCGTGTGGTAGTCCCCGAGGAGCACGTCGTCGTCCGGGCCCGGCGGGCCGAGCAGCCGCCGCAGCACGTCCCACTCGCCGTCCGCCGCAGGGTCCACCATCCATTGCTCATCGGCGAGTTCGGCCATGTGCAGGGTCGGCCGCGCGGCCGCCGGATGGTCCTTGGCGAGGACCACGAACTGGGGCTCCCGCTGGACGAGGACCCGCTGCCGCAGCCCCGCCCGGCCGGGCGGCAGATGGAGCGGGAAGCCCTCTATCTCGTGCACGAAGGCGACGTCGAGCTGGTCGGCGGCGACCATGCGGAGCAGCGCGTTGGAGGACACGTCCGTCTGGAGCCGGATCCGCCCGGCGGGACGGTGCGCCCGTAATCGGCGCAGCCAGCCCGGCAGCGCGACGCTCGCGGTCGAACCCAGGCGCAGGGGCGCGGTGTTGGCGCGCGCGGCGGCCGTCCTGCCGTCGGTGACGAGGGCCCGCATCTCCTCGACCATGGAGCGGGACCGGTCGAGGATGAGATGACCAAGGGGCGTGGGGCGGCAGCCCTCCCGCTCGCGGTGGAAGAGGAGCCCGCCGAGCAGCCGCTCGATGCGCTGCACCTGAGCCGTCAACGCGGGCTGACTGACGCCGAGTTGGCGGGCCGCCTTGTGCAGGCTGCCGGTCTCGGCGATGGCGCAGAGGGCACGCAGATGTCTCACCTCGAGCTCCATTCCCGGGAGATTACGGCCGCCTCAGACAGCTGCCAAGGGACGAGAGCGGGCGAGCAGTCGAGCGGGCGCGGGGCCGGTCCGGAGTTCCGGCCGAGGGGGGATAAGGCGCCCTTATCCCCGACTGTGATCGTTCCGGATCGGTCGGCCCCGCGGAGAGACTCGCCTCGTCCGGTCCCCCGCCGGACGCAACGGTTCCTCACCGCAGGGGCCGATCCCCCACTGGACAAGCAGGAGTTCCCCCATGAGAGCACTCAAGGCAGCCGTGGCCACCGCCCTCGCCCTCGGCCTGGCCTCCGCGGGCGCCACCCTCACCCCAGCCGCAGCCGCGCAGAGCACCCCCTCGTCCACGGCCAGATCCACCGATGCGACGGCCTTACGTTACGAGGCTTCCGGCGAGAACGCCGCGGCCAACAAGGCGTTCTTCGACGCCGTCATGGCATCGGTCGCCAAGAAGAGGGCCGCGAACCCGGGACTCGCCGCCGTCACCGTCACATACAACGCGTCCGCGGCACCCACCTTCCGCCAGCAGATAGCGAGCAGCACGAGCATCTGGAACAGCTCGGTGCGCAACGTGAAGCTCCAAGAGTCGGCAGGCAGCGCCGACTTCCGCTACCGGGAGGGCAACGACCCGCGCGGTTCCTACGCCAGCACGGACGGCCGAGGCCACGGCTACATCTTCCTCGACTACCGGCAGAACCAGCAGTACTACTCCGTGCGCGTCGTCGCCCACGAGACCGGGCACGTGCTCGGCCTGCCGGACCACTACTCGGGCCCCTGCAGCGAGTTGATGTCGGGCGGCGGCCCCGGCACCTCGTGCCGCAACACCCAGCCGAACCCGGCGGAGCGCAGCCGCGTCGACCAGATCTGGGCACGCGGCCTCGCCTCCGCGCTCAAGCCCACGGGCTGACCCCGCCCCGGCTCGGGCGGTGGGCCAACCGCCCGAGCCGCACCCTGGCCTGCGACTATGGGAGATATGGAACTCTTTGCGCCGGTGAGCGTCCTTGCGCTTCACCCCGTCCTTCCGCATCCGCAGGCGCAGAAGAAGGGGGCGGGCATACGGCCGCTGATCGATGGCCGTGACGTGCTGCAGGAGATCCACCCGGACGGCGATTCGAGCTGCTACCAGGAGAGGTGGTTCGGTCCGCACGAGACGTGGCCGCTGTGGGCCGCTGACGAGCCTCGCCGTGCCGAGCTGTCGAACAACGACTGTGACACCGGTTGCTGCGGGGGCGTCTTCGTCACCATCCAGCGCCACGGCGATCGCGTCGAATGGACAGGCTGGCAGAACACAGAGGACATCCGGATCCCTGTCCCGTCCGCGATCCACTTCGACGCCGCGCAGTACGACGCCGAACTGGCCAGGGTCGTGGCGGACCACAGTTGGGAGGAGCCCGTGGACGCCGCCGCTCGCTTGCTGGCACACCGGATGGCCGACTCCGACTGGTACGAGCGATGGGGCTGCGAGCCGTTCACGCACGGGATCTCCGTCACGGAGCGCGGCGAGTCTCCTGGCGTGCTGATGCCCTTCGTTACTGGTGGATTCGGTTCGGGTGGGGAGTTTCGCTGGTACGTGATGCCGGTTTCCTTGCAGGAGCCCGTGGAAGAGCAGGTTCGGCGCTTCGTTGACGAGATCACGACCGCAGACCCGCGGGAGAGCGCGAAAGGCCCCTGACGGCTGACGCGCTTGGTCAGGGCTCGTAGACCTCGGTCTGCATGTGGAACTCGAAGCTCACGCCGTCCGGTTCACGGGGTGTCGTCACCGCGTGGACGGGGTGGGTGGACATGCAGAGACTGGCGATCCGGGGCCGTGCGGTGGGCGGCGGCGGGAGGGTTTCCACTGCGTATACGTGGATGGTGTGGGCTCGGCGGACCAGGCGGCGGATCTGCACTTTGTACCCGGTGTTCTGCCGGAAACCGAGGGCGACGAACAGCACCCAGTCGACGGACCAGTCGACCACGGGGGGGTGCGGACGGCGGTGGCGGCTGGGTGGTGTCCACGCGCCACCACAGGCCCTCCCAGGCTGCCTGGCTGCGGATGGTGAGCGCCATCGCCCATACCCCGCGCTCCCTGTCCCGCTCTCCCCTGGCGGCTCTGCCATGAAGGCGCCGTCGTCGCGAGCCTTGCCCAGGCGTACCACCCCACCGGGTCCGTGTCAGCGGGAGGGCCCGATTCCCCAGGAGACGGCGCGGGCGGCGGCCGCCGCGCGGTTGGGGACGTCGAGTTTGGTGAGGATGTGCTCGATGTGCGTTCCCACTGTGCGCGGTGTGATGTACAGGCGCTCGGCGATCTCCCGGTTGGTGCGGCCTGCCGTCAGTTCCGCCAGGACCTCCAGCTCTCGTGGTGAGAGCCCGCCCGGTCGGCGTGCGCCCGCCTCCTCCCGAGACGTTGCCGCGCGGAGGTCGACGGCCGCGGTCAGCGCCTCGGTAAGAAGCGTGACCACGGCGCGCGCCGGATCAGGTGTGCGCCGCGGTCGCCGCGTACTGACGTTCAGCATGCCGACGTAACGGCCGTCGGCGGCGAACAGGCACTGGGCCACGCCGTCCTCGATGCCGAGCGGGGAGAGTACGTGCTGGAAGCCCGGGGACGACGCCAGGAGGTGTTCGGGGACGTCGCCCAGCCAGAGGCCGCCTCGGGCCGGGTGGTGGAGCACGGGGAACACCGGGTCGTGGTGGAGGCGGGTCTCGATGTAGGCGGTGGCGTCGTCCGGGTAGCTCCCGGCCGCGGTGGTGTGGCGTCGGCGCACCGGGTCCCAGCGGGCCAGCGAGGCGTGGTCGTACTCCATGACCTCGGACAGCGCGGACAGGACCGTGCCGAGTCCGGTCGCGCCGCTCGTGGCCCGTCTGGCGGCGTCCCGTACGTGGACGGCCGCGTCGAGGATGTCCGCCATGCTCGGCTCCGCTGCCATCCCCCAAGAATGATCTTGGAGTCAGAACGCGTCAAACGCGTCGACCACCGCGACCGCGGCGACCGCGGCGACCGCGTCAATGGCTGTCATTCCGCAGGGTGTTGTGAACGATCTTGCCGTCCATGACGGTGAGGACGACGGGCATCCGCGGAATGTCGTGCGGGTCGGCGGCGAGCAGATCGCCGTCGAGCACACAGAGGTCCGCCACCTTGCCCGGCTCCAGGGAGCCCTTCCAGTCGTCGGCGAAGTCCTGCCAGGCCGCGTCGATCGTGTACGTAAGGATCGCCTCGGCCAGGCCGATGCGCTGTTCGGGGCCACTGACCCGCCCCGTGGCCTTCGACTCGCGCAGCACCATGGTGGCGATGCCCTGGCGCCAGTCGGGAAAGGTGACGGGGGCATCCGAGCCGCTCGCGACCCGCACGCCGGCGTCGAGGGTGTCACGGTAGGGCCATGCGTACGCGGCGCGTTCGGTGCCGACGAACTCCTCCTCCATGTCGGCGACCGTCCACTTGATGGTCGGGTTCATGTTGACGCCGTAGCCGTGCTCGGCCAGCGCCTTCATGCTGCGTGCGGTGAGGAAGTCGCCGTGGATGACGTAATGGCGGGCGTCGCGCCGCGGGTGCGCGGCCTGGGCCGCGGCCAAGGCGTCCACGACGGTGTCGCAGGCGCGGTCGCCGGTGACGTGGATGCCCAGTTGGTGTCCGGCGGCGTGGGCGTGCGAGACGATGGCGTCGATCTCGGCGATCCGCTCGGTGTCGCTCTCTCCTGCGACGCACAGGTGGCCGCAGCCCCCGCCGTTGTACGGCTCGTGCATCCAGGCGGTCTTGTTGGGGACGATGCCGTCGGCGAAGACCTTGACCCCGTGGATCGCGAGGCGGCGCGGATCCGCGGTGTCGAGATCTTCGCCGAGGGCGCTGAGGGTGTGGGCGAACTCCTCGGCGGTGCTCGCCATTCCGGACGGCAGGAGCAGCACGCCGAGCCGGGCGGTCAGTTCGCCGTCGGCCAGCAGCCGGCGGTAGACCTCGAGGGTCTCGGCGCCGAGCGCGCCCCGCATGATGCCGTCGCCGCCGGGGCCGAGTCCGGGCTCGGTGTAGCTGGTGATGCCGAGCCGGGCGAACGTGGCGAGCGCCGATCTGATGGCGTCGGTCCGCTCCTGCCTGCTGAGGGGCGGCAGTGCGTTCTGGACGAGGGCCTGGGCCCCTTCGTGGAGCAGCCCGGTCGGCTCGCCGCTCGCGTCCACGACGATGGCGCCGCCGGGCGGAGCGACGGTGTGCCGGTCGATGCCGATGAGCTCCAGCGCCTTGGAGTTGACCCACGTGGCGTGCCCGGAGAAGGAGTACAGGACGACGGCGTGGTCCGGGCTGACGGCGTCGAGGTCGTGGCGCGAGGGCTGTCGCGAGGGGTCGGACACGCACTCGTCGAGGTAGCCGCTGTCCCAGCCGTGACCCACGATCCACTGTCCGGCCGGCGCCTGCCCGACGGCCTCCCGTACCGCCTCGGCGACGTCGGTCAGACGGGACACGGCGGAATGGCCGAGGTCGAGCGCGAGCGGCGGTGTCGCCATGCCGAAGGCGCAGCCGTGCAGATGGGAATCGTTGATGCCGGGGAGCAGCGTCGCCCCCCGAAGGTCGATGGTGCGGGTGTCGGGCCCGATGAAGGGCGCCACGTCGTCGCGCCCGCCGACCGCGCTGATGATCCCGCCGGTCACCGCCAGGGCCGACGCGACGGAGAACTCCGCGTCGACCGTGACCACATGCCCGCCGAGAAACGCCAGATCCGCGTACCTGTCCACAAGGGGGTCCTTTCGAAACCGGGCGCATCACTGACGCCCGCGAACGATCTCCCGAGGACTATGTCCGCGCGCCCCCTGCCCGCACATCGGTCATCCGACCGATACGTCCCCTCGTCGGCGCCAGTGCCCGGGCCAGGGTCAGCGCCGGTGCCGGTGCCAGGGCCACGGCTCAGGCGCCGAAGGCAGCGAAGTCATCGACGGCACCGGAACGCGCCTACAACTGCTCCGCGTGCGCGTGCAGTTCACCTGCCGTCGCGCCCAGGACCTCGCCGTTCATGACTGAGCCGTCCTGCGCCGCGTCGCCGAAACTGTTCACCGACACGAGCTTCCCCCGGCCCGCCTTCGTGTCGAGATCGGCCAGCCAGGGGCCTCCGCTCGACCCGCCCTCCATCGGGCAGCGCACGGTCTGCTTGCCGTCGGGCGCAGCCGTCGTGGTCCCCGTGCAGTACATGAGCTTCTCGCCGCGCTGCTCGCGGCTGTCGGGGTAGCCGAGGACGGTCACCGTGGCGCCGGGCTTGCGGTCGACGGCGAGGGTCTGGCCGCCGACCGCGTCGGTCAGTGACGTGCCGTCCTGCTGGTCCGTCACGACGGCGGCGATGTCGTTCTTCGCGTCGTCCTGCCAGCTGCGCGGCATCACGACCGCGCGCACCGCGAAGGTGCCGTGCGGGTGCTTGCCTTCGTTGTAGCCCGGCACGAAGACCATGTTGCTGTAGTGGTTGTCCGGGGAGGCAGGCAGTTGCACGCAGTGCCCGGCGGTCATCACCGTGGACCGGTTGTGACTGCGGACCGCGGTGGCGGTGCAGTAGGAGTCCTGCCCCTTCTCGTTGGTGAAGAAGAGCCGTCCGACGGTCGTCAGGGCCGGGCCGCGCCAGGGTTTGACCGAGGCCGCGTCGTGCCCGAGTGCGGTGCCGCCGGTGACGTCCCGCATGCGGTCCGCCGTCCAGTACGTGAGGGTCTCGCGGCGCTCGGCCTCGGTGAATGTCACCGTGCTCAGCGGCGCCCCACCGCTCGGTGAGGCGCCGGCGAGCGCGCCCCCTGCTGCGACGGTCACGAGGGACGCCAGGGCAAGCCCGGTGGCCATGGTCCGATGCATGGTCTGCACCTCCTCGCCCATGCGCGGGGCAGCGAGACTGCGGGACTGCGTCAGTGCCCCAAACATCCACGTTAGGCGAGGGCGGGGAGACCTGCCCCTCGAGCCCTTCGAGGCCCTTGAGCTGCCCTTCCCCCCGCACCTCCCGGTCACCGCGCTAGTGCCGCGTCAGGCAGCGTTGGCCCTGTCGACGAAGGCGCGTAGGCGTCGGTCGTCGGCGTGGCGGTTTCGCCAGAGGATGTGGCGGCGGATCGTGCTGCCCTGTTCTTCGTGGTCGGCATGGCCCGTGCCGTCGAGGGTGCAGTTATGACCTCGCCGTCGGCGATCGCGTAAAGGTGTTCGACACGGGCCTTCTTGGCCGCGCAGTCCGGGTCGCGGGAGGACTTCCAGGTCTTCAGGCGTTGAAAGGAGGCACCTTCCTCGCGGAGCAGGATGCGCGGGCCCTCGTGGCTGATGTCGTCGACCACCCCCTCGGCGACCAGGAAGTCCGCCGACTCGGGCAGGCTCCAGGTCGAGAACGGCAGGTCGTACTCGGTCGGCTTGGACTTCGCGATCTTCTTGATCTCGCGCCGCTCGGGCAGCGTGAACGTCTTCGGACGGCCGCCCTTGTACTTCGGATACAGGGAATCGAAGCCGTCCGCATTGACATTGCGGATCACATCCCGGGCCCGGTCCGCGCTGGTGAACGTCACCTCGGCGATCTTCACCACCGGCATCCCTTGTGCGGACAGCAGGACCATCTGGGCCCGCCGCCAGGTCACCACCGACCCGGTGTCCCTGCGGACGATCCGCAGCAGCCGCCGGCCCTCGTCATCATCGATCTCGCGTACGCGAACTCGTTCCGCCACCCGCACACGGTGACTGCCGCACGTCACCCCCGTGCGGCCGCCTGTCCGCTGTGCGGTGGAATATGCACCGCACAGCGGAGCACGACCGCACCGCAGTCGCCGAATCCGTGTCCGCAGCACCCGTCCCCCATGCCCTGCCCCGTCCGGTCCACCGCACCGCTGGTGTACGTGTGCCCGCTCGCGACGCGCGGCGGAAGCGGGGCCAGGCACAAGTGGGGTGCCCACAGGGTCACTTCATCTTGCACAAGGTGGCGTCGACGAGCTGGTCGGTGCGCTTGTTGCGGTCACCCTTGTTCAGGTTGGTGGAGCGCATCACGATGACTCCCTTCTTGCCCTTGCCGAGGAAGCCGTTGGCGTTGAGATGGCCGATGGTGCCCCCGCTGTGGCTCCAGGAGCCGCCGCCGCAGCTGAGCTGCGTCCAGAAGATGCCCAGCCCCGCTCTCTTGACCGCCGCGTCGCCCTCCTGAGGGGTCGGCACCGTCTTCTGCATCTGCGCCAACTGCTTGGGGCCCAGCAACTTGCCGCCGAGCAGACCCTGCCAGAAGCTCGCGAGGTCGTTCGTGGTGGTGACGAGATCGCCCGACGAGCTGGCCGAGGTCATGCTCATCTTGGTGCTCTCGATCAGTTGCCCCCCGGGCTTGAACTGGTGATATCCCTTGGCATGCGGCTGGGGAAGGTCCGTCCGGGTGCCTGCGGAGAACGTGTGCTTGAGGCCGAGGGGTTCGATGATCCGGGAACGCACCTCGTCGCTCCAGTGACGGCCCGTCACCTCCTTGATGATCATTCCGACGAGTATGTAGCCGGTGTTGGAGTAGCTCCAGCCCTTGCCGGGCTCGAAGCTGGGCCGGTCCCGCAGGGCCATGTCGACCAGTTCGCGCGGCTGGTAGCGGTCAAAGCGGTGCTTCTGGAACTGGTCGGCGTCGAGGATGGGCAGGTGAGAGGCGTAGTCGGGCAGGCCGCTGGTGTGCTGAAGCAGCTGGCGCACGGTGATCCGCCTGCCGTCGTTGCCGTTGCCCTTGACCACTCCGGGCAGCCAGCGGTCAACGGTGTCGTCGAGCCGCATGCGGCCTTCGCCGACCAGTTGCAGCACGACGGTCGATACGAAGGTCTTGGTATTGCTGCCTATCCGGAAGTAGCCCTGGCGCGGCATCTGCCGGTCGGTGCCGAGTTCGGCGGTACCGCTGTACACGGAGCTGCGCCCGTGACCGTTCACCAAGGTGGCCTGGGCGCCCACCACTCCGTCGTTGCGGACGATGTCGTCCAGGCCCCGCTGGAGGTCCGTCCGGCCGGTTGCTGCCGGACGGACCTCGGCCTGGGCCGCCCACGCCGTGGACAACGGCATCACCAGCGCCGCCGTGGCGGCGGTCGCCGCCACGGAGCCAAGGGCGAGACGGCGGCGCGTGGAGACGGAGTGGGGGCGGGCGTCACGGTTGCTATGGGCGTCACGGACGTCGCGGACGGAGTTTCGTGGCTGCGTCATGATGGTCACCTCGCATGTCTTGAAGGCCGTTAGACCCACGCAACGCCTTTGCGAACTAGGCGTGTTGTGATGCGGATCGGCCGACCGGACGGTGTGTCCGGCCCAAGATCATTCATCCATGGGGAAGCGATGGGTGGCCATGACGGAGCCCCCCTGGCCGGGGTAAGGAAAACCCCACCCCGCTCATTCCGCGCCCTGCCGGGATCGGGATCACGCACGCTCGCGTATGGATCAACCGGCCGTGCAGCGAACTCCCGCCGCTGCGGCAGCCCGCTCCAGCCCAGCTCTCTGCGCAGTCATGCAGCCTCGGTCTACGCTCTCCTGGTCGTCCACCGCCTTCGCTTCCTGCGCGTACAGGCGTCGAGGCTCGGTTCACCGCCCTGCGCTACTTCACCCTCGACGGTACCGACCACGCCACAGACAACGAGCAGGGCAGCATGATCCGCCGCTACATCATCCGGCCAAACCGCCACGCCGACGACCGGCGCCTACGCGCCGTCGTTGGCAGGGCGAACGTTGCCTGATCCGGCACTAACGACGGTGGTTCTCCCCGTACTCGCGCCACTTCTCGCCCGTCTCCCGGCCCTTGCGCTCGGCTTCACGCCCCGCTTCCCGGCCCTTGCGCTCGGCTTCGCGACCCGCTTCCCGAGCCTTCTCCTCGGCCTCCCGGCCCAGCTCGCGCCCCTTCTTCTCAGCCTCACGAGCCTTCTCCCGCCCCTTCTGCTCGGCCGACTTCGGGGACTCGGACGGCGCCTGAGAAGTGGGCGGGGTGGAGGCAGAGGTGGTGGAGGAGGACGACGGCGGGGGCGACTGCTTCTCCGTCTCCCCCTTGTCGCCGTTGCACGCGGTCAGAGTGAGGGCGCTCGCGGCGAGCAGACCTCCGGCGAGGGCGAAGCGGAACTTCATCGTGCGGGGCTCCCGTGAAGTGGAGAAGGGAAACAAGAGAGCCGTCCACGCGGAGGCGCGGAACGGCACTGCACCACCCTCACCCAAGATCCACACTGGCCGGCGCGGCAGAGGACCTGGATCACCGGGACTTTCGTCACCCTCCTCTTCCCTCCTTCGTCGCCCTCTCCCCCGCTACCGCCCCGCCGTCGCCACCGCCCGCTCGTACAGCTTTCGGGTCGAGGCGCTCAGGACCGGGCTGTACGACACCGCGGCCGTGTCCCCGCCGCCCTCGTGGCCGCCGATGAGCCCGACGACGCGGCCGTCGGTGTCCACCCACGGGCTGCCGCTGGTTCCGGTGGCGAAGTCGGCGCAGGCGATGCGCAGTTGGCTCGCTCCGTACGCGGTGGGGATGTTGAGGCAGGTCAGCGGAGTCTCCGAAGTGCCGGGGTAGCCCGTGACACGGACCGGGCCGCCGGTGGCGGTGGCGCCCGTGGCCAGCGGGTGGGCGCCGACCACGTCCTGCACCTGGCGGGCGCCGCGCGCCTCGACGACGGCGAAGGCCACGTCGTGGTCCTCGTCCTGCTCCGCGCTCCAGCGGTCGTCGACGGCCACGGAGGTGATCCTCCAGATGCCGTACGGCGCCGCTCCCTCGTGGTAGCCGGGGACGAACACCAGGTCGTCGGTCTCCCCGTCCAGGCAGTGCGCCGCGGTCATGATGACGTTGCCGTCCGGGCTGTCCACGACGCTCGCGGTGCAGAAGTGCCCGCCGTCGAGGTCCTCACGGACGAGCACACCCACCGCGGCGGTGGCGGTCGTGTCGCGGACGGGCCGGGACGTCCCGTACGTCGAGGGGTCCTGCCCGCCCGCGAAGGCCGCACCCGTGCCGAGTCCGGCGAGGGCCAGCGCGGAGAGGGTCACGGCCGTGCCGCGGTAGAGGTGACGCGTGGTGCGGGTGAGGGGAGTCGCGGGCATGGACACAGCTCCTTACTGCCAGAGGGCCGGTGGCGGCAGGAGAACCACTTGCTTCATCAGCAAGATCACCCCCTTTCCTGAGAGCGGGATAAGAGTCTGCTGAGGGGCCCCTGTGAAACGCGGTGCCGCTATCTGCGGCGCGCCGCCAGGGCGAGGGTGTCGAGCAGCGGGGCGGTGCGGTGCCAGCCGAGGCAGGCGTCGGTGACGCTGAGGTCGGGGCGGAGCGTCGCAGCCGAGGGGTCCTGTCTGCCGTCGGACAGGAAGGACTCGATCATGACGCCGGCCAGCGCGGGGGCTCCGTCGCGGAGTTGCTGGGCCAGGTCGGCGATGACGGCGGGCTGGCGGTTGTGGTCCTTGCCGCTGTTGCCGTGCGATGCGTCGACGACGAGGCGCTCGGGGAGGCCGGCCGCCGCGAGGGCCGAGCATGCCTGCGCCACGCTCGCCCGGTCGTAGTTGGGGGTGGGGCCGCCGCGGAGCACCAGGTGGGTGTCGGGGTTGCCGGTGCTGTGGAGGGTGGTGAGACGGCCGTCGGTGGAGATGGCGGGGACGGTGTGGGGGTGGGCGGCGGCCTGGATGGCGGCGATGGCGGTGTCGGTGCTGCCGGACACGCAGTTCTTCATGCCGACCGGCATGGGGAGCCAGGAGGCGAGGTGGCGGTGGGGCTGGCTGGCGACGGTGCGTGCGCCGATGGCGGCCCAGGACACCGTGTCGGCCACGTACGGGGCGAGGGCCGGATCGACGAACTCGTAGGCGAGGGGCAGGCCCGTGGCGGCGGCCTCGGTCAGGAAGGACCTGCCGAGGCTCAGACCGGTGGCCAGGTCCGCCTTGCCGTCGAGTGTGGGGGTGGTGAGCAGGCCGGTCCAGCCGGTGACCGTGCGGGGCTTCTCCAGGTACGCGCGCAGGACGATGACCAGGTCGTCCGCGAGGCGTTCGGCGGCGCCCGCGAGCAGGGCGGCGTACTCGAGTGCGGCCGCGGTGTCGTGGACCGAGCAGGGGCCGACGACCACGAGCAGGCGGGGATCCCGGCCCGCGAGGACGGCGGCGACGGTGTCGCGGTGGTGGGCCACTGCCTCGGCGGTGGCCGGGGGCAGGGGGTGGGCCGTGGCGAGCTCGGCGGGGGTGGGCAGCGGATAGTTCATGGCGTGCGGCGGGTGGTTCGTGGCATGCGCCGGGTGGTTCGTGGCGCGCGGCGGATGGTTCATGACGTGCGGCGGGTGGTTCATGACGTGCGGCGGGTGGTTCATGACGTCCTGACGTGAGTTCTGGGGAGCCTCGTGGCTCCGGCGGCGGCGAGCAGGCAGAAGACGAGCACCCACCAGAAGGTGTCGGCGAAGGCGGCGGAGATGCCGGGGCCGGAGAGGTCCGGGCCGCGGGCGGCCAGCCGGTTCTGCAGGACCACGGCGAGGGCCGCGGTGCCCAGCGAACCGCCCACGGTGTTGAGGAGGTTGAGCGCTCCGGCGGCGCGGGGGATCTCGGCGGGTGCGATGCGGCTGTAGACGATGTTCATGACGGGTGCGCCGATCATGGCCATGCCGATGCCCCGGACGGCGAGCGACGCGGCGATGGCGAGGTTCGGCAGCTGGTGGCCGAGTTGGGTGAACGGGACCGTGCCCACGAAGATCAGCGCGATGCCGGTGACCACCAGCGTGCGGGGCGCGACCTTGTCGATGGTGCGGTTCACCAGGACCGAACCGGCCGCCGCGCCGAGCCCCTGCGGCGCGAGCAGCAGGCCGGCCTCCCACGCCGAAAGGCCGCGCCCCGTCTGGAAGTACAGCGGCAGCAGGAACATCGTGCCGAACACCGACGCGCCCAGGACCAGCAGCGCGAGGGCGGCCGCGCCGAAGGGCGGCCGGGCGAAGAGGCGCGGGTCGACCAGCGGGGTGTGGCGCGTGCGAAGGCCGTGTGCGGTGAACGCGGCCAGCATCGCCAGGCCGCCCGCGATGCCGACCGCCGCCGGAAGGGTACGGCCGTGGGAGACCTCGGTCAGGCCGAAGACCAGCACGGCCAGGCCGGGTGAGAGCAGCGCGGCGCCGCGTCGGTCGAAGGGCGTGCGCCGCGGCGCCGACGGCACGGCGGGGACGTAGCGGCGGGCGAGCAGGATCGCGGCCGCGCCGATCGGCAGGTTGACCAGGAACAGCCACGGCCAGGGCGCCGCACCGAGGATGGCGCCGCCGACCAGTGGGCCGAGCACCGGTGACAGGAGCGGGACGACCGAGACGACGCTGATCACCCGCCCGGTGCGCTCGCGTCCCGCGATGCGGGCCAGCAGCGCCTGCCCGGTCGCGGGGAGCAGCCCGCCGCCGAGGCCCTGCAGCACCCGGAACACGATGAGGCTGGTCGCCGACCAGGCCAGGGCGCACAGCAGCGAGCCGAGCAGGAACACGCCCACGGCGACGAGCCAGGTGCGGCGGCCGCCGAAGCGGTCGGCCAGCCAGCCGGACGCGGGCACGGCGGCCACGACGGCCAGCAGGTAGGCGGTGGACACCCATTGGATCTCGGTGACGGAGGCGCCGAACTCCTGGGACAGGGTGTCGATCCCGACGCTGACGATGGTGGCGTCGACCGTGGCCATGAAGGTGCCGAGCACGAGGATGAACGCGATCCGCAGCAGCGGCAGGTCCACCCGTGCGTCCGCCCGCTCGTCCGGCGGCGCGGTCTTGTCGCTCACGGGTGCTCCAGGAGGTCGCGGACGTCGTCGTCGAGGTGGCTGCCGAGCGTGCGGAGCAGGTCGTGCAGTTCGGCGGCGAGTCCGTCGACGTCGGCTCCCGGCCGGTGGGCGAGCACACCGGTCCAGCCGTCGCCGTCCGGCATGACCGTCAGGGTCACCGGGTGGTGGGTGGCTTCGCGGAAGCGGGTGCCGACGACCGTGAGGCCGGGGGCCGGTTCGCGCAGCCGGTCCGGGTCGACCGGGTAGTTCTCGAACACCACGAGGCTGTCGAACAGCCGTCGGCGGCCGGTGAGTTGCTCCAGGTCGGTGAGGGCGACGTGGTGGTGCTCGACCAGCTCGCGCTGGCGGGCCTGCAGGTCCGCGAGCGTCTCGGCGAGCGTGCCGTCAAGCCGCACCCGTACGGGAACGGTGTTGGCCAGCAGGCCGATGATCTCCTCGACGCCCGCCAGCTCCGGCGGACGGCAGGCGACCATCGCGCCGAAACAGACGTCCGCGCGGCCGGAGCGCCGGGCGAGCAGCACCGACCAGGCGCCCTGCACCAGCGTGTTGAGCGTCAGGCCGCGCCGTGCGGCGAGGTCGGTCAGGCCGTTCACGAGGGCCGCGTCGAACGTGATGAGCTCGGGCTGCTGCCAGGCCGGGCCCAGGTCGGCGGCGCCCACCAAGTGGTCGCCCTCGGGCAGGCCGTCCAACTCGGCGGCCCACTCCCCCAGTTCGGGCTCGTGCTGGGCACGCCAGTTCAGGTAGTCGGCGAACGGCACCGGCGCGGGCAGGTCCGCCTTCTCGCCCTGGAGGCGTGCGGTGTAGAGGGTGAACAGCTCGCTGAGGATGCGCGGGGCCGACCACCCGTCGGACAGCACGTGGTGCGTGGTGAGGACCAGGTCGGCGAGTGCGTCGCCGCGGCGGATGACGGTCAGCCGCACGAGCGGGCCCTCGGCCAGGTCGAACGGCTCGGCCAGGTCCGCCGCGAGGACCTCTTCGGCGGGGCGGTCGGACACCCGGAAGTCCGGCCGGGGCGAGGCGGGGATCACCGCCAGACCGGCGGGGAACACGGCGCCCAGGTTCGGGTGACGGTCCAGCAGGTCGGCGCCCGCGGCGCGCAGGGCGTCGACGTCCAGCCGACCCGCGAGGGAGAACGTCGACTGCACGGTGTACGGGTCGGGTTGTTCGGTGCGCGAGTGCCGCAGCATCACTTCCTGGAGCGGGGTGAGCGGCTGCACGTCGGCGACCGGGCGGCCGTCGTGGAGCGCGCTGATCTCGGGGTCGGCGGCGGTGCGCCGCAGCGCGGTCCGCAGCTGCCCGGCGAGCTCCTCGATCTCGGCGGTGGTGAACAGTGCCGACGGCCAGGTGAGCCGGATCCCGAGCGTGTCGTCGCGGACCAGGGCGTTGACCATCAGGCTGTGCGGGAGCGGCAGTTGACCGGTGCCGCCGGAGCCGAGCGGGTCGGCGTCCGGGGGTGCCTGCCACGGCGTCTCCTCGGCCGGGGCGCCGGGGAACCGGCCCAGGTAGTTCCAGGCGACTTCGGGCCGCGCGGGGTCCAGGAGGCCCGCCGTGGTGAGGATGCCGTGGCCGAGTCCGTCGCCCTGGGCGCGCAGCCGCTGCCCCACCGCCTTCACGTCGTCGCGCGCGTCGAGGCGTACGGGGTGGACGGCGGTGAACCAGCCGACGGTCTGGGACAGGTCGACGTGGCTCGGGCGGCCGTGGCTCTCCAGTGCGACCAGGAGCTCCGGCGCGCCGCGCCAGTCCCGTACCGCCTGGGCGAGCGCCGTGAGCAGCACGGCGTCCGGCGTGGTGCGGTGGGCGGCGGGCAGCGTCGTGATCAGGGCGCGGGTCGTGTCGGCGTCGAGCCGGAGCTCGTGGTGGACGGCGGTGGCCGCGGTGTCCCGGGTGGGGTCGAGCGGCCCGGTGAGCGCCGGGGTGGCGGTCATCCGCTGCCAGTGCGGCAGTTCGGCCCGCCTGTCGGCGTCGCGCAGGGACCGCGCCCAGCCGAGGAACGACTGGCCGTGCCGGGCCAGGGTCCCGCCGCAGTGGGCGTGCTCCACGTCGTCGAGGAGGACGCGCCAGGACACCCCGTCGACGACCAAGTGGTGTGCGATCAGGACGAGTCTGCCGGGCCGGTCGGGTCCCGCGTCCACCCAGACGGCGCGCAGCAGCGGACCGGTGCGCGGGTCCATCGCCGCGCGGGCGGCGGCTACGTGGCGGTCGACCAAGGCGCGGAGACCGTCCTCCTCCGGTGCGCCGGGCTCGTCCGTCCCCCTCGCACCGGGACCGTCCGCCGCTCGTACGCCGGGCTCAGCCATCCCCCGCACGCCAGGCTCGTCCCCCGCTCGTACGCAGGTGAGCACATCAGCTCCCGTCACAGCGCCGATCGGCGGGACGCGCAGGGCATCGTCGACCAACCGGGCCCGCAGCACGTCGTGCCGGGCGAGGACCGCGTCCAGCACGCCCCGCCAGGACGCCTCGTCGCCGCCGGGCGGCACGCAGATCTCCACCCACTGGCAGAATCCGTCCGCGGCCGTGCCGGCGCGGCGCAGCAGGTCCCGCATGATCGGCGTGAGCGGCGCGTCACCGACCGCGGGTGCCTCGCCGGTGTCCAGGGCGCGGGCGCGCGCCGCTATCCCCGCGACCGTCTCGCCCTCGAACACGTCGCGCGCGGTCAGGCCGAGACCTCGGCGCCGGGCCCGCGACACGACCTGCAGCGAGACGATGCTGTCGCCGCCGATCGTGAAGAAGGCGTCGTCGAGGCCGATCTCGTCGGTGCCGAGGACGTCCCGGAACACGCCGAGCAGCACGGCTTCGGCGTCGGACGCGGGCGCCCGGCGTGCGGCGGTCGCGGTCTCGGGGGCGGGCAGGGCCGCGGCGTCGAGCTTGCCGCTGGGGCTCAGCGGCAGCCGGTCGATCGGTACGAGGGCTGTCGGCACCATGTGGTCGGGGAGTTCCTCGGCCACGTACGCGCGGAGCTGTGCGGTGTCCAGGTCGGCGCCGTCGGTGGGGATGACGTAGCCGACGAGTCTGCCGTCGCACACGAGGACGGCGGCGGCACGGACGGCGGGGTGGCGGGTGAGGGTGGACTCGATCTCGCCCAGCTCGACCCGGAAGCCGCGGACCTTGACCTGGTGGTCGACGCGGCCCAGGAACACCATCTGGCCGTCCGGCCGCCAGCGCACCAAGTCGCCCGTGCGGTACATGCGTTCGCCGGGTGCGCCGTACGGGTCGGCGACGAAGCGCTCGGCCGTCAGGGCGGGACGGCCGAGGTAGCCGCGGGCCAGGCTGGGACCGCCGAGGTACAGCTCGCCCGTGACGCCGGCGCCGACGGGCTGGAGCCCGCCGTCCAGGACGTAGGCGCGGACGTTCGGGTCGGGGCGGCCGATCGGCAGCGGTCCCTGGTCGTCCGGGTCGTAGCGCCAGGTCAGGGAGTTGATGGTGACCTCGGTGGGGCCGTAGGCGTTGAAGAGCGCCGTGCGGCCGCGCCCCCAGCGGTGCGCCAGCTCGGGGTCGAGGCGCTCGGCGCCGACGACGAAGAACACGTCGGAGGGGACCGTGCGGTCGTCCGGCATCGCGGCCAGGAACGACGGCAGCAGGTTCACCCCGGTCACCCGGTGCTCGGCGATGTAGTCGAGGAGTTCGTCGCCGGGGACGCGCACTTCCTCGGGTGCGATCACGGACGTGCCGCCGGACAGCAGCGGGACCATGGTCTGCCAGAACGCGACGTCGAAGCTCGTCGACGCGAAGTGCAGGTACCGGTCGTGCTCGGTGACCCCGACGACCTCCTCCTGCAGCGCGATCAGGTCGGGCACGCCGCGATGGGTCACGCCGACGCCCTTGGGCCGCCCGGTGGTGCCGGACGTGTAGATGACGTACGCGAGCGCGTCGTCGGTGAGCTTCGCGCGCGCCTCGGCCGGGTCGGTGTCGGATACGGAGGCGAGCGTCGCCGGGTCGTCGAGGCGCAGCACCGGGATGTCGCGCGCGCAGGGCACGTCGGCGCCGGTGGTCAGGGCGACGGCAGGGGCGATGTCGTCGAGCATGTACGCGAGCCGGTCGCGCGGGTAGCTGGGGTCAAGGGGTACGTACACCGCGCCCGCCTTGGCCACGCCGAACAGGGCTACGGTCATCTCGACGTCGCGTCCGAGGAGGACCGCGACCGGGTCCTGCGGCCGTACTCCGTGTTCGATCAGGGCGTGTGCGAGCCGGTTGGCCTGCCGGTCGAGTTCGGCGTAGCTGAGGCTGCGGTCGCGGCAGACCAGGGCCTCGGCGTCGGGCTTGCGGCGCACCCAGGCGTCGAACTCCGCGAGCCAGTGGCCGCGTTCCTTGGCGGGCACGACCTCGGTGCCGGTGCGCAGCATCCGCTTCCGCTCCTCGGCGTCGAGGCAGGGGATGCGGAGCGCGGGCCGTGCCGGGTCCTCGACGAGCTCCTTCAGGAGGGTGTGCAGCCAGCGGCCGTAGTCGCGGACTGTCTCCTCGGCGAAGGCGTGCGGCTGGTAGCCGAGTCCGATGGTGATCTCGTCGTCGGGGATGACGATGACGGTCAGCGCGTAGTGGGTGGCGTCGGTGATGTCCACGCCGGTCAGGTCGAGTCCGGGGGCGAGCGGGGTGCGCCTGCGGCTGGAGAGCGGGAAGTTCTCCATCACCAGCATGGTGTCGAAGAGTTCACCGACGCCCACCGCGCGCTGGATCTCGGGCAGGCCGACGTGGTGGTGGTCGGCCAGTGCCACGCTCTCGGCGTGCACGTCGGCCATCAGGTCGCGCGCGGTCTGGTCCTGGGTGTGCCGGACGCGCACCGGGATGGTGGTGCCGAGCTGGCCGATCATCGACTCCACGCCGTCGACCTCGGCGGGACGGCCGGACACCGGGCAGCCGAACACGACGTCGCGGCGCCCGGTGAGCCGGCCGAGGAGGAGGCCCCAGGCGGTCTGGAGGACGGTGGTCAGGGTGACGCCCTGCTCGCGTGCGAACGCGCGCAGCCGGTCGCTGAACTCCTGGCCGAGTCCGACGCTCACGCGGCCCGGCCGCTCGACGCCGGTCGCGGTGGTCGCGGGTGCCAGGCGCGTCGCGTCGTCGACACCCGCGAGCGCCCGCTGCCACGCGCCGAGGGCCGCCTTGTGGTCCCGGGCGGCCAGCCAGTGGAAGTACTGGGACAGGGGCGGGGCGACGGGTGCGGCGGGGCCGCCGCCCAGTTCGGCGTAGAGCGCGAGCAGGGTGCGGCCGACCAGCGGCATCGACCAACCGTCCAGCAGGGCATGGTGATTGGTGATCACCAGCTTGTGCTCGGCCGGGCCGACGCGGGACAGCAGGAAGCGGATCAGCGGGGGCCTGGCCAGGTCGAAGGGGCGCTCCAGCTCGCTGCGGACGGCCTCCTCGAAGTGGTCGTCCCGGCGCCAGTCCAGGGCGACGTCGGCGGGGATCACCTGCACCACCTCGTCCCCGGCGGTGCCGAGGTACACGCGCAACGCCGGGTGCCGGCGCAGCAGTTCGCGTGCGGCCTCGGCCATGCGGTCCGGGTCGAGGTCGCCGGCGAGGGTGGTCACGGCCTGGACGACGTAGACGTCGGTGTCCTGGTCGTCGCGGACCAGGGTGTGGAAGGAGAGGCCGACCTGGAGCGGGGTGGCGGGCAGGACGTCGGCGATACGGCCGGTGTGGCCCGTGCTCTCAAGGGCGTCGATCGCGCTCTGGTCGAGGTCGACCAGCGGCAGGTCTGAGGGGGTGAGCCCGCCCTCGGTGTGGCGGGCGTGCTCGGCCAGCGTCTCAAGGGCCGTGGCCCAGGCGTTCTGCAGGGCGGCCACGGCGTCGGCGGGGAGCACCCGGGTCGCGGCGGTCCACTCGACGGCGAGCCGCGGGGCGCCCTCCTCGTGCACGAAACAGTTGAGGGCGAGGACCTGTTCGAGGGCCTTGGCGTCGGGCTCGACGACGGAGAAGGCGTCGCGCTCCGGCAGCCGCCAGCCCTCGGCGGGCCGCGCGGCGAAGCGGCCCAGGTAGTTCAGGAGGACGTCCGGCGGCGGTGCCGACGTGAACTCCGCGTCGACCGCCGGGTCCAGGGAGCGCAGCACGCCGTAGCCGATGCCGCCGTCCGGGACGCCGCGGCGGGCCTCCTTGGCCGCGCGCAGCACCTTTCCGACGTCGCCGACGGAGGGCACGCGCACCGGGTACTCGCTGGTGAACCAGCCGACCGTACGGGCGAGATCGAGGTGTTCGCGGCCGTGGCCCTCCATCGTGACGGTCGTCGCGTCCGTGACGGTCGTCGCGTCGCCGCCGAGGCCCCCCTCGCGCAGGGCGAGCACGAGCGCGGCGAGCAGCACCTCGTCGACGCCGGCGCGGTAGGCCGCGGGCAGAGTGGTCAGCAGCGCTTCGGTGACCTCGGCACTGGCCACGGTGACCGAGCGGTGGGCGGTGGCGACCGTGTCCTGCTGGGGGTCGAGGGGGCGGGCGCCGAGACGGGTCGCACCGCTCAACGCCGTGCGCCAGTGGTCGAGTTCGCCCCTGCGCGCGCCGGATGCGCCCTGCTCGGCGAGGAGCAGCGCGTGCCGCCGCCAGGACGTGCCGACCGGGTCGAGCGTGCCGCCGGTGCAGGCGGTGTGCAGGTCGGGCAGCAGGACGCGCCAGGAGACGCCGTCCATGGCGAGGTGGTGCACGACGAGGACCAGACGGTCGGGGGTGTCGTCGCCGGCCCTCACCAGGGTGACGCGCAGCAAGTCCCCTGAGCGCGGGTCGAGTTCGGCGGCGAGGCGCTCGGCCAGTTCGGTCACGTCCTCGCCGTGTGCCTCGTTGACGTGCACCTCGTTGACGACGGCCCGCACCGCCCCGCGGGGCAGCACCTCCAGGCGGCCCTCGTCCACGCGCAGCCGCAGCGCGTCGTGGTGGTCGAGCACGGCCTGGACGCCCTCGGCCAGGTCGGCGTGGGCGAGTTCGTCGACGCGCAGGGCGGTCCACTGCGCGTATCCGGCGACGGTGTCGACGTCCGGGTGCGGATCGAGCAGGGCGCGCACGATGGGCGGCGCGGGCACGGGCCCGGTCGGGTCGTCGACGGGCTGGACGGCGCCCTCGACCACCTCGGCGGCGGCCGCGAGCGAGGCGAAGCTGCGGCGCGCCAGGAGGTCGCGCGGGCGCAGCTCGAAGCCCTTGGCGCGCAGCCTGCTGCTGA
Organism: Streptomyces odontotermitis; assembly: GCF_050510915.1. Lineage (NCBI taxonomy): Bacteria > Bacillati > Actinomycetota > Actinomycetes > Kitasatosporales > Streptomycetaceae > Streptomyces > Streptomyces odontotermitis. The sequence goes on along the minus strand of NZ_JBNJLS010000015.1, from coordinate 115,056 downwards.
CGGTGATCGCGGTGATGCTGTCGCCGCCGAGGGCGAAGAAGTCGTCGTCCACGCCGATCTGTTCGGCCTCGAAGACCTCGGCGAGGACGGCGCACAGCAGCCGTTCGCCTTCGGTGCTCGGGGCCCGGCCGCCGCCGGAGGCCGAGGCGGGCGCGGGCAGGGCGGCGCGGTCGAGCTTGCCGTTGGGCGTGAGCGGAAGCGCGTCGAGGACCACGACGGCGGCGGGCACCATGTGTTCGGGCAGCCGCGCGGCCAGTTGGGCACGCACCTCTTCCCCGGTGACGGTGACCGAGGTGGACACCACGTACCCGATCAGCCGGGTGGAGCGCACCACGGCGGCCGCGGCGCTGACGCCGGGCACGGCGCCGAGCGCGGCCTCGACCTCGCCGGTCTCCACCCGGTGGCCGCGGATCTTCAGCTGTCCGTCGCCCCGGCCCAGGTATTCCAGGCCGCGTCCGGGCACCCACCGGGCGAGGTCGCCGGTGCGGTACATCCGCTCCCCCGGCGCGCCGAACGGGTCGGCGACGAAGCGTTCGGCGCTGGCCCCGGGCCGGCCGAGGTAGCCGCGGGCCAGGTGCGGCCCGGCCAGGTACAGTTCGCCCGCCGTGCCGTGCGGCACCGGCTGGAGCGCGCCGTCGAGGAGGCGGATGCGGGTGCCGGCGAGGGGGTGGCCGATGGTCGGCTCGTCGCCGTCGATCCGTCCGGTGGTGCTGGTCACCGTGGCCTCGGTCGGCCCGTACATGTTCCGCGCGGTGATTCCCGCGTCGGCGACGCGCCGCCACAGCGCGGGCGGGGTGGCCTCGCCTCCCAGGACGAGGAGTGCGGGCCGCAGGTCGAGGAGGCCGCCGTCGATGAGGGGGGCGGCCATCGACGGCGTGGTGTCCACGATGTCGATACGGTCGCGGGCGAACGCGGCGAGCAGTGCGTCCGCGTCGCGGGTGGTCTCGGCGTCGTACACGTGCAGTTCGTGGCCGCACAGCAGCCACACCAGGTGCTCGAAGGCGGAGTCGAAGGCGAACGAGTAGGTGTGGGCGGCGCGCAGCCGTCTGCCCGTGGCTCCCTCGGTCTCCGCCACGACCGTGGAGCGCTGGTGGTGCAGGAGGGCGGCGAGTGCGCCGACCCGGCCGAGCACGCCCTTGGGGCGGCCGGTCGACCCGGAGGTGTGGATGACGTAGGCGAGGTGCTCGGGGTGGCGGGGCGCGGCGAGTTCGTCGGCCGTCAGGGGCGCACCGGACAGTGCGGCGGCCTCGTCGAGGAGGGTTGCCCAGGGCAGCACGGCGACGGGAGCGCCGGTGCCCTCCGGTCCGGCGACGGGAGAGCCAGCGCTCTCCGAAGCGTCAGTCAGCACCAGCGCCGGTCGGGTGTCCTCGATCAACTCCCGCAGCCGCTCCGGCGGGTGGGCCGCGTCCAGGGGGAGGAACGCGGCGCCCGCGTCCATGACCGCGAGGAGGGCGACCACCGAGTCGGCCGAGCGCGGCAGCGCCAGGGCCACGACGTCGTCGGCCCCGATGCCGCGGGCGCGCAGCGCGCGGGCGAGGCGGTGCACGCGGGCCGCCAGGTCCGCGGCGCTGAGCCGGTCGCCGCCGCACACGAGGGCGGTGTGCGCGGGGTCGGCGGCGGCCATCGCGTCGAGGGCGGTCGGTACGTCCACCGGCGTGCCGGGGACGGCGGGCGGCGCCCAGTCCGCGAGGAGCCGCCGCGCGTCGCCGGCCAGGGGGACCTGTGCCACGGGCGAGCCGTCGGTCAGCCCGGCCAACAGGGTGCGGAATCCGTACAGTTGGCCGTCGACCATGGCCTGGTCGTTGGTACGGGCGTCGACCTCGAAGCCGAGGAGGAGGCCGCCGTCGCGGGTCGGCAGGACGCTCAGGCCCATGTCCTCCGGCGGCCCGCCCGCGACGTTGCGCATCGTGCCGTGCGCTCCGGCGAAGTCGAGCGCCAGGTCGAACGCCTTGAGGTTGATGCCGCGTCCGTGCAGCAGCGCGCCCGCGCCGGGCACGCCCAGGGCGCGCGGCAGGTCCTCGCCCCGGTAGCGCTGGTGGTCGCGCATCTCCTTCATCGCTGCGGCGACCCGGCGGCTGAGCTCCCCCAGGTCGTCGCCGCCGCGGACGGTCACCCGCAGGGGCAGCACGTTGACGGCCATGGCGGGGGTGCGCAGCTCGGTAGAGCCGGTCCGGCACATCAGCGGCAGCGCGAACACCACGTCGGTGCGGCCGAGGACGCGGTGCAGGAACGCGGCGTACCCGGCGATGAGCGCTTCGCCCCACGTGACGCCCGCCCGGTCGGCGAACTCCCGCAGCCGGGCCAGCTCTTCGGGCGGCAGGACGGCGCGGGCGGTCAGGGTGTGCTGGGGCGGCCCCGCGGCCGTGGCGTCGTCGCCGAGGTCGGGCAGCGGTGTGAAGCGCTCCACCCAGTACGCGCGGTCCTCGGCGCATCGGTCACTGGCGCGGTAGTCGCGGTCGGCGGCGACGAGGCCGGCGAAGGTACCGAAGGGCGATCGCGGGGGTTCGGTTCCGCGCACGAGGGCGGTGTAGCGGGCCGCGGTGCGGCGGGCGAGCATCGCGGCGGTGTAGCCGTCGAAGACGAGGTGGTGGCCGAGCTGCGTGTACCAGACCTCGCGGTCGGAGAGGCGGATGACGGTGCGTGCGTACAGCGGCCGTTCCACCATGCCCCGGCATGCCTCGCCGACCCGGGCCCGCTCGGCGTCGACGAGCGCGTGCGCGGCGGCCACCGGGTCGGCCGCGCCGCTGACGTCGACCACCGGGGGCGGCTCGACCGGTTCGTCACTGACCCACTGCCGCGGCCCGTCGGGGGTGTCGTGCACCCGCAACCGCAGCGTCTCGGCCTCTTCGGTGGTCGCCCGGACCGCCTCGGCCAGCGCGTCCACGTCCACCGGTTCGTCGCCGGATATCTCCACCACGTCGCCGACCACGTAGTACGGCGAGTCGGGTTCGAGGCGCTGCGCGTTCCAGATCCCGAGCTGGGCGCCGGTCAGGGCGAGCGGTGCGGGCGCGGGCACCTCGACGGGCAGTCCGTGCGCGGACACGTCGACGGGGAGTCCGTGCGCGGACACGTCGTCGGGCAGTCCGTCCGGGGACACGCTTGCGGTGCTCAACTCACTTCTCCTTGCAGGGTGGGGACGACCATCGGCGTGCCCGTCACGGGGTCGGGGATGATGACGTTCGGCAGGTCGAAGACGTCCTTGATCAGCGCGGCGTCGACGATGTCCGTCGGGTCGCCCTCGGCGGCCACGCGGCCGTCCTTCATGGCGACCAGGTGGTCGGCGAAGCGGCACGCCTGGTTGATGTCGTGCAGGACGGCGATGACCGTGCGGCCCCTGTCTCTCAACGCGGCCAGCAGGCCGAGCAGTTGGTACTGGTGGGTGATGTCCAGGAAGGACGTCGGTTCGTCGAGCAGCAGGCAGGGCGTCTCCTGGGCGAGCACCATGGCCATCCACACCCGTTGCCGCTGTCCGCCGGAGAGTTCCTGTACGGGCCGGTCGGCGAGGTCGGTGACGCCTGCGGAGTCCATCGCCTCGGCGACGGCGTCCTCGTCGTGCTTCGACCACAGGGCCAGGAGCGACTGGTGCGGGAAGCGGCCCCGGCCCACCAGTTGGCGGACCTTGATGTCGTCGGGGGCCTGCGGGTCCTGGGGCAGGAAGCCGAGCTGCTTGGCCAGTGCCTTGGGCGGGTAGGCGGCCACGTCCCGGCCGTCGAGCCGCACCTGCCCGGTGTCGGGGCGCAGCAGCCGGACCAGGGCGCGCAACAGGGTCGACTTTCCGCACCCGTTGGGCCCGACGATGGCGGTGAACGCGCCGTCGGGGACGTCGAGGCTCAGCCGCGTGGACACCACCCGGTCTCCGTAGCGCAGGGTGATCTCCCGCGCGGTCAGGCGTGCGGTCACGCGCGCCCCACCTCCTTGGTCAGCAGCCAGATCAGGTAGCAGCCGCCGATCGCGGTGCTCACCACGCCGACGGGCAGGGCCACGGGGGCGAGGAGCATCTGCGCGACGAGGTCGGCGCCTTGGAGCAGCACCGCACCGGTCAGCGCGGCCGGGAGCAGCGGCACTCCGGCGGCGCCCGCGAGCCGTCGGCCGATCTGCGGGGCGGCGAGGGCGATGAACGCGATCGGCCCGGCCACCGCGGTCACCGTCGCCGTGCAGCCGACGCCGACGAGGACCATGAGGAGCCGCAGCCGGTCGAGGCCGACTCCGCTGGTCACCGCGATCGCGTCGCCGAGGGACGCCTGGTGCATGGCGTGCGCCCGCGTGGCCATCAGGGCGCACAGCACGCCGATCACCGTGAACGGGATCCCGAGGTCGTCCCAGCCGACGCCGTTGAGCGAGCCCGCGCTCCAGCCGACGGCGGCGATCGCCACCTCCAGGTCGGCGCGGAGCACGATCCACGAATTGAGCGCCGTCACCATCGCGTTGACCGCGATGCCGATCACCACGAGGCGCAGCCCGGAGAAGCCCCGGTCGTACGACAGCAGATAGATGACGGCCGCGACGACGAGTCCGCCGAGCACCGAGCCGACGGCCAGCTGCGCGGACGTGCCCGACAGGACGGTGATCGCGACGAGGGCCCCGGTGTAGGCGCCGGCGTCGAGGCCGATGACGTCCGGGCTGCCCATCGGGTTGCGGGTGAGGTTCTGGAAGAGGGCTCCGGCCACGCCGAGCGCGGCGCCGAAGACGAGGGCGGCGAGGACCCGCGGCATCCGCCAGTCCCAGATCACCACGGAGGGTTTCGCCCCGCTCAGCACGGCGAACACCTCGCGCGGAGTGGACCAGGACGTGCCGTAGCAGAGCCCGGTCAGGCCCAGGGCGAGCATCAGGGCGACCAGCACCACCACGAGGGCCACGGTGCGGCGTTCGACCCGCCATCCGATGAGTCCGAGCGCGCTCACAGTGCCCCCGCCCCGTAGCGGCGGACGGCCCAGATCAGCATGGGGCCGCCGAGGAACGCGGTGACGACGGCCACGGGCACCTCGCCGGTGGGGAGCAGCACGCGGGATCCCATGTCGGCGATGAGGAGCAGGATCGGGCCGAGCACCATCGTGTAGAGGATCAGCCACGGCACGGAGCCCGCGGCGGGTCTGCGCACGAGGTGCGGCACGATCAGGCCGACGAACAGGATCGGCCCGGCGACGGCGGTGGCCGCCCCGCTGAGCACGGTGATCAGTACGAGTGTCAGGGCCCGTACCCGGCCCACTCCCGCGCCCAGGGTGTGGGCCACGGTCTCGCCGAGCGCCAGGGCGTTGAGGGCCCGGCTCAGCAGCAGCGCACCGAGCAGGGCCACCCCGATGGCCGCCAACGGCAGGGCCAGCGGCGCCTGTTCGCGGGAGGCGAGGGACCCGACCGACCAGAACCGGTACGTGTCGAAGGTGTCCGGGAGCATCAGTCGCATGCCGAGCGCGACACCGTTGAGTATCGCCGTGAGGGCCACTCCGGTGAGTACGAGGCGCAGCGGCGAGCGGCGTCCGACTGCGGCGACCAGGAGCGCCGCGAGCACCGATCCGGTGACGGCCCAGCCCAGTTGGCCGGCCTGCCCGGCGGCGAGGCCGAGACCCGAGCCGACGGTGATGGCGAATCCGGCGCCCGCGGTGACCCCGAGGATGCCGGGCTCGGCCAGCGGGTTGCGGGCCAGGGTCTGGATCAGCGCGCCCGCCACGGCGAGGGCGGCGCCCACCGCGACGGCGAGGAGCACGCGGGGCGCCCGCACGTCGCGTACGACCACGTGGTCGTCGCTGCCCTGGTAGTCGAGCAGGGCGCGCACGACCTCGGTCGGCGACACCGAGCGGGCGCCGACGCCCATGCTGACCACGGCGACCGCCGCGAGCAGCACGAGCCCGCCGACCAGCAGGCCGATCCGCGGCACGGTCCGCCCCGGTGCGGCCTGCCCCGTTGTCGCCGCCTCGGTTGTCGCCGCCTCGGGCGTGCGGCCTGCGACGGTCACCGCTTCAGGAGCGGCGCGAACGCCTTGTCGATCGCGTCCAGGGTCTGCTGGGCCTGCCCGTAGGTCGCGGCCTCGGTGTAGCGGATCGGGAAGGTCTTCCCGGCCTTGACTGCGGGGAGGTTCTTCCACAGCTTCGAGTCCATGACGTACTTGACCGGCTCGGGGACGCTGCCGTCGGCGTTGACCGAGTACGTGATGGCGTCGGCCTTGCCGAGCGACTCGGGGAGCTCTTCGAGGGACGGGTACTCGCTGACGGCGCGCGAGCCGGGGCCCTTCTTCTTGACCTTGCCGTAGTACTTCGCGCCGACGTCTTCGGCGATGTTGGTGCCCCACGAGCGGCCGAACTCGCGCTGGAAGGTGCCCTTGGCGCTCTCGCCGTACGCGCCGACGTGGCCCATCTTGAGCTGGGGCAGCACGTTCTTGTACTTCTCGGCCAGCTTGCCGGCCTTGGCCTCGTAGGCGCTCTTGACGGAGTCGAACTGCTTGAGCGCGCCCGCGGCGTCGGCCTGGTGGCGGGACTGCTCGCGCCAGGCGGCCGGGACGGTCGGGCCGATCGCCACGACCGGGGCGATGGACTCCAGGCGCTTGACGTCGATGTCGCCGAGCGCCGGGGCGGGCACGCCGATGACGATGAGGTCGGGATCGGCCTCGGCGACGGCCTCGTAGTTGGTCTCGGTCGCCAGCTCGCCCGCCACCTTGGGGGTCTTCTTGTAGGTGGCGAGGTCCTTCTTGCTCATCATCGGCTCGCCGCGCTTCCACGACGAGATCCCGACCAGCGGCGCCTTCGCCTCGATCATGACGGGCACGGCATAGCCGGTGGCCACCACGCGCTGCGGGTCGGCCGGGATCTTGATCTTGCCGTTGTCCGCGGCGAAGACCCGGGTCTTCCCCTTCCCGTTCCCGGACGCGTCCGACCCGCCGTCGGACGAGCCGCATCCGGTCAGGGCGAGAGCCAGCGCGACGGCGCCGACGAGGCCCGAGGATCTGCGGAGGGACATGGGGTGCTCCTTGTTCGTGGTTCTCTTCGTGTACGGCGCGGTGGATATGGCTCCGCGTGTACGGGGGTCAGTGATCGTCATCGCGTACGAGAGTCAGTGGTCGTCGTCGAAGTCGGCGACGCCGCACTTCCAGTAGCCGGTGATGTCGTGGTCGGCCTTGTCCAGCCGCAGGTCGTCTCGGACCCAGCGGCGCAGCGGCTTGAGCTGTCCCGCCTCGCCCGCGGCCCACACGTAGACCCGCTCGTTCTCGGGCACGGTCACCGCGGTCACCGCCCGGGCGAACTCCTCGCCCGTGCCCGCCGGGCGCTCGCCGCGGTGCAGCCAGGTGACCTCGACGCCCTCGGGCGCGGACAGGTCGATCTCCTCGTCCGCGTCGGCGACTTCGATGAACGCCCAGCCCTTCGCGGTCCTGGGCAGTTCCTCCAGCCAGCGGGCGATCGCGGGCAGTGCCGTGAGGTCGCCCGCGAGCACGTACCGGTCGTAGGTGTGCGGGACGATCAGTCCGCCGGGCGGTCCCGCGACGTGCACGACGGCGCCGGGCTCGACCGCGCGCGCCCAGTCCGCGGCGAGGCCGCCGTCGTGCAGGGCGAAGTCGACGTCGATCTCGGCGGCGAGAGGGTCGTAGCGGCGCACCGTGTACTCGCGCGACGTGGGTGCGGGCCGCGGCCAGCGCAGCATCGTCCCGTTCGGCTCGGGCAGCCGCAGCGTGCCGTCCGGCTCCGGGAAGATCAGTTTCACGTGCTCGTCCGGGGCGTGCGCCTCGAACCCCTCGGCGCCGGGCCCGCCCAGCGTCACCCGCAGCAGCCCGGCCCCGACCATGACGGTGCGGACGACCTCGGTCTGCCGGACGTGGATCGGGTAGCCCACCTTCTCGGGCAGCCGTCCCGCGCGGACCTCCCTGATCCGTTCCAGGTGGCGGTGGCGGTGGTCGGCCGGACTCATGCCGCTTCTCCGGCCAACAGGGCGTTCCAGTGAGCCAGTTCGGGCCGCTCGGCCAGGTCGGGAAACTCCACGGCCGCCCCCGCGGAGCGCCACCGCTCGACGAGCGTCATGATCCTCAGGGAGTCCAGGCCCAGGTCGAGGAGGTTGTCCTCGGGCGCGATCTCGGCGGGGTCGCAGCCGAGCAGCTCGGCGATGTCGGCGCGGACGCGGTCGGGCGACAGGGTCGGGTTGGTCGGGGTCATCGGACGGCTCCTGCGGGGGTGGGCGCAGACGGGGCGGACGGGACGGACGGGTCGGACGAGGCCGACGGGACGGCGGACAGAGCGGTCAGCGCATCGGCGGTGGTGGTCACGGCGCCGCAGCGCTGGGCGACGTACGCGCACGCCTGGTCGTGGCGTTCGCGGGTGAAGTCGGCGACGGCGTCGGCCACCAGGAAGGGCTGGACGTCGCGCATGAACGCCTCGACCGCGGTGGTCTGGAGGCCGATGTGTGCGTACACGCCGGTGATGAGGAGCTGGTCGCGGCCGAGCGCGGCCAACTGCTCGGCGAACGTGCTGCGTTGGAAGGCGCTGTAGCGCCACTTGACGAGCACGGTGTCGCCCGGGGCCGGGGCGAGCTCCTCGACGATGTCGGCGGCCGCCGGGTCGGCGTCCATCACCGCTCCGATGCCCTCGCCCCAGAACTCGGTGAGCAGCCCCCGGTCCGCGGGGTCCTGTCTGCCGGGCTGCGCGGTGTAGAACACCGGGCAGCCTCGCTCGCGGGCGGTCTCGGCGAGGCGCGCGATGTTGGCACTCACCTCGGGCACCGGCGCTCCGGCGTACGGCGCCAGGAAGTAGCGCTGCATGTCGTGGACCAGCAGGGCCGTGCGGGCCGGGTCGGGCCGCCAGTCCACCCGCCCCGCGGGCAACTCGTCGGCCGCGGGCAGCGGATAGGGCCGGATCTCGGGCAGGGACACGCTCATCGCTCCTTCCGAGCGAGCGCGGCAAGGGCCGCCCTCAGCTCGCGTTTACTGGTCTTGCCGACACCGGTCGCCGGGAACTGCTCCACGACCTCGACCAGGTCCGGCACCTTGAACGCGGCCACCCCGCGCCCGCGCACGAACGCGCGCAGTTCCGGCCCGGTGGGCGAGGCGCCCGCCGCGGGCACGACGTAGGCGCAGGTCCGCTCGCCCAGGTAGGGGTCGGGTACTGCGACGACGGCGGCGTCGAGCACGCCCTGATGGGCCATCAGGTGGTTCTCGACCTCCTCGGCCGCGATCTTCTCGCCGCCCCGGTTGATCTGTTCCTTGGCGCGTCCCACGACCTCCAACTGGCCGCCGGGCGTGCGCCGTACGAGGTCGCCGGTGCGGTAGAAGCCGTCCGGGGTGAACGCGGTGGCGTTGTGCTCCTCGGCCCGGTAGTAGCCGCGGATCGTGTAGGGGCCGCGGGTCAGCAGGGCGCCGGTCTCCCCCGGCGCGACCTCCGCTCCGGTGTCCGGGTCGACGACGCGGATCTCGTCGTCGGCGGAGATGGGCCTGCCCTGCGTGCCGAGCACGATCTCCTCGGGGTCGTCCAGGCGCGTGTAGCAGACAAGACCTTCGGCCATCCCGAACACCTGCTGCAGCCGACAGCCGAGGGCGGGGCCGATCCGCTCGGCGAGCTCCCGCCCGCACTTGGCGCCGCCGACCAGCAGGACCTCCAGCGAGGAGAGATCGCGGTCGGTACGGGACGCGGCCTGCACCCAGGCGGCGGCCAGCGGCGGCACCACCCCGGTGACGGTGACGCGTTCGGCCTCGATCAGCCGGAACGCGGTGTCGGCGTCCGGCCGCGGCGCCATGACGGTGGCCGCTCCCGCGTGCAGTGCGCCGAGGACGCCCGGCGAGCTGAGCGGGTAGTTGTGCGACACGGGCAGCGTGGCCAGGTAGACGCTGTCCGGGCTGAGCCCGCAGATCCGGGCGCTCTCCCGGACGCTGTAGAGGTAGTCGTCGTGGGTGCGCGGGATCAGCTTGGGCAGCCCGGTGCTCCCGCCGGAGAGCTGCAGGAACGCCACGCCCTCCGGGTCGGGGTCGGGCAGCGGGCGCGGCGCCGTCGCGGCCAGGTCGTCGAACTCCGTCGACCCGACCACCAACACCCGCCGTACGGAGTCCACTTCGGCCGCGACGACGCGGGCGGTCGCGGCGTGGTCGTGCCGCTCGTGCTCCCCCACGGTGATGATCGCGGCGGCCTCGCTGTGCCGGGCGAAGTGCCGCAGCTCGCTGTCCCGGTGGGCGGGCAGCGCGAACACCGGCAGGACGCCCGCACGCCACATCCCGAACACCACCGGCAGGAACTCGGGGATGTTGGGCAGCTGCAGCACGACCCGGTCGCCGGGCGCGAGCCCGGAGTCGACGAGGCCCGCCGCGATACGGTGCGCCCGCTCGTCGAGTTGAGCGAAGGTCCACCGGACGTCCACCCCCCGGATGTCCGTGCCGACGACGGCGGTCCGGTCGGCGTACGCGGCTGCCAGCGAGGTGAGCAGCGCCCCGAAGGTCTGCCCGCGCCAGTGGCCCGCGGCGCGATAGCGCGCGGCGACTTCCGGCGGCCACGGCACGTGGACGTCCCGATCCGCTTGATCGGCCCGGCCCGCTCGGCCTGCTCGGCCCGCTCGGTCTGCTTGCTCTACTTGCTCTACTTGCTCTACTCGGTCTGCTTGATCCGCTTGATCTGCTTGGTACGCGCTCACGCCACGTCCTCCACACCGAGGGCACGCAGCAGCGTGCGGAACTTCGCGCCCGTCTCGGCCAGTTCGGCATCGGGGTCGGAGCCCGCGACGATCCCGGCTCCGGCGAACAGGCGCACCGTCCGGTCGCACACCTCGGCGCTGCGGATCGTCACCGCCCATTCGCCGTCCCCGTCGTGGCCGGTCCAGCCGACCATCCCCGCGTAGTAGCCGCGGCCCTCCGTCTCCAGCTCCGCGATGGCATCGCGGGCCCCGGCTGCGGGCACGCCGCACACGGCCGGTGTCGGGTGCAGCGCTTCGGCGAGACCGAGCGCCGAGCACAGAGGGTCGGCCGGGTCCGCGAGGCGTCCGGTGATCCGGGTGGACAGGTGCCACATCGTCGGCGTCCCGATGACCTCGGGCCGCGCGGGCACGTCCAGATCGACGCAGAACTTGCCCAGCACGTCGGCCACTTGGGCAGCGGTGTGGGCGTGCTCGCCGAGGTCCTTGGCGGAGTCGCGAAGGCGCGCGATCCGCTCGCGGTCGACGGCCTCGTCGCCCGACCGGGGCGCGGAGCCCGCCAGCGGGTTGGCCACGACGGTGGCGCCGCGCCGGGAGACGAGGAGTTCGGGACTGGCACCGACCACGGTGCGCGGGGCGGGGTCACCGGGCGCGGTGACGTCGACGGCGAAGGCATACGCGGCCGGGTCCGCCCTGACGAGGCGGGCGAGCAGCGCGGGCACCCACACCGGCGTGTCCGCGGTCGCCTCCAGACCGCGGGCCAGCACGACCTTGCTGAGCTCGCCGCGGTCGATCAACTCCAGTGCGCGGCGGACGCTTTCGGCATAACGTGCGGGCTCGGGGCGCGGCGTGACCTCCCACGCCGTCCCGGTCTCCGCGTCGGGGGCCCGCACGCCGACGGGGGCGTCGGCACGCCGCACCACGGAGGGCACCACCAGGCCATTCGCAGCCTCCGGGTGGAAGCCGACCGCCCCGGCGACGACGGGATCCGGCACCCCCGCCGTGGCCGCCGCGTCGAGCGCCTGGGCCGCGACCAGGGCCTGCGCCCCGCCCCCGGCCCGGACCCGGGCGTGAATGCCGTCGGCGAGCAACGTCCCTCGGGGTGAGGAGAAGTAGAACGAGCCGGGCAGGTAGGCGGCCAGCAGGTCGGCGGCCCTGTGCACGGGTCTCGGGCGCACCAGCGCGGGTATGGACACGTCGGACTTTCCTTTCTCAGGCGCTCAGTTGCGTCGCGGATGCACGGGCACGCGGGCGCGCGGGATCGCGGAATCGCAGGATCAGCCGCTCGGGGCGAGGAATCAGGAATGAGGAATCAGCGATCACAGGTCACGGATCGGTGATCGGTGATCGGGGCGGGCGGGGGTCGCGGCTCAGACGCGCAGGGTCGCGCCGCCGTCGACGAAGAGGTTCTGCATGGTGATGTGCCGGGCCCGGTCCGAGACCAGGAACATCACGGCGTCCGCGATGTCGGCCGGATCGGCGATGCGACCGAGGGGAATGCCCACCCGGAACTGCTCGGGGGCGCCCGCGATCACCCGTGCGAGGTCAGCCCCTTCCGTCTCGTCCGTCCACAGTTGACGCTGCATCGGGGTGTCGGTCGAGCCGGGCGAGACCACGTTGCACCGGATGCCGTGGCGGGCCACTTCGAGCCCGAGGCAGTGGGTGAGCATGGCGGTGGCGGCCTTGGACGCGGCGTATGCTCCCATGCCCGTGCGCGGCACGCCCGCGGCGTTGGAGGCGACGGTCACCAGGGAGCCGCTCCCCCGCGGCACCATCCGGCGGGCCAGTTCGCGCAGGACGACGAACGTGCCTGTGGTGTTGACGGAGAAGGTGTCCGACCAGTCCTCGTCGCTCGTCTCGCACAGGAGCCCCGGCCGCAGGATGCCCGCCACGGACACGCCGATGCCGATCGGCCCGATGTCGCGCTCGACGCGGTCGACGGCATCGGCGATCGCGGCGGCGTCCGCGACGTCGGCGACGAAGGGAGCGACGCGCCCCTCCGACCGCTCGGCGAGAGCGGCCAGACCGTCCGCGTCGACGTCGACGGCGGCGACGGTGACGCCCTCGCCGACCAGGCCGTCGACCACGGCCGCGCCGATCCCTCGGGCCGCACCGGTGACCAGGGCGACCGAGTCCGCGCCCCCCAGATTCCAAGCCGACATGCCGTCCCTTCCCCCGCTCTTTAAGGTAAGGCTAACCTAACTAGAGATTCCAGACGGGCGCAAGTGATCTCTGCGCGAGATGAGCTCGCGTCACATGACTGCGCGTCAAATGCCTTTGCGAGATGGGCCGTTACGCGCCGAGTTCGCTCGCCTTCCGCGATCGCCCCCGAACGGAGCGCGGCCGCACAACGTCTCGCACCACCGCCGGACGCGCCCTCCTGCCCCCCCAAGACCTCCGGGGTCGCTCTCCCGTTTGACATGCAACCCAATGGTTGCCAATCTGAAGATGAGAGGGGCGGATGGCATGGACGAGGTGTTCAAGGCCCTCGCGGATGCGAGTCGCAGGCAATTGCTGGACCGTCTGAACGAACGGAACGGCCAGAGCCTGCGGGAGCTGAGCGCGGGGCTGGAAATGAGCAGACAAGCAGTGTCCAAGCACCTGGCGGTGCTGGAGGGCGCGGGCTTGGTGACGACGGCCCGGCACGGCCGGGAAAGGATCCACTACCTCAATCCGGTGCCCATCCACGATGTCGCCGACCGCTGGATCGGCCGGTACGAGCGGGGCCGGATGGCCGCGCTCAGCAACCTGAAACACGCCTTGGAAGGAAGAGCGATGAGCAAGCCCGAGTACGTCTACACGATCTACATCGACACCACGCCCGACAAGCTCTGGGAGGGGCTGACCAGCCCGGAGTTCTTGAAGCAGTACCACGGCGGCTGGGCGCCCTCCTCCGACTGGAAGGTCGGCTCGAAGGTCCTGTGGCCGGTTGAGGACGGCGGCGAGCCGCAGGACCTCGGTCAGGTCGTCACAGAAGCGGAGCCCGGCAAGCGACTCGCCTACACCTGGCACACGCTGCAGCCGATGCACCAAGAGATGTTCGGCATGAGCGACGCGGAGTTCGCCGAGGCGGTGAAGGAGCGCTCGAAGGTCTCCTTCGACATCGAGCCGGCCGAGGACCCGGCACTCGGCCTGAAGCTGACCATCACCCATGACGGCTTCACCTCGGCCGACTCCAAGATGCTCGAGGGCGTCAGCGGCGGCTGGACCATGATGATGTCGCAGCTCAAGACGATCCTCGAGAAGGCGTGACTCCAGCGGGGACGACCGGCGACGAGGGTGGGGCTCGACCGCGGCCAGGCGCTCGCGGGCCCGCCCTCAGACCGGTATCTGCCCCAGGGTCAGGATCGCGGCGAGCAGCACGACGAGAAGGCCCGCTCCGATCCACCCCACCCGGAAACCGGCCCGCGGGAGGAACAGCCCCATCACGGTGCTCAAGGTGACGAGCGGGACCACGCGCCAGGCGAGAGTCATCAACGCCTCGTCGTAGCGCGGGTTGCGGACTCCGTCCTGGCATGTGTTGCACGAGATGGCGAGCAGCGGGCCGAGGCCGGCCACGAGCAGACCGAAGGCCGTGACCAGTACGGCGAGGAACGCCCGCCACACCCAGTCGCCCGGGGTCAGTCGAGGCGCCTCCCCCACGCCGGACAGCTCACGGTCCGGATCGCCACCCGCCACGGTGCTCTTCATGCCGAAGACGCTACGAGCCCCCAAGTGGGCCGCACATCCGCGTTCCTACTCACACGGAATTGCTGGACGTCGCGCCACCAGACGTGTGCGGAACGCCGCCTTGAGCGCGGTGGTCGCGGTGTGCGCGGTGTACGTGGTGTACGTGGTCACGGTGGTGCTGCCGGGGGCCGCCTCGGCCCACCCCACGACCGTTGCGGGCGACGGCGCAGCGGGTTCGGCGACGAACCTCACGCCCGACAGCACGGCCGAGGCCGACGACATCGTGCCCGGCGACACCAACGGCACGTCGGACGTCTTCGTCCGCCGCTTCTACTGATCACCCTGGCGACGGCGTGCGAACTTCTCGATGGCCGCCTCGGTGACGGGGGTGAAGAAGTTGACGAGGTTGCCGTCGGGGTCGCGGAACAGCAGCGACCGGTTGCCCCAGGGCATCGTGGTGGGCTCGTTGACGAATTCGGTGACGAAGCCCGTCAGGTCCCGGTGCACGCGGTCCACGTCGTCAACGAGGAACTCGGTGATCACGGTGTGGTTGTCGGCGGGCCGGGCCGAGCCCGGGGCGAACAGCGGGACGGTGCGGGTGCTCGCGATCGCGAGGGTCGCGCCCGCGGTCTTGAGCTCGGCGAAGTCCTCGGTGGCCCACGCCGCCTGCGCCCCGGTGGCTCGCTCGTAGAAGTCGACGAGGCGGGCCACGTCGCTGGTGATGATGCGGATCGAGACGAAGTCCATGGGGGGTCTCCTTGGCTGTCCTGAAAGGGCTCTGCTGAAAGGGCTGTGCTGAAAGGGGTGTGCTGAATGCGTGCACGCCGAGGCTAGGAGAAATAGAGGACAGAACCGGTCCTGTATGCGCGCTAGTCTGCGAACATGCCTCGACCCACCGGCCGCGTGCTGACACTCCTGGAACTCCTGCAGTCGGGCGGTACCCGGACCGTGGCCGAACTCTCCGACCGGCTCGGCGTCGAGGGGCGCACCGTGCGGCGGTACGTGGCCCAGCTGATCGACCTGGACGTGCCCGTGGAATCGGTCCGCGGCCGCTACGGCGGCTACCGGCTCGCTCCCGGGCACCGGCTGCCGCCGCTCATGCTCAGCGACGACGAGGCGCTGGCCGTGCTGCTCGGCCTGATCGCCGGCCGCCGGGCGGGGCTGACGACGACGCAGCGCACGGCGAGCGAGACGGCGTCGGCGAAGATCCGGCGGGTGCTGCCCAGGCATCTCGCCCGCCGCCTCGACACGCTCCTGGACGCTCTCGCCTTCACGGACCAGCCCGGCGACGCTGATCCGGATCAGCCCGGCGCTGTCGAGACCCCGGACGCTGAGGTCCTCCTGACCATCGCCGATGCGGTACGCCACCGCCGGCCGGTCTCGGTCCGCTACACCGACCGCGCGGCACGGCGCAGTGAACGCACGCTGCACGCCTACGGGATCGTCGCCCACGCGGGCCGGTGGTACGTCACCGGCAAGGACGCCCGGCTCGACGAGGACCGGACCTTCCGACTCGATCGCATCGAGGACGCACGGACCTTGCCGGGCTCCTTCGAGGTGCCCGCGGATATCGACCCGGCGGAGCGCCTGTTGTCGGCCTTCGCCACGGCCGAGTACCGGCACGAGGTGACCTTGCGGATCCACGGGACGGCGGAACAGGTCCGGGCTCGCCTACCCGCCAGCGTCGCGAACGTGGATGTGGATGTGGACGTGGATGTGGACGTGGAGGAGCACGCGCCCGAGGCAGACGAGGAGCGGGCCACCGAGCGCTGGCTGCGCGTCGAACTGCGGGCGGAGCGGCTCGACTGGTTGCCTCCGGTACTCGCCTCGCTGGACCGGCCGTTCATCATCGAGCGCCCCGCTGAACTGCGCGACCTCGTCATCGCACTCGCCGACCGCCTCGCGTCCTGCGCCCGCCGAGCCTGACTTCATGGGAGGGCAACCGGTTCCTCGGCTGCCGGTTCCTCAGCCAGGGTGCCGATGCCCCTGTCACCACCGAGGCAGGCACACCACTCAGTGCCAGCGCCACGGCAGCAGACCGTGGAAGAGCAGCAGCCCTGAAGCCGCCAAGGTGGCGACGTACCCCACGGTGCGGATGCGACCTCGCCATGGGCCGCCTGGCCGCGACCTCCCGTTGTCGCTTGGTCCTCTGGAGGGCGGCGCGAATTCCGCGGTACGGACCTCCGGGTGCCCATGGGCGCAGG
The DNA here is from genome assembly GCF_050510915.1 of Streptomyces odontotermitis. NCBI lineage: Bacteria > Bacillati > Actinomycetota > Actinomycetes > Kitasatosporales > Streptomycetaceae > Streptomyces > Streptomyces odontotermitis. The sequence goes on along the minus strand of NZ_JBNJLS010000015.1, from coordinate 98,596 downwards.
GGCTGGCTGAAGGTGCGCACGGTGGCGAGTGGGGCGCGGGGTGGGGGCCGGGAACATCATGCACACGTACAGCCTTCAACTCCGGGACCCAGAACGCATGGTCCTTCCGGCCAGTCCGGTCTGCGTCTTTCGGCCGAGGCGAAGGCATGGCCGAGAAAGGAAGCGGCTCCCGCCGGGGGCGGGAGCCGCTCGGGCGTCAGGTGTGTGCCTGGCGCCTGTTGGGGTGTCCGGCTTCGTGAGCGGTGAGACGCATGAGAGCGAGGACGGTGTCGAGGTCGTCGCCCTGGTGCGGGTCCTCCGCCATGCGGTTGCGGCGGCGGGTGCCGCAACCGGTGCACTGGTGGACGATCATGTGGCCCTTGGCGGAGTGGTACTCGACGGCCACCGGGCGCATGAGCGCGCGGCAGTCGCTGGCACGGTCTCCGGGCGCGATGTCCACGTGGAGTGAGTGCAGGCAGTGCGGGCAGTGGTTGCGGTAGCTGCCGTTGACCAACGGCGCGACCGCCTTGCCGCAGTCCTCGCAGGTGAAGCCGGTGTTTTCGGTTGTTCTGCTGATGGTGCTGCTCCTCAGCGAGTCGAAGGGATCTTCAACTCGGAGGCGCAGGGTTCCGTTGGCTCTCCCCCTCGGCCAGAGCTCTGCCGGAGCTCTGCCGGAGCAGGGGTCGCAGGCTCGACTGGTGAGTGACGCGGTTCACCGCCGCTCTCAGGCGGGCGATTACTTCCGGCTCCAGCTTCACCAGAGCGCGTTTGCCGCTCTGGATCCGGACCACGACTGGGTTTGTGTATTTGTCCCAGCCACTGTCACGCGGGTGTTCCACGTGCCGCCGGTAGGTGTCGGTCCAGTCTCACTGCCGTCGGCGTCGTCCCCCGTCAGGCAGCGTCAGCAGCGGCATGCTTCTTCGTGATCACGCCACCTCCTTCATCTGCCGGTTCTCCGTGGCATGTCGATGTGGCCCCGGAGCCTCTTCCCGGTCCAATGTGCGGGCCAGTGGTCGGATGGAGCAAACGAATTGCGGCCCAACGACTTTGTCAGCAGCCCCCTTCGACACTGCAGGCGGCACCGTATAGGCCGTCCCGCTCAGCCTGATCTGCCTGACCTGCCTGGTCGGCCTGGTCGGCCTGCGCAGCGAGGATCGCCTTGCGGAGCTGTTCGACGCGCGGGACGCCTTCGATACGCGTGTCCCCGACGAGGATGGTGGGCACGGACTGGATGCGGTGTGCGGCGGCCTCGCGCAGCGCGTCCTGGTGCGCGGCGCGGTAGGTGCCGTTCTCGAGGGCGGCACGGAACGCGTCGGCGTCCAGGCCGATCTGCCCGGCGAGTGCGCAAAGCACGTCGATCCGGGCGAGGTCCTGGTCCTCCTGAAAGAAGGCACGGAACGTACGACGGGTGTACTCGGCCGCTCTCCCCTGCGCAGCGGCGTACTGGTACCCCTCGAAGGCCAGTCGGGTGTAGGGCTGCGGCGAGACGGTGGGCAGCGTGATGTCGACGCCCAGGCGGCGGGCCATGGGGTACACGGCGCGCTGCCAGATGTCCGGCAGGTAGGCGTCCTCGGGCCGGAGGGTGGGCTGTGGGTGGGGCCGCAGTTCGAAGGGCTTCCACTCGATCTCGACATCGACGCCGAGGTCCTTCGTCGCCTCTTCCAGTGGCCCTTCGGCCAGCATGCAGAAGGGGCAGACGTAGTCGGACCAGACCTGGATCTTGACCGGGGTGTGCGTCACAGTCGTCCTTTCCGGCCGGTCAGGAACTCTTGGAACGGCACTTCGTGCCCCTCGACGGGGGCGTGCGTCACTCTGAGCGGCCAGGTGGTGGGGTCGGTGGAGAAGAGGGAGTACGAGCGGGAGTAGTCGAAGCCGTACGCGCGGGCGGTCCTGCGGTCGGCGGCGTACACGATGTGCTCGACGTTGAAGTGCAGGGCGGCCAGGTAGCAGAGGGCGCAGGGCTCGCCGGAGGCGATCAGGGTGGATCCGGCGACGCCGAACCGGCCGGCCGCCTTCGCCGCGGCGCGCAGCGCGACGACTTCGGCGTGTGCCGTGGGGTCGTCGTCCTCGTGGACCCGGTTGAAGCCGGTGCCCAGGACGCGGCCGTCGCGTACGACGATCCCGGAGAAGGGGACGCCGCCCTCGGCCACGCGTCGGCGGCTGATCCTTACGGCTTCCTCCACGTGGGGCGTCAGGGGGTTGAGAGGGTCAAGTGGCATGGCGGAGTTGCTCCTTGAGCGGGGAGACGTTCCTCCGGGGCGGCCCGTCGTCTTGGATGCGGGCCGCCCCGGTGCGTTGGAGAGCGTCCTCAGGCGCTCACGACCTGGGCCTCCTGCGGTCGGTCGAGGGGCTCCTCGGCGGTGTCCAACTTGTCGGCGAGCTTGAGCCAGACGACGCCGATGATGATGACGCCGAGCCACAGTGACTGGACGAGAGTGAGGCTCTCGTCGAAGAAGACGGGGCCCAGCGCCGCCGCACCGGCCGCCCCGATGCCCGCCCAGACGGCATAGCCGATGCCGACGTCGATGGTGCGCAGCGCGACGCTCAGCGCCCACAGCGTCAGGAGGAAGAAGACGACGGCCACCAGCGACCAGGTGAGGCGGGTGAAGCCGTGGCTTCCGCCGACCGAGAGCGCGTAGCCGATTTCGAAGGCGCCGGCGAGCAGAAGCATGAGCCAGGAGTTGGCGCTGGCGTTGGCGTTGTCCGCAGGGCGGTTGGTCGAGGACATGTGAGGGGGGGCCTTTCGCGAGGAGGGTGCGGGTGGTGGCGGGTGAGGTTCGAGTAGCGGCGGGGTGAGGGTCAGGCGGCGCCGCTGAGCTGGAGTCCGACGACCCCGGCGATGATCGCGACGATGCCCAGCGCCTTGCGCCAGCTCAGGCGCTGGCCGAACAGCAGGGCGCCGAGGAGGGTGATGCCGACGCCGGAGACCGAGGTCCACAGGGCGTATCCGACGCCGACGTTGAAGGTCAGCAGGGCCCTGCTGAGGAAGTAGGTGCCCAGTGCGCCGCTGACGAGGGTCACGGTCGTCCACTTGCGGTTGGTGAAGCCTTCGGCCTTGCCGGCCGCGATCGCGACGACGATCTCGAAGACGACGGCGACGGCGAGGTAGAGCCAGTGCATGACGAAGGTCCTTTCATTCGACGGCCGCGCTTCCGGGCCGCAGGTGCAGGGGCGGGTTGAACGCCCTAGCTAGTTGCTTGCACATACAAGGAAAAGTAGGTCAGGCGCAGCCAGGAGGCGGCGCCGGGAACGCGAGAAGCTTGCATGAGCATGTACTCTGGTGTCAAACACCGCCCCAGGGAGGCCGCCACCCATGGCAACTTCGCACTCTGCTCCCCCGCGCACGTCCGACCAGGCGGCATGGAACCGCGTCCTCACGCTGCACGCCCATGTGGAACGCGAACTGACCCTGGCTCTGCACAGGCGTCACGGGATCGGGCTCTCGGAGTACCGCTCCCTGGAACACCTCGACCACTCCGAGGACAACGAGTTGCGCATGCAGGACCTCGCCGAGAAGGTCGGCCTGGGCCAGTCGTCGGTAACTCGCCTGGTAGGGCGACTGGAGACGGCCGGTTACGCCTACAAGGACCTGTGTCCGTCGGACAAGCGCGGGGTCTACGCGGTCATCACGGACGAGGGACGGCAGCGCTACCAGGCGGCACGCGCCACCTATGCGGAAGTCCTCTCGTCCGCGCTGAACGACTTCACGGCCGACCCGGAACTGGGACCCACCGTCCAGGCGCTGCGCGCCCCCCGGAGCTGACCTTCCCTCCCCCGCCCCGGGGCCGCAGCGAGCGCATCGCCGACGCCTCCCCGGACGCCAACGGCGCCCGACGGTTTTACTTGTTCAGGCAATCACTTGCGCTCCAGGTCCTCCCCTGCGACGCATACGTGCTTGATCAATCACTCACGCGGGTGGCGGCGACCAGGTAGGCGGTCCCCGGCCAGCGGACCAGCCCTCGGCCGACGGTGTCCGCCGGACGTTCGTGCCGACGCGTCCACCGGCACACGAACCGGTCGATGGGCGGGACGGAAGGTGTCAGGTCGTAGTGGATGACGTCGACGGGACAGAGCCCGGCTTCCCGCATCCGCCGTCGTAATAGCCGGGCCGGGAGTGCCCGGATGCCGGACTTCGACGCACCGTGCCGTCGTTCCGGGGGCCTGCCGAGCAAGCCCTCGACCCGGCCGAGCAGCCGCAGCAGCGGCCAGTACACCCCCCATTCGAAGAGGCGGTAGGGGCTCAGCGGGTTCAGCATGCTGACGAGCACGAGCCCGTCCCGGCGTACGACGCGGTCCAGTTCCCGCAGGACCACGGAGGCGTCGCAGTACTCCAGCACACCCATCGCGACCACGACGTCGAAACTCACATCCGGGAATGGGAGCGCCTCCGCCTCGCCGACGGCCACGTCGCACTCGGCATCGGCCGTGCGGCCCGCGGTCTCGGCGACCATGGCGGGCGACTGGTCCACGGCGGCGATCCGGAAGTCGCCGGGCCGGGTGTCGAGCACACGCCGGACGAACATCCCCGGCCCGCAGCCGACATCGAGAAGATCACCACCCGGACATCGGTCCAGGAGCTCGAAGACCGCATGGAGCCTGGAGGAAAAGTACCGCTCGGCGGGGCCCGAGCCCTGGTACGAGGCGGCATAGGAAGCCGCGAAGGACGGATCGTCGAACGGGACGCGGACGTCACGACCGGACGCCTTCGGGAGCGCGACCCTCAAACGCATGGGGGTTCTCCTTACGGGGCAGGCGCCATGCCGCTGGAGGGTCCGGCCAGGGACGGCATCGCGTCACGGACGGCCCGCTTCATCGCGGGCCCGGAGAGGTCCTGCCGGCTCGATCCACTCACCGCAGCGCAGCCTCGCGAGGCTGCGGCGGCGCCCCAGGAACATGGTCTGCCGGAAGAGGACGCAAGAGAACGCGAGTCAGCATTCCGCCCGCCGCGGGGCACGGTCAAGGGGGCCGAACGGGCCTGGGAGGAGAGCCGGTTGGGCCCCGGCCGGGCGGGGGAAAACGGCCGGGAGACGGGACGAGAACGGGTGGTTCGCTGCGGTGGATGACGCGCGGAGCCGGCCAGTCCCGCCCCGCTCCGCCCACCTCACTGCGACCAGAACGGCCCGTCCGTCCCGGCCGTCACTGACCCGTCAGACAGGGCCCGGACCGTGCCGCAGGTGATCTTGTCGGGCCGCGCCCACCTCGACAGAGGTCCCCATGTGCACGACGCCAGCCTCTCCTCCGGTTCGGGAGTGAGGGGACTAGCTCCCCACAGTGTCCAGTTGCGAGAAGAACATCACGGCCAGGCCGATCACCACAGCGTGGGTGGTGAGCGCCCGTACACAGCGGAAGGCCGCCAGGGGAAGCGCGAGGAAGACCCCGAGGAACGCCAGGACCCGGAGCACCTCGCCCGGGTAGGCGGCCGCGTTCGGGTCCTGCATACCGCCGTTGTAGCCCTCGATCTGCCAGATGCCGTCCAGGCCGAGCACGAACGACCAGAAGCAGACGAAGAGATCGATGCAGCCCACAGCCACGGCCCAGCCGATGTCGGTGCCGCGTTGTGCCTTTTGGATCACTGTCACGTCTACGACGACTCACGGGACCCGCCTGAGGTTGCAGGGCGGGTTTCCTAATCGCCGGACGGGCCCGGCCTCCGGGGCTCGCGCCGCATGCACCATGTGCGGGGGCCGCCGTCGGGAAGGTCGACGTCCGCGGTCACGGCGAAGCCGAGGCGTGCGTAGAAGTGGACGTTCCGCTCGCTCGACGTCTCCAGGAAGACCGGATATCCGGCACGGTCCGCCGCCTTGAGGCCGGGTGCGAGGATCTTGCCGCCCAGGCCCTGGCCCTGCACCGCCGGGTCCACACCGACGGTGGCGAGGAACCACACCGGCTCCGTCGGCCGATGCGGCCCCAGAGCGTGCTCAGCCGCAGCGAAGGCCGCCGCCCTGTCCCCCGCCAACTCGTCGATCAGCGGCCCGACTTCGGCGAAGCCGGGGGTGGGGTCCTGCTCCGGTGTCGTCCACACGGCCACGGCACGCGCGTCGTCGGTGACCCACACCCTGCCGTACACCAATCCGATCCGGGTCAGGAACAGCTCCTGGAAGCGCTCCACCCGCTCGCCGTGCCGGTCGGCGGCGACCACGTGCCGGGTGAAGGCGTAGTCGGCGAAGGCGCGGGCGAGCGTGCGCACCGCGCCGACGGCGTCGTGGGCGGTGGCGGGGCGTACGAGCGGGGCGGGGGCCGGAACCATGGCGCTCCTTACGGTGAGGTGCGCGAGGCGCTCGCCCGCGCGTGCGCCGTAATCTTGCAACGGTCACGTAGGTTCCGGGGTTCCGCCTCGCAAACACGCTGAGGCATCTCCTTGGGCGTGGGGAGTGGGCATGTTCACCAGCCCGTGTCGGCCGGGCGCGGGGCGGCTGCCGGGCTGCTCCAGTGCGAACAGCCGCAGCAGCGGGGGGATGCGGTACCGGCCCGGTCCGGAGGACTCCAACAGCTGGGCGTCCACGAGCCGTTCGAGGAGCGGCTCGGCGAACCGCGGGGCGAGCAGCAGGATGCGTGCCGCGTCCTGTGAGCCGAGGACGCCGTCCTCGCTGCCCTCGCTGTCCTCGCTGTCCTCGCTCCTGGCGAGCAGCGGCAGCGCCTCGGCGGCGCACCGGTCGGAGGAGCCGCCGTCGAGGAGTGTCCGGTATCCGGCCTGGAAGCTGGCACGTACCCGCAGGTCGGCGTACTCCAGCTCGTCGAGGCGGTGCCGGGCGTCCGACAGCCTCTCGGCGAGCGCGTGCAGCGGCCAATGCGGGCGGGCGGCCAGGCGCGCGCCCGCGATGCGCAGCGCGAGGGGCAGATGGTCGCACTGGCGGGCGACGAGCTCGGCGGCCTGCGGTTCGGCAATGAGGCGGCCGTGGCCCGCGAGCGCGCCGAGGACGGAGAGGGCCTCGGCGGGCGACAGCCTGCCGAGATGCAGGTGCGCCGCGCCGTTGAGGGTGGCGAGGACGCGGCGGCTGGTGACCAGGACGGCGCAGCCGGGGGCGGCGGGCAGCAGTGGGCGGACCTGCGCGGCGTCGAGGGCGTTGTCGAGGACGACGAGCAGTCGGCGGTCCGCGGTCAGCGCCCGGAACGCCGCGACCGCCGCCGACTCGCTGTCGGGCGGCGGTCCTTGGAGACCCAGTGTCCGTGAGAGGCGCGCGAGAACCGCGGTGGGCTCCAGCGGCCTGCTGCCGAGTGCGGCGCCCTGCAGATCGACGTACAGCTGTCCGTGGGGGAAACGGTCGGCGACCCGGTGGGCCGCGCGGACGGCGAGAGCGGACTTCCCGACACCGGCCGGCCCGTCGAGGGCCACGATCACCGTGGAACCCGGTGCTTCTTGCGGGCACAGCCGGCTCAGTGTCGCCAACTCCCGGATGCGGCCCGCCAGGTGGGGCAGGTCGGGCGGCAGCTCGCGCGGCACGTGCCGAGTGCCTTTGGCGGGCGGGGACGCGGCGCGGGTGCCGGAGGCGCCCCGGGCCCGACGGCACTCCTCGACCCGGTCGCGGGCGGTGGCCAGCACGCCCTGTTCGGCGCTGGTAGCCCCCAACAGCCGTACCAGGACGTCGAACCGGTCCGTCGGCGGCAGCGTCTTGCCTGCGAAGTAGGCGCCGATCACGCCGTGCGCCCAGCCCGTGCGGGCCGCCAGCTCCCGATAGGTCAGCTGTGAGTCCCCGCGCTGCCGGGCCGCACGCCGTCGCAACTGCCGCAGCACGACGCCGAGTTCCTCCACCGTGTCGATGCCGTGTGCACCGCTCGTCACGAGACCCGCAGCACCCACATCAGGTATCCGATTCACTCTGGCCCCAATTCCATGCGGCACGGATGGAAGAAGCACTGCATTCCAGCACAGCATCGGGGCTTCAGATCTCCGTCCGGCCCTATCCGGATCCGTCCGATCGTGACCGGGATCCAGGGCCGACAAAGGGAGTGGTCTGCAAGTATTCCACCGCTTCGACAACCTCATCCACCAGACGATTCTCCACCCGCCGCCGTATACGGATTTCTACACCGGTCCGTTCACGGCTGGATGGTCGAACCGTCGAAGGAGGAATCCAGCAAATGAGTCGTATCTGCAACAAGCAGCCCGAGCGGCAGATGTCGCTGCTCGATAAGGAGACCAACGAACTGTACGGGCGGGTGGACGCCCCGATCGCCACGGGATCCGCGCACTTCATGCGGGCCGGCAGCGAGCTCCACCTCCTCCACGTCGACCTGGAACTCAACAATCCGCGGCAGGCCGCGGTGCGGGTGTCCTGTGCGGCAGCGGCCGTCAGGTCGGCGCTGACGGAGTACGAGTCGTCCCACGCCATCGCCCTGGAGCTGGGGTTCTACGGCGTGCACGACGACCGGCTGCGGGCGGCCGGGCACGGCGCCTTCCGGGTGCGGGAGACCCTGCGCGAGGCTCGGGACAAGGGGCTCGTGGCTCTGGACGACGCAGCCGTGACCAGCATCGACCGACGGTTCGCCGAGGGCGGCGACGAGGCGGCATTCACCCACTTCATCGAGGATCTGCGGGAATTCTCGGCAGACCTCGACAATTTCGACAGGGCCGCGGCACAGGCGCTCCCCGCCCAGTGGCTCGAATTGTCCTGGCGGGTCGTCACCGAATTCGATCGCATTCGGATCTACGGGCAAGCGCTTGCCATCATCAACATTCTCGGTACGGCCGATGTGGCCGCTCCCGCGGGCGCATGAGGAGGGTGGACGAATGAGTGAAATCTGCAACGCAGCCGCCCAGTTGACGCTGGACTCGCTGCGTGACAAGAAGCGGCTCGCGCAGAACGCGGGCCAGGCGCTGCTCGGCGCGTCCAGTGACCTGCACAAGGCACTGGAATTCGCCGAGCACGGCGACAGCAACGCCACGATCACCGTCTACGTCGCCGCTGCCGAGAAGCAGCTGCGGAACGCGGTCTCCCTGCTCGACGAGGTCGCCGGGCTGCTCGCCTCGGGCGGCTTCAGCGCCGAGACGATCGCGTGGCTGCGCAGCCTGGACTACGACCGCCTGTACCGCACGGGCATCGCGTCCGGAGTGCTGCCGCGCAGCGCCGAACTGTGGGCCGAACTGGCCGACATGACGGTGGCCGAGGGCCCGCTGGGCGTGTGCCGGGACTACCGTGACCGCGTCGCGCGCGCCGCGGACCTGATGGCCGACTGGCTGGCGCACCCCGAGGCCGACACGGCCGTGGCCGAGCTCACCACGCTGGAGGCCGCTCTCCTCGACGTGTCGCTGTACGCGCGATTCCTCGGCTACGTCAATGACGTGAAGCCCCTGGACCAGCAGTGGGTGCGGCCCGCGGCCGACCTGAACGCCCGTTGACGGGCTGCCGCTGACCGGGACGACCGGGGAGACAACGAGGCAGGAGAGAGCGCCGACCGAGTCGGCGCTCTCTCTTCTGCGTGTCCGGCACCGGTTGTGTCGCGGTACGTCCGTCACCGATAGCCGCGTTCCTGGAGTCCGTACATCCGGGCATACAGCCCTCCGCGCGCCATCAGCTCGTCGTGGCTGCCCTGTTCGACCACCTCTCCGCGCTCCAGCACGACGATGAGATCGGCGGCCCGTACGGTCGAGAAGCGGTGCGAAACGAGCAGAGTGACGGTTCCCTCCTGGTGCGCGGCGCGAGCCGCGGCGCTGAGCCGCTCGAAGAGCGCGTGCTCGGCGTCGGCGTCGAGCGACGCCGTCGGCTCGTCCAGTACGAGGAGCAGCGGATCATCGCGCAACAGGGCACGGGCGAGGGCGAGTTGCTGCCACTGTCCGCCCGACAGGTCCTCGCCGCCCTCCCACCGCGTGCCCAGCTGGGTCTCAAGCCCGGTGGGCAGCCCGGCGGCGAGATCCCGGCCGCCCGCACGGGCGAGGGCGGCCGAGACGGCCTCCACGTCGGCCATGCGCGGCAGATCGCCCACGCCCACCGCCTCGCGGGCCAGCAGTTCGAAGCGAACGAAGTCCTGGAAGCCCGCGCTGAGCCGGGCACGCCAGGCGGCGACCTCGCACCTGGCCAACTCCCGACCATCGATGCACAGCCGGCCACTCGTCGGCTCGTACATGCGGCACAGCAGCTTCACCAGCGTGGTCTTGCCCGAGCCGTTCTCGCCCACGAGCGCGACCACTGCCCCGGCGGGCAGCCGCAGACGGAGGTCACGCAGGACGAGGGGCAGCGTGCCGGGATAGCGGAAGGACACACCGTCGAGAGTGATGCCTGCCGCCGATGCGGCGGGGACGGTGGTGCCCGGCGGCGCGGGGCGCGCCCGGTGGGCGTACGCGCGCAGCCAGCGCAGCCGTTCGGCCCCCTGCAGCAGATCGACGACGACTCCGGCCGTCTCCACGAGCCCGGCCGCATGCGTGGCGAACCGGCCGGCCAGCACGACCGCGAGCAGCACGGCACCCAGGCTCACCTGGCCGCGCGCCGCGAGCACGGTGACGAGACCGACCGCGGTGACGAGGCCGAGCGTGTTGAGAAGCGAGGCCGCCGCGCCATAGGCGGCGAACCGCCAACCGGCATGGGCCAGTTCCGTGTCGGCGCGAGCGCGGGCCGTACGCCGAAGCTGCCTGAGCCACGGCCCGGCACGGTGGACCCGCAGCTCCTTGCCCTCGCCGGGTGCCGCGGCGAGCCGGGTGAGCTCGGCGGCGAGCCGGTGGTCGGCGGCCGTCGCCTGCTGGGCTCGGGTGAGCACCCGCCGGCCGACGACCTGCAGTCGCAGCGCGAGCAGGCCCGTCAGCGGGAGCACCAGCAGGGCCGGGTGCACGGTCGCCAGGAGCACTGCGGTGGCGAGGAAACCGCCGCACTCCTCAAGGAGGTTGAGCGTCCAGTTCAACAGGCCGCCCATGGCCATGACCCGCTGGCGCAGCAGCGCGAGGCGGTCCTGGAAGGCGGGCGACTCGTGGTGCTGGAGGCCGGGGATGTCCGCGCAGAGGCGCGCCAGCATGCGGTCGAAGGCGAAGCCGACGCGTTCGCTGAGGCCGATCCGGGCGGTGACGCCCAGCAGTTCCACGATCTGCCAGATGCCGAACCCGGCGATCAGCAGCAGCGCGGAGGTCATGGCGGGCGCGAAGGCGTGCCGATGGGCGCCGTCCACGATGCCGCGCAGCCAGAGCGCTTGCAGTGCGGCGAAGGCGGCCGCGGCCGGCACCAGGAGCAGCCCGACCGTCGCCAGCCCCTTCGCCTCACGGAAGGCACCTCCCAGGAGGGTGCCGAGCGCCGCGAGGGAAGAGCCCGGCCCCCGGCGCCCGGAGTCCGCCACCGCCCGTTCCGCCTCGGACTCTTGAGGCTGTGCGGTGCGCTCCCCGCCCTTCTCCTGCTGCTCTTCTTCCGCCTGTTGTTCTTCCCGGTTCTGTGTCGCGCGCCGGGGGGTGGCGGCGCGCTCGCCGGTGGCGTGGCTGTCGCCGAAGCGGGCGGCCTGCAGCCGGTACATCCGGGCATAGCGCCCGCCCGCCGCCATCAGCTGCTCGTGCGTGCCCGCCTCGCTGACCCGCCCACCGTCGAGCACATAGATCAGATCGGCCCTGCGGACCCCGGAGAAGCGGTGCGACACCAGCACGGTGGTCATGCCGTGCGTCACCCCGAGGAAGCGCTCGAAGAATTCCGCCTCCGCCCGCGCGTCGAGGTTCGCCGTCGGCTCGTCCAGGATCAGCACGGTGCCCTCGCGCGCCGCGAGCAGGGCCCTCGCCAGCGCCACCTTCTGCCACTGCCCGCCCGACAGCTCCGCCCCACCGTCGTACTGCCGCGACAGTACGGTGTCCCAGCCCTGCCCCAGCGCGTCCGCGAGGCCCGCCCCGCCCGCGCGTGCCAGTGCCCGCTCCAGAGCGGCCTGGTCAGCCCCGGCTTCCGGGTCGCCGGGCGCGAGGTTGTCGCTTAGTGGCAGCGGGTAGCGCGCGAAGTCCTGGAAGACGACGGCGAGATGGCGCCGCCACGCGTCGGGGTGCACGGTGCGCAGGTCCCTCCCGTCCACCGTGATCCGGCCCGCGTCGGGCTCGTACAGCCGGGTCAGAAGCTTGATGAGTGTGGTCTTGCCCGCCCCGTTGGCACCCACCACGGCCACCGAACTCCCCGCCGGGATCCGCAGATCGAGCCCCTTCAGCACCGCTCCCCCGGCCCCCGGATACGCGAACTCGACCGATTCGACGACAACGTCCATGCGCGGAGGGCCCATGTCGCCCCCCTCCACCGGAGGCGCGGCCGCACGCTCCTCCAGCGCGGTGAGGGAGCGCAGCCCCAGCAGACTGTTGTGCAACAGGAAGTCGGCGTCCCCGACCCAGCCCAGGACCGGCAGCCCGAGCGCCGCCTGGACGACGACCACGAGCTCCGCGAGGCTCAACCGGCCCTGGACGGCGGCCCGTGCGGCCATCCCGATGACCAGCGTCTCGGCCACCACCGTGACGGCCACCACGCCCAGGACGCGCAGCGTCGCCGCGCGGCGGATGCCCCATACGCCGGTCATGCCCGTGCGCCAGGTCTCGGTCATGCGCGCCACGACCCAGTCGGCCAGCCCGAAGACCCGTAACTCCTTCGCCGGGCCCGGGTCCACGGCGAGGCCGCGGAAGTAGCCCGCGCGCCGGATGACGCCGCTCGCGCGCTTCATGCTGCCGTGCACGCTGTGCGCGACGCGCTGGTATCCGTGATACGTGAGCACGGCGGCGACGCACATCACCAAGGGGGCCCACCAGGCGAACGGCGCCAGCAGGGCGAGCAGTCCGAGGGCTTGGAGGCGTGGCCGCAGCACGCCCGGCAGCTGCTCCGCCACGGCGTCCGGTCTGGTGGCCGGGTCCGTGACAAGGCGCAACGTATCGGCGTGTGCGGGGTCTTCGAGGTGCCCGATTCCGTGCGGTGCGAGGCCCGCGGCCATCACCCGGTCCTCGACCGCGTCCCCGGCCTTGAGCCGCAGCACGCGCGCGACCGGGGTTTCGAGCGCACCACATGCCGTACGGGCCAGGGCGAGAGCGGCGAACAGGGCGAGCATCCTCAGCATGTGCCGGGCTCCGCCCGAGCCGAGGCCGGAGTGCACGGCCGTCGGCAGTGCGGCGACCAGCAGTCCGGTGGCGACCACCAGGAGCGAGGTGGCGGCGGCGCCGCCGATGACGGCCACCGCGAGGGCGAGGGTCAGACGCGGCGACGCACGCCACAGCAGCCCGGCCGCAGCCGTCGCCGCGGACAGCCTTCCGGCCGTGGAGCCGAACCCGCTCGGCCGGTCCATGCCGCCCCCTCACGCTCCCGGATGCCCGTCTCCGCCGGGCCGGGCCAGATGCTCGCAGAAGCCGCCCCGCACCAGGGCGAGTTACCGGTCTGGGCCGGACAGCGACGGACAAGCAGAGCGGCGGACGTGAAGAGCGGCGGGCGTGGAGAGCGGCGTTCGCGGCGCCGGGCCACAGGTGCCGGGCAGGCGTGCGCAGGATGCCTGCCCGCGGCTCGGCTTCCCCTCTCGCCGCCTGGATCAAGAGGAAGGTGAACCGGTCAACTCGAATCGAGGCGCGCGCGTCCTTACCGCTGCGGCCCACCGCCGCGGCACAGCTTGGACTGCCGGACCGAGGAGGTCACTCGTGGTGTCAGACGGCGTTTCGCACGGTGTTCGCCATGGCTTGAGCCGCCGCAGACTGATCGGCGCCGCGACCGCGGGCGCCGCGCTCGGTCCTGCCGCGCTCGGCACGGCTCAAGCGGCGCCGTCGCGTCCGACGGCGCCCGCCGCGCGCTCGCGCGAGAAGGCGCCCGCACGACCGGTCCCCGCCTGGTTCGACGAGGTCAAGCTGGGCATCTTCGTCCACTGGAACGCCGCCGCCATCCCCGCGTTCGCCCCCGTGCACCTCCTCAACGACGCGCGCCCGGCCGGTGGCGGCGCCGAGCCGCCCAAGTGGCAGCAGGAACAGACCTGGCGCACCCTGCCCTACGCCGAGATGTACCAGAACACGATGGCCGTGCCGGGCAGCGAGACCGCCCGCTTCCACAAGGAGCACTACGGAGAGCGGTCCTACGACGACTTCGTCGAGGAGTTCCGTACGGCCTCCGTGCGCGGCTGGGATCCGCAGCCGTGGGCCGACCTGTTCGAGCGGGCCGGAGCCGGATACGTCGTCCTCACCACCAAGACCGAGGACGGGTTCCTGCTGTGGCCGAGCGCGCACCCCAATCCGCGCAAGAAGCGCTGGCAGGCACCGCGCGACGTGGTCGGCGAGCTGGCCGGCGCGGTCCGGGAGCGCGGCATCCGCTTCGGCACGTACTACTGCGAAGGCATGGACTGGACGTTCGGCGGGATTCCCATCACGGACGGCGAGAGCCTCGTCGCCGCCATGCCGCGGGGCAAGGAGTACGCCTCCTACACCGACGCCCACTGGCACGAACTGATCAAGCGGTACCGGCCGAGTGTGCTGTGGAACGACTACGGGTTCCTGCCGAACCCCGATGCGGACGCGCTGCTCGCCGCGTACGAAGAACTGGTTCCGGACGGTGTCGTCAACGACCGCTTCGACGCGGACCGCCAGCAGTCCGGCGCCCTGCGCTGCGACTTCGTCACCCTCGAATACGCCCAGAGCAGCGGGCCCGCCGATCACAAATGGGAGGCGTGCCGGGGCATCGGCACCTCCTTCGGCTACAACCGCCTTGAGGACGAGACCAGTTACCTCAGTGCTGCCGAACTGATTCATCTCTTCATCGACATCGTCGCCTCAGGCGGCAATCTGCTGATCAACGTCGGTCCGACCGGCACAGGCCGGATCCCGGCCGCACAGGAGCAGCGTCTCCTCGCGCTCGGTCGGTGGCTGCGCGCCAACGACTCGGCGATCCGCTCCACCCGCCCCTGGCACCGTTCCACCGGGATGACATCGGAGGGCCGGCCGCTCCGCTACACCCGGGCCGATGACGCCGTCAACGCGATCGTGCTCGGCAAGCCAGGCAACGACGCCGTCGAGATCGACGTGCGTCTCGGCAAAGGGGCGCGCGTCACCCTGCTCGGCCCGGACGACACGGGCAGTCTGCGCTGGACGTCCACTCCACACGGCACCCGGGTCGCCCTGCCCGCGCGACGCACCGCCCAAGCGGCGCTGAGTCTGCGGATCACGCCCGCCGGAGCGGTCCACGATCCGGAGTGAGGTTTCCGCCGGTCTCTCATCACAGGGCCTCAGGCTCGGACAGCGCCTGCCTGGGGCGCAGTCGGGAAGCGCCTAGGGCGCAGTCGTGAAGGAGGACGTCGCGTACGCCGTGTGGCCGTTGGCATCCTCAGCGGTCGCACTGATCGTGTAGGACGTCGAGCGTTCCAACTGCCCGTCGGGGTGCCAGCTGCCGCCGGCAGCGGCCATCGTGCCCTTGACCCGCTCCCCCGCCGCGTCGGTCAGCGTGACGTGGGTCAGCCTGCCGCCGCGGACGGCAATCTTCGTGGCCTTGTCGATGTCCACATTGATCGCGCCGTTCTTCGGCAGGCCGGATATGCGGACCTCTGACACGTCGTCGGCCGACACCGCGGCGGGCGCCTCGCCTTTCGCCTGAAGTGTGTCCTCTCCGCCGATCGTGCATGCCGAAAGCACCAGTGCGGCGCCGACCGCCGCGAACGCGGCCAACAGCTTTCCACGGCGTACGCCTTCCGCCATCACATGCCCTTCTCTCGTCACGGATCGCCGCAGGCGAGGGCCCCGGCCCGTGCGTCGCCCGCAGGCTCTCAGCGTCCCTGCCCACCGTGAGGGGCCCAAGGCCCCAAAGGGCAGGAATGCGGGACGATTCCCTACTCCTGAGAGGCAGAAGGGTTCGCATGGGGGCAGCGACCTTCACGGTCCCGGTCGCACCTCTGACTTCGCCGGTCAGCACCCCGGCATGCAAAGCCGAAGGTTGGCACTTCTCATGAATGGGCGACGGCACCCCCGCACAGGTGATTCGAATCACGGTGACGCGCATCACTGATTGACCATCAGGTTCTCTGAATACCTATGTGACACCCGCGGATTACTTTTCAGCCGAATCGGCCATAACCCGCGAACTTGTAGTCAGGCTCAAATTGCGGACAGGACCGCCCGCTCCCCAGGTGAACCCGTGCCCACACATTGGCCGGATTTCTTCCACGGCGCGACGTGCGAACACCAGCCGGAAATCCGGGCATTCGGCATGCGGTAACGTCGTGATCGCACTCCGTAGTTCCGGCGGGCCGCCCAGGACCGAAGCCCCAGGCAGGCCCCGGCAGCCGAGTGCCACCGGTGCCACCTCAACCATCGAGGCGATCTCCCCTGCCGGGGATTTCGTCTCCTTCGTATGCCGCAGAGCAGGAATCGATGCCCGTTCAACCATTGACGGAACTCATACGTTTCGTAAGACGCCAGTCCCCTTTCTACGCCGAGCTCTATGCGGGAGTTCCCGACCGCGTCACCGAGCTCACACAGCTTCCGGTCGTGCCGCAGGCCGGGTTCTGGCAGGCCAACACACCGCGCGCCAATCGGCTTCTCACCGGGCCGCTCGACGAGGCCGTGGTGTTCAAGAGCGGCGGCACGACCGGTGCGCCGAAGTTCTCCTTCTACACCCGTGAGGAATGGCGGGAGTTCACGAGTGCCTTCGGCGCCGGGCTCCTGGAATCGGGGCTCCGCCCCGGGCATCGGGTCGCCGATCTCTTCTACGCCGGGGACCTGTACGCCAGCTTCACCTTCATCCTCGACTCCCTGCACCGCTCCCCCGTCGCCAACGTGCGGCTGCCGATCGGCGGCGCCGCGCCCCTGGAGTCGACGGTGCACACCCTGGAGCAGTTCGACGTGGAGGTGGTCGCGGGCACCCCGACCACTCTGTGCGCCCTCGCCGATCACCTCGTCGCCGCCGGACGGCAACTCCCCCAGGTGGAGCTGCTCCTCTTCGGCGGGGAGAGCCTCTACCCGGATCAGGAGCCGCTGCTCGCCCGCGCGTTCCCCAACGCCCGTCCGCGCTCGGTGGGTTACGCCAGCGTCGACGCGGGCCTTCTGGGGTGCGCCGTGCCGGGGCACGATCCGCGCGTGCACCGCGCCTTCACCCCGTACACCGTCGTGGAGATCCTCGACGAGGAGAGCGGTGAACCGATCACCGAGGCCGGGGTGCCCGGCAAGGTCGTGGTCAGTGACCTGCGGCGGCGGCTGATGCCTGTGCTGCGCTATCCGGCGGGCGACCGCGCCGAGTGGACCGGCACCGGTCCCGGGCACTTCCGCATCCTGGGCCGCTCGCAGGAGGGCGTCCGCGTCGGGCCCGTCTCGCTCTACACACAGGACGTGCAGGACCTCGTCCGCGCGGCCGACGCCGCGGGCCGGGTGACCGGCGTGCAGCTGGTGGTCCGCCACTGGGACGGGCGGGACGGCTTGCTGCTGCGCCTCGCGAGCGACGGGGACCCGGCCGGGATCCGCGACCGCGGCGACCTCAGTGACCTCAGTGACCTCGGCGACATGATCCGCAAGCAACTCCTGGCCGACCGGCCGTCCTTCGGCGAGTCCGTCGACGCCCGGCACATCCATCCCCTGGCACTGGAGTGGGTGCGCCACGGCGACCTGGCCGTCAACGCGCGCTCCGGCAAGCTCATCCGCGTCGTGGACGAACGGGCCGGGTCATGACCGCGCCCGACGACACATCCGCTGCTGCACCCGCGACCGCCGTCGCCGCCCAGCGCCTCCCTCTCGTGGTGCGCAACCCCGCCTTCGGCGCGGTCTGGGCCGCTCAGGTCCTCACCCAGGGAGCGGCCCGGATGTTCCAGGTCGGCGTGGTGTGGTGGCTGGTCAGCCAGGCCGCGGGCGGCGACCGGGGCTTCGCCTCCGGCGCCTTCCTCGCCGTGTCCACGCTGCCCGCGGTGGTCCTGGTCCCGCTGGTCGCCCGCATCATCGCCCGCTGCCCGCACCGCAGTGTGCTGGCGGGTGCGGCGGCGGTGGCCGGGCTCGTCGCCACCGCCGTCGCCGGATGGACCGCCGCGGCCCAGCCGCCCACCGGGGTCATCTACGGCGCGGCCCTGCTGCTCGCCGGGTGCCAGGCGCTCTTCGACCCGTGCCTGACCACCTCGGTCCCCGAACTGGTCGAGGACGGTGACATCGAGGCCGCGACCGGCTTCGAGCTGTCCACGCAGTCCCTGGCCGGGCTGGCCGGCGGGCTTCTCGGACCGCTTCTCGTCGATGCCTGGGAACTGGCGGGCATCGTCGCCGGGTGCGCGGGCGCGTACCTCGTCGCGGCCCTGCTCGTCGCCCTGACGCGCTTCCCACGGCCCGGCGGTGAGGCCGTCGAGGCGGAGGTTCCCGGTGAGCCGACGCCGCGCCGCACCCTGCGGAACGTCCTCGCCGAACTGCCCTTCATCCGGCAGGTGTTGCTGTGCTTCGCCGCGGCCAACGTCTTCACCACGGCCGTGTACGTCGTGATGCCGCTGTACACCCGCTCGGTGCTGCACGGGCAGGGCTCGACCGTCGCCGCGCTGGAGGCGGCCCTGGGGGTGGGCACCTTGCTGGGCGCCTTCACCGGGGGACGCGTTCCGGGCTCCCCGACCACGGTCGGCGGGACCTGTCTGGCGCTGATGGCGCTCGCCCTCGGGATGCCGGGGCTGGTGCCCGGACTGGCCGTGGCCCTGGTGTCGCTGGTCGCCGCGGGCTGGTGCGTCGGCGTCATCGGCGTACGGTTCGTCGCCCTGTTCCAGCGGTCGGTCCCCGCGGCCGACAAGCCCGCGTTCTTCACCGTGATGCAGGCCCTGTTGGGCGCGACCTTCCCGCTCTCCTCGCTGGTCTTCGGCGTGCTCGGCGACCATCTGGACCCGCGCTGGCTGTGCCTGGTCCAGGGTGCGGGGCTGGCGCCGGTCGCCGTTGCCTTGTTCCTGCTGGGGCGGGGCGGACGCGCGGCTGCGGAGGACACAGCAGCCGTCGTGGCGGACGGGAGCTCCATACCTGTTCCGGCCGCACCTGAGGGCGACCTCGCCCCCGCCGCGGGAGCCTCCCGATGACCGCCGTCCTCGCCCCCGCCGCGCTTCAGGACATCGCGGAACTGCGGCAGTTGTACTTCGACGTGTACGGCCACGGGTATCCGGTGCCGCTCGGCAGCGACCCCGCGGTGATGCGCCGCCTCATCACCGACCCGCACACCCACTGGCTCACCGCCCGGCTGGCCGGGACCGGCGAGCTGGCGGGTTCGGCGGTCGTGCAGACCGACCCGGGCAGCCGCATCGGCAAGCTCGTGGGCCTCGCGGTCCACCCGGAGCGCCGTCGCGGCGGCCTCGCCGGTCGCCTCACCGGCGCGGTGTGCGGCGCGGCCTTCGCCACCGGTCGCCTCGACTCCGTGTACGCCACCGTGCGGATGGTCACCGAGGGGCCCCAACACGTCGTGGTCCGCCACGGGTTCAGGCCGCTCGGACTGCTGCCCAACGCCGCCGAGGTGGCGGGCTGCGAGAGCCTCGGACTGTTCGCCCGTTTCGCCGAGGGGGTGCTGCCCCGGCGCGAGACGGTGTCCCGGGCACCCGCCGCGCTCGGGCCGCTCCTTGCCGCCGCCGAGCACACCACCGGCGTCCCGTACGCCCACGTCCTGCCCTCGGACACGCTGGGCTCGGCCCGCCCCGAAGGTCCGGCCGCCGGTCCCACCGCCGAGCTGGAAGTGGTCGGCGCGCCCGGATTCGTACGCCGTCGCTTCCTGGAGCTCTTCCCGGACCCGGCGGGCCGCTACTACCCGCTGCACGCGCCCAACGCCGTACTGGTGCCGCCGGACGGCGCGTTCGAGGCGTACGTGGACCTCGACCCGGTCGCCGGGAGCTGTGCGCTGGTCGCCGTGCACCCCTACCCGGCGGCGGTCACGCACGCCCTGGAGCCCCTGATGGCGACGGTGTCGCGGGCCGGCGCCGACTACGTGGAGACGCTGCTCCCGCTGTCCGACACCGCGAGCCTGACCGCCTTCCTGGCGGCGGGCTTCGTCCCCAGCGCCGTCTACCCGGCCATGCGCCGCATCGGCGAGCGCTTCCACGACTACGTCGTGCTCTCCCGCACGAGCCGCCAGATCGACTTCCGGACCCTCGCCGTCAGCGGACCGCTCCAGCCTTACGTGAGCGCCTACTTGACCGCCTGGGCCGCAACCTACCTGCCCCGTCACGAGGTCACCCTGTGAACACCGACACCACCCCCTATCTCGCCCCGGTCCAGGTCCCGGACCCGCAGGCCCTGGCACACGTCCAGCGGCTGTGCGACCTGACCCAGCCGTATGCCCAAGGCCCGGGCGCCGACGCGCTGTTCGCGGCCGCCATGGACGAGTCGAACGACTGGCACGCGGCCCGCTCACCCTTCTTCCGCTCACTGCTCGCCGACCGGCCGGAGACCCCTGCGCCGACGGTGGGCGCGGGCGTCCGCACCCCCCTGATCCATGCCAACTTCTTCAAGCGGCACGAAGTGCTCTCCGTCCCCCGAGACGACGTCTTCCTGCATCTGACCTCCTCCGGCACCACCGGCCAGAAGTCCCAGATGTTCTTCGACGAGTGGACCATCCGCTCGGCGCAGCGCATGGTGGCCCGGATCTTCGACCACTACGGCTGGATCACCCCCGACCAGCCCGTCAACTACCTGCTCTACAGCTACGAACCGGCCCCGAGCATGAAGCTCGGCACGTCCTTCACCGACAACTACCTGTGCGACTTCGCCCCCGCCAAGAGCGTCACGCACGCGCTGCGGCACACCGGCGAGGGCCACGAGTTCGATGTGCACGGCTGCATCAGGGCGCTGCGGAGTTACGCGGAGGAGGGCCTGCCGGTGCGCATCCTCGGCTTCCCCGCGTTCCTGCACTTCACGCTGGAGCGGATGCGCGCACAGGGTCTGCCGCCGATCGAGCTGCCCGCCGGGTCCCTGGTGGTCCTCGGCGGCGGCTGGAAGTCGCACGCCGACCGGCAGATCGGCAAGGCGGAGTTCTACGCGCGGGTCACCGAGCTCCTCGGCGTCGCACCGGAGCGGATCCGGGACACGTTCGGCTCGGTGGAGCACTGCGTGCCCTACATCGAGTGCGCCGAGCACCGGTTGCACGTGCCCGTGTGGTCGCGGGCCGCAGTGCGCGACGCCCGCACCCTGCGGCCCCTTGGCTACGGGGAACGCGGGTTCCTGCACCTGGTCTCCCCGTACATCACCTCCGTACCGGCGCAGAGCGTCGTGATGGGCGACCTGGCCTCGCTGCACCCGGCCGAGGAGTGCGGCTGCCCGCTGCCCACCCCGTGGTTCGCCGTTCACGGACGCGCCGGGGTGAGCCGCAACCGCAGCTGCGCGGTGGCCGCCGCCGAACTGTTGAAGGGACACGCATGAACACGGTGACGACGACCACTGAGACGACCACCGGCACGACGGCAAGCAAGGAAGCGACCCCCGCAGTGACCAGCGAACTCCACTACTGGCAGGGCGAGTTCATCGGCGACGACGAAGCCGCCGCCCTACTGGCGGACCTTCCGGCCCTGGTCGAGCGGGCCCTCGCCGAACCCCTGCCCACCGAAACCGTCCTGAGCGCCTGCGCCGCGCTCAGCGACGCGCTGCGTGACGCCGAGAATCCCGTACGGAAGCGGCTCAGCGCTGAACTTGCCGCAACCACCGATGACTGGGCCGAGGCCGAGGCGACTCTCACGGAGCTGTCCGCCGCGCTCGCCCGTCCCGCCCTGGAGCGGAAGCTGCGGCGCGAGCTGGGCGGCACCGGCCCGGGCAGGCTGACCCGTCCCGACGCCCGCGAGACCGTCTTCGAGGCGTGGGCCCCGGTCGGCCTGCTGGCGCACATCGCGCCCGGCAACGCGGCGGCGGTCGCCCCGCTGAGCGTCGTCGAGGGCCTCCTGGCAGGCAATGTCAACGTCCTGAAGACCAGCGGCGGTGACAGCCCGCTCGCCCTGCACCTGCTCGCCGAGCTCGCGGCCGCCGACCCCACGGGCGCGCTCGCCCGCCGTATCGTCGCGCTGCGCTTCCCCTCCGCACGCCGGGAGTGGCTGCGCCTGATGTGTGAACCTGCGGACGCGATCGCGGTGTGGGGCGGTGAGGACGCGGTGGCCTCCGTGGCCGAACTCGCCTCGCCCGGCTGCCGGTTGGTTGAGTGGGGCCACAAGATCTCCCTGGCCTATCTGACCCGCGAAGCCTGGCACGACCCGGCGACCCTGACGGCCCTGGCCGCGGACGTGTGCCGCCTGGGCCAACAGGCGTGCTCCAGTCCGCAGGTGGTGTATCTGGACACCGAGGACGCCGAGGAAGTCTTCGCGTTCGCCGAGGACTTCGCCCCTGTCCTGGCCAAGGCGTCCGCCGCGGCACTGGCTGCCGCAGCGCACGCGGACCAAGTGTCGGTCCAGGTTCCGGAGCTGGGCGCCGCCGAGCAGGCGGAGATCACCACCACCGAACTCCTCGTCCGCCTTGAGGAGCACCTGGGCCTGACCAAGGTCATCGCCGCCGAGGACGGCACGTGGCGGGTCCTGGCCGACACCCGGCCCGCGCTCACGGCCTCCCCGCTGCACCGCAGCATCTGGGTCAAGCCGCTGCCCGCACGGGACATCACCGCCACGCTGCGGCCGATGCGCCGCTACCTCCAGACCGCTGCCGTCGGCGCCGGGCGTGCCGACACGGCCCGCCTCTCCCGCACCCTCCTGACGGCGGGCGCACTGCGCATCACCCCCGTCGGCGCGATGCTGGACAGCTACGACGGCGAGCCGCACGACGGCGTCTACGCCCTGCAGCGCTACAGCCGCCGGGTGAGCGTCCGGACCGGCGACGCGTTCACGGCCACCGCCTGCCTGGACGACCTGGTCGCCCCCACTCCCTCCCCCGCACCGCCGACCGGCGCCCTGCTCGACAAGGCGGGCGTACAGGGGCAGTTGGCGTCGCTGGCGCCCGAGCACGCCCACCTGTACTTCCGCAGCGGCGGCACCACCGGCGCCCCGGCGCTGTCCGTGTTCACCAACGCCGACTACGACACCCAGATGCGGGCCGCCGCCCACGGTCTGCTCGCCGCCGGGTTCGACCCGGGCCGCGACCGCGCCGCCAACCTCTTCTACTGCGGCGGCATGTACGGCGGGTTCATCAGCTTCTTCTCCATCCTGGAGCGGCTGAACGCCACCCAGATACCGATCGCCGCGGGCACCGACCACGCGGCGGTCGCCGAGGCCCTGGTCGCCCACCGCGCCGACACGGTCTTCGGCATGCCCTCCTACCTGTGGCAACTCTTCCACTCACAGGGCGAGTTGCTGCGCTCGTACGGCGGCATCCGCAAGGTCTTCTACGGCGGCGAGCACTTCACCGCCGAGCAACGCCGGATCCTCACCGCCCGCTTCGGCGTCGAGGTCATCCGCTCCGCCTCCTACGGCAGCACGGACCTGGGGCCGCTCGGCCACCAGTGCGCCCACGCCGAGGGTTCGGTGCACCACGTCCTGACCGAGCTGCACACCCTGGAGATCCTGGATCAGCAGGAGGACCGGCCGGTGCCCGCGGGCGAGCCGGGCCGGCTGGTCTTCACCAGCCGCACCCGCTCCGGCCAGCGCCTGGAGCGCTACGAGATCGGCGACCTGGGCCGCGCCGTCGAGGGCGTCTGCCCCTGCGGCAGCCACACCCCGCGCATCGAACTCCTGGGCCGCTACGGCGATGTAGTGCGCATCGGCACGTACTTCTACAACTACCGCCGCTTCGTGGAGACCGCGCAGGAACAGCTCGGCTACCGCGGCGAGCTGCAGCTGGTGCTGAGCTCCACGGCCGCCGCCGAGCACCTGACGGTCCGCCTGGACCGGGAGTACGCCCAGGACCCCGAGCGGGCGCGGGCCGTGTTCCTGGCGGCCATTGCGGAACTCGGCGCGGCGGTGTCCGAGGAAGGGCTGCTGACCTGCACTGTCGAGCTCGTCGACGGGCGGGATCTCGAACGCACGGCGGGCACCGGGAAGTTGCGCACCGTCGTCGACCTCAGGGGGGTTGCGGGGTGAGGGGTGCGGGCCGGGGCCGATCGTGGCCCCGGCCCGCAGCGGATCGGTCGCGTCTCATCCGACCGCGTTCGTGTACCAGCCCGGCGCGCTGAGGACCGTCGCCCCTGACCTGTAGGCGAAGGGTTCGAGGGGCTTCGTCGCGCGGAAGGCGTCGTTGGCCTCGCTGATGGTCGCGAAGTCCTGGTACTTGATCAGCTTGCGGGAGGTGCTGTCCTGGAACGCCTTGGCCCAGTTCGCCTCGGTGGTGATGAGGGGGCCGTCGAGCCCGCGCATCCCCTTGTCCGCGAACTGCCCGGCCGACAGGTCGAACACGTAGGTCCGCCCGCCGCGGTCGGCCCCCGGGCCCCGGACGACCATCCGGCACCAGAAACCGGCACCCCGCCACCCGCTACGACGTCGGCAAGACCCTCAAACGCCCCGCAACCCTCACCGAACGTGACCGCCGAAGGTAACGAACAAGCTCAGATCACGTGGCATGGCAGTCGAAGTCGTGGAGCGCGAAGCGCAATGGCGGACTTCCGGAGCCGGTCTCTACCTCCCCGCCAACGCGGTGCGCGCGCTGCGCGAGCTCGGTGTCGCCGGCGAGGTGGCCAAGCGTGCCGGACGCGTCGCACGCCAGCGGATCCACGATCATCTCGGGCGCCCCCTCGTGGAGTTCGACGTCCGCAGGATCTGGGGCACGGTCGGCGACTGCCTGGCGATCAGCCGCGCCGACCTCGGCGGCGTGCTGCGCAGGTCGATCGGTGACACGCTCGTGCGGTTCGGCACCGAGGTGACCGACGTGCGCGCCGACGGGACAGTGACCCTGGCCGACGGCTCGGAGGAGTCGTACGACCTGGTGGTGGGCGCGGACGGCATCCACTCCGCCGTACGCCGCAGCGCCTTCGGAAGGCCGGGGCCACGCTTCCTGGCCAGCTGTGCTGGCGGTTCATCGCCGAGGACGCGGAGATCCCCGGCATCCACGACTGGACCGCCCGGCTGGGCAGCAACGGCCGCGGGTTCCTGACCGTGCAGCTCGGCGGCGGTCGCGTGTACTGCTACGCCGACGTCAACAGCCCCGTGGCGAAGGCCCCGGACGGCGACTGGCGGGATCTCTTCAGCGACTTCGCGGCTCCGGTTCCGCAGCTCCTCGAGCAGGGTGCGGACGCCCATGTCGCGGCTCTCCACGAGAGCGTCGGCACGGACTGGACGCGAGCGCGCGTCGTCCTCATCGGCGATGCCGCGCACGCCTGCTCGCCGAGCATGGCCCAGGGAGGAGCGATGGCGCTGGAGGACTCCCTCGTCCTCGCCGGCCTGCTCGCAGGCTCGGGCCGGCGCGTCGGCACGGACCGCATCGAAACGACCCTGCGCACGTTCCAGGCCCGCCGTGCGCACCGCATCCAAGGGGTCCTGGAACAGAACCGGCGCCGTGACAGGGCCCGCGGCCTCCCCACGCCGCTGCGCAATCTCGTCATGCGTCTCGCGGGCGAACGCCTCTTCAAGGCCAACCACGCCCCGCTGCACAGCGCGCCATGAGGCGAGCTCGGCGGCCCGGCCGTGCTCGCCGAAGGTTGCCTGCCGCCTTCAGCCGTCCGTCATGGGCGAGCCCGGCGGGTTCGCGTCTGCGGCACTCCGGTCCATCGACAGATGGCCGAGGTGTGCGCTGCGCACCTCGTTCGTCTGCCCCTGCACCAGCAGGAACATCCCCTCGCGGGCCAGGCGTTGCGCCCGGCTGTCCAGGGACATGGCCCTGCCGCCGCCGGCCACCACGGCAGCCGTCGTCGCGGTCCGCATCAGGTCGTACGCCTGCGTCTTGACCGCCAGCCTCTCCTCGATGCGCTCGTACGGGACCGGGTGGTCGGCCAGGGCGTACGCCTGCCGTCTGACCTCGCCCAGGCGGGAGCGCAGGGCGTGGGCCGTCTTCTGCTCGGCCGGGCCGCCGTCGAGCAGGGCGAGGGCCGACTCGGTGATGCCGAAGACGGCCGGTGAGGCATTGGTGTTCTTCGGGCGGTCGGACGCGGCCCACGTCTCGTACGGCGTGCGCAGGGCGACGGCTTCGTCGGGCAGCCAGAGTCCGTCCAGCTCCAGCGAGACCGTCCGCGAGGCGCCGAGCGCCGCCAGTCGCATGGGCGCGGACGGGCGCAGCCCCGGCTGGGCCCGCGCCTCGGTGAAGGCGAAGAGCGCCTCGTCCGCCTCCGTCACCCCGGCCAGCAGCATGACGTCGTTGAGCCCCCAGCCGGTGTACCAGGGGACCTCCCCGTCGAAGCGCCAGCCGCCTCGGTCCCGGGTGACCCGCACGGGAATACGGGGGTACGCGCGCAGCTGGGCGTAGGCGACACCGGACAGCAGCTCACCGCTCGCCAGTGGGCCCAACAGGCTCTCGCGCACGGGCAGTTCACTCCTGGCCAGCGTACTGACCGGTGTGTGGTGCTGGGTCTGCACGAACCACGTCGAGCAGCACGCCCCCGCCAGGATCTCGGCGATCTCTCGCGCCACGGCGGCGGGCGCCGCCGAACCCCCGTACTTCACCGGTCCGCTCACACCGAGCAGCCCCGACTCCTTGACGGCCTCGATGCTGCTGCGGGGCACGCCCTCCTGGTCGACGCGTTCGGCGCTGGGCGCGAGCACGTCGGACGCGAGCCGGCGCGCTCGGGCGACCAGCGGGTGGGGGTTCGGAGCGATGGCCATGAAAACGATCTTCCAACGCCGTTCGCACGCTGTCGAATCCCGCCACGACGCACGAGAGGTCTCGGATCACGTCGGGAATCGGATCAGTCCGGGAATCGGATCAGGTCGGCAAGCAGCACCGATACCAGCGATTGATCGGTCTATGTCCACTTTTGGTAATGGACAGGAGGAAGGGGGTTTTGCTCTCCTAAGAGAACGGTTTACCCCGATTTTGCATTCTCGTTTCTGCAGATGACCGGGGGGCTCGGCGGCCCGATCGCCCGGGCGGTCCGGAGGCCGTACTGAACCAGTGGCAGCAGCGACGAGAGCGAGACGCCAGAACAGATGAAGGCGATACGAGGAGCAGGCGAAACCCCTGACGCCCCGAAGCGGGAACAGGTCGCGGAAGGTCCCCAAGAGGACGTGGCCGACAGCGAAGGGAAGGCAGCGGCCGTCCCCGACGAGGCAGACAGGGAAGTCGAGACGGACTCCGAGCGGACGAGCAAGTTCGTCGCGCTCAAGCCCCTGGAAGCGCTGCCGGAGAAGGCGCCCCGTACCGATACCGAGACGCCATCCGGGACCAAGACGTCATCCGATGCCGAGACGCCGTCCGATGCCGAGGCGGAATGCGGAACCGAGACCGCGCAGGCGTCGGCCGAAGCCCTCACCACCCACCCCGCGCCTCCGCTCGACCTGCTCGCGCAACTCACCAACACCCCGCCGCCGCCCGAGACCATGAGACGCACTCTGGTGCGTCGCCTGCGGATCTGGACGCCCCTCTTCCTGCTCCTGTGCGGTGTCATCGTCGTGGCGCAGCTTCTGCGGCCGCTGCCGGCACCGGCCCTGACGTCGGGAGACGCCGCGTCGTCCGTCACCCTCGACGGGCAGGTGAAGCTGCCATGGCCGAAGCAGGGGCAAGGCGCCGTCCGTATCCAGGGGTCGGGGAAGGTGGGCACGTTCGGGGAGCAGAAGCCCGTGCCGATCGCCAGTGTGGCCAAGGTGATGACGGCGTACGTACTCCTCAAGGAGCACCCGCTCAAGAAGGGTGAGTCCGGGCCCACGATCGAGGTCGACGCCAAGGCCGTGGCGGACGGCGAGGCGAAGGACGAGTCGCGCATCGAAGGGCTGACCGCAGGGAGCAAGTTCAGTCAGCAGGACATGCTGAAGATGCTGATGATCCCGTCCGGCAACAACATCGCCCGCCTGTTGGCCCGTTGGGACACCAAGAGCGGCTCGGGGGCGGAGTTCGTCGCCAAGATGAACGCCGCCGCGAAGGACCTCGGGATGGCCGGCACCACGTACACCGATCCCAGCGGTCTGGACTCCAAGACGGTGAGCACCGCGGCCGACCAGCTCAAGCTGGCCGAGGCGGTCATGAAGTTCGACGCGTTCCGGGCCGTCGTCCAGCTGCCGAACGCCACCATCAAGGGCCTCCCGAAGCCGATCAACAACAACAACGACAACCTGCTGCTCGCCGGTCTGAGCGTGAAGGGCATCAAGACCGGATCGAACACCGCCGCGGGCGGGACGCTGATGTGGGCCGCGTACAAGACGGTGGGCGGCAAGACCCCGCTGATCCTCGGCACGATGCTCGGCCAGCGCGCCGAAGGACCCGACCCCAACGGCGCGAACAGCCTGGTCCTCGTCAAGGACAACAGCAGGAAGGTCATCGAGGCCGTGCGCAACGCCATGACGTCCACGGTCGTGGCGAGGAAGGGGCAGGTCGTCGGGTACGTCGAGGACGGGCTCGGCAAGCGGGTCCCGCTGGTGGCCGCCAAGGACGCCACGGCCGTCGGCGTACCGGGCCAGAAGCTGACGCTGAGCCTGCGCGACGGAGGTGAGTCACCGGCGCGCGAGGCCAAGGCCGGTACGCGCGTGGGGGTGTTGGCGATCGGCAGCGGGCCCGGCGCGTCCACGGTTCCGGTGGCGCTTCAGAAGGATCGAACCGCGCCGTCCTTCTGGGCGCGGGTCATGCACCTCGGCTAGACCGAACAGAGCGACCGGACACCGTCACGACCGGCTGCCGGGCCTCTCGCTCTGACCTGGGGTCAGCGGCCCTTTTGAGGCAAAGGACTTTTGGCCTGCCTGTCCCGCGCAACGCGCGTGTGAATCTTGTGGAGTCGGGCCGAATCACCCGGCGAAATCACCGCGCACAGAGCGCACTCATCAGCGCTCGACCATGCTCACAAGCTGGAGTTCCACCGTGGCGACCACTGCCCCTTGCACCATCTCTTTCTCAGGCCCAGTGAACTGAACCGCTGCTTCCTCCTGCGTACCGGCCTCACGGAGTGGCTGGGCGTGAAGACGCCCGTACGGAACACCGCGGGCCGACGTCGACCGTCCGGTGTGCTGCGGCGCGAGATGATGCTCGGCAGGTTCGAGGGTTTCCAGTTCACGGAGAACGGGGTCTCCCTCGGATACCTGCCCTCGCCGGAGGCCGGGACCGGGTTGGGGGCCGGGACCGGGTTGGGGGCCGGGGCCGGGTTGGGGGCCGGGGGCCGGGGCCGGAAGTGGAGGGCATGCGGGGCTCCGTGATCTACGATCCGGCCTGCTCCACCGGCGCGTTCCTGGCCGACCTGCGCCGCGCCCTGCCTCAGGTGTCCGTCGCGGACGCCCGGCAGCCACCGGGGCCCGACGCATCGGTGGATGTGCTCGTCCTGCGGTTCCTGAACAGCGAGGTCGTGACGGTCGCTCAGTCCGTGGACCTGTTCGACGCGCTCATCGCCACCCTCGCGCCGGACGGCCATGTCCTGGCCTTCGGGCACACTCCCCTGGTACTCCCCGTACACGAAGTGGCCAGGCGCCATGGGCTGACCGTCGTGTCCCGCGTGGCGGAGGACGCGGCGGCGGACACCCTCTTCCAGTACCACGTGCTCACGCGCCGACAGCAGGCAACAGGCAACAGGCAACAGGCCACCGTCAGCAGGCAACCGGCCGGTAAGAGACCTAAGGCCCTGACCCCCGGGGCCAGGGCGCAGCACTATCTCGGGTGACGAGAGCGGAAGCCGTCGGCGGCTCCGCCGGTCTTTCACCGAGAGGTCTCACGCATGCCTATGTTCCGACGTGCCCTGGCGACCACCGCTGCCTCGGCGGCCTTCGTCACGACGGCAGGGGTCGCCCTGCCGTCGGCGTCCGCCGAGGGGAGGTCGACCGCTCCGGTCGTGAGGGAGGTCGCCGAGGGCAGGCAGGAGGGGCCCGTGCGCGTCGACGTCGACGGTCCCGTCCAGGTCAACTACCGGAAGATCACGATCCCGCCGGGCGGCAGCACGGGGCAGCACTGCCACTACGGCGAGCTCGTCGGTGTGGTGAAGAAGGGCAAGCTCACGCACTACGCCCCGGTCCACCCCGGTGGCGTACGCACGTTCAAGGCGGGCGAATCGATCGTCGAGGGCAGCGGCTACGTCCACGAGGGCCGCAACGAGGGGAAGAAGGACGTGGTCCTCTGGGTGACGTACATGACGCCGGAGGGCAAGCCGCTCGCCGAGCCCGACCTGAGCAAGTGTGACGCCAAGCGTTGAGCGGCGGCCGCGCGGCCCGCATCCGTAGTGGCGTGCGGGTGCGGGTGCGGTGCGGGCTCGGCCTCGGGTACGGGTACGAGTGCTCAGATCGCCGAGCCCGCCTTCCACTCCGCCCAGCTCATGTTCCAGCCGTTGAGGCCGTTGTCGGGCTTGATCGTGGTGTCCGGGGAGTTCTTGACGATGACCAGGTCGCCGATCATCGAGTTGCTGTAGTACCAGGAGCCCGGCTGGCCGGGGTCGTTGCCGCCCTTGACGTCGCCTGCTCCATCCGCACCGGCATCGGCTCCCACCCGCGCTGACCGGCCATCACCCAGTTCAGCGCCGTCATCCCCCGCGCGAATGCCTGCGTGAGTCCCTGGGGGCGCAGGGTGATCCCGGGCGGGCCCGCCTTCGTCGGCACCAGGGTCACCCACAGGCCGGGGCGGCCACCGGTGAGCGGCCCCGTCGCGAGCAGGTGCGCACGCACCTCGAGCCACCGCCGGACCGCGACGCGTGAACCTTCCCGCAGCGCGTACCACTCGACGTCCGGGAGCGGTTCAAGGTCCGCCTGCGCGGCGAGGATCCGCTGGCGGGTGGCCTCGGACACCTGGTGGCGGTGGCCCCACAGCACCGCGCGGACCGAGGAGGGGCGGACCTCGGCCAGCGCGGCGATCTCGTCGGCGCGGTTGGGCGGCGCCTTCTGCTGGCGGCGGCGTACGGCCACGGCCTCTGCCCCGGGCGCGAGATCCGTCACCTGCAGCGCGGCCAACTCCCCCGAGCGCGGCCCGGCTTCGAGCACGATCGCGACCATCGCGAGCAGCCGTGTGCGGTCCTGGTGGGACAGGGACAGTCCGTTTCGCTCCAGGGGCCCCGTGGCGGCCAGGTCCGCGAGCCGCCGGTAGGCCGTCGCCAGTGAGTCGGGCCGCACCGTCGACTTGGGCTCGGGCTGTGGCACGGACGGCAACCGGATCGGAGTGCCCTGCGGCAGCACCAGCGCGGCCATGATCCGCAGGCAGTCGCGCACGATCCGCAGCGTGGCGGGCGGCAACGCCGCTTCCCTGCCCCGCTCCTGGCGCAGCGCCCGCAGCTCCCCCGCCTGGGCCAGATCCCAGAAGGTCCGCAGTCCCGCAGGCGTGAACAACTGCGCCGCCGTACGCCGCCGACGGCCCGGCCGGTCCTCGCGCGCCAGGGCGCGCTCCCACATACCGACGACCATCCACAGCTGGCGGGCCCGCGCCTGAGAGACCTTCACCGTCAACCCGCCCGCACCGGCGACCGCTTCCCGCTCCGGCCAGGCCGCTGCGGAACGCGGCGCCACACGGGCGACCGCGGCGGCGAGCTCCTCCGCCGCCGGGGCCCTGCACGCGCGTCCAGCCACGAACCTTCCACCGTCCTGCCCCGCCCCGGGGTTCCACGCGGAACCGAGAGGGAGGCATCGCCCCGAACGTGGTCTTGCACAGAGCATAGGAAATCCGAGCGGTCGCCCGACTCCCCGCCCCGAGCCCCCGAGTGGTTCGCCGCGGAGCGGCGGAGCAGTCTGTCTGCGGAGCAGACCTTGTGCCCGAGAGTGCCGGAGCGCGGAGCGTTCCCCGACATCCGCCGCGTAGCGGCGGCGCGACGTGTCTGCGGAGCGGACCGCGCGCACAGAACACTCCCCACATTCCGCGTCCGGGGGCCGTCGCCTTGCAGGGGCGCCCAGCAGGATCACGTTATTTACCGCGCGAATCCAGTCGGCGATTCCCCCGGCGATGCCGACCGATCGGGCGCTGACCGGCGCCGTATCGCCCGGCCGCGCGGCAGAGCTCCGACGGTGATCTCCTGGAGGGGTCGATCCGACGCACACCTGGGCCCGCCCCGCCCTCCCCTCCTCGGGCACTCCACTGGAAAGGCGCACCATGACCGCCAAGCCCCTGATCGTCATCACCGGCGCCAGCTCCGGCATCGGCGCGACCACCGCCCGCCTGTTCTCCGCCCAGGGCCACCCACTGCTGCTCCTGGCCCGACGGCTGGAGAAGCTGGAGGAGCTGGGGCTGCCCGACACCCTGTGCCGCAAGGCGGACGTCACCGACCGCGCGGCCTTCGAGAGCGCCGTGCGGGAGGCCGAGGACCGGTTCGGCCCGGCCGACGCACTCGTCAACAACGCCGGGGCCATGCTGCTTGGCCGCATCGTCGACCAGCCCGTCGAGGAATGGGACCGGATGATCGACCTGAACATCAAGGGGGTGCTGTACGGCATCCGCGCGGTGCTTCCGGGCATGGTCGAGCGCGGCGCAGGCACGATCATCAACGTCAGCTCCATCGCGGGCCGCAAGACCTTCCCCAACCACACCGCGTACGTCGGTACGAAGTTCGCGGTGCACGCCATGTCGGAGAACCTGCGCGAGGAGGTGGCGTCCTCGGGTGTCCGCGTGGTGACGATCGCCCCGGGCGCGGTGGAGACCGAGCTGCTGTCGCACACCAGCGACGAGCAGATCAAGGCGGACTACGAGGAGTGGAAGAAGTCCGCGGGCGGCGCCCTCGCGCCGCAGGTGGTGGCCGACGCGATCGCCTACGCGTACCAGCAGCCCCGCGACGTCACGATCCGCGAGATCGTGCTGGCGGCGACCGGCCAGGAGGGATGACACGCAGGGGTCCTCCCTCGGAGGAGGGTGCCCTCCCCCGCAGAGCGGAGACGCTCCGCCGCAGCGGACGACGCACGGGTTCCGGGTTCGGGGCCAGCATGGACGGCATGACGACAGCTCACGCTCCCCACGTCTCCACCGCCCCCGCTCCCGTCCCCGCGCCGGAGCCGGCACCGGCACCGGCACCGGCACCTGTGTGGGCCCGCCGCGCCGCCCACGCCATCGCTCTGTGCGCGCTCCCGTCCGGTCTGTGGCGCATCGCCATGGCTTCCGGTGTTTACGTGGGCTACAGCGATCAAGTGCTGCGCGACGTCTTCGACATCCCGGGCTGGGGCATCGCCTACGTCGCGGGCCTCGCCGTCCTCGCGGAGCTGGCCGCCCTGTTTCCGCTGCTGCTCGTCAGCGACACATGGCGACCCCTGCGCCCCCGAACCCTCACCGCGCTGTCGTGGACCGCCTCAGTCGTCCTGGTCCTGGTCGCGCTGTGGCAACTCGTGGTCGCCTTCACCGTCGAGAGCCAGACGTACATGACGAGCGATACGGCACAGACCGTGTGGGCCTTCGCCTTCGCCCCCTTGTCCGCCATCCCTGCGCTGTTGACTGCGGTGACCTGGTCGTACGCCAAGCGCCATCGGGCACGACAGGGAATGCTGCACGCATGATCGAGCGTGAGGCCGCAGTTCGTATCGTTGAGGAAGAGCTCGCCCGCGAGTACCAGAAGTGGGCGGCTCTCGGCGTGGACTCGATGCGCACAGCTGTGTTGTGCGTGGAGGAACACGAGCTGGTCTGGAAGGTCTACTGGCAATCCGAGGAATACGCCCGCACCCGGAACACCGAGGCCATGTTCGTCGGCCACGGTCCCTACCTCGTCGACCGCCTCGACGGCGGACTGCACAGCATCGGGGCTGCCGCTGAGATGGACGGGGCCTGGGAAGTCGACTACCGCGTCCGCATCCGCGGGCTGACCGTCCGCACTGCCGTGGACGAACTCCACGAAGAGATACGCGAAATCGCCGCCGTGCACGGACGCATGCGAGCGCTCCGCATCCTGCGCCAGAGGCTGCCGAAGCTGTCTCCACCACAAGCCCTTGAGTACGTCCGTGCGTTGCCGCACGCCGAAGTCCCGGCCCACCTCGCTGCTGTCGCCGTCGAGGCACTCGTCGAACCCGTTGACCCGGTGCTTGCCGTGAAGACCATCCGCCAGGGACGGTCCGGCTAGCACATCCCTCCGCACGGTGCAGGCGGGGCAGCGCGGCTCCGATGCGGGGTCGCGCGGGGCGGTCAGCCAGGACCGCTGCCCGGTGTCGTCGGCTGGCCCGTGGTGGGCGGTTACAACGCCTCGAAGTGGGTGCTGGAGGGCCTCAGCGAGTCCCTGGCGCAGGAGGTCGCGCGCCTCGGCATCAAGGTCACCCTCGTGGAGCCGGGCGCCTACGACGTGGTGCGCGAGGGCCTCGCCGCCTTCATGTCCACGCTGGACCTCGGTGACCCGGCCGCGGCCGGTGCGGCGCTGTTGAAGGTCGTCGACTCCGACAACCCGCCGCTGCGGGTCTTCTTCGGCACCCAGGGCAACGAGCTGCTCCCGCAGATCTACGCGGACCGGCTCAAGACCTGGGCCGACTGGGAGGACGTCTCGGCGCAGGCCCAGGGCTGACCTGCCGTCAGCCGAAGGTCTGCACGACGGGACTCCGCGCATCGTACGGAGGCCAGCCCGGGTCCCCGGTGCACGCGAACGCGGCCCAGACGCCGTGCACTTGGGCCGCGAGTCCCACGGGGGCGGGGTCGGGGCCGAGCAGGCGGGTGTCCCCGTGCAGCCAGGGCTGGTCGGCGACGTCGAACACGAAGGGCAGCTCGACGGTGTGGGCGGCACCGAGCCGTCCGCCCAGGGCCGTCGAGCGGTACCCGAACGCGTAACGGTATGTGCGGCCGCCGCCCGGGATCCGCGCGTGGGCCTGCGCCATGCGCGTCGTACCGGTCTCGAACAGCGTCTGCGCGAGCACGGCGGAGCGCAGCTCGCCCGGTGTGCCGTCCGGCCGCGCGGCGCGGTGCCCGGCGAGGGCGGCCTCCGGGTGCGCCTGCGTCCGCGCGGCGAGGGCGAGGAGGTCGGCTTCGGTGGTGGACTCCAAGTCGCCCTGCGGTGCGAGGTAGAGGTGGCCCTCTTCGGTGTTGGTCCCGATGAGCAGGTC
This sequence comes from Streptomyces odontotermitis, assembly GCF_050510915.1. Lineage (NCBI taxonomy): Bacteria > Bacillati > Actinomycetota > Actinomycetes > Kitasatosporales > Streptomycetaceae > Streptomyces > Streptomyces odontotermitis. Next base: position 63,811 of record NZ_JBNJLS010000015.1, on the reverse strand, counting down.
GACGTCGGCGGCCGGTCCGTCGGCGAGGGCGTCGGCGGGCTGGACCGTCAGGACCAGGCTGAACGGGCTGAGACCGGCCAGCGGGTCGGTGGCCGTAGCGGTGCGCAGGTCGAGGCCGGCCAGGGCCGGCAGGACGGCCAGGAGGCGCTCGTCCGGGATCGGGGCGAACGCCTCGGCGGTCGGTGCGACACCCAGCGCACCGGCCGCCGCTGCGGTGACGCGTCGCGCCTGTTCCGGGGTGAACGCGCCGGTGCCGTTGCCGCTTTGGACGATCGCTCGCCGGAACAGGCCCTTGGCCTCCGGCGTCGCGAGCAGCCCGCCGACGAGCGTGGCGCCCGCGGACTGGCCGAAGACGGTGACGTTGTCGGGGTCGCCGCCGAAGGCCGCTGCCGTGTCGCGCACCCAGGCCAGTGCGGCGAGCACGTCGAGCAGTCCGCGGTTGGCCGGAGCACCCGCCAGGTCGAGGAACCCGGGGATGCCGAGCCGGTAGCTGACCGTCACGAGGACGACGTCGTCGCGGGCGAAGGCGCTGCCGTCGTAGAGCGCGGCCCGGTGGGAGCCGGTGACGAACCCGCCGCCGTGCACGAAGACCATGACGGGCCGTCGGCCGCTATCGGCGGCGGGCGTGTGGACGTCGACGGTCAGGTACTCCTCGCCGGGCACCCAGCCCGGCCCGAAGTAGGGGGTCATGTCGAGCCGGCCGAAGTCGCGGACCGGCTGGGGGGCCGTGGGCGAGAGCCGCGTGCCGTCGCGGACACCGGCCCAGCCCGGGTGCGGCACCGGTCGGGCGAAGCGGCCCGCGCCGGTCGGTGCGACCGCGTACGGGAGGGCGCGGTAGCGCTCACCGGAGGCGTCGCGGATGCCGCGGACGGCGCCCGTCGGGGTCTCGACGAGCGGAACTTCCTGCCGGGACATGGGACATGCTTCCTCTCTGGGTGTCAGGGAAACTCTGGGCAAGGGAAACTCGGGCAAGGGAAACGCCGGGCGTCAGGAAATGCGGGAGAAGCCCGCCCACTCCTTGATCGCGAACCTCGACCCGCTGCGCGCGATCTCCGCGGCGCCGTGGCCGCCGAAGTGCGCCGGGAACACAAGCGCGTTGTTCTCGGCGGCACGGCCGAGCAGCCGGTGCCGGGTGGCGCGGGACTGCGCCGGGTCCTCGCAGAAGCAGGAGTTGGTGTCCGGCTCAGCGATCTGCAGCGCGGTGTGCACCAGGTCCCCGACGAACAACGCCTGTTCGCCGCCCGATTCGAGGGTGAGCACGGACGAGCCGGGGGTGTGTCCGGGAGCGAGATCGAGGCGCAGGTTCTTGTCGATCCGGTAGGTCCCCTCCCACAGGCGCGCCAGTCCCGCCTCGTGGACCGGCGCGACGCTGTCCTCGAAGACGTTCTGGTTCCCGCGCCCGAGCACGCTCTTGTGCTCGTTGGCCGGGTCCCAGAACGCGAAGTCGCGCCCGGTCATGAGGTACGTGGCGTTGGGGAAGGTCGGCACCCACGTGCGGCCGTCGAGGCGGGTGTTCCAGCCGACGTGGTCGATGTGCAGGTGGGTGTTGACCACGATGTCGACGTCCTCGGGCCGCACCCCGGCGGCGGCGAGGTTGTCGAGGTAGTCGGTGTCCAGCCGGTTCCACACCGGGGCGTAGGGCCGGTCCTTGTGGTTGCCCACGCCGGTGTCGACGAGGATCGTGCGCCCCTCGCTGCGCAGCAGCCAGGACTGGATCGCCGTACGGCACTCGTCCGTCTCGGGGTTCCAGAAGTCGGGCACCAGCCAGTCGCGGTGCTCGTCCCACGAGCCGTGGGGGCTGTCCGGGAAGAACTGGCGCGGCGCCAACTCCACCGAGCCGTAGAACTCTTTGATCCGGGTGACGGTGACGTCGCCGAGTTCGATCTGCTCCGGATTCTGGGGCACGCGGCCTGCCGGGTGTACGGGATTCACGGGGTCCATGGGGTCCATGGGGGCCGTCCTGAGGTCGTCTGGGATACGCAAGCGAACGACACCGAGACTGGCCGCCCGACCGGGCAGGAGCCACTCCCGCGTTGTCCTGCTCCTCGCAGGGTGTGGCTGAGGCCGGGCCGCTCGTCGAATATGAGAGCCATGAACGGACACGGACCCGGCCCCCTGGGCGCCTTCCTCCAGGCCCGACGCACACAGCTGAAGCCGGAAGACGTCGGCCTGCGCGATATCGGGCCGCGCAGGCGGGTGGCCGGGCTCCGGCGTGAGGAACTGGCTCAGTCGGCGGGTGTCAGCGTCTCGTACTACGCGCGGCTCGAACAGGGCCTGTCGCGCGGGGCCTCGACCGAGGTGCTCGAGGCGATCGCCCGCGCGCTTCTGCTCGACGACCACGAGCGTGCGCACCTCGACCGTCTCGCCGGAGCCTCCCGCCATGCACCACGGCTGCGCCGCCCGCGCCCCGAGAAGCTCGCCGACGAGACCCGCGACCTGCTGCGTGCCGTCGACGGCGTCCCGGCGCTCGTGCTCGGCCGCCGTACGGACGTGTTGGCCTGGAACACGCTCGGGCACGCCCTGCTCGCCGGTCACCTGGACTTCGACGCCCCGCAGGATCCGGCGCGGCGCCCGAACATGAGCCGGATGCTGTTCCTTGATCTGCACTGCCGGGAGCTGTACGCGGACTGGAAGCGCAAGGCGCGCGCGGTGGTCGGCAATCTGCGCGTCGTCGTCGGCAGGCACCCGGGGGACGCGCTGCTCGCGGAGCTGATCGGCGAACTGACCATGAACAGCACGGAGTTCGTCGCCCTGTGGGGAGACCATCGGGTGGCGCCGTGCGATGCCGCGTCCTACGAGCTGCGCCATCCCGTGGTCGGCTCGGTGGCGGTGACCCAGCAGACGCTGTCGATCGCCCGCTCACCGGACCAGGCACTGATCGTGTGCACCACGCCTGCCGGGTCCTCTTCCGAGGAGGCTCTCGCGCTTCTGGGACACAGGTTTCCCTGTGTCCCAGAAGCGTCGGCGGGCCACGCTCTCGTCAGGTGAGGTGGCGGCGCCTATAGCGTCGCGCGGCCCAGATCCCCACGACGAGGCCAGGAACAAGGCAATTCAGGAGATTGATGGTCCCTCCGCCCCCTTCCAGGGCCCAAATGCCCAAGGCCAGGAGCAGCGCGGTGCAGGCCGTCGTGACCAGCACTCCGATCGCTATTTCGGTCCACCAATTTCGAGAGCTGTAATCCATACCCGCGATCACCGCCTACTTGGTGATGAAGTGGCACTGCACTGCTTTGCGCTTTCCATTCACGAAGAATTGGGCGCATGCCTTGCCGTGCTTGGGAATCGTGTGGGCACCGAGCTTGTAGGTGGGGAAGGAGCCCGTGTGACACGTCTTCCGCAGCGGCCCCCGCTTGATCTGGTAGGTCTTTCCGGACGTGTCGGCGTAGTGGAACTCCAGGCGGGAGTTGCAGAAACGCGAGCCCAGAGCGGCGACGCCCACGCAGTCGATGCCGGCTATCTGGCTGTTCACCTTCTTCCCCGATCCCTTGATCGCGTGCGTCAGGAAGCAGCCGGAGGGCACCTTGATGGTCACGCCGCCGTGCGAGTACGAGAAGACGCCGAGGGCCGCGGACCCCGTCGCCGACGCAGGCATGCCCGATGTGTGGTCCGGGGCCTTGACCTCCTCCTCTTCCTCGGGCGTGACGTCCTCACCGGGCACATCTTCGATGACCACGTCTTCGGCGAGGACTTCGCCGGAATAGTCGGACGGGACGTCCTCGGACGCCTGAGCCGTCGAGGCACCGACAGCCAGCAGAGCGGCCGTGGACACACCAGCCATCACGACAGCAGAAAATTTACGCACTGCAAACCCCCCAAGGTTTGTGCTGAACGAATCGGAAAAGACCGTAGCCAGGTACTACACGCTTGTCGAACCGCAGAGTTCGGCTCCGTGCGATATTCAACAGCATTGAATATGTGGCCCGGTCAGGCCGATGGACAGCTCAACGCACCCACCATCAGAGGAACTTGCAACCCCGCACGCTTTGACCATTGCTTTACCTGGCGAGTCCGCGCGTGGGCGGCCCGTCACGGCTCTGTGATCGATGACACGCGGATCGATCACACACGCCGGGGCGCACCGTCACCCGTCGGGTCCGCCCGGAGCCAGTGTCCGTCCGTGCTCCAGCCCAACAGCCGCCGCGCGGCGCCCTGTTCGGCCGTGCCGTCCGCGTCGAAGCCGCGGCCCGAGGCGATCAGGCGCAAGCCGGTCAGTGCGGGGGCCAGGCGCGCGGCGACGTGGACCGGGTGGCGGGCCGCTTCCTCGTCCAGCCGGGCCAGTACGCGGGCCTGTGCCTCGGTGTCGCACAGCGAGAGGTGGAACAGCATCTGCCGCCAGGCGTAGGCCGCGTCCTTGATCGTGGCCAGCGGCCGGGGGTTGTGGTGGACCCGGGCGGTGAGCCGGCACACCGTAGCGAAGCAGCGCCGGGCCAGGTCCTCCCAGCCGGGCTGCGGGGAGATACCGACGCGGGCGACGAGCGTGGCGAGGTTGTGCGTGGTGAGGATCTGGGCCTGCTCGATGACCTTGCCGTTGGCCGCCACCGACCACAGGTCGCCGCCACCGGCCCGCCCGGCGCACAGCTTCGCGAAGCCCGGCGTGGTACGGGCCCCGTAGGAGCGGTTGAGGGCCGCGGCCGACTCGGAGATCGCGAGGTTGCGGACCGCCTTGTAGTCGATGCCGTAGTACCGCTCGTACAGCGAGCCCGCGAGCAGCTCGGCCGCGACGCGCGCCGCCGCCAGGAACTTGGGGCTGAAGGTGCCCATGAAGATGTCCGCCGCCAGCTCCTCGACCAATGGCGCGCCCAGGTCGGCCTGGCGGGCCAGGACGCCGAGTTCGCGGATCAGCGGGTTGGGCAGGATCGTCCCGGGGAAGCCCTGCACGGCCAGCTCGCCGAGTTGGCGCAGGGCCGCGAGGGCGGGTTCCTGTCCGGCGCCGGTGTCGGCCTGGGCTGCCACCGCGCGGACCCAGGGCAGTTCGTCGACGCGTACCTGCCGTTCCAGGTTGAGCAGCAGCAGGGAGCGCCGGTTGCGGAAGGCGCGGTAGTTCGCGGCCATCAGGCGGCGCAGCGGCTCGTCCCGGTACGTCTGCGCGGTGGTGACGGCCACCAACTGCGGAATCATCTCGGCCAGCACCTCGGCCGACGGCACCACACCGCGTTCGACGAGGGTCCCGAGGGGAGCGCTCAGCGCCGCCTCGACGACCTTGCGGATCGCGGGCGGAATCTGCGCTCCGACCGGGAGCCCGGTCTCTTCGTGCTCGCGGGCCCCGACGGGCGCGACGAGCGGCGCCACGTCGGCCGCGCCCACCTCCTGCGGCAGGCCGGCCAGGCGGCGCAGGACCAGTTGGGCCAGGGCGTGGTGCGAGGGGAGCGCCGCCTGCCGCGCCTGTGCCTGGCGCAGGGCGGCGTGCCGGGCGGAGTCCGGCACGCCGCGCTTGCGCACCATGGATGTGATGGCGTGCTGCAGCATGCCTGCCCGTCGGGCGTCCAACGGGCGCCCTGCGACCACTTCTTCGAGCGCGCCGCGCAGGATGCCCAGGTTCTCCTTGGGGCTGCGGTGCTTGGTGCAGCGGGTGTGCTGGGCGGCCAGCTCGCGATAGCGCGTGAGCAGATCCGCGGCGCGGCGCAGCCAGGCGGGGTCCGGCGCGTCGGCGTGCGACACAGCGGGGCCCGGCGCGTCGGCGTGCGACACAGCGGGGCCCGGCGCGTCGGCGAGGGCGCGGCCCTCAGCCGTGAACTCCAGCCACAGAACGAGCAGTTCGTCCGCGAAGGGCTGCCATACGGCGAGCGCCTCACGCTGGGTCTCGACGGCCGTGTTGGGCCCGCGCCGGGCCAGGGTCTCGCCGGTCTCGGCCACGGTGCGGCGGTGGACGGCGGCCACGTCCGGGGCGGCGTGCCGCACGGGCCGGGGCAGGAACCGCAGCCGGTCGGCGAACGGCTCCAGGACGTCCACCAGGTGCACCGCCTGCTCCAGCTCGCCCTGGCGCACCAGCCAGGCCAGCGTGAGGAGGGACGCCTCCTCGGGCAGCTCGACCTGGTAGCGGCCGCTGTCCAGCAGGGCGCACAGCCAGGCGAGGCCGGGCTCGGTGAGGCAGTGCGTGAACAGTGCGTGCCGCGTCGCGGGTACCCCGAACTCCTGTGCGGCGCGCACCTCGTAGGGCTCGAGAGGGCCCTCGGCGCCCGCCGTGCCCGTGACGAATCCGCCGCGTACGACCTCAGGGGTCACCCAGGACGGGAGGTCCGCCACCGGGGCCCGCGAACCGATCGTGAGCTTCCCCTCGGCCATGCCGGCGAGCACCGCGCGCCAGCGCTTCTTGCGCTCCTCGGCGCGGTGGCGCGTGCCCGCGTCCTCATGGGTCAGGGCAGTCACCAAGGCCCTGTTCAGTTGGTCCAGGGCGTAGCCGGAGGACGCGGCGGGTACGGCGGAGGGCTGCTGCTCAGCGTTGTCATCCATTGCCGACGCGGCAGGTTCTGCCCCTGCGCCCTCCGGGTCTCGAGCCCGGCGCTCTGCTGCTGAGCTACGCGTCGTTCGGATGCGAGGTTAAGCGGCGGCCTTGGTGTCGCACCAGCGGATTTATGGCGCGTGACGGCTGGCAGGCTCCTGCTTCTCAGCGGCGGTGCATGGTGGCCAGCGCCTCGACGAGGACCTTCGGGTCGTGGCCGCCCTTGTAGACCGGCGGGGGCTGCTTGTCGAGGTGCAGGAGCCGGGCGACGGCGGTCCAGGCGGTGCGCACCGAGTACTCGACGGTGAAGACGACGTCGTCGGGGACTTCGGCGTACTGGCCGATGAAGGCGAGGTTGGCGGAGCCCTCGGGGACGACCTGGGGCCGGTCGCCGTGGCTGCGCACGAGGAACTGGCTGGTGATGTACGGCATCAGGGCCGGGATCACGGTCGAGGAGTTGAGGATCTCGCGGCTTTCCTCGAACCGCAGGTGGTGCAGGACCTCGTCGAGGATCTCCCGGCCGGTGCACTCGCGCATCGGCTTCTTCACGAAGTCGCCGGGCTTGTCGGGGAAGAGGGCGTAGCCCCACCACACGTAGGTGTCCTCGGGCTGGTCGCGGAAGTGGGGCTGGTGGTTGAGGACGATGGTCAGCAGCCAGCCGGAGTCCTTGAAGGTGATCAGGCCGCCCTTGCCCGCCTCGCTGCCGGAGAACTTCTCCATCAGCTCGAAGAAGGTGGGGTCCTTCGTGGTGACGGTGAACGACTCCCAGGTGGAGTCGTCGGTCGAGGAGTCGAAGACGCGGGGGTTGCCGAAGCCGTCCCGCTTGGCGGCCAGGGTCTCCCACAGCTTCCAGGCGCCGCTGGACGTGGAGGTGGCCGGCGGGGCGGCGGCGTCGGTGGCGCCGAGCGTGGAGTCGGCCGTCATGGAGCCGTTGGTGACGAGGACGAGGTCGCCCTCGCCCACGGGGACCTCCTCGTTCGCGCCGCCGCGTGTCCACGTCAGGCTCTCCACGCGGAAGGAGTCCCCGGATTCGGTGATGCCCAAGTCCGTTACCTGGGTGCCGAGTTGGACGGTGACGCCCTGGTCGGTGAGCCACTTCATGAGCGGTCGCACGATCGAGTCGTACTGGTTGAAGCGGGTCCGGTAGATGCCCGACATGGAGTCGAAGGTCTTGAACAGGTGGATGAACCGGTTCAGGTAGCGCCGGAACTCGATCGCGCTGTGCCACGGCTCGAAGGCGAAGGTGGTGCACCACATCCACCAGAAGTTGGTGTGGAAGAACTCCTGGCTGAAGCAGTCCACGATGCGCTTGCCGTCCAGCATCCGCTCCGGGGTGCCCACGCACTTGACCAGCTCCAGGCGGTCCCGCTCGGAGAAGCCCATCGAGTGGGCGTCGACGACGTGCCCGTCGGCGTCGACGAGGCGGGCGTGGTCGTCCCAGGCGAAGTCCTCGTGGAAGGCGAAGGTGTCCTCGGTGACCGACTTGGCGGGGTCGTCCAGGGAGGGGATCGAGCCGAGCAGGTCGTAGGTGCACTCGAAGTGGATCTCGAACATGCGGCCGCCGCGCATGGTGTAGCCCGTCTCCGGTGAGCCCGCGGCGTCCAGGCTGCCGCCCTCGCGGTCCTGCTCCTCCAGGACGACGATGTCCGAGCCCGCGAACTTGCCCTCGCGGATCAGGAACGCCGCCGCCGACAGGGACGCGATGCCGCTGCCCACCAGATACGCCTTCGCCATGCCTGTGCTCCCTCGGTCATTTCCTGCTGGGGCTGCTGTGGTTCCTTGTGGTCGCTGTGTCTCCGATCGTTCCCCAGCCGTGCCCGTATCGCAGGGGTACGTAGCTGAATGGGTGGCTATGGCGCGCCATGGCGCTCCGCGCCGGAGGGCTCAGTCCTCCCGCGTCCAGGAGCCGAGCACCATCAGCGTGCGGGTGCCGATGACCTTGCCCGATCCGCGGAGGCGGTCGATGACCTCCTGCAGGTGCTCGATGTCGCGCACCCGCACGCGCACCAGGGCGTCCAGGTCGCCGGCGATGGTGAACACGGCCTGCACCTCGGGGGTGCCGGTGGTGCTGTGCAGGATGTCCTGGATGCTGGTGGTGCCCGCGTAACGCAGTTCGGTGAACGCCTCGACGCCCCAGCCGAGTTTGGCGTGGTCGACCTGGACCGTGAAGCCGGTGATGACACCGGACTCCCGCATGCGGTCGACCCGGCGCTTGACCGCGGCCACGGAGAGCCCGACTTCGGGGGCCATGTCCGAGAACGTGCGGCGGCCGTCCGCCTGGAGCAGGCGCAGCAGTTGGTGATCTATCTCGTCCAGTTCGGCACTCGCCATGGCCGCTCCTTCGCCTTGACACATACGTGACACAACTACGCAATGAAATCACGCCAGTTGGGCCTTCGGCTTGCATTCTTTGCGTCTTGGAGGCAATCAGTCAGACAGGTCTTGCGTGGCGGAGTGGCCGGTTGTGTGCTGTGTCCCTTGCCTCTGTCCGCTCTCCCGCCGTGTGGAGGACCTCGTGAGTGCCCCCGTCCGCATCCCGTCGCTCGACGACAAGTACACGGCCGCCAAGGGGCCTGCCCTGATGTCGGGGGTGCAGGCGCTGGTGCGGCTGGCTCTGGAGCAGGGGCGTCTTGACCGGGCGCGGGGGCTGGACACCCGGGTCTTCGTCTCCGGCTACCAGGGCTCGCCGCTGGGCGGCCTGGATCTGGAGATGGGCCGTGCCGCCGGGTTCCTGGACGAGGCCGGTGTGGTGTTCAAGGCCGGGCTCAACGAGGAGCTGGCCGCGACCGCGGTCGGTGGCACGCAGTTGCTGGGCCGGCTGCCGGGGCGCCGCCACGAGGGGGTCACCGGGTTCTGGTACGGCAAGAATCCGGGCCTGGACCGGGCGGCGGACGCGATCCGGCACGCGACGATGGCCGGCACGGCGCCGCTGGGCGGGGCGGTGGCCTGGATCGGGGACGACCCGGACTGCAAGTCGTCCACGGTGCCCAGTTCGTGCGAGGTGATGTGCCAGAGCCTGTGCCTGCCGCTGTTCGCGCCGGGTTCGGTGCGCGAGCTCATCGAGTACGGGCTGCACGCGGTCGCGCTCTCCCGGGCCGCGGGGCTGTGGACGGCACTGAAGGTCGTCTCCGATGTCGCGGACTCCTCGGCCACCGTGGATCTCACCGGCGTCGGCGAGGACGTTCCCGCGCCGGAGCGCCGGGCGGAGCAAGCGGCGCCGGTGCTGGTCGGGCCGAGCGCGCTGGACGCCGAGCAGGACCTGGTGACCCGCCGCCTGGACATCGCCCGCGCCTACGCACGCCGGCACGGCCTCAACCGTGTGGTCGCCTCGGCGCGGCAGGCGCGGCTGGGGGTGGTGGCCTCGGGGACATCCTTCGCGGTGGTGCGCCGGGCGTTGAGCGACCTGGGCATCGACGAGGAGGAGGTGGAGCGGCTCGGTATCCGGCTCATCGCGCTGGGCATGCCCTTCCCGCTGGACGGCGCGCACATGGCCGAGCTGACCGAGGGCCTGGACCGTGTGCTTGTGGTGGAGGACAAGGGCGACTTCCTCGAAGGCCACCTGAAGCAGGCCCTGTACCGGCGGCCGGACGCACCGGTGCTGCTGGGCCGCCGGGACGAGTCGGGCCGCCCGCTGCTGCCGGTGCGCGGCGCCCTCAAGGCCGAGGACGTCGCGCGGGCGCTGGCCGGGCTCGTCGGCGCGGAGCGGCTGCCCGCTCAGGCGTCGGCCCTCACCGGGAAGCCGCGGCCGTCGGGGCCGCGCCTGCTGCCGCTGGTCGCCGCCCGCACCCCGTTCTTCTGCTCGGGCTGCCCGCACAACCTCTCCACGCGCACCGCCCCGGACACCCTCGTCGGTGTGGGCATCGGGTGTCACGCGATGGTCGCTCTCGACGACAGCGACCTGCGCGGCAACCAGATCGGCATCACGCAGATGGGCGGCGAGGGCGCGCAGTGGTTCGGTCTGGCTCCCTTCACCGACGACCGGCACTTCGTGCAGAACCTCGGCGACGGCACCTTCCACCACTCCGGCTCGCTCGCCGTCCGCGCCGCCGTCGCGGCCGGGGTGACCATGACGTACAAGCTCCTCTACAACGAGGCCGTCGCCATGACCGGCGGGCAGCGTGTGGAGGGCGGCCTGGACGTCGCCGCGCTGACGCGGCTGCTGGCCCTTGAAGGCGTGCGCCGCATCGTCGTCACCACGGCCGAGCCACGCTCGTACCGGCGCGTCCGCCTGGACGCGCGGGCCAGTGTGCGCCACCGCGACGATCTCGCCGACGTGGAACGCGAGTTGGCGGCGGTCGAGGGCGTCACCGTACTGATCCACGACGACCGCTGCGCGGCCGAGGAGCGCCGGATGCGCAAGCGCGGTCTGCTGCCCGCTCCTGCCGCGAAGGTCGTCGTCAACGAACGGGTCTGCGAGGGCTGCGGTGACTGCGCGGTGCAGTCCACGTGTCTGTCGGTGCAGCCCGTCGAGACCGAGTTCGGCAGCAAGACCCGCATCCACCAGCCGTCCTGCAACTCCGATCTCAGCTGCCTCAAGGGCGACTGCCCCTCCTTCCTCCTGGTCGAGCCGGGCCCCTCCCCCGCGCCCTCCCCCGCCACCGTCCCCAGCCGCCTGCCCGAACCGCCGGGCCCCCTGCCCGAACCGGAGGCCCGCTTCACCGGCCGCGAAGTCGTGCTGCGCATGCCCGGCATCGGCGGCACCGGCGTCGTCACCGTCTCGCAGATCCTGCAGATGGCCGCTCACCTGGACGGGCTGCACGCCGCGGGCCTTGACCAGACCGGTCTGGCCCAGAAGGGCGGACCCGTCGTCAGCGACGTCCGTATCGGCAAGGACCCCGTCAGCGGAGCGGTGCGCGCCTCCGCGGCCGGCGTCGACGCGCTCATCGGCTTCGATGTGCTCGGCGCCGCCGCCGACTCCACGCTGGCCGCCTGCGCCCCCGGACGGACCGTCGCGGTCGTCAACACCGCCGTCGTGCCCACCGCCGCGATGATCACCCGTCAGGTCGCGGTGCCCGGCGGCCCCGAGGACGCCCTGGCGAAAATCGCCTCCGCCACCCGCGACACGGCTCTGCTCCCGCTGGACGCCCAGGGGTTGGCCGAGCAGCTCTTCGGCGACCACATGCCGGCCAACATGCTGCTGCTCGGGGCCGCCTACCAGCACGGCTGTCTGCCGGTCAGCGCCCAGGCGGTGGAGAGCGCCGTCGAACTCAACGGCGCGGCCGTGGCCAAGAACCTGGCCGCGTTCCGCTGGGGGCGGGCCGCGGCGCATGACGCCGAGGCGGTACGGAGGGCTGTGGCCCCGCCGCGGCAGACGGCCCCCAGCAGCTCCGGCATCCCCCGCAGCTCCGACGAGGCCCCCAACACCGCCGGCACTCCCAGCACGCCCGGCACTCCCAGCACGCCCGGCACTCCCAGCGCGACGCTGAAGGAAGCGGTCGACCTCCGCGTCGCCGACCTGACCGAGTACCAGAGCAGCGACTATGCCGCGCGTTATCAGCGGGCGGTGCAGGCGGTCGCCGCGATCGCCGGCGAGCGCGCGGGAGAGGCGGACGGACGGCGCGTCACCCGTGCCTTCGCCACGTCCCTGCACCAGCTGATGGCGTACAAGGACGAGTACGAGGTGGCCCGACTGCACCTGGACCCGGCCGAACAGGCGCGGATCCGCGCGGAGTTCGGCGCGGACGCCACCGTGTCGGTCCTGCTGCACCCGCCGGTCCTGCGGGCCCTCGGCATGAACCGCAAGCTGCGCCTGCAGCGCACCAGCGGGCCCGCCTTCCGTGCCCTTCGGGCCGCGCGCCGCCTGCGCGGCACCCCGCTGGACCCCTTCGCCCACTCGGCCGTGCGCCGCACGGAGCGCGCCCTGGTGCAGGAGTACCAGCAGCTGATGCGGCAGGCCCTGGACCGCCTCACCCCGGACAACGCCGAGGCGGTGGTGCGGATCGCTGAGCTGCCGCAGACGATCCGCGGCTACGAGCACATCAAGATGGCGCGCGTCGAGGAGTACCGCGTGCGGGCTCAAACGGCGTTGGACGCCTTGGCACGGTGATCCGGGCGGCCGAGGAACGTCAGGAGCCGCACATGAGCCGGTGCGTCGGCCGGGGCCGGGAGCCGCGGACCGAACAGGCCGGGGCCGCGGTAGGCGTCCATGTCGACCGTCGCCAGGTGCGCGAGCAGGAGCTCGCACAGGTGCTGGTCGACGAGGTCCGCGCGCCCTGCGGCGAGGGCCAGGTCCACGCCGTGGACGAGCACCTCGGTGAGGTGGATCAGCGCTGCCCGCGGCCCCGGGAGCGGGCCGAAGGAGAGGCGTACCGTCACCTCGTCCAGGGCGGCGTCGGTGGGGGCGGCGTGGTGCCAGGCCGCCCGGTCGGCGTCGGCGGCGGCCGTACAGGCGCCGTGCGGATCGGTGCCGAGCCAGTCGTCGTGGTGCTCGCCGCCGGGATCCGTGCCGGTCAGCTCGGCGGCGTAGATCCGCATGCCGCCGACGACGTGGTTGAGGGTCGTGCGCGCGTCCCACTCCTCGCAGGGGGTGGGGGCCGACCACCCGTCGTCGGGTATCGCCTGCACCACGGTGCCCGTCATGGCCAGCGCCCGGCCGATGGCGCCCACGAGCGCGGGGCGGCGGGCCAGCACCCGGTCCAGCCAGTCGAAGATCCGCCCGCACGCCAGCCGCTGCGCCCCGGACTGGCAGTGCGCGTCGGCGCCCTCGCCCTCGGTGAACGTCATGAGGGTCTTCTCGCACGTCAGGTGGTCGTACAGCTTCTCCGGCTGGCCCTTGAAGAAGCCGTCGTCCTCGCCTGAGCAGACCAGGACCGGGCAGGCGATCCGCTCGGCGATGCCGTCGCGCAGGTGATAGTCGAGGTAGGCGGCGCAGAACGCGCGCGGGGTGTCGACGCCCATCGCGAACATGCCGTGCTCGACCGCCCACTTGAGGGTGGGCAGGGCGGCCATCCCGGCCGCAAGGTCCGCGTCCAGCTCCGGGTCGTGGGCGGCCCGCAGCCGGCGCTCGGCCTCGTCGCGGGGCAGCCCGAGCGAGGCGGTGCTGATGTCGCCGAGGTCGTAGACGCCGTCGAGCGCGACGACGGCGGCCACCCGGCGGTCGAAGGCGGCCGCGCGGGGCGCCAGGACGCCGCCCATGCTCAGACCGAGCAGGGCGATGCGCTCCGGGTCGACTCCCGGGAGCGTGACGGCGTGGTCGAGCACCGGCGTGACGACGTTCTCCCAGTCCGGCCGGAAGGTCAGCCCTTGGCGGTGGCGGGTGCCCGGCTGGCCGGGGCCGTCGAAGACCAGGACGGTGTAGCCGCGCTCGACGGCGGCGGCCGCGCCGAAGAAGTGCATCTCCTCGGCGGTGCCGTCGAAGCCGTTGAACATCACCACGGTCGGGCGGGGCGCGCCGGAGTCGTCGGGGCGGTAGAGGTAGCCGGGCAGCGTCGTGTCCTCGTAGGGGATCTCGACCGGTTCCACGGCGGGGGTGAACAGCGCGGCGGCCTGACGGAAGCAGCGCACGGAGGCGTCGTAGGCGTGGCGGATCCGCGGGTCGGCGGCGTTGCCGTGCAGGAAGAACTCCGCGGAGCGGTAGTAGTTCGAGGCGCGCAGGAAGCCGTCGCGGGCGCTGACGCGGTGACCGCCGTCCAGCGCCGCCCGGGCCTCGCCGGAGATCCGGTCGGCCGTGGCCAGCCACTGGTCGTGCCAGCTGTCGTAGTCGCCGACGGTGATGCGCTGGGCGGTCATGGCGACCTCACCGAAGTCGGCGCCGCCGTAAGGGATGTGACCGAGCGTCCGCAGGGTCTCGTACCAGAAGGAGGGGTGGTCGGGGAAGAAGATCGGCTTCATCACGGGACTCCTAACGCAGTTTCTAACTGCTTTAGTGCGACCCTAGGGCGAGCGCGCCACAAACGCAAGCCGCCACTGCGTTAATGTGGCCACGTGAATGAGCACCCGCCGTCAACGCCCTCGCCGACCGCCCGGCCGACACCGCCCCCCACCCAGCCCGCCAAGGCCCCCAAAGCCCCCAAGCCGGCCAAGTCGGCCAAGCCGACCAAGCCCGTCGAGCGCCGCCCGGGCGGCCGCAGCGCCCGGGTCCGCAGCGCCGTCCACCAGGCCGTCACCGACCTGATCGCCGAACGCGGTTACGGCACCTTCGCGGTGGGCGAGGTCGCGGCGCGCGCGGGCGTGGCCGACAGCAGCATCTACCGCCGCTGGGGAACCCTGGAGGCGCTGCTGATGGACGTGGTCGTCAGCCGCCTCACCGAGCACTCCCCCATGCCCGACACCGGCAGCCTCTCCGGGGACCTGCGCGCCTTCGCCGCCAAGGCCGCCGAGGACGTCTCCGGACCGGACGGCCTGGCCCTGCTGCGCACCGTCGTCACGGCGCTGGCCGCCGGCCCCGACGGCGAGGCGGCTCGCGACCACTACCTCACCGCCCGGTCCGAACAGCTCCAGGCCATGCTCGACCGGGCCCGCACCCGCGGCGAGGCGGCCCCCGACGTCCTGGACGTCCTGGACGCCGTCCTGGCGCCGATCTACATCCGGGTGCTGTTCGGCGTCGTACCGCTGACCCCCGATTACGTCGACGACCTGGTCAGCCATCTCCTCGCACGCCGCCCGGGATAGCCCGCCCGCCGCCTCCCCCGAAACCACCACCTCCGCCCCCGGCCCCGCACAGGGCCGGGGGCGGAGGCGTTGCCGGACTCCTGGGCCTGCGGCCCCCGTGTGGCCCCACTGTCGAGCGCGCCCCCGCCGACACCACACCCCCTCGGAGAACGACATGGCCGCGGCGATCCTGCTGCGCCTCGGCCAGGACGACGCCTTCGGCAAGGACGGCCTGCACTGGGGCAAGGTCGCCGAGGTCTTCGCGACCGCGGGCAACGGCGTCTTCGCGAACCTGCCTCTGCTGTTCTGCGTGGGCGTGGCGATCGGATACGCGAAGAAGGCCGACAGCTCCACCGCGCTGGCCGCCCTGGTCGGATTCCTGGTCTACAAGAACGTGCTGACCGCGTTCCCCGTCGACGGCTCGGTCACCGAGGCGCCGCCCAAGGGCACCCCGCAGGACCCGGGCGTGCTCGGCGGCATCATCATCGGCCTGGTCAGCGCGATCGTGTGGCAGCGCTTCCATCGGACCAAGCTGGTGGACTGGCTCGGCTTCTTCAACGGCCGCCGTCTCGTCCCGATCCTGATGGCCTTCATCGGCACCGCCTTCGGCGTCTTCTCCGGACTGGCCCGGGGGCCGGTCGGCGCAGCGCTCGGCTCGTTCAGCGAGTGGCTGATCGGCCTGGGTTCCGTGGGCTCCGGCGTCTACGGCGTGTTCAACCGCGGGCTGATCCCCGTCGGCATGCACCAGTTCCTCAATACGTTCTTCCAGCAGCAGGTCGGCTCGTTCGGCAAGCTCGACGGCTCGGTCGTGCACCGGGAGATCCCCCGCTTCTTCGCCGGCGACCCGACGGCCGATCAGTTCATGTCCGGGTTCTTCCCCATCATGATGTTCGGCCTGCCCGCCGCCGCGCTCGCCATCGCGCACTGCGCCAACCCACACCGCCGCAAGGCCGTCCTCGGCATGATGATCTCGCTCGCCCTGACCTCGTTCATCACCGGCGTCACGGAGCCCATCGAGTTCACCTTCATGTTCCTGGCCCCCGCCCTGTACGCGGTGCACACGGTGCTCACGGGTCTGTCCATGGCCGTCACCCGGGGCCTGGGCGTGCACGACGGATTCGGCTTCACCGCGGGCCTGATCGACTACTTGCTGAACTGGAAGCTCGCCACCAAGCCATGGCTGATCATCCCGATCGGCCTGCGCTTCGCCGCCGTCTACTACGTGGTCTTCCGCTTCGTCATCGTCAAGTTCGACCTGCCCACGCCGGGCCGCGAGCCGGAGGACGACGAGGAGTCGGCGGAGAAAGTCACCGCCGACTGAGGAGTCGGCTCCCGACCGGGCACGAAGGGCCTTTGGTCCCCCGAGGGCGGAACCAACGGCTCCATAACGCAGCAGTTGATGAGGTTAGCCTCACCTCATGATTACGCGTTCCTTCTCGTCCCCCCGCTTCCTTGCGACCCCGGCCCGCCGCCGTATCGCCACCGGCGCTTCCGCCGCGGCCGTGATGCTGGTGGCCGCGGGCTGCTCGTCCGGAGGGAGCGACGGCACCGGTGACGCTCCGGGCGGGGCGGTGACCAAGGGAAGCTTCCCCGCGAAGGTCTCCACCAAGTTCGGTGACATCACCGTCAAGAAGCAGCCCCGGCGCGTGGTCGCGCTGGGCTGGGGTGACGCGGAGACGGCGCTGGCGCTGGGTGTGCAGCCCGTGGGGGCCAGTGACTGGCTGGACTTCGGCGGCAACGGCGTGGGCCCGTGGGCCAAGGGCCTGTACGACAAGAGCCCGAAGAAGATCGGCACGCTGGAGCCCGAGTACGAGAAGATCGCGGCGCTGCAGCCGGACCTCATCCTCGACACCAAGTCGAGCGGCGACCAGAAGCGCTACGACACCCTGAGCAAGATCGCCCCGACCGTCGGTGTGCCCAAGGGCGGCGACCAGTACCTGACCGACTGGCAGGACCAGACCGCGATGGTGGCGGACGCCCTGGGGCTGCGCGGCAAGGGCCAGGAGCTCATCAAGAAGACCCGGGCGAAGTTCGCGGACGTGGCCGAGAAGCACCCCGAGTTCAAGGGCAGGTCGGTCACGTCGGGCTCGCGGACCTCCACGGGTTACGGGGCCTACGTGCGCGGCAGCGGCCGGGTGGACTTCCTGGAGCGGCTCGGCTTCAAGAACAACCCCTGGGTGGAGAAGCAGGGCGGCACGAGCTTCTTCGTCAACGTGTCCCGCGAGAACGTGGGCGAGATGAACGCCGACCTGCTGGTCGTCGAGCCCATCGGGATGTCCGCCGCCGACATCACGGGCGACCCGCTGTTCAAGAAGATCCCCGCCGCGCAGGCCGGGCACGACGTGGTCTTCGCGCCCAAGTCACCCTCCGCCAACGCCTTCGCCACCGACTCCGTCCTGTCGGTGAACTACGCCCTGGACGAGGTTGTGCCCCAGTTCGCCGAGGCCCTCAAGAAGTGAGGGAACCTCGGCACTGAACCGCCGCGCGACGCGGCGCGACGCCACGTCGCGTCGCGGCGCGGCGCGTCGCGGCACATCACGTGGCGGCGCCGAAGGCGGCCGCCCCTTCCCTTCCCGTCTGCTGGTTGGCCGCGATGTAGGGCCGCAGTTCGGCCTCATAGGCGGTGAATGCCGCGGCGTGGTCGCCGCCCGAGGCGGCCAGGTGGCGGGCGAGGGAGCGGGCTCCGATCAGCGCCTGGGAGGTACCCATGCCCGCGGTCGGCGCGGCACAGTACCCGGCGTCGCCGACCAGCACCACGCGCCCGTCGGACCAGGAGTCCAGATGGACCTGGGCGCAGGAGGAGAAGTAGAGGTCGTCCGCGGCCGCCATGGCGTCCAGCAGCTGCGGCACCACCCAGCCGCGGCCCGCGAACGCCTCGCGCACCGCCTTCTCCTGCTCCTCGCGCGGGCGCCGGTCCAGGGTCGGGGCGTCGGTGGCGAAGGACAGGCTCACCGCCATCCGTTCGGCGTCGGCGGCGCTGAAGGCGTAGACGGCCGTGTTGCCGCCCTGCTGGAGCACTCCGCTGTGGGTGAGGCCCAGGATGTTGTCCGCGGTGAAGCCCACGCCTGACATGCCCAGGTGGCGCAGGCACGCTTCGTGCGGGCCGAAGGCGAGCCGCCGCACCTTGGAGAACAGCCCGTCCGCCCCGACCACCAGGTCGACGTCGCGCGGAGCGCCGCGCTCGAACTCGACGGACACGCGGTCCGGGTGCTGGATGAGCGCGGTGATCGAGTCGTCGAAGACGTAGGTGATGTCCGGCTCGGTGAGGCGGTGCAGGATCCGCGTCAACTCCGGCTTGGGGACCTCCAGTTCACCGGCGAACACCTCGGCCGGGAGCTGCCCCGCCTCGGCTCCGTCGGCGTCGAGAAGAGCGGTGCCGGTCATCTTCGTGTCGTACGCGCGTATCTCGTCGAGGATGCCCATCTCGGCCAGGACGTCGAAGGCGGCGCCGCGGAAATCCACCGCGTAGCCGCTGTCGCGCAGGCCGGGGGCGCGTTCGACCACCGTCACGTCGAAGCCCTCGCGGTGCAGGAAGTGGGCCAGGGCCGCACCGGCGACGCCGGCGCCCGAGATCAGAACCTTGGTCTGGGTCATGGGCAGGACCGTAGCCAGCTTTTGCCCATATGGTCAATCCATTTGGATGAACCACTCGGTCAAGAAAGGGTTATGCTGCCCGCATGGGAAACAAGGAGGACCTCCTCGCCGGCGCCAAGCAGTGCCTGATCGAACGCGGTTGGGCCCATACGACGGTGCGCGACATCGCCGCCGCCGCCCGCGTCAGCCACGCCGCCATCGGCTACCACTTCGGCTCACGCGAGGCGCTGCTGACCCAGGCGCTGGTGGAGGCGGTCGACGAACTCGACGACGCGCTGGCCGCGGACGGGCCGCTGGACGGGCCGGGCCGCTGGCAGGCCCTGATCGACAGTTTCACCACCCACCGCGCGCTGTGGGTGGCCCAACTCGAGGCCGTCGTCCAGGCCCAGCGCTCGGACGTCGTACGCGAACACCTGGCCAAGGGTCAGCAGCAGGCCCGCGAGGGGCTGGGCGGCTCCGTCCCGCTCGCCCTGCTCGGCGGACTGATGCTCCAGTGGCTCGTGGACCCCGAACACGCGCCCGCGGCGGCCGAGGTGACCGAGGGCCTGCGCACCCTCACCGACACGCCCTGACACATCCAGCGGCCCGTCAACTCGCCTTCTAGCAGGGGCCTTTGCGTACCGAGCTGACGAAGCTGTGCAGTTCGCCGAGGCTGTCGGCGGTACGGGGTTCCTGCGCGGCGTGCAGTTGCGCCTTGCTGTAGTCGTAGTCGCCGTAGGTGCACCACAGGCTGTCGGTGTGGTTGGCGTACGACATGGCGCGGTCGTCGAATCCCTGGGCGGCGAGGTTCGGGCTGCCGAATCGGAACGTGGCGATGTCGCCGTTGCCGTCGTACTCGCTGAAGAGGCAGAAGTGCCCTTCGGGGCAGCGCTCGTAACCCGGCGGGGACGCGCTCGCGGGCCCGGGGGCGAGGAGCAGCGCGGCGAGAGCACCGGCGGCCAGGAGGCCGTGCGTGAGAGTTCGCTTCATGAGGACAGGCATGCCCCTCGGCATGCTCGGCATGGCCACTCATCCGGGCGAGTTCGGGTCCCGACCAGCGGAAACGAGGGGCGCCCTGCGACGGCGCCGATGCGCCGTCGGCTCAGCCGAGGGGGGGCGGCTACGCCCTCGCGCGCAGTGCCGCCGCCGACCAGGCGAGCGCGGGCGCCGGACTCTCCGGCGCTTTCCAGCCGTTGATGACGGCCAGCAGCGACAGGTACTGGTCCCTGCGTGGGTCGTTCATGCGATCCAGCCGGGCGGCGAGAGCCAGGTAGTGGTCACGGGGGCCGGGTGGGGGCGGGCAGCCGGGCGTGGGCGCGGTGTGGGTCACGAGCGCGGTGACGATGGGCTCCGCGTGCGGTGAGTCCGGTTCGATTCCGGCCTCGACTGCCGGTGCCGCGTGGGCGCGGACGACGGCAGCGAGCACCGGCGGCACGGCCACGGCGCCGCCCTCCGCCCGATACCGGTCCCGTTCGGTCGCCAGCTCCCGGGCCATGCCGTGCAGGGCGGCCCGGAAGTCGTCGTCCTGGCACAGCACCGCCAACTCCACCCACGCCTCGATCTGTTCGGGCGCGGGGTCCTCGGGCAGCTCGGGGGTCAGCGTGCGGATGACCGCCGCGAGCGCGGGGTGGTCGTGCAGGCCGTCGAAGACAGCGCCGAGGAACTCGGCCGTCAGGTGCTGCCGTTCGGCCTCGGACAGTCGCGCCAGCTTGTGCATGAGATCCATCTCCTGAGGGGTCGAGCCGCGCCGGGACACCGCCGCGAGCACGGCGCGACGCTGCCGCAGTACCCGGATCTGGACGTCCAGGGCGTCGGCCTGTGCCGTCACGACCTGTGCCAGCGAGACCTCGTGCGCCATGACCCGGCGGATCGTGTCCAGGTCGATTCCCAGCTCGCGCAGGGTGCGTACGAGGTCGATGCGGGCGGCGGCGTCGGAGTCGTAGCGGCGGTAGCCGGCCGGGGTGCGGTCGGTGGGCGGCACGATGCCGGTGTCCGCGTAGAACCGGATGGTCTTCACCGTGAGCCCCGTCCGCCGGGACAGTTCGCCGATCGAGTAGAGCGTCTCGCCGTTCATGCCCCTACTCTCGCGTCTCCCCCGGCGGGAGACTCAAGCGCCGGCTCACGCCTCTCCCCGTACGGCCGCGGCCGGCGCCGTTCCGACGGCCCGGGAACCCTCGGCGTCGGGGTGCAGCGGGAACGCGTCGCGGGTGGAGACGGCGCCCTCGATGTAGCGGTCCTCGGGGGGCGGCGCAGGAGTCATGGCCGGTGCCGAGGGAGTACGTGTCCAGGAATGCGGCGCCGTGCCGGGCCGCGGTGCGCCGCAGGACGTCGCCGAGGCGGTTGACCTTGCTCTGGATGTAGTCGGCGTCCCGGGGCCAGAACGGCTGGGTGGGGTGGCAGCCGCCCGGGCGCGGGTAGTTGCCGTAGCCGACGACGAACACCCGGGCGTGGGGCGCGTGTTGGTGGATCTGCTGCAGCACGGTGTCGAAGGCGGGGGCCCAGGCGTAGACGGCCGACGCGCAGGTGTCGGTGCCGCCTTGGGTGTGCCTCTTCGCGCAGCCGGCGCCGAGGGGTTCGGGCAGCGGGTTCACGCAGCCGGTGGCCGTTCCGCACAGGGCAGTTGTCGTCAGAAGCGCGCGCAGGCGGGTCTTCATGCGGTGTGGTCCCTTTCGCGTGGGTGGGGGTCACTCGGCTTCGTCAGCGTGAGCGGGCGCGCCGGGAAAGTCCGCGTCACCTGTGGCGACGTCCCGGACGTTGCCGCGAAGGTCTGCACCTTCCGCCCTCAGCCGCCAACAGCCGCCCCACACGGCCCTCTTGACGTGAACACCACCGCCAGTATGGTCTAGTCCAACGAAGCGGAACCGACGGACACCCCTCCGTCCGCGCGCACCCCCCTGCGCGCTTCCGCCGCACCACGAGTGGGCGCTCCACCCGTGAGCGCTCCGGCGGTCAGCGGCCCCGTGCACAGGGCCGCTCCCCGCCACCCGCATGCCTTCCGCCACCACCCCCACCATCACGCCGCCGGTCTCCGGCCTCCCCCCAGGAGTGAGCCATGCGTTCCCGCATACTCGGATTGGCCACCGCCACCGTCTCCGCAGCCGCGCTGCTGACGTTCGTCTCGCCCGCGTCGGCCGACCCCACGACCCCCGCCGCGGCCACCTCGACCCGGAGCGCCTCCGTGGCGGCGGACTTCGTCGTCAGCGAGGCCCAGTTCAACCAGATGTTCCCGAACCGGAATCCCTTCTACACGTACAGCGGCCTGACGGCGGCGCTCAGCGCGTACCCCGGTTTCGCGCAGACGGGCAGCGACACCGTGCGCAAGCAGGAGGCCGCCGCCTTCCTCGCCAACGTGAGCCACGAGACGGGCGGATTGGTCTACATCGTCGAGCAGAACACGTCGAACTATCCGCACTACTGCGACGACACCCAGCCCTACGGCTGTCCGGCGGGCCGCGACAAGTACTACGGGCGCGGGCCGATCCAGCTCAGCTGGAACTTCAACTACAAGGCGGCGGGGGACGCGTTGGGCATCGATCTGCTCAACAACCCCGACCTGGTGCAGAACGACGCGGCCGTCGCCTGGAAGACCGGGCTCTGGTACTGGAACACCCAGTCCGGGCCGGGCACCATGACCCCGCACGACGCCATGGTCAACGGCGCCGGATTCGGCGAGACCATCCGCGCCATCAACGGCAGCCTGGAGTGCAACGGCGGCAACCCCGGCCAGGTGCAGAGCCGCATCGACAGCTACAAGCGCTTCACGCAGATCCTCGGCGTGGACCCCGGCGGCAACCTGAGCTGCTGAACGCCGGCCGAATCCCATCGAAATGGGCCCCGCCGCGACGGGGGAACGCGGCGGGGCCCGTTGCACAGGTACCCGCGTTCGGGCCGCCTACGCATCCGTTCCGGCCGCCTTCGGCCCCGGCGGCGATTAATGCGCTCCGATCGCGGCCTGAAGGCAGCCTTAAGCATCAGGCCCACCACCCTGATCAGGCTTTTTGTCCGTTTCTTGATCGCTAGCGTTCCTGTCGTCCTCAAGTCCCCCCAACCCAAGGACGCGAACGTGAGCATCTCCCGCAGCACCCACCGACGCAGCAAGCACCGCCCGCTGAAGATCGCCCTGGCCGGCACCGCCGCCACCGCGATGGTCGGCGGCGGCTTCCTCTTCGTGTCCGGCGCGATGGCGAACGGAACCGGCTCCGGCTCGTCCGACGCCACCGGCACCAAGGCGGCCTCGGGCTTCGCCCCCTACGTGGACACCTCGCTCTCCCCCTCGTACGACGTCGTGGGCGCCGCCAAGAAGCTCGGGGTGAAGGAGTTCAACCTGGCCTTCGTCACCGGAGGCGACGGCTGCACCCCGAAGTGGGGCGGCGTCACCGACCTCGGCAAGGACGCGGTGGCCGCGAAGATAGGCGACGTACGTGCCGCGGGCGGCGACGTACGGATCTCCTTCGGCGGCGCCAACGGCAGCGAGCTCGGGGTGGCGTGCACGTCCGCCGACCAGCTCGCCGACGCCTACGGCAAGGTCATCGACCAGTTCAAGCTGACCAAGGTCGACTTCGACATCGAAGGCGGCGCACTCCCCGACACCGCGGCGAACGACCGCCGCGCCGAGGCGATCGCGAAGCTGCAGAAGAAGCACAAGGGCCTCGACGTCTCCTTCACGCTGCCGACGATGCCCGAGGGGCTGACGCAGGACGGCGTCGGCCTGCTCAAGTCGGCCAAGGCGAAGGGCGTGAAGGTCGACGAGGTCAACATCATGGCGATGGACTACGGCCCCTCGTACTCCGGTGACATGGGCACGTACGCGACCCAGGCGGCCACCGCCACGCAGAAGCAGGTCAAGGGCGCGCTCGGCCTGTCGGACGCGGCGGCGTGGCAGGCGGTCGCCGTGACGCCGATGATCGGCGTGAACGACGTGGCGGTGGAGAAGTTCACCCTCGCCGACGCGAAGGAGCTGGTGGCCTTCGCCAAGGAGAAGAAGCTCGGCGGACTCCACATGTGGTCGGCCAACCGCGACAAGGCGTGCGCGGGCGGCGGCGCCGACGCGGCCCAGCCGACGTGCAGCTCGATCGAGCAGGGCGCGGACGACTTCACCAAGGCGTTCGCGGCGTTCGGCGGCTGACCGGCTGCGCCGGCTGACCGACGAGGTGTGGGGCGGCGCGTTCATGGGCGCGCCGCCCCCGCCTGTCCGTGCTGGTGGTTGCTGGAGCAGCCCTGCTCCTTCCGCAGGTTCCGTGATCATCTTTCACGGGCCTCGGGCGCCGCGCCTTCCACGGCGCCCCAAAGGCGGCAACCTCTGGTTGAGGACCGCCGCCTCTGTTGAGGCCCCGTCCGGCTACTTCGCCCCGGCGGCGCGATCGACCTCCCGCGTGAAGTCCTCCGGGCTCATGACCCGGCCGTCCGCGCCGATGACGTTGAGCTGCTTGTCCTTGACCTTCACGGTGGGGGTGCCACTGACGTCGCTCTTGTAGAAGGCGTCGGCCACCTTCGTGGCCCAGGGCAGGTACGTGCCCTCCTTGACTGCCTTGTTGAAGGCGGGGGTGCGCAACCCCGGGACCTTGGCGGCGAGTTCGAGGAGCGTGGCGGTGCTGCCGAAGGCGTCGTCGGTCTCCTTCTTGGGGTGGTTGGCGTACAGCACGTCGTGGAACGCCTTGAACTTGTCGGGGCTCTCGTTGAGCGCGGCGCCCAGGGCCGCGAGCGACGTCTTGGAGCCCTTGCCGCCGAGGCTCTTGTCGAGGAACGCGGCCATGTGGAACTCGACCTTGGCCTTGCCCGAGTCAGCCATCTTCTTCAGCGTCGGGCCGAGCTGCTGCTCGAAATCGGCGCAGTACGGGCACCGCATGTCCTCGTAGATCTTCACGGTCGCCTTGGCGTCGCGCTTGCCGTACGTGATGACGGTCCCGTCGGTCCCGGTGGCGCCCGCCGGGATCACCAGGGGCTTGTCCGAATCGTCGGCGGCGCTCGTGCCATGGGTGACGCCGATGCCGATCCCGGCCGCGAACGCCAGGACCGTCGCGGCGCAGCCCGCGATGACGAACCGCTTCCGGATCGTCGCGCGCCGGGCCGTGGCGGCGCGCTCGGCCTGCAGCCGTTCACGGGCCGTCCGCTTCTTCTCCAGGTTCCTGTCCAGGTTCCTGCTCTTCTTGGTGCTCATCTTCCCGATGTCCCGATTCCGTCGTGGTGGTGGCATGGCGTGGCTGGGGCGACCGGCCCCTCCGCCCGCCTCCGGTCGGGAGGCGTTCAGAGTGCCGGGCACGTCCCGGGCGGTCCGCGCCGCACCACCTGGTGGCGGGGGATGAACGATCTGGGGCGGTCACGGTCCGCCGCGACCGGGCGTACGGGGGCGGGGCGCGGTCCGTCGTACGGGCCGGTGGCCGGCAGGAGACGGAGCAGGGCGCGCAGGGTCCGCAGGCCGGGCGGGGCGAGGTCATGGGCGACGCGCACGAGGGCCTGTTCGCCCCGGTGCAGCCACCAGGCCGCGAGGACACCGATCAGCAGGTGCACGGTGAGGAGCAGGCACGGGCCGCCGAGGGACTCGGGGCCGTGCACGGCCAACACCCCGCCCACGGACTCCCCGCCGCACGGCATGCCCCCCGGACTGCCGCCGGACGGCGCGGTGGCACACCTCGCCTGGCCCGCCGTGAAGACCGCCCCCAGCCCGAGCTGCGCGGGCACGAGCACCGCGGCGACCTGCCGGAAGGGGCGCGGGCGGCGGGCCAGGACAAGCGCCGCGGCGAACACACCGAGCGCCGCGACGGCGAGCGTCGACGGGGGCAGCGGAGCGTGCGACATCCACACCTGGGACGTCGTGGACAGCGTCACGCACAAGACGGTGAACACCGCTGCGCGTACGACGCTGAACCACCCCGGACCGGACATGCCCTCAACGTAGGCGGCGGGCCGGGCGGACCACCGCGCCGCCGCCCTGGTTTGCCGTGATTTCGGACCCTTGCCCCCCATAGAAGGGGCCGAGGGTCCCTTGCCTTCAGGGCCTTTGCCACGGGCCCGGCGGGCCGACGGACTGGCACCTTCCTAGAGCGCCCTTGATCCAAAGGCGCCGTCGACGCCGTCGACGCCGGACCTCTGTGGGGCCCGGACGCGAGTCCCGAGCGAGAGAGTCAGAGCCACCGTGAGCGCCCCCGAAGCCCCTGTCGAACAGGAAGAGCAGCCAGCGCCGTCACCCGAGGCCGTGGCACGGCACCGGGTGCTGTTCCGTGCGATCAAGCGCCGGAGGAACCCGCGCCTTCGCCAGTCGGACATCACCGTCACCGAGGAAGCTCAGGTCAGGCGCGCCGTGAAGGCGACCGCCCTGGGCAACGCGATGGAGTGGTACGACTTCGGCGTCTACGCCTACCTCGCGGTCATCATCGGCAAGGAGTTCTTCCCGTCGGGGAACCCCACCGCGCAGACGCTGTCCTCCCTGGCGACGTTCGCCGCCGCCTTCCTGGTGCGGCCCATCGGCGGCATGGTCTTCGGTCCGCTCGGCGACCGCGTGGGCCGCAAGAAGGTCCTCGCCCTCACCATGATCATGATGTCGAGTGCGACCCTCGCCATCGGTCTGGTCCCGAACTACCACACGATCGGCGTGTGGGCGCCGATCCTGCTGGTGCTGCTCCGCATGGTGCAGGGCTTCTCCACGGGCGGCGAGTACGGGGGCGCGGCGACGTTCATCGCCGAGTACGCGCCGGACAAGCGCCGCGGCTTCTGGGGCTCGTTCCTGGAGTTCGGCACCCTCATCGGCTACACGGTCGCGGCGGTCCTGGTGACCTCGCTCACCGCGCTGCTCAGCACCGACGCGATGCAGTCGTGGGGCTGGCGCATCCCGTTCCTAGTGGCGGCGCCGCTCGGCCTGATCGGGCTGTACCTGCGGGTGAGGCTCGACGAGTCGCCCGCGTTCCAGAAGCTGGAGGAGGGCGGCGGCCCGGCCGAGGTGCGGGAGAAGAAGTCCTTCAAGGACGCCTTCGTCGGACAGTGGCGCGCGATGCTGCTGTGCATCGCGCTGGTCGCCGCGTTCAACATCACCGACTACATGCTGCTCTCCTACATGCCGACGTATCTGACGCAGCTCGGCTTCGGCGAGGCCGGCGGTCTGATGTCCATCGTCGTCGTGATGCTCATCCTGATGGCGCTGATCAACTCGGTGGGCCGTCTCTCCGACCGCGTCGGCCGCAAGCCGGTCCTGATGGCGGGCTCGGTCGGCTTCTTCGTCCTCGCGGTGCCCGCGTTCCTGCTGATCAAGCAGGGCGGCCAGGTGGCGGTCTTCACCGGCCTGTTGATCCTGGGCCTCGCCCTGGTCTGCTACCTGGGTGCGATGTCGGCGTCGCTGCCCGCCCTGTTCCCCACCGACGTCCGCTACAGCTCGCTGTCCATCGGCTTCAACGTGTCGGTGTCGCTCTTCGGCGGTACGACGCCGCTGGTGGTCGCCGCGCTGATCGGGGCCACCGGCAACGACCTGATGCCCGCGTTCTACACGATGCTCGCCGGACTGGTCGGCATCATCGCGGTCGCGTTCATGAAGGAGACCGCGCGCCGGCCCCTGGAGGGCTCGGGGCCCTCGGTGGCCACGAAGGAAGAAGCACGCGAGCTGGTGGAATCGCAGCGCGGCAGCTGAGGCCCGGGGCTCCCCAAGGCCCTGACCGGACAGCCGACCGGACCGCCGGACGCCACCCCCTGGGACAAGCGGGGTGGCGTCCGGCGGTCAGCCGGTTCACGGGACGGCTCTGCGACGCCTACGGCGCCATCTCGTACGTCCCTGCCAGCGCCTCGACGCGCTCCCACACGCGGGCCGAGCGCGCCTCGTCGACGACCGGCCGGCGGACCGCGCCCAGCGCCCAGCTCTGCTGCTGTGCGGTGGCGGAGTCCTTGCCGTGCAGCTCGACGGCGTGCGCGGAGAAGTCGCGCACCAGGACGGCGAAGAGCTCGTCGATGACGTCCTCGTCCAGGTCCGTCAGGCGCGCCTGTTCCAGGATCAGCTGGCCGTGCACGACCAGCGCGAACAGCTGGCCGACGGCGAGCAGAAGGTCCAGGTCGCGGCTCTGCTCCTCGTCAGGGGCGGCGGTGGTGACGAACTCGCACAGGGCGTCGGCCTGTTCGCGGAAGCGGGCGACGTTGGCCACCTCGGCGTAGGCGTCGAAGGCAGTGCGCCAGTCGTGGAAGCGGATGGCCCCGAGGCCCCGGGCGGGGCCCTGGCGGAAGAGGAAGTCGTCGTCGGCCGCGTCCAGGCGGGTCGGCACGGGCGGGTACTCGGCCGGGTTGAGCAGGTGGTTGCCCATGAACTTCAGGATGAGGGCCAGGTTGACGTGGACCGTGCCCTCCAGCTTGGGCAGGCCCCGGATCTCCACGGCCGCCTGCGCGAAGTAGTTGTCCTTCTCGAAGCCCTTGGCGGCGATGACGTCCCACATCAGGTCGATGACCTTCTCGCCCTCCGTGGTCACCTTCATCTTCGTCATGGGGTTGAAGAGGAGGTAGCGGCGGTCGTCGGGTCCGGCGGAGCGGAAGTAGTCGACGGCGCGGTCGCTGAACAGCTTCATGCCGACGAGCCGTACGTACGCGTCGGTCAGCTCGCGGCGCACGTGCGGGAAGGCGGTGACGGGACGCCCGTACAGGACGCGGTGGTGGGCATGGGTCACGGCCTCGTACATCGCGTGCTCGCAGATGCCGATCGAGGCGGTGCACAGGTTGAACTTGCCGACGTTGACGGTGTTGAGGGCGGCGTCGAAGGCGGCACGGCCGGTGTGCAGGACGTCCTCGGCGGCCACCGGGTAGTTCTCCAGGCGGAACTCACTCACGTACTTCGAGGAGTCCACGACGTTCTTCACCAGGTGGTAGGCGTCGTGGCGGCTGTCGGCGGCGAAGAAGACGTAGCCGTCGGGGCCCTCGACGTCGGTGCGGCGGCCGAAGACGGAGACGAGCCCGGCGGCGTTGCCGTTGCCGATGTAGTACTTGGAGCCGGTGGCGCGGAAGCCGCCCTGGCCGTCGGGCTCCAGGAGCATGTCGGTGGAGTAGATGTCGGCGCCGTGGGTCTTCTCCGACAGGCCGAAGGCGAACACCTCGCCCTGGGCGAGGAGTTCGGCGGCGCGGGCGCGGGCCGCGGCGTTGTCGCTCTGCCAGACCGGGCCGAGGCCCAGGATGGTGACCTGCCACGCGTACCAGTAGTCGAGCCCGTAGAAGCCGAAGATCTCGTTGAGGGCGGCGATCCGCGCGGTGTCCCAGCGCTTGTCGTCCTCGTCCGGCCCGGCAGCGGCGGCCGGGGTGAGGAAGGTCGCGAACAGCCCTTCCTTCGCCGAGAACTCGAGGAAGTCGGCGAGCCAGGCCCGCGAGCGGTAGTCCTCGATCAGCTTGCGCTTGCCGCGCGCCTCGAACCAGTCGACGGTCGCGCGCAGCAGCCTGCGCGTCTCCGGGTCGAAGTGCGCCGGGTCGTAGGTGTGCGGGTGGAACAGCAGCGGGTCGGTCACGGATGTTCGCCTTTCGGGGCTGGGGAGGTGAGGGGGTCAGCGCTCGGGAGCGAGGCGGTGCAGCGTGGCGATCACGTCGTCGAGCCAGTCGATCGTCATGCGTTCGTACGCGATGCCGCCGCGCAGCACGACGTGCTGGAGCTCCTGGCCGGCGTCGGGAGCGCGGGGCGCGTCCGGGCCGGTGAAGTCGCGGTGCTCTCCCGCGAGGTAGTGGGCGAGCCGGTCGGCGTGCGCCTGGCGGTGCCGCTCCACTTCACGGATGAGCGCGGCCGGGTCGTCGAAGGCCGCGCCGCGGATCTTGACGGCGAGCTCGTGCCGGACGCTCTCGGGTTCGATGGGCTCGTGCAGCCACGCGGCGAGCGCGGCGCGGCCGGGATCCGCGACGGAGTACTCCTTCTTGTCCGGCCGGTCCTGCTGCACCACGGCGCGGGCGTCGACCCACCCGTCGCCCTCCATGCGCTTGAGGACGCGGTAGATCTGCTGGTGCGTGGCGGCCCAGAAGTACCCGATGGACCGGTCGAAGCGCCGGGCCAGCTCGTAGCCGGAGCCCGGCCGCTCCAGCAGGGAGACGAGGATCGCGTGCTCAAGCGCCATGCCCGAATCCTTCTATGCAACGAGTTGCATAAACAAGGGGCGCCGCCCCGGTGAGACACGGCTCACCTGCGGAACGCGACCGTGACACCGCCCGGGACACCGACCGGGCCAGGGAAGCCCGCCCGGAGTCAGGGCTTTCGGCACTCGAGCGAGAGACCGATGCCAGCGAGCCATACGTCGCTCTTACACCAGGCTGGCCATGGCCGAACTCGCCCTTTCCGCAGCCTCATTGGGCTCCTTCATGCACTCCCCCACCCCGATGCAGCCGCACCCCGGGACGCCCCCGTTCCCCGAGCCCGAGATGCCGATGCCCGGCACCGTCAAGACGGCCCGCGCGCTCCTCTTCACCATCGGCGGACTCAACGCCGTCGCCGGGCTCTTGCTCCTCATCGCCGGAGCCGCAGCCGCCATCGCCCTCGGCGGCATCCTCGTCGCCAACTGCCTGCGCAGGGACGCCGCCGCGTACTTCAACCGGCCCCGCATCCGACCGCGACGGGCATGGCTGACTCATTCATCACGGAAACGGCACCAGTAGTGCCGGATGCGCGCCAGCCGGACAAGTCATGACCCCGCATGATGTTTCACGTAAAACAAGGGGCACCCGCCTCTCGCCCACGTCAGCCTTCCGACGACGGGTCGCTACGATCACCTGACAGCGTCGCGAAGATCACGGGGAGCAGCACCACCATGCCGGAAGCCATATCCGTCCAACAGCAGTCCGCCCTCAGCCAGTTGGCGCCCGGAGAGCAGCTTCTCTCCTACGGCATCGTCGTCCCGGTCAAGAGCGCCCAAGGCGTCAAACTCAAACACGGCAAGCTCGGCGGGCAGCTCGGTGACCACCTGATGCACCGGTACGGCGCCCAGTCCGGCGACGCCCAGAGCATCGCGGCGGCCATGCCGCCCACCTCCGGCGCACTGCTGCTGCGCGTGACGGACCAGCGGGTCGGCCTCGTCAAGCACCTGGACGGCACCCCGGTCTGGGAGGTCCCCCGCGCCTGGGTGGCGCACGTGGAGCGCCGTCCGCGGCTGCAGCTCATGGCCCGCTTCCGGGTCCACTACGCGGACGGCTCCTGGCTCGCCTTCCTCACCGCGCGCCGCCGCACGATCGAGGCGTTCGCGACCGCCCTGACGCCCGCTCACCAGTAGGCGCGCTCGTCCCACGCCTCGAACACCGCACACTCCACCGGGTCGTCGTCCTCGTCCAGGCCGGGCAGGCCCTCGGTGTCGAAGGTGCCGCGCTGCCAGGCGAGCAGCGTGTCGACGAGGCCCTGCTCCAGGGGCGGGCCCTGGTCGGCGTGGCGGGGCCACACGATCAGGGGCCAGTCGTCGGGGGTGTCGCCCCGCGTGAGCCAGCCGATCTCGTCGCCGTCGACGGAGTTGGCGAAGGGCAGGAAGCCGCCGGGCTCGGGCCACACCGCGAGCGGAAACGACTCCGGGAAGCCGGACTTGAGCTGCCCGTACGCGTCCCGGGTCGTCGCGATGTGGTCGGCGTAGCGCTTTCCGCCCGCCGTGCGCAGCGGGGTGAGGAAGCGCAGCCAGTGGCTCCAGCAGCCCGCGCCGTAGCGCTCCATGAGCGTGACGTACTCGCGCGGCAGGCGCGTGCCCAACTCCTCGTAGAGCTCCTGCCAACTGCCGCCGCCCAGGTAGGGCGTGGCGGGTGGCGCGGTCAGGAGGGTCAGCGCGTCCAGGCCGGTGCCGGTGTCCAGGGCGGTGCGGCGCTGCGCCTCGCTCAGCCGTGCACCGGTGGGGGCGGGCGGGGTCCAGGGCGCGGCGGTCGGCAGGAACGCGGTGCGGGCCGCGCTCCCGGGCAGCGGGCCGAGCAACGGGCCCGGCGGGCAAGGGAGTTCCCAGCCGTCGCGCACGGTGTGGCGCAGATAGCCGGTGAGGGTGAGTTCGTAGGGGTGCCAGGGTTCGAGGCCGCTGCCCGGGACAGCGCCCTGGTGGCGCACCACCACCGTCCACGCGTTCGGGTCGGCGGACGCGGAGGTGTCCCAGTACAGCGTGTCTCCGCCCCGGCTCGTGCCCCAGGCGAGCAGCCCGCCCGGCTCGGGGTGGACGGCGGGCCGCTCCGCGTCCGGGAGTCGGCGCGCGGCGATACGGGTTTCGCGGTGCGTCTCGCGCAGCCACTCCCCATAGTCGAAGCGGCTCTCTTCGGCGCACGGCACGTGGATCCACAGGTACTCGCCGAAGTCCAGCGGCCCGTGCGCGTCCGCCAGACGCTTGTAGTCATCGGGCAGGGTGAGCCCGAGCCACCGCTCGACCGCCGCCCAGTCGACGGCGACCGGGGCGGGCGGACGCTCCGGGTGCGCGGTGGTGAAGGCGGCGATGTCGACGGGGTCCATGGGATCGGCACTCACGGGGTGCACCGTACGTGACCTGCTTCAGCGGAACTCGTGCACCACCTGGATCCGGCCGACGATGTGGGCGTTGAACTCGTCCAGTTCCTCGGCCGGCACCCACAGTTCGAGGATCGTCCGTCCGCCTGCCTGTTGGACCGGGTACCTGCGCAGGAATTCCGACTCGACCTCGAACCGGGTGACGAAACCGGCGCCGTCGTGCTTGACGTTCCAGTCCCGCGCGATCTTGACGGCGTAGTCCTCGTTGAGGACCGGGTAGAAGATCGGCTGCTCGGAGAGCCGGGGCGGCAGGTCGCCTGGTCACGGCCGCATCTGGCCGAGTGCGGCGCGATCCGCCACACCACACGGCCCCCTGACAACCCGTCCCATACCCTCGTGCACGAAGACGCGAGGTGATGCTACGTGCATCCACTGTGAGGAGGCGATGGTGGTCGGACGGGGCACACGGTTGTTCGCGGGCGTGCTGGCCGGGCTCTGCTTGGTGCTCATCGGCCCCAGCGCGCCCAGTGGTGCCCTCGTCGCCCAACAGTTGCCGCCCGACGCCGAGAAGGCCGTCGTGCCGAATCGGGTCATGACGTGGAACATCTGCAACCCCTGCGGCAGCGACAACAACGCGGGCCGGGCTGCGGAGATCGCCACGTACGCGCCGCAGGTCATCGGCCTGCAAGAGGCGTGCGTGCGTGACGTGGAGAGGATCCGCGACTATCTGAAGCGGTTCTACGGGCTGACCTACCACGTCGCATACGGGTCGGTGCTGCGCAAGGGGAGCCGCTGCGGGGGCTGGTTCTGGAACCCGGGGGCCTACGGTCAGGCGATCCTCTCGGCGGCGCCGATGAAGGACCGCGTGAGCACGGAGTACCCCGACGGCGGCTCCGAGGACCGCGGGTACATGGCCGTCACCACCGAGGTGGACGGCCGGTCCGTGCGGATCTTCAACACCCACCTCGCCCAGCGACGCCAGGAGGAGGTCCGGGCGCGCCAGGTCGGCGTGTTCGCCAAGGAAGTCGCCCGGCACGACCGCACCATCGTGCTCGGCGACTTCAACGCCGTGCCGGACTCCTCCGAGATCACCAGGATGTGGGGGATCGCCACGGACACGGACCCCGGGTGCCGTCCCCCGTCGACGGGCGATTGCGAGCCGACCACGGACTGGCAGCTCAAGTTCGACTACGTCTTCCTGCGCGGCGGCGTCACCTCGCTCTCGCACCAGGTGCATCCCAGCCCGTACTCGGACCACCACCTGCTGCGCGCCGACCTGGACCTGGCGTAGACGCCTGCACCCGCGGGCACGGACCCGAGGGCACGGGGCGAACCCTGGTCGTGGGCGGTTTCGCTGTCGCACGGGCGCTTTCGGGACGGTCGCTTTAGTGTCGGGGGCATGACTGACAACTCCCTGCGTTCCGTCACGGTCGAGCGCACCGGCCCCGGCCAGTTCACCGCCACCAACGTCCGCGGTGGCACGGTGACCTTCAGCACCGGCTCCGACGACGGCTTCACCCCGGTCGAGCTCTTCCTCGCCGCGATCGGCGGCTGCTCCGCGGCCGACGTCGACGTCGCCACGACCCGCCATGCCGAGGCCACCGCATTCTCCCTGACCGTGACCGGCCACAAGATCGAGGACGAGCAGGGCAACCGCATGACGGACCTGGACGTCACCTTCACCGTGGCGTTCCCGGACGGGGAGTCCGGCGACCGCGCCCGGACCATCCTGCCCCGGGCCGTCAAGACCTCTCACGACCGCCTCTGCACGGTCAGCCGCACGGTCGAGGCGGGCACACCGGTCACCACCACCGTCGCGACGCCCGACCGGTGACGGGGACTCATCAGGCGCCCGTGCGCCGCCCGGCGGGCAGGCCCTTGCGTTCGGCCGCCGTGTGCAGGGCGCGCAGGGCGAGCAGCAGGACGCCGATGTCGTCCAGGTAGACGGGGTCCGGCAGCAGGTCGACCGGGGAGATCACGTAGATCAGCGCGCCCCAGAAGGCGAGCTTGTTCTCCACCGGGACACCCGCATCGCGCAGGACCCGCCGGGCGCGCAGGAGCCGCAGGAGCAGGACGAGTGCGAAACCCGCCGCCACCACGAGCAGCACCCCCGCGATCACGAGCAGCACCACCGGTCCGTCGAGATCACCCATGGGTCGCCTCCGGCTGTCCGGCCCGGACGCCTCGTGGCGCAGGGCCCTCTTCGTCCCGAATACCCCTCCTACGGTCCACCACCCACGCAGGGCGCGGTCAGGTGCGGACCACCGATCGGGTCAGCTGGGCGGGCCGATCGGGGTCGCGGCCCGCGTCCTCGGCCAGGCGCACCGCGAGGCGCTGGGCGAGGACGAGCTCGGCGAGCGGCTGCAGGCGGGGTGGGCGCAGGTGGGCGCCCGTGGCCCTGATCCGGTCGGCGAGGGCGGGCGGAAGCGGGGACAGGCTCCCTACCGCCCGCCCGGGTGCCGCCACGGCGATGGGGCCGTGGCGGTACTCCATGGCGGCGTACGACTCGGTCCAATGGACGGCGGCCTCCCGCACCTTGAGCGCGGCCTCGTGGGCGAGTCCGGTGTGCCAGCCCTCACCGAGGAAGGTGATCTGCCGGGCCGTCGTCAGTTCGGGTTCCAGAGGTGCGGTGAGGGCGTGCGTCACGTCGGAGAGCGCGCGGTCGATGTCCTGCCCCAAGTGGGCCAGCAGCAGCACCAGTTGGGTGGTGGGGTAGCGGGTCTGGACGACCGATCGCTCGTCGGCCCAGTCGAGGGCGATCACTTCGTGGGCCGCGCGGGCGGCGGGTGTGGCGGGCACGGCGGTAAAGTCACCGCACTCGTCGTAAGGGCCGCACTCCTCGACGACGGCGAAGTCCAGGCCGGTCTCCTTGCCCGCGCCGGCCAGTTCCCCTGTGTTCTTCTGGGCGATGGCCAGGCCCCGGCCGTGCGCGCGGTCGGCCAGCAGGGAGATGTACGCCTTGGCCTGGTCGGCCGTCAGGTACGGGGAGAAGCGGGTGAAGGTGTCGCAGTTGTCCGGCTCGACGGCCTGGAACCCCTTGTCCGCGCAGCCGTCGATCCAGCCGCCCACCTTGGCGGCGATGCGCTGCCGCTTGTCCGCGGTGCGGATGTCGAGGACCGCCTCGCCCCAGTCCCCGTCGTAGACGACGTCCCCGTTTCCGTCGCGCAGGAGCAGGTCGTCGTCCCACTCCCCCTCCGCGCCGATCTGGGCCCGGAAGGCGTTGACGTAGCAGATGTTGTAGAGGCCGGGCGCGGGCGAGGCGCCGTGGTCCCGGCTGACGACCTTCACTCCGGACGGCGGGGTGTAGGCGCCGCCGATCTGGTGGTCGAAACCGGCGTGGGCGGGCGGCAGGCTGACCGCGTTGGCCGCGCTGCCCGCGCTGCCCGCGCTGCCCGCGCTGCCCGCGCTGCCCGCGGTGCCCGCGTTCGCTCCGGCCGACGCCGACGAGGGGACGAGCAGGCAGGCCGCCGCTCCGGCCGCGAGGGCGGCGGTCGCGGTCATGGTCCTGCGCAACACACGATTGAGGCTCATGGGAGAGCTCCAGATGTGGAGGGCACGTCCCCGCCTCGGACCCAGAACGGTCCTGGCGACTCAGTCCGGGCTCACGGCGAAGGCCAACTACCGGCTAGGCGTACCTCTGCGCCGAGTGCTCGGCATCGGCGTGCCAGGGAGCAAATCGAGCACCCTCGACCATGTCAAGAGATCGAACACGAGCAGAAGGGACCCAACTCACGCAGTAGCAAGCACACTTCATGCGCATTCGCTGATCGCGACGGCGGTACGGGGCTATGCTCGCCGCTTACTGAGAAGCGACCGCCACAGAGCGACCGCCACAGCCTGAGAAGCGACCGCCACAGCCGGATACTCGAGCATGTCACCGCGCACGGCAGCGCGGACGTGAACCGGCTCTCCGAACTCCTTGGCGTCTCGCGGGCCACCGTGCGCCGGGACCTGCAACAGCTCAGCGAGCGGCGCCTGCTCGAGCGCACGCACGGCGGCGCGGTGCTCGGCGGCCTCGGCATCGACCTGCCCCTGCGGCACAGGCTGGACCAGCTCTCCCCGCACAAGCAGGCCATCGCGCGCGCCGCCGCCGAGCTGGTGCCCGCCGGTGCCGTGGTCGGCCTGACCGGCGGGAGCACCACCAGCGAGGTGGCCCAGCTGCTCGCCGACCGCGGGCCCGTCACCGTCGTCACCAACGCCGTGAACATCGCGGCCGCTCTCGTGCTGCGCCCCGACGTCGCGCTGACCGTGACCGGCGGGACCGCGCGCAAGGAGAGCTACGAACTGGTCGGCCCCAGCGCGGAGAAGACCCTCGCCGACCACCACACCGACATCGCCTTCCTCGGCGTGGACGGCATCAGCGCGGCCCACGGCTGCACCACGCACGACCAGGTGGAGGCGGCCACCGACCGCGCTTTCGCGCAGCACAGCACAGCAGCAGGACTGTCGTGGTCACCGACCACACCAAGCTCGGCCGCGCGACCTTCGCGAAGATCTGCCCCACGGCAGCCGTGCACACGCTCATCACGCATGCCCGCGCTTCCGGGGACGAGCTGAAGGCGATCGCCGAGACGGGGGGACGGATCACGCTGGTCTGAGGCGCCCTGATGCGTTTGACGTGGTGTTTTCCATCGATTACGTTCGCTTTCGGCTGGCGTGACCACCAGCCCAGAGGCACGCCCAGCCGGTGAACCAGGCCCTGAGCCGTAAGCCCGGACCGAGTCGCCAGGACCGCTGTCCGCGTCCGAGGCGGGGACGTGTCCCTCTCCTCTTCGGAGCCCACCACTCATGCGCACCAAGCGAGTTCGCCCGCACCGGCCTCTGCTCGCCCTCGCAGGCGCGACGGCCGTCCTCTCGCTCCTGGCCACGGCGTGCACGGGCGGCGGAGGCACGCCCGAGACGTCCGACGGCTCACCCGCCGCCTCCACCGCCGCCGTGACTCCGCCTCCCGCGCACGCCGACTTCGACTACCAGCTCGGCGGCCCCTACACCCCGCCCGACGGTGTGTCCGTCGTGATCCGCGACCACACCGCCTCGCCCGCACACGGCCGTTACGGCATCTGCTACGTCAACGCCTTCCAGGCCCAGCCCGGCGCGGAGGACGACTGGGACGACGACCTGCTCCTGCGCGACGACGCGGGCAAGGTCGTCATGGACAAGGACTGGGACGAGGCGATCCTGGACATCGGCACCCCGGCCAAGCGCGAGCGGGTGGCCCTCAAGGTCGACACATGGATCGACTCCTGCGCGGCCAAGGGATTCAAGGCCGTGGAGCCCGACAACTACGACAGCTACACCCGCGCCCCCAAGGGCCTGCTGACCGCCGCCGACGCCAAGGCGTTCCTGCATCTCCTCGCCGAGCACGCCCACAGGAAGGGCCTGGCCATCGGCCAGAAGAACACCTCGGCCCTGGCCCGGGACCGCAAGCAGGTCGGCCTCGACTTCGCCGTGGTGGAGGAGTGCGGCCAGTACGACGAGTGCGGCGCCTACACGAAGGCGTTCGGCGCCCACGTGCTCGTCATCGAGTACACCGAGCGGGGCCTGGACAAGGCATGCGCGGGCTGGGGCGAGAAGCTCAGCATCGTCCGCCGGGACCTGGATGTCGTGCCGGCGGGCGAGCAGGGGTATGTGCGCGAGACGTGCGCTGACCGCTGACGGCGCCTGGGCCGTGGCGTCAGGCGCGGCGCGCTTCGTAGTGCCGGGCGGCTTCCTGCACGAAGGCGCAGAAGCGGGTCATGGTCTCCTGCCAGCCGACAGGCTCCACCTCGCGCCTGGCGGGCTGTACTTGCACCCATTGCTGCCAAGGGCCTCCCGGAGCGAGGAAGCGGGCCGCGCGGTCGGACCCGTGGGCGTCGTCGAGGTGGAGCAGGGCACCGATGGCTGACACCTGGTCGTAGTCCAGATCGGGTCGCGCCAAGTAGCGATCGAGGTAG
This sequence comes from Streptomyces odontotermitis, assembly GCF_050510915.1. Taxonomy (NCBI): domain Bacteria; kingdom Bacillati; phylum Actinomycetota; class Actinomycetes; order Kitasatosporales; family Streptomycetaceae; genus Streptomyces; species Streptomyces odontotermitis. Next base: position 25,890 of record NZ_JBNJLS010000015.1, on the reverse strand, counting down.
GCACTCAGCAGGTCGGCGTCTTCTTCGGTGCCGAAGGTGGCCAAGGTGATGCAGTACGCGTGCCCGGCGAAGGGCATCTCGTCGGCCAGGAGCATCTTTCCAAGGCGTGGCCGGAACTCCGTGCGGCCGGCTATGGCGATGAGCCAGGCCGCGGTCTTGCGTTCCCGCCATCCGCTGTCCAGGAGGATTCCGAGTTCGCGAGGTGTGAGGGCGTGCGCGGTGCGGGCCAGCTCCCGCGCGAATCGGTCCAGCCGACGCTCGGTCAGGCGGAAGATCCCGTGGTTCAGGCGCAGGTAGCGCCGTCGAGCGGCGACATACCGGCGTCGCAGCCGCCTCAACTCCGCCTCGTCGCGGTCGGTACTCATCCCCGCATCGTGCCCCATCGCGCGACCGTGGCGACCGTGCGCCCCCGCCGCCCGCTCACGAAGCCGTCGCGAGCAGCTCGCGGCGGGCCGGAGTCGTCGGCGCGGTCGGCAGGGCGACGGCGACCACGCCGTTCGTCTTGCGGCCCGCGGCGAAGACGTACAGGCGCAGGGCCAGGAAGCGGCCGATGCCTGCCAGGGCCGAGGCCGAGAGGTAGACGGTCTGCTCGAGGGCCATCCCCGGCGCGCCGGCGATCGCGTGCAGGGCGAGCACCGCGATCGTCGTCACGACGTACGCGGCCGCCGCGGTCCCCGCGGACTGCAGGTGGTGGCGCAGTCCGCAGCGCAGGCCCCACCGGGTGGTGCGGACCTGCGAGGGTCCCGTCCCGAACGTGAAGCGCGCGTGCAGCTCCGTCGCGAGCACCGTGGAGACGACCGTGATCAGCGCGTTGGCCAGGGCGAAAGGCATCACGTCGGCGAGCAGTGCGACCACCGCGCTGGAGGCGAGGCCGACCCCGCCGCCGCAGACGACGAAGCGCACGAAGGAGGAGCAGGCACTCGGGGCGGCGGCACGCGACGTGTCGGCGTTCGAGGCGCCGTCCTGCGTGGTGCTGTCGTGCGCGGTGCGGTTCATCGGGCCCTCCCTCTGGGTGCTCGCTCCGTCGAAGCGAGTTCCCTGACGATCGCCGACCGCCCTGACGCAGGGCTGTCACCGCACTGACCAAGCGCTGTCAGGTCTTGTCAGGCGTTGTCAGAGGAGAGGGCGAGGGGAGATGAGGGAGGGATGGAGGGGCAGGGACGCGGAGCAGGTGGCGCCCAGGGGCGGCGCGTCAGCCCCCTGTGCTCTCCCGCACGATGACCTCGTGGCCGACCACATGGTCCTGGAGCGGCCCGGCGCCGGGTTCGTCGATGCGTTCCAGGAGCAGCGTCACCGCGGCGCGGGCGATCTCCCTCTTGTCGGGGGCCACCGTGGTCAGGCTGGGCACGCTGAAGCGGGATGCCTCGATGTCGTCGAAGCCGACCACGTCCAGGTCGCCGGGGACGCTGCACCCTCCTTCGTGCAGGGCCCGCAGCGCGCCGAGCGCGAGGTGGTCGTTGAGGCAGAGCAGGGCGTCGGGGCGGTGCGGGACGTCCATCAGCTCTGCCGCGGCGCGTGCGCCGTCCTGCCAGTGGTACGCGTCCACCGGCACCACGAGGTCGCTGTCGAAGGGCACGCCCGCCGCCCGGAGCGCCTCGCGGTAGCCGTCGGTGCGCAGCCGGTCGGTGCCCTGGCGGCCGCGTACCGTGCCGCCGACCACGGCGATGCGGCGGCGGCCCCGGGACAGGAGGTGTTCGGTGGCCTCGCGCGCGGCCCGTACGTTGTCGATGGCCACGTGATCGGTGCTGCCCTCGGCGGGGCGTTCGCCGAGCAGCACCACGGGCAGCCCGCGGTCGCGGGTGACGAGGTCGCTGGGGCGCAGGGAGAGCGGGCTGAGGATGACGCCGTCGGAGAACTGGGCGTCGAAGCCGTGCAGCGCGGCCAGTTCGCGCTCGCGCACGCCGTCGGTCTGGTGCAGCAGCATGGTCCGGCCCCGCCGGTCGGCCTCGAGCATCACGTGCTTGGCCAGTTCGGCGAAGTAGGCGACGTCGAGTTCGGGGACGGCCAGGGTGATCATGCCGGTGCGGCCCTGGCGCAGTTGGCGCCCGGCGATGTTCACCCGGTAGCCGAGGGCTTCGATCGCCTCGCGCACGGCTTCGCGCGTGTGGTCCGAGACGTGCTCGAAGTTGTTGATCACGTTGGAGACGGTCTTGGGCGAGACCCCCGCGTACTCCGCAACGTCCTTGATCCTGGGTCTGGCCGCCACGCTGTGCACTCCTTTCCGTCCGCCGCCCGCGATCGTACCGAGCCTCACGAATCCGCTCCGGCCCTCTTCCGTGGCCACGGAGATGTTTACATCGATGTAATCCGCATGATGCCATGACTCTCGCACCGCCTGGCATCTCCCCCACGAGCAAGGAGCACCATGCCCGCCCCGCACCCCCCTGCCCCGCCGCGCCCCGAGTACCCGCGCCCCCAGTTCGCCCGCGAGGACTGGCTCAACCTCAACGGCGAGTGGCAGTTCGAACTCGACCGCGCCGACACGGGGCTCGAACGCGGGCTGCGGGAGCGTGAGTTGACCGGCCGCATCACCGTGCCGTTCTGCCCCGAGTCGAAGCTGTCCGGGGTCGGCGAGACGGACTTCCTGGAGGCCGTCTGGTACCGGCGCACGGTGACCGTGCCCGCCGCCTGGGGCGACGCCCGGGTCCTGTTGCACTTCGGCGCGGTCGACCACGACACGACCGTCTGGGTGGACGGCGTCGAGGTCGCCCGGCACCGCGGCGGCTTCACCCCGTTCACCGCCGACCTGGGCGATGTGGCCCGCCCCGGCGAGGAGTTGACCGTCGTCGTGCGGGCCCGCGACAGCCGCCACGGCGTCCAGGCCCGCGGCAAGCAGGCCACCTGGTACGCCAACACGCACTGCCACTACACCCGGACGACCGGCATCTGGCAGACCGTGTGGCTGGAGCCCGTGCCCCGCGGCGTCGCGCTGCAGCGGCCGCGCATCACGCCCGACCTGGCCTCGGGGACGTTCTTCCTCGCACTCCCGCTCAGCGGCACCGCGTCCGGGCACCGGGTGCGCGCCGCCCTCGCCGACGAGCACGGCACCGTCGTCACCGCCGAGGCCCGCGCCGATCTCGACCTGTGCCCCCGCCTGACGCTCGCCGTGCCTGCCGAGCGGCTGCGCGTCTGGTCGCCGCAGGACCCGCATCTGTACGACCTCACCCTCGAAGTCGTCGACGGGGACGGCCGGTCGGTGGACCGGGCGCGGTCTTACGCGGGGCTGCGCTCGGTCTCGATCGACGGCAAGCGGCTCCTGCTGAACGGGGAGCCCCTCTTCCAGCGCCTCGTGCTGGACCAGGGCTACTACCCGGACGGCCTGATGACCGCGCCGAGCGACGCCGACCTCGTCCGCGACATCGAACTCGGCCTCGCGGCGGGCTTCAACGGCGCCCGGCTGCACCAGAAGGTCTTCGAGGAGCGGTACCTGTACCACGCGGACCGGCTCGGCTACCTGGTGTGGGGCGAGTTCGGCGACTGGGGCTGCGAGGTCGGCGTGCGCGGCGACAACCAGCGCCCCGACGCCTCGTACGTGACGCAGTGGCTCGAGGCCGTCGAGCGGGACTACTCGCACCCCTCGATCGTCGGCTGGTGCCCGCTCAACGAGACGTACCAGCCGCTGCACGACCGCATCACCCAGCTCGACGACGTGACGCGGGCGATGTTCCTGGCCACGAAGCAGGCCGACGCCACGCGTCCGGTGATCGACGCGTCCGGGTACGCTCACCGCGTGCCGGAGACCGACGTGTACGACTCGCACTGCTACGAGCAGGACCCGGCGGCCTTCGCCAAGATCATGTCCGGTCTCGCCGAGGGCACCCCGTACATCAACTCCGGCCCCGAAGGGCGCCCTTGGTCCGTGCCCTACCGGGGGCAGCCGTACTTCTGCAGCGAGTTCGGCGGCATCTGGTGGGACCCGCAGGCCGCGGCCGACGCGGCGGGCGACGAGCGCGACGCGTCGTGGGGGTACGGCGAACGGCCGCGCACCGCCGCCGAGTTCGTCGACCGGTTCACCGGCCTGACGGGGGTGCTGCTGGAGGACCCGGACATGTTCGGCTACTGCTACACCCAGCTCACCGACGTCTTCCAGGAGCGCAACGGCGTCTACCGCTTCGACCGCAGCGAGAAGGTCGACACCGCGCTGCTGCGGGACGCACAGCTGCGCGCCCCGGCCTTCGAGGGCCGCCGCCGGCCGTGACCGCCCAGCCCCGCCCGGTCCTCCTGGACCGCCGACCACCTGAGGGAGCCTCATGACCGGCATACCTGCCGCCGTCGGTCGCCCCGCGCCCACCAGGCGACGCGTGCTGACGGCCGCGCTCGGCGCCGGAGCCGCGGCCCTCGGCGCCGGGGCGCTCAGCGGCTGCGGCAGTGCACTGGCGGCCGACGAGTCCGCCGTCCGGCTGTGGGACCCGTTCAGCGGGGCCGACGGCGCCCTGTTCGACGACATGGCCCGGGCCGCGCGGCCCGGCATGGCGGGCGCCCACATCGACCGCACGGTCCTGGAGTGGGGCACCCCGTACTACACGAAGCTCGCGATGGCCTCGGCCGGCGGGCGCGGCCCGGACGTGGCGATCGCGCACATGTCGCGGCTCGCGGGGTACGCGCCCACCGGCCTCGTGGATCCCTGGGACCTCGACCTGCTGGCCCGGTACGGCGTCCGCCGAGGCGACTTCAGCGAGGTCGTGTGGTCCCGGACGCGGTACGGGGGACAGACGTACGCGATCCCGCTGGACACCCACCCGTTCATCGTGTTCTTCCACCCGGAGCACGCGAAGAAGGCCGGTCTGCTCACCAAGGAGGACGCACTCGACCTGGACGCGTTCTCCTCGCCCGACCGTTTCCTCGCGGCAGGCAAAGAGTTGGCGAAGGCGTCCGGCAAGCAGGGCATCGCGTTCGGGTACGCCAACGACCCCGCGCAGGGCTGGCGGCTGTTCTACGGGCTGTACCGGCAGACGGGCGGCGCGTTCCAGCTGCCCGAGGGCGGCCCGGCCGCGGTGGACGTCGACCGCATGGCCGAAGTGATCGCCTTCATGGCGAAGTTGGTGGACGGGCGGGTCAACCCCCGGCGCCTGGACTACGCGTCGGGCATCGCCGCGTTCTCCAACCGGCAGACCGCGATGATCCTCTCGGGCGAGTGGGAGCTCGGCACCTTCCGCGCCGCGGACAAGAAGGTGGGCGCGGCCCCGTTCCCCACCGTCTTCGGCACGCCTGCCGTCTACGCCGACTCGCACTCCTTCGTGCTCCCCCGCCGCGACCGCCCCGACGAGCGGCACCGGCGCCGCACGCACCGTGCGGTGGCCGCCCTCCTGAAGGCCGGTCAGATCTGGGCGGGTGCCGGTCACATCCCCGCGTACGGGCCGGTCACCCGGACCGAGGAGTACGCGGAGCTGCTGCCGCAGGCGCACTACAAGGCGGCCCAGGAGCATGTCGTCCTCGACCCCTCGGTCTGGTTCGCGGGCGCGGGCTCCGACTTCCAGAACGCGATGTCGCAGGTCCTCCAGCAGGCCCTGCTGGACGGCCTGTCCCCAGGCCGTGCGGCGCGTGCGATGGTGCGGCGCCTCAACACCTTCCTCGCCAAGCCCAGCCCGGCCTGACCGGCCGCCACCCCTCTCGCAGGAGGCACCACGATGCCCTCTCCGCACGCCTCGCCCCCGGTCGGGGGCCGGCCGGTGCGACGGCTGCTGTCACCGGGCCTGCTCTTCGCGCTGCCCTTCCTCACCCTGTTCGCGGTGTTCATGGTCTGGCCGCTGGGCCAGGGGCTGTGGATGAGCCTGACGGACGCGTCCCTGTCGGCGCACACGCCCTCGTTCATCGGCGTCGACAACTTCACCGAGGCGTTCCAGGACGCCGAGATGTGGCGGGCTCTGGGGCACACCGTCTTCTTCACCGCCATCTCCACGGTCCCGCTCGTCGCCGTGGCGCTGGGCATGGCGCTGCTCGTGCACACGGGTCTGCCCGGCCAGTGGGTGTGGCGGCTCGCGTTCTTCGCGCCGTATCTGCTGCCCGTCGGCGTGGTCAGCCTGCTGTGGCTCTGGCTGTACCAGCCCGACCTCGGGCTCTACAACCATCTCCTCGACGTGCTCGGGCTCGGCCGGGTCGGCTGGCTCACCGACGAGTCGGTGGCCATGTGGGCGATCGCCCTCACGACGCTGTGGTGGACGGTCGGCTTCAACTTCCTGCTGTACCTGGCCGCGCTGCAGTCGGTCCCGGACCACCTCTACGAGGCGGCGGCCATCGACGGGGCCGGGGCGTGGCGGCGCCTGTGGGCGATCACGCTGCCCCAGCTCGGCCGCATCACGGTCGTCATCACCGTGCTGCAGGTCCTCGCGTCCCTGAAGGTCTTCGACCAGGTCTATCTGCTCACCAAGGGCGGCCCGAACAACTCCACGCGACCCGTCGTCGAGTACGTCTACGACATGGGCTTCACCGGCTACCGGCTCGGCTACGCCTCGGCGATCAGCTACATCTTCTTCGCCCTCGTGATCCTCGCCTCCGCGCTCCAGCTCACCGCACTCCGCCGCCGGGAGAAGTGACCATGGCCTCCACCGACGCCCCCGTCCGCGCCGCGTCCGCGCCCCGAAAGGTCACCCCGATACGCCCGCCGAGGTCACCACGGCGGCCGTCGCGCGCCCGCGGCAACCTCACCCTCGGGGAGAGCCGCACCGCCCGCGTCCTGGCGATCACCGCGCTCACGGTCGCCGCGCTGGTGTGGCTGCTGCCGATGTCCTGGGCGCTGCTGACCGCCTTCAAGTCCGAGCAGGACGCCAGCGATCCGCTGCACTGGCTGTGGCCGGAGCACGGCTTCACCCTCAAGGGCTTCACCACCGTCTGGGAGCGCGGCGACCTGCCGCTGTGGATGCTCAACAGCCTGCTGATCTCGGCCGCCGTGACCGTGATCACGGTGCTCGTCTCCGCGATGGCCGGATACGCCTTCTCCCGTACGGCGTTCGCCGGGCGCCGCTCCCTGTTCGCGCTCACGGTCGCGGCCGTGCTGGTCCCGCCGCAGATCCTGATCGTGCCGTGGTTCCGGCAGATGCTGACGCTGCACCTGCTGGACACGTACGCGGCGGTGATCCTGCCGCAGACGGTGGCGCCGGTGATGGTGTTCATCCTGAAGAAGCACTTCGACTCGCTGCCGCGGGAGTTGGAGGAGGCGGCGCGGATCGACGGCGCCGGACACTGGCGGATCTTCTGGTCGGTGCTGCTTCCGCTGTCGCGTCCGATGCTCGCCGCCGTGGCGATCTTCGTGTTCATCGGGGCGTGGAACAACTTCCTGTGGCCGTTCGTGTCCACCTCCGACCCGTCCCTGATGACGCTGCCGGTCGGCATCACGTCGGTGAAGGACGTCTACGGCATCCAGTACGCGCAGTCGATGGCCTCGGCGGTGCTCGCCGCGCTGCCGCTCGTGGTGGTGTTCGTCTTCTTCCAGCGGCACATCGTCAAGTCGGTGGCGACGACCGGCCTCGGCGGTCAGTGAGCCCGGGCGGGCCACCGAATCCACGCGGGCTCACCGTCAACGCGCGCGGGCAGGCGCCGCGTTGACATGCCCTTCGCCTCTTCCCTACGGTCCTGGGGCTATGGAATTTACATCGATGTAAGGAACCGCCCATGCGCACCCGGCACCGCTCAGCCCTGCTCACCGCCTTACTGGCCCTGCTCGTCGGCCTGGTCGCCTCGCCGCAGGCCGTCGCGGACAAGCCCGCCCCCGCCGCGGCGTCGGGCACCTTCCGCAACCCCCTCAACACCGGCCCCGATCCTTTCATGGCGTACGCCAACGGGGCCTACCACCTGACGACCACCCAGGGCGACAGCATCAAGATGTGGCGCTCGAAGTCGATGTCCACGCTGCTCGACGCCGACCCCATCACGGTGTGGAAGGACACCGACGCCTCGCGCAACAAGAACATCTGGGCACCGGAGTTCTACCGCTTCGGCGACCGCTGGTACCTCTACTACACGGCCGACGACGGCACCGACGAGCACCACCGTCTGTACGTCCTGGAGTCACAGGGCGACGACCCGGCCGGCCCGTACCACTTCAAGGCCAAGCTCGCCCCGCCCAACCACGCGAACGACTTCGCCATCGACCCGGGCGTCTTCCAGCTGGGCGGCCGTCTCTACCTGGCCTACAGCGGCCTCAACCCGTACCAGCACAACGGGCTCAACATCGCACCGATGTCGAACCCGTACACGGTCTCGGGCGACGCCGTCGCGCTCGACGGCGCCGGGGGCTGCCCCGAGGTCCGCGAGGGCCCTGAGTTCCTCCACCGCAACGGCCGTACGTGGATGACGTATTCGACCTGTGACACCGGCAAGCCGGACTACCAGCTGTGGATGATGTCCCTGCCGGACGGCGCCGACCCGCTGGTGCCCGGCAACTGGAAGCAGCACTCCGGGCCCGTCTTCTCGCGCGCCGACGACCGCGGCGTGTACGGCCCCGGCCACCACGCCTTCTTCAAGTCCCCCGACGGCAAGGAGGACTGGCTGATCTACCACGCCAAGACCACGGCGGTGAACACGTACTCGAACCGCACCACCCGCGCCCAGAAGATCAGTTGGAACGCGGACGGCAGCCCGAGCCTCGGCAGGCCGCTCGCGCTGGGGGCGACCCAGGACCTGCCGTCCGGCGATCCCGGATCGGGCAACCACTGGATCAACGACGACGGCCGGTCCAGCGGCGACGGCACCGTCTCCTACACCGGCACCTGGAACTCGGGCACGGGCTGTGCCACCCAGTGCTTCTGGAGCGACGACCACTGGAGCGACAAGGCGGGCAACACCGCCACGTATCGCTTCACCGGCACCCGGATCGCCCTGCTCTCCGTGAAGGACACCGGCAACGGCATCGCCGCGATCAGCGTCGACGGCGGCCCCGAGCAGCGCGTCGACTTCCACGGCGCGATCCGCACCGGCGAGACCCTCCAGTACCTCAGCCCCCGCCTCGCGAGCGGGCGCCACACGCTGCGCGTGCGGGTCACCGGTGAGCACAACTCCTCGTCCAGCGGCTCGTTCGTGAGCGTGGACCGGGCCGAGGTCTACACCGACTGATCCTCCCCGGCGGACACGTGCCCTGTGTGCGGGGCGAGTCGCGGACGGCCGAGCGGGGCCGTCCGGCTCGTCCCGCGCACCCCTTCCACAAGATCCGCCCGTGCACGTCCATTGACCCACGCCATTCACGATTCTAACTTCAGTTCTCATACATGGACGCCTCGTGGGCGCTGTCCGCCGCGGTCGAAGGAGAACTGACGTTGCCCCCGCTCGTCGTCGCAGCGCATCGCCGTCCGGCCGCTCGCCGCCTTCGGTCCGCGGCGGGTCCAGGCGGCGATGGCCGTGAGGGTGCCGATGCCCATCGCGCCGTCCACCATGCACAGCTTCCTGCCGCCGCACCCGGGCCCCACCACCGTGACCGCCGCCTTGCACGCGTCCGCCGGACTGACGCCGTTCTACGGGCTGTTCGTCGCCGTGCCCGTCGGCGCCCTCATCACACTGGTGCGGCCGCGCCTGCCCTTCGTCCGCCGCATGCGCCCCGCCCTGCCCGGGAGCCTGGTCGGCGAGCGCATGTTCGGCGACACCGAGATGCCCCGCTCGGCCTGGACGTTGACGGTGGCGCTGATTCCCGTGGCCCTCGTCGCCGGGGCCGCCGTGACCGGCATGGCCGGCATGGCCGGCATGGCCGGCATGGCCGGCATGGCCGGCATGGCCGGCATGGCCGTGTCCGGCGACGCGCCGCTCCTGCGCGTCATCGCCTTCGTCCGAACCGCGACCGTCGCCGTCGTCACCGCGTCCTGGGTGGCCCTGCCGCTGCTCGCGGGCGGCGGGGCCCACCCACAGACGTCTCGGCGGCGTGCTCGCCGTCGAGTCGGCCCTGGACGCACTCAGCCTGTGACCCGATGACCGGACGACCGCAATCCCCCGGCCCCCGAGGAGCCTTGATGAACACCCCCGCCCGCACCGCCGCCCAGCCGACCGTGACCGGCTTCGCCGTCTATCCCGTGGCCGGGCGCGACTGCATGGAGCTCAACCTGTCGGGCGCCCACGGCCCCTACTTCACCCGCAACGTCGTAGTCCTCACCGACTCCGAGGGCCGCACCGGCCTCGGCGAGGTTCCCGGCGGCGAGGCCATCACGGCGACCCTGCGGGACGCCGCGTCCCTGGTCGTCGGCGCGACGGTGGGCGATCACAAGCGCGTCCTGCGCGAGATCGGCCTCCGCTTCGGCGACCGCGACGCCACCGGGCGCGGGCAGCAGACCTTCGACCTGCGCACCACGGTGCACGCCGTCACCGCCGTCGAGTCGGCGCTCCTCGACCTGCTGGGACAGCACCTCGACGTCCCCGTCGCGGCGCTCCTGGGCGACGGCCAACAGCGCAATTCCGTACGCATGTTGGGCTATCTCTTCTATGTCGGCGACCCCGACCGCACCGACCTGGAGTACGCGCGCGAACCCGACGCCGCGGTCGCGTGGCACCGGATCCGGCACGAGGAGGCCCTCTCCCCCGAGGCCATCGTCCGCCAGGCCGAGGCCGCGCATGACCGCTACGGCTTCCAGGACTTCAAGCTCAAGGGCGGGGTCCTGCCGGGCAGCGAGGAGGTCCGGGCGATACGCGCCCTCAAGGACCGCTTCCCCGAGGCCCGCGTCACCCTCGACCCGAACGGCGCCTGGTCGCTGCGCGAGGCCGTCGAGCTGTGCGCGCCCCTGGTCGGCACGCTCGCCTACGCCGAGGACCCCTGCGGCGCCGAGGACGGCTACTCGGGGCGCGAGGTCCTCGCCGAGTTCCACCGGGCGACGGGGCTGCCGACGGCGACCAACATGATCGCCACCGACTGGCGGCAGTTGACGCACGCGCTGGCCCTGCAGTCGGTCTCCATCCCGTTGGCCGATCCGCACTTCTGGACCCTGCAGGGCTCGGTCCGCGTGGCCCAGCTGTGCCACGCCATGGGACTGACCTGGGGCTGCCACTCCAACAACCACTTCGACATCTCGCTGGCCATGGTGGTCCACTGCGGCGCCGCGGCGCCCGGCGCGTACAACGCCCTGGACACCCACTGGATCTGGCAGGAAGGACAGGAGCGGCTCACCACCGCCCCGCCGCGCATCGTCGGCGGGGAGATCGCCGTCCCCGACGCCCCCGGCCTGGGCGTCACCCTCGACCTGGACCGGCTGCACGCCGCGCACGAGCTCTACCTGAAGAAGGCGCTCGGCGCCCGGGACGACAGCGCTGCCATGCAATTCCTCGTCCCCGACTGGCAGTTCGACGCCAAGCGGCCCTGCCTGGTGCGCTGAGCGGGGCGGTACGGGACGGGGCGGGACGAGACGGGGCGGAAGGGGACGGGGCGAGGCGTCATCTGGCATGGCTGGAAAGCGACCCTTAAATGATCATGAGTGACGGCATCGGATGTATACATAAGCGGTGAATTTACGCACCTCCCTCCCTTCTGCATGCGCCCTGGCGGTCTTGGTCACGGCTCTCGTCACCGGACCCGCCGCCGCGGCGGAGCCGTCGGCCGCCGCCGACCGGACCGGCGCACCACCGAACAACACCCTGTGCATCTACAGCACCGAGACCACGGAGAAGACCACCGGCGGCTACGTCTGGGACGTGGGCAGCCGCGCCTACGGCGTGTGGAACTCCCAGGACTTCAAGGACAAGTACGGGCAGCTCTCCTACAAGGAGCAGATGAACAAGCTCCTGTACGAACTGAACGTGAGCCAGCACGTCTTCGGCCACAGCTGGCTGGTGCACTTCAACTCCGACGGCGCGTTCCAGCGCAAGCTGGCCGGGGGCGAGGCCGCGCGCTACGACACGTACTCCTTCCAGCCGCAGGACCCCGACGGCCGCAACGGCGACGGCAGCCCGGTGGACGGCATGTCCGTCAACTACACCGGCTACGACATCAACGCGCCCGGCAAGCCCCTGGTGGAGTGGGACCGGCCGAGCCGCAAGCAGGACCGCGACGGGGCCTACTCTCCACGTGCCGCCCGCTGCAAGACCCTCAACTCCACCCAGGAATCGGCGTTCGAGCGCGAGATCGAGCGGCGCAAGAAGGCCGACGAGAAGTACACACTGCTGCCCACCTGGAACTATCTGCTGACCGGCGGCTGGGCCGGGTCCCCCGCCAGGAACTGCACGACATTCGCCCTGCAGGTGTGGGACACCACGATGGCGGACTCCCCCGCCGAGCGCATCGACCCGAGCCTGCGGCTGCCCGCCGCGGACCTCAACCAGCGCGGCGCCAAGGTCCCGCAGGACCTCACCCAGAGCGAGTTCTCGGCGTGGATCCCGGCGCTGGCCGGCAAGTGGATCCGCCAGAAGAACGGCATGCGGGAGGAGAACAGCGAGGTTCCGCGCTTCGCTGAGGACGGCCTCACGCCGACGCCGGTGACGCCGATGAAGTCGTGAAGTCGTGAAGTCGGTGACGCCGTAAAGAATGGGGTCCGAGGGCGAGTTCGCCTTCGGACCCCATTTTCTTGTCTCTTTCGCCTCCCCTTACCTCTGCAATGTCAGAGCATGATGAGCAGACGCGTCTTCGGCTTGAGCTTCCTGTTCACCGAACGGCTCTGCACATACACCTCCAGCTTGGGGTTGTTTCCCGCCTTCACGGAAACGGTTCCCTGGATTCCCGTACCGAAGAGAAGGCTGCGCGCCGCGTCGCCCGTATAGGCGCGGTCGGTGTCCTTGTCGACCACGATGACTTCTTTGTTCTGCTGGACCTGGGCGCGGGCGCCCAACTGGTAATAGCAGGCGCCGCGTTCATACGTGACCCCCGGATGCGAGTTCACGAAGGGGCGGATCTCGACTTCCTTGTCGACCTTCAGGAGCCGGTATTTGTCCGCCGGAATCGGTTCGAGGTTCGCCCGCACCTCGTCGAGCGATATGTCCTGGCCGACGGCGAAGAGGTTCTTCGTGCCGCGCACGCCCTGTTCCCGACCGCGCAGGAAGCTGGTGGCGGCGGCGCGCACGGTGCCGATGGCCTCCTCGACGCCCTTCTGGGAGTCCGCGTCCCAGATGGCGATGTTGCCGGCCGGGAAGCCGTAGTTCTGCGCGGTGCGCTTGGCCAGGGAGTTGGGCACCAGGATCGCGGACGTCCAGTGGCCCGGGAGCCCACCCATCTTCGCCGTGATCTTGTCGAGCCAGGGGCCGAGGATCGTCATGTCGCCGTCGTGGCGCATGTCGCCCCCGGACGCGTTCTCCTCACCGTCCGTCACGACGATCTGGAGGAAGCTGTGCTCGCCGTACTCCTCCCAGATATGGCCCAGGTCGTCCAGGGACTTGAGAGAAGCCTCAATGAGTGCCGTCGCCCCATTGTTCACCTTGTACAGGCCGCGCATGGACGGAAGGTGCTTCACGTCCATGTCCCACACCAGGTTCTCCACCCTGTGGTCGAAGGAATAGAGGCTGATCCGGGTCTCGTGACCGAGGCTGTCCGATTCGGCCTTCAGACCCGCCACGAACTCATCGACGACGCGGATGAGTTGGCTCTGGTGCGGATACATGGAACCCGAACTGTCCACGACCAGAGCGACGTGGTTCACCTTGTGCTGAATCCTGTTTGCGGACACGTGTGTGCTCCCCCTCCGAGGTTCCCCGAGTGATGTATTCACTCTATGGGGAGGCACTGACAACGGCCCTGGATCATGGTCTCTTGTGGATGCTCAGGAGCCGTAGGAGAGTTGGCGCCGTTGACGCCATTGACGCCGTTGACGCCCTTGGCGCCGACGCGGGCGAACTCACTTATCGGTGACGGAGGAACCAGATGGGGACCAAGCAGCAGCTGAAGGGCCTGCCCGAGGACGCGGATCTGCGGCGCGCGGACAGCCTGGCGCGGGAGATCTTCTCGGACGTCGCCAACAAGTGGGCGCTGCTGATCATCGAGGCGCTCGGCGAACGCACGCTGCGCTTCAGCGAGTTGCGCGACCAGGTCGAGGGCGTCAGCCACAAGATGCTCACCCAGAATCTGCGCATGCTGGAGCGCAACGGCCTGGTCGACCGGAAGGTGCACCCCACCGTGCCGCCGCGGGTCGAGTACACCCTCACCGAGCCGGGCCGCGGTCTCCTCGCCACGGTCGACGCGATGTGCGGCTGGACGCACCAGAACCTCGGCCACATCGAGGACGCGCGCCGCCGCTTCGACGCCTGACGTGCGACTCGGCCACGCCGTCCGGACTGGTCTCGGGGCCGTACGGAACGGGTCGGCCGCCCAGGCGAAGTCCCGAACGCGACGAGCGGTGGAGACCGTGACCGAACGGCCCGCGGCGCCCGGCCGGGTCGTGATCGCTCGGCGGCGGTTTGCCGAAACCGCAAGCTCCCGTGCCAAGCCGTGCCGACTCTGCCGAGACTGAAGGCATTCCGAGGCACTGAGTGCATTCCTACGCAGGGAGTCTTCATGAGCGCCACTGATGCTGCCGTGTTCTGGGACGGCGTCTACGCGGCCCGGCCCGAGGCCGACGGGACGTCCCCCGACGGGCCGTCTCCCCACGCTCGGCTCACCGAGACGGTGACGGGCCTGGAGCCCGGGGACGCCTTGGACCTCGGCTGCGGTGAGGGCGGCGACGCGCTGTGGCTCGCCGGTCGGGGGTGGCGCGTCACCGCCGTCGACATCTCGGCCGTGGCGGTCGGGCGGGTCGCCGAGCGCGCCCGTGCACGGGGCCTCGGCGACCGCGTGGTCGGCCTGCGGCACGACGTGCACCAGTCCTTTCCCCCTGGCAGCTTCGACTTGGTCTGCGCCCACTACCTGCACACCCCCTGCGACCTGGACCGGGTGTCCGTCCTGCGCTCGGCCGCGGCCGCGCTGCGTCCGGGCGGGCGGCTGCTGGTCGTCGACCATGGCTCGACCGCGCCGTGGTCGTGGAACCAGGACCCCGAGGCCCGGTACCCGAGCCCTCAGGAAGTCGCCGCCGGCATGGACCTGGACCGGCGGACCTGGACGGTCGAGCGGGCCGACGCGCCCCGCCGGATCGCGACCGGGCCGGACGGGCGCACCGCCGAGGTCACCGATCACGTCCTGCTCGTCCGCCGCACCGGATGACACCGCGGCCCGCCCCGCCGCCGGCAACGAAGGAGCTCACCGTGCCCAGCGCCACCCGCCCCCGCCGCAACCGCCGCCGCGACACCCCTCCGCCCCGGACCGCGAACAGCGAGCTCGACGTCCTGCGCGGATTCCTCGACTACCTCCGGACCTCGATGGCCGCGAAGGTCGACGGCGCCCCCGAACCGCAGGTGCGCACAGCCGCCGTGCCGTCGGGCACGAACCTGCTCGGCCTGCTCAACCACCTGACGTGCGTGGAGCGTTCGCTGTTCCTCGGGGACGACGTCGCCGACTGGCAGGCGACGTTCGAGGCCGCCGCGACGGACGGCGTGGCCGAGGTCGTGGCCCGCTACCGGGAAGCGGTCGAGCGCGCGAACGACGTGCTCGACACGTGCGGTGATCCCGGTGCCCCCGTCCCCCGGCCGGAGTCGGACCGCCCCGCCCCCAGCGTCCGGTGGGCTCTCACCCACATGATCGAGGAGACCGGGCGGCACGCGGGCCACGCCGACATCCTGCGCGAACTGATCGACGGCGCGACCGGCCGCTGACCCGGCGAGGGCCCCCACACCCGGTATCGACGTGGGGGCCCTGCTCACAGCCACACATGGACTCATGGACTCATGCACTCATGCGTTGTCGCTCAACTGCCTTTAGTGGTCGTGCTCAACAGGGTTCAGTCGTCCCCCTTCACCGAGGCGAGCACGCGCTCCGGGGCAGCCCGCACGGTGTTCTTCTTCCGGGGGCGGCTGAACCGGCGGACCATGGGCATCTCCACCCAGGCGTACAGCGCGTGGGAGAGCGCGAGGCAGAAGACGAAGAGGGCGAGGACCATCCCGGCCCCGACGACCGGCGCCATCTCGTAGTGCACCGCGATCCAGCGGTAGCAGTACAGGAGGACGACGGAGTGCACCATGTAGAACGCGAAGGAGCGTTCACCGAGCCAGACCAGGGCCCGATGGCGGAACGGTGAGGCGTCGCCCCGCGTATCGGCGAGCGCCCCGGCGGCCACCAGCGGGACGAGCCAGACGACGGACCCGCCGCCCAGGCCGAACAGGTACGGCAGCTGCAGCGAGACGACGTAGCCGCCGACGGCGATCAGACCGGCGGGCACCAGTCCGAGCCGGGGCCACGCTCCGGCCATCACGAGCCGGGCGATCACCATGCCGAGGACGAACTCCAGGGCCCGCACCGGCGGGAAGAGGTAGACGAACCAGATCTGCTCGTAGGAGAGCGAGCCGTAGGGCGGGACGCCGAGCGCCGGGCCGTTGATCATGAAGTGGCCCACGAGGGGCGCTGCCCACGTCAGGGCGACGATGCCGGCGGCGAGGGCCCACAGGCGGCGGAACGGCACCCGGTTCACGAGCCGGAGCAGCGCCGGGAAGCTCAGGTAGAAGAAGAGCTCGCACGAGAGCGACCAGCTGACCGTGTTCATCGTCCTCGACGTCTCCATGTCGCTGAACCACGACTGGACGAGGAACACGTTGGCCAGCGTCGCCTTGAGGGTGAAGACGTCCGAGGCGATCAGCATCAGTACCGCGGTGAGCCCGAGGGTGACCAGGTGGTTGGGGAAGACCTTCACCACCCTGCGGCGCCAGATGCTCGTGGCCCGGTCGCCGGGCCTGGCCACCCAGGTCAGCACGAAGCCGCTCAGCAGGAAGAAGAACGTCACGCCGTAGTAGCCGGAGTTGGCGAACACGTCGCCCAGGAAATCGCCGGTCTGTCCCCTGATGTAGGGGAACTGGGTGGCGTGGAGGGCGAAGACGAGGAACGCCCCGATGAACCGCATTCCGGTCAACGAGGGAAGCATGCCGGGTCTCGACTTCACTGGTTGGACTGACATCACAACTGCCTCTCTACGACGGGATGTTCACGTGCGTCGACGCTAGGTTCCGCAGATCGTTCAAAGTCAGACAATGAAACAACAAAGAAGTACATTTGTTTTGGCAAAACGGCACGCCAAATTGCGCGAGGTCATGTATTGGGGGCGTGTTGCAGGGTGGCCGCTCCTCGTACAGCGGCCGCCCTGCTCTGCGGGTTGCTCGGCGGGGTGCTCTGCCGGCTGCCCTTCTAGCCGGCCCGCCGGGCCCGTAGGGACGGCCGCCTGGGCCTGCGCGCGTGGGCGAGTTGGCCGGTGAGCCCCGCCACCGTGGGG
This sequence comes from Streptomyces odontotermitis, assembly GCF_050510915.1. Classification (NCBI taxonomy): domain Bacteria; kingdom Bacillati; phylum Actinomycetota; class Actinomycetes; order Kitasatosporales; family Streptomycetaceae; genus Streptomyces; species Streptomyces odontotermitis. Next base: position 8,713 of record NZ_JBNJLS010000015.1, on the reverse strand, counting down.
TGCTTGAAGACGGCTCGCACGTTCAGCTCCGCGTCGAGGCGGGCCCGCACGCGTGCGATCAGCCGGGTGGCGAGGAGCGAGTGGCCGCCGAGTTCGAAGAAGCTGTCGTCCAGGCCCACTTCATCGACGCCGAGGACCTCGGCGAACAGGGCGCACAGCTCCCTCTCCTGCTCCGTGGTGGGCTTGCGGCCGCCCGCCGCCGCGCTGAAGTCGGGCGCCGGCAGGGCGCGCCGGTCCAGCTTGCCGTGCGGGGTCAGCGGCAGGGTGTCCAGGGAGACGATCGCGGCCGGGACCATGTGGTCGGGCAGTGCGGCCGCGAGATGGGCGCGCAGCTCCGTACCCGCGACCGGCCGCGCGGTGACCACGTACGCGGCGAGGCGCTTGTCTCCGGGGCGGTCCTCGCGGACGACGACGGTCGCCTGCTCGACCTGCGGGTGCCGGGCCAACACAGCCTCGATCTCTCCGAGTTCGATGCGGAAGCCGCGGATCTTCACCTGGTCGTCGGCCCGCCCCAGGTACTCCAGGGCGCCCTCGGACGTCCAGCGCACCACGTCCCCGGTCCGGTACATCCGCTCGCCCGGCGCTCCGAACGGGCAGGGCACGAACCGCTCGGCGGTCAGGGGCGCGCGCCGCAGGTAGCCACGGGCGAGCTGGGCCCCGGCCACGTACAACTCCCCCGCCACGCCCGGCGGTACGGGTCGCAGGCCGCCGTCCAGGACGTAGGCGCGCGTGCCCGGGACGGGCCTGCCGATCGGGGGTGTGCCGTCGCCCGGATCGAGGGGGTCGCTCATGGTGACGGCGACGGTCGCCTCGGTCGGCCCGTACGCGTTGACCATGCGACGCCCGGCCGCCCAGCGCCCGACCAGGTCCGCCGAGGTGGCGTCGCCGCCCACGATCAGGGAGGCGAGGCCCGGCAGTCGGGCGTCGGGGAGTCCGGCGAGGACGGTCGGCGGGATCAGGGCATGGGTCACCCGTCGGGCCTGGATCACTTCTGCGAGCGCCTCGTCGGCGAGCGGGCCGTCGTCCGGGGCGATCAGCGCCGCGCCCGAGGTCAGCGCCATGCACAGCTCCAGGACCGATGCGTCGAAGCTGGGCGAGGAGAACTGCAGGACGCGGCTCCGTGGCGTCACCGCGAACCGCTCGCGCTCGGCGGCCGCGAAGGCGGCGATGCCCCGGTGGGTGACCACGACTCCCTTGGGCCTGCCGGTCGATCCGGAGGTGTAGATGAGATACGCGGGTGCGTCGACGGATGTGGGACCGGTCCCCTTCGCCTGCGCCCTGTCCGCCCCCTGCGCAGCGTCCGCCCCCTGTGCACCGTCTGTCCCCTGTGCACCGCCCTCTGCGGCCGGTGGCGTCTCGTCGAGCAGCAGTGTCGTCATGGCTCCGGCGTCGGCGTCGGGCAGGTCCGCCCGGTGGCGGCGCGTCGTGAGCACGGCGGCGGGGCGGGCGTCGGCGAGGACGAACGCGATGCGCTCGGCGGGGTAGTTGGGGTCGATCGGCAGATAGGCGGCGCCCGCCTTCATGACCGCGAGCGAGCCGATCACCGACTCGACGGACCGGCCGAGCAGGAGCGCCACGGTCTGCTCGGCGCCGATCCCACGGCGGTTGAGCCGGGCCGCCAACCGGTCGGTGACCGCATCGAGTTGGGCGTAGGTGAGCCGGGACTGCGGCCCCTCCACCGCCACGGCGTCGGGCGTGCGTGCCGCCTGGGCGGTGAACAGGGCGGGCAGGGTGGCCGGGGGCACGGGGTCGCCCTGGGCGTTCCAGTCGACGAGGATGCGTCGGCGTTCCTCGGCGTCGAGCAGGTCGAGCGCGGCCAGGGGCAGTTCGGGATGGTCCGCGATGGCGTTCAGGACGCGCAGGTAGCGCCGGGCGACGGCGTCGATGGCGGCGCGGTCGATCAGGTCCGGGGCGTGGTCGAAGCGCAGGTGCAGGGTGTCGGGGGCGGGCGTGGCCACGAGGGTCACCGGGTAGTGGGTGACGTTCGGCGAGTCGACTCCGGTGATCGCGCACCCGGCCGCTGCCGCGGGCCGGTCCTCGGCTCCGGAGGGGTAGGACTGGAAGGCGACCAGCGTGTCGAACAGGGCGTCCACCCCGACGGCTTGGTGGATGGCGCCCAGGCCCGCGTGGTGGTGGTCGAGCAGGGCGGCCTGTCGGCGCTGCAGGTCCTTCAGGACGTCGGCGAGGGTGTCGCCGGGCGCCGAACGGACCCGTACCGGAAGGGTGTTGATGAAGAGGCCGACCATCGACTCGACGCCGGGAAGTCCGGCCGGACGCCCGGAGACGGTGGTCCCGAACACGACGTCGTGCCGGCCGGTCAGCCCGCCGAGCAGGACCGCCCAGGCGCCCTGGACCAGGGTGTTCTGCGTGACGCCGAGGTCGGCCGCGCGCTCGGCGAGGCGTCGGGTCTCGTCGGCGGTCAGCTCGATCTCGATCGATCGGGCGGCGGCGCGGTCCCCGCGGGCCGGGGCGGCGGGGGCGAGGGTGGTGGGCTCGCTCACGCCGTCGAGTTCCCCGGCCCAGACGCGCAGCGTCGCGTCGTGGTCCTGGTGGTGCAGCCAGGCGAGGAAGTCCCGGTAGCCGTGTGCGGGCGGGGCGGGTACGGAGTCGCTGCCGCCCGCCGCCTCGTACAGCCGTGCCAGGTCGCGCGCGAGGATCTGCTCGGACCAGCCGTCGATGAGGACGTGGTGGATGGTCAGGACGAGTTCGGCGCGCTCGGGCCCGGTCCTGACGAGGATCATGCGCAGCAGCGGCGCCCGGCCCGGGTCGAGGCGGTCCGCCTGGTCCTCGGCGAGGAAGCGTGCGTACGCCGCCGTGCGCGCGGCTTCGTCGAGGTGGCTCAGGTCCCTTTCCTGCCAGGGGAGTTCGACGTCGGCGAGGATCAGCTGGGCGAGGTTGCCCGCCGTGTCGGGGACGAAGGCGGCCCGCAGGTTGGCGTGCCGTTCGAGCAGTGCCTGTGCGGCGGCACGCATCCGTGCCGGATCCACCGGGCCTGCCAGGTGGAACACGGTCTGCATCTGGTAGGCGTCGTGGCCGGTGTCCTGGAGCATCGACTCGAAGAGCATCCCGGACTGCAGCGGTGTCAGCGGCCAGACCTCTTGGAGGTTCGGGTACTGGCGGCGGAAGGCGGCGAGCTCCTGCTCGGCCGGCTCGGGCAGCGTCAGGGGCGCCGTCGCGTCGGCCTCGGCGGCGAGCGGGGCGAGGGCAGCGATGGTGCGGCTGTGCAGCAGCTGCCCGGGGGTGACGCGCAGGCCGTGGGTGCGGGCGCGCGTGACGACCTGGATGGCGCGGATGCTGTCACCGCCGACGGCCAGGAAGTCGTCGTCCACGCCGACCCGTTGGAGGCCGAGCACGTCCGCCCAGACGTCGGCGAGGACGCGCTCGACGGCGGTGGCCGGCGCGCGGTGGGCCGTGGCGGCGGTGAAGACGGGGGCGGGCAGGTTCTTGCGGTCCAGCTTGCCGTTGGGGGTCAACGGCAGTTCCGGCAGCGGTACCAGGGCGGCCGGGACCATGAAGTCGGGCAGGCGCTCGGCGGCCAGGGCGCGGGCGGCGTCGAGGTCGAGGCCCGCGTCGGGGTCGCTCGGCACGAGGTAGGCGACCAGGGCGCGGGCCTCGTGGGCGGCGACGGCCACCTGCCGGACGTCGGGCCGGGAGCGCAACACGGCCTCGATCTCGCCCAGTTCGACCCGCAGGCCGTTGATCTTCACCTGGAAGTCGGCGCGGCCCAGGAGCTCGATCAGCCCGTCCGGGCCGTACCGGGCCAGGTCTCCGGTGCGGTACACGCGCTCGCCGCTGACGAGGCCGCCGTGCGACCAGGTGCGAAAGCGCTCGTCGGTCCGCTCGGGCTGGTCCAGGTAGCCGCGGGCGAGACCGGTGCCCGCGAGGTACAGCTCCCCCGCCACACCGGGCGGTACGGGCTGCAGCGCCGCGTCCAGGATGTAGGTGCGCTGGTTGGCCATGGGCCTGCCGTACGGGATGCTCGGCGCGTCCGGGTCCGTGTCGCGCACCTCGTACAGCGTGGAGTGGATGGACGCCTCGGTGGCGCCGCCCATGACGATGCAGCGCAGGTCGGGCGCGAAGGCGCGCAGCCGGTCCGGCAGTGTGACGGGCACCCAGTCGCCGCCGAGCAGCGCGAGCCGCAGGCACGCCAGGGGCTCGGCGCCGCTCTGCTCCAGCTGGTCGACGAGCAGTCCGAGCAGCGCGGGCGCGGAGTTCCACACGGTGACGGCGTGGTCGGCGAGCAGCTCGGCCCAGTGCGCCGGGTCCTTGGCGCGCTCGGGGTCGGGCAGGACGACGGTGCCGCCGGCCGTGGTCATCCCCAGGAACTCGTACACCGACATGTCGAAGCTGGGTGAGGACAGGGCGAGCGCGGCATCGCACAGCCCCACGCCGAAGCGGGAGTTGAGGTCGGCGATGTTGTTCATCACGCCGCGGTGGCGCAGCGCGATCGGCTTGGGGGCGCCGGTGGAGCCCGAGGTGTGGATGATGTAGCAGAGGTTCTCGGGACCGGCGGTGGGCGTCGGGTCGTGGGCGGGCTGTGCGGCCAGGGCGTCGGCGTCGCCGTCGAGCAGGACGAGGGGCCGGTCGCCGTCGGCTCCGGCATGGGGCAGGTGATCGAGCAGGTCCGTGCGGCTCACCATGACCGCGCAGGAGGTGCCCTCGACCATGGTGGCGATGCGCCGGGCAGGGTAGGCCGGGTCCAGCGGCACATAGGCGCCGCCCGCCTTGAGGATGCCGAGGACCGCGACGAGCAGATCGGCGGAGCGGTCCAGACACAGGCCCACGCGCGTGTCCGGGCCGACTCCGAGGGAACGCAGCCGGTGGGCGAGCCGGTTGGCGCGGGTGTTGATGTCCGCGTACGTCCAGCGACGGGTGCCGCGCACCACGGCCACGGCGTCGGGTGTCTCGCGCACGCGGGCCTCGAACGCCGCGTGCAGGCACACGTCGTGGGGCAGTTCGGTGGCGGTGTCGTTCCAGTCGATCAGCTGTCGGCGCAGCTCGTCGTCGTCGAGGAGGCGCAGGTGTGCGACGGTCCGGCGGGGCGTGCTCAGGGCGTCGGCGATGAGGGTGCGGTGGTGGCCGAGGAGCCGGAGCAGCGTGGCGCGGTCGTACAGCTCGGGTGTGTAGTGCAGTTCGACGGCCGGGGTGGGGGTGTCGAGGTCGGCGAGGACGAGGTGCAGCTCGCAGCGGCCGGTCGTCTCGTCGCTTGCGGTGGGCTCGTCGGCCGGTTCCAGGTCGGTGAGCGTCGTCTCGCCGCGTACGAGGTAACGGGCGTGCGCCAGGGGCGGGTTGGAAGCCCCCAGGGGGTGCAGGCCGTCACTCGGCCGGGACGCCTTGTGGGCGAAGGAGATCCGTTCCTGCCCGGTGCAGCGGAACAGCAGGGCCGCGAATCCCGCGAGCAGCAGCCGCTCGCGCTCGGCGGCCGTCGCGGGGGACGGCACGTCGAGGGCGGCGCGCACCACGGCCGTGCGCGCGTAGGCGACGTCGGGGCGGCGGGGGCGGTCCGTGGGCAGCAGTACGTGTGGCCAGGTGGTCGTGGGGGTCACCGTATGGCTCCGTTCGGTAAGGCGGGTGTGCGGATGGTGCGCTGGTGGGGCAGCGGGTGGCGGGCGCAGAGACGGGCGACGTCCTCGCGGACCCTGGTCACGAGCGCAGGCGGAACGCGGTGTTCCGCGGTACGGACGCCCTTGGTGGCCTGCAGCACGGTGTGCAGGAGGCGGGCGCATTCCGCCATCTCGTCGGGCCCCATGCCGCGTTGCGCGAGCACGTTGGTGCCGAGCCGCAGTCCGTGGGCCACCGGCGGGGCCATGGCGTCGCCCGGGATTCCGCCCGGAACTCCGCCCGGAACGTCGCCGGGAAGGTCACCAGGAAGACGGTGGCGGTGCGCCAGAATCCCGCATTCCGAAAGGGCCCGTTCGGCCACGGCACCCGTCAGTCCGGAGCCCACGATGTCGACCAGCACCATGTGGTCGTCGGTGCCGCCGGCCACTACGCGGTAGCCGAGTCCGGCCAGTTCCCAGGCGAGCGCCCGGGCGTTCTCGACGATCAGACGCGCGGTGCGCCGGAATTCCGGCCGCGCGGCCAGGGCGAACGCCCGCTCCTTGGCGGTGATCGCCGCGAGGTTCGGCGCTCCGGGCGCCTGCGCGCGCACCGCGCGGTGCAGCAGCCGCTCCAGCGGGGTGTGCCCGTCGGGACCGGCGGCGCGGTGGTCGCGGCCGCTGAGGATCAGGCCGCCGCGGGGACCGCCCAGTTGCTGGTGCGTGTTCGTGGTCGTGATGTGGGCGGTGTCGACCGGACTCGGGTGCTCCCCCGCCGCCACGAGACCGGCGACGTGGGAGATGTCGGCGAGCAGATACGCGCCTGCGGCGTCCGCGATCGCGCGCAGCCGCGCGAAGTCGAGACGCCGCGGATAGACGCCCGCCTCGGCGACGATCACCCGGGGACGGTGGCGCTGCGCCACCTCCTCGACCTGCGCGTAGTCGACGCGTCCGGTCCGGTCGAGGCCGTAGTACAGGGTGCGGCGCTCGCGCCCGCTCTGCGCCGACGGCGCCGCATGCGCCGACGTCCCGTGCACCGGTCGGCCGCCCACCTCCGGGTGTGGTCCGAGGACCGTCTCCCCCTCCGACAGCAGCGCGGCCAGGACCGCGCGGTTGGCCGCCGCACAGGAATGGGGCCGCACATTCGCGTAGCGCGCGGCGAACAGCTTGGTGGCGCGGGCCACGGCGAGGCGTTCCACCTGCTCGACCCGGGCGGAGTCCGCGTGCCGGGACGGCGCGGCAGCGACCGGCGCGGGCGTCGGGTGGCTCGCCTCCGCGTCCAGCAGCTCGGCGAGTGCGGAGTCGGAGTGCCCGCCCCGTGCAGGCACGTCGTACGCGTCGGACTCTCTGCGTGAGGTGTCCGCCGGTTCGGGGTCCGCCCAAATGGTGATGCTGGACTGAGTAGTCATGCCGTGGCTCCCTTGTCGCTGAACTGACCGTCGGCCCGGAGGGGTTGATTCCGGTCATCTACGGATCACCTCAGGCGACCGTAACAAACCGCAAGGTCGGTTTTAACCGCAGCGACACATGACCGCCCTCTCCAGGCCGCACTTTCCGCCACCCCCGGGCGCGCGACGGATTTCACTGCGCTTTAGATGGGCCGGACACGCACTGCCAGCGAAGATCACTACCTGGACCCGGCGATTCCGGGCTCGCGCCAGGTGTCCCGCACCGCATCCGGGTTGGCTCAATCACCATGCCGAGTGCTCAACTGTTCGCCGCTCTCGGCACGAGGGACGAAAGGCCCGGGGCGTGCGGGACTTTCGCCCGGCAGGTCACGGCGGGGGTACTGCGTAGGGTGCCCGGATGACCTCGACCGCGCCCGCCACCCGCTCCCGGCCGACCCCCACGACGACCGGTGCTCCCGCCGAGCGGTCCGAGGCCCGCGACCCCTTCTTCGACAACGCCAAGTTCCTGCTCATCGTCCTCGTGGTGGCGGGGCACAGCTGGTCTCCGCTGCAGGCGCAGATCCCTGCCGTGAAGGCCGCCTACACGGTCGTGTATCTCTTCCACATGCCGGCGTTCATCGTCATCTGCGGCTATTTCGCACGGCACTTCCGCGGCACGGGCCCGCAGATGCGCGCGCTGCTGACGAAGGTCCTCCTGCCCTACCTGCTGTTCCAGACCGCCTACCAGGCGCTCGACCTGTGGATCTCGGGCGGCCCCTTCCAGATCCACCCCATCCAGCCGACGTACGTCCTGTGGTTCCTGCCCGCCCTGTGCCTGTGGCGGGTCAGCGTGCCGCTGTGGACGGCGGTGCGCCGTCCCCTCCTCCTCGCCGTCGCCGTGTCCCTCGCGGCGGGCACCACCCAGATGTCGTACGACCTGGCGCTACCCCGCGTCCTGATGTTCCTGCCGTGGTTCGTGCTCGGCCTGCGGCTGCGCCCGGAGCACCTCGCCCGGCTGCGCACCCCGGCTCTGCGCGGCGTCGCGGGCGGGGTGCTGCTCGCCGCGCTCGCGGGCGCGTACTGGCTGGCCCCCGGGGTCAACCCGGACTGGTTCAACATGCAGTACAACTACGAGGAGCTCGGTAGCAGCATGCCCGCCTATCTCGGGCTGCGGGTCCTCCTCTTCGCGCTGTCCGGCCTGCTCGTCGCGGCGTTCTTCGCGCTCGTGCCCGACCGTCGCACGCGGTACACGGCGCTCGGAGCGGTCACCATGTTCCCGTTCCTCGCCCACGGGCTCGTGATCCAGACCGCCGAACGCCTCGACCTCGACGGCCTGGCGGGCCATCTGGGCGCCTCGGCCGCCCCCGTCCTCGCACTCTTCGCGCTCGGCCTGGCGCTGCTGCTGTCGAGCCGGCCGATGCGCCTTCTCCTCCGCCCCTTCGTGGAGCCCGGAACTCGTCACCCGTAGCCCCGGCTCGGCGACGTTCACTTCCCGATACGGGACGGATCGATCACGCCACGTCCATGGCACACCGACTGCCCTTTGGTGATCGTCCGGGCCGTCGAACTGTGCCCTCCGCGGCCCTTGACACCGTCCCGGCGCTTGCCTGAGTTGCCCGGAGCGTCCCACCCTCGCGTTCCAGGCAACCTACGTTTCCCCTGGTCAAAGGCCATTTTTGCGTTCCAGCGTCCCCAACTGCCGGACTTTCCTGGCAATCGGAACCCCTCACCCCGCAAGCTCGGATCCGTGCCGATGCGGAGATTCCGATTGCGGAGCTCAGCACGGCA
>NZ_JBNJLS010000014.1:0-221075 GCF_050510915.1 Streptomyces odontotermitis | reverse complement strand
CCCCACCGGCGGCTCCGCCGCCGGACCGGACCACTCCGTGGCCCGGAAGCCGAATCGCTCCGCGATCCAGCACCAGAGTCCGCTCCGCGGACTCCAAGAACGGCACCAACTGGCAGGAGGAATAGGGACGTTGACGATCCGTCACTGATTACTGACATGACATCAGGTCAGTAATCAGGCTCAAAACTCAATCCCTTCCCTGGCTCCGCCAGCAGATGCGTTTTGTTACTGTCATCGCAATGCCGTAAGAGCCCTGCCGTCAGATCAATTCCGTTACTACACAACAGAATTGATGCTACGTCACTCTGTGACGCAGGACTCGCACTCCGAGAGTCCCCGGGAAACCAAGGCCCCTAAGAGCGCCCCTCGTATTACGTGGTGAGAGGGATCTCTTCCCCTGCAGAGTCGAGCGCCACAAGGATCAGTTGGGAGCCTAGTACTTCAAGGTAACGGCGGAGTTGACGTTGGCTTATTTCTTCAACTGGAAGGCGCTCTAGACGCGAGATATTAGGCTGAGCCGTGCCCATGCGGATAGCGACCTCTGCCTGAGTTAGGCCAGCTCGCTCCCTCAGCTGGGCAAGCCTCATTCGTCATCCTTGCCATACCTGCGAAATGCTCCAGTATCAATCCGCCACTGACCGAAAGGAACAATGTCGCCAAAAATGTAGGGCTCGCTGTTTTGGTACCTACCGTGGTACGGCTCGTCGTGAACAGCGATCGTGCCATCCCGCGGATCAACAATCATGTACAGATCGATACCCATGGCAGGATAGTCAGCCATCTTGTCGACGTAATCATTGCTCGGGTTGGACTTCGACACCACCTCAACGCATGCCAGCACCTCATGCGGAGCAAGGGAATCCCGATCAGAATCGAGTGCGCTCTCGTCACACACCAAAACATCAGGCCGGCGCAGACGGCCAATCCTCGGATCCTCTACTTCGGGTCCGGTCTCCGCAATCCACCCCGGATGCGTCACGCCGACCTGCTGGTTGATCTGGTCACGAACCCGACCAGCAATCCTCTCATGCCGATTGACCGGACTCATCATCATCATGACCGGGCCACCAGCGCCGATCTCCACCGTCCATGAACCTTCGAGATGCTGAGCGAACTCCGAGAGATCATCAGCGATCTTCCGCAACCGCGCATAATCCAGACTCATACCGACACCATATCAGAAAAGATATGCCTGCGAGACAAGAAGTGTCTCTCCCGCATCCAGATAGAACGAAATATGCCCCGTATAGCATTGCCCGGATAAATGATGGTGCCCCTCAACTGCCCTGTCCAACACACTAGTTGAGGTTGAATCGACCGGGTCAAAACGTAGACTGACTAATCTCGGCAGTAATTTCTTTGGCGAGAAACCCCAGTCCTCTAGGGGTACCTTCACTACAGAGAACACCTCGTAGAGCTTCACTCAATAGAAGGCGATTTCTTCCCGAGCTGATCGACTTGAGGAGCGGCGAAATATGGTGCAACTCTTCCTCCGCTTCGCGCCAAGCTTTGGATCTGACATATCCTCTCAACAGTGCAATTCGGTACAACATGGCGCCACGGGGTGTTGCATGCTCAAGTACAGTGTGGAATTCATTGATCGCCGCGCTGGTGTCTTCAAGACTCAAGAGGACATGCCCTGCATGACCAGTGACCTCATAGTGGTTGACCCACCAAGCCCACGCAGGATCGCGCGGGCTGAGGGAATCCTCTAGGCCCGCACGGGCCGCAGACAGATCAGCCATCGCACGATGGCGATCCCCCACCTGCGCGAGCGCCCTGCCCCTCCTCACCCTTGCCATAAGGGCCACGCGTGGGGGAAGCCGACGTTCAGCCAAGAGCTCGTCGGCGATGCGGCGAGTTTCTCCAGGGCGGCCGCATTCAGTGTCGAGCATGGCTAGCATGTCGAGAGCAAACCATTGCATCGCAGCATCCCCTGCATGACGGGCCAGCATGTGGGACTCAAGGAAGGCTCTGCGAGCGGTTTCACGCTGGCCGGAGTCGAAGAGGAGCCATCCAGCAACTTCGGCAGCTTCGGATACAGCTGCTAGGTAAGGGCGTTGCTCCTGGTCTGGGATTTCTCCATTATCGAGTTTCTGCTGTGCGCACCGCCAGACCTGAACTGCTGCCATTGCCACCGTGTCTCCCCCATGGCGGTCGGCATGCTGGAGAACGTACGCAGCGCTCGCCTTCATATGGGCGATGTCCGATGCCGGTCCAGACGGTTCGTCGGAACGAGGGTGCACAGGGCGCTGAATGATATCAGTCAACTCCCCGCCAGTATTGAGGAGTTCATCCAGCGCTGCGGCCAACTGTGGGGAAGAACGCTGTCGTCCGTTGACAACACGGGACAGGTAAGCCACGTCATAGTTGAGAGCGCGGGCGGCGCCTCTCAGGCTTACTCCGCGTTCTTTGAGAAGCTCGCGGAGCCGTGCTCCGAAGTCGGCGTTCATGCACGCCCCCTGGTGTTGACCGTGATCTCCAGAGTAGCCGTCAACGGCTGTCAACTCCCAAGAGAGCACAGCCTGGGGCAAAGATGGCGGCAAGGGCCCCGGCGGCCGTGTGACCGGCCCCGGGGCGTGGCCAACGCTTCGAAGGAGCGTCGACATGCCGCACTGTATCTCCCGAATTCTCAGGGTCCTATTGCAGCTTCTCCTACCTGCAGCGGGGCGACATCGCACCCCCGAAGAGCCCCGCGCCGCCGCTGCCCCGACCATGACTTGCGGGCGCCTCGTCCACGTACGAGACGAAGCACCTCTGCGCGATGAGGACAGCCCCCTCGTACGCCCCTACCTCACCGCGTATGAACAGCAGGAAGAAGCACGCCTGCGGCGGCAGCAGCGACGGGCGTTGTGGCTGGCCGTCCACGGCATCGATGCCGGACCCCGCCACATCCACGGCGTGGAGGTGACCACATGATGGACCACCCCGCCGCACCACGGCTGCTCCCCTGGACAGCTTCCGGCGGAAAGCCGTGCTACCTCCTCACCGATGGCGCCGGCTACCTCGCCCGGATCGCTGACAACATCGAAGCCATTCAGCTCGGTATGGGCACGGAGCTTCTTGGTCATGTGCGCGATCTTCTCGACGATGACCAAGCCACCATCGAGCAACTTCGGTTTGTGACAGGACGGTTGAGTGAGGCGCTGGGTGATGCCCTGCGGGTCGCAGAGAGCCGCGGGCAACGCCTGCCCAACCCAGCCGACACCGACTTCGCCCTGGACCACGGTGGAGACGACGACGGACCCACGCTCTCGGCCGGAGCATTCGGATGAGCGGCCTCGTACGCGGTTTCTGCCGCTTCGCCCGGTGGACACTCATCGCGATCCCCTCGATGCCCGTACGTTCCCACCGCAACAAGAACACGCCGGGCCACCACGAACCACCCGCGAGTTCGACAGTCCACAGCAGCTGCACACAGTTCCCCTCTGCTTTTGCTCCACCTCGTCTCGACCGTCACACAGAGGCTGCCGCCGGGTGTGACCGAGTACTGAGCATCGCGCGTAGGCCGGCGACATGGTCAGACATCCTCGTAGAAGGTGATGAGGGTTGGACAGCGGGTGCACTGGCGCCCGCGCAGAAGCTGCAGATGCCGTCCTGCTGGCCGCGGGGCAAGGGGTCACGGCATTCGGCACACTCCGCCGGTGGGGCGGCCGGTGCGGCGGCATCACGGCAGACACGGGGTTCGGGGAGCTTACGGACCAGCCGGTTCGCCAGAAGGGCCTTCGCGCTATGCACCATGGCTGGCAGTCCCGCCGTCAGCAGCGAGCGGGCTTCCACTTCGGACACACCACGTTCCAACCAACGCGCAGCCAGCGGCGCCAGAGCGAGGGTGTCAGCGGCGCTGAGCGTCAGCTTGGGTTCCAGTCTGGTCAGGCGGGACAGCAGCGCGGCGCCACGGCCCGTGTCGTCTGCCGGTGGTTCGGTGGTTTCGGCGGGAGCTGTCTCCTCCTCCCTCCCTTCCGGGAGTTCGGCGTTCGCGTCGGCCTCCGGACCGGGGTGGGAGGGGCCCCGGGGTGTTCCAGCACCGCCGGGGCAACTCATGTTGCAGATAGCAGGGGCCACCGCGAACCAGCGGTGGCTCAACAGCGAGTATGCATACGAATACAGAACGTCAAGGCGAAACCGCGGCAACACCACTCCAAAGAGGCCCCATGGCCCCCGGCATCAGCCACCTTCACGGAGCACAGCCACTGACTCCCGCCCCTCACTTGTCCCTTGGCGTAGAAGTGTGGCTGCCGTGGTGTGCAGTTCGTTCCCTCACCCATTGTGGTGGGGCGCTGGGTGCCGGACTTGCCGAAGTCGGGGGTGTGGTCCGGCACTTGGTTCCCTGATGATCGACTCGCTTCTGTACATCAGGAACGGCTGGCGATCTTTGCGGGCACGGTTCGTTCCGGGGCTTTCCGAGTTCCTGGAGCCCGCCCGGTCCGGTTCGTGTGAGCCGTTGCGGGGCGCGGTGGTGGCGTTGCGCGGGTGAGGTGGCGTACGTCTGGGACGGTCAGGGCTGCCAGGGTGAGGAGGGTGATGAGGGCTGTGCTGCCCCAGAGGGCGGTTGGGGTGCCGGTCAGGTTCTGGATGGGGCCTGCCAGGGCTGTTGCTATGGGGACCATGCCGACCGAGCCGAGCCAGTCGTAGGAGGAGACTCGGGAGAGTTTGTCGGTGGGGATCTCCTGGTGGAGGGCGGTCATCCAGGTGACTGCGAAGATCTCTACGCCGATGCCGCTGGCGGTCATTGTGGCGGCGAGTGCGGGTGGGGGGAGGGTGGTGGCTAGTGCTACTGGGGGGAGGGCTGCCGTGAGGGTGCCGCAGCCGCCTATGAGGAGCATGCGGCGGGGTTTCCAGCGGGTCATGAGCAGTGCGCCGAGGAGTGTGCCTGCTCCGAATGCGGCGAGTGCGGTGCCCCAGGGGGCTGCGCCGCCGAGGTGGTCGCGGGCGACGAGAGGGCCGTATACGGATTGGGTGGCGGCGAACGCGGCGTTGACTATGGCGAATTGGGAGATGACGACCCATAGCCAGCGGCGGCCGGCTACTTCTTGCCAGCCTTCGTGGAGGTCTTGGAGGAGGGTTTTGCTGCGGCGGGTGCGGGGTGGGATGTCGTCTGTGTGGAGGGCGGAGCGGAGCGCTGCGGCTAGGGCGAAGGCTGCTGCGTCGGTGGCCAGGACCCAGCCCGGGCCGGCGTAGGCGGTGAGTGCGCCGCCGAGTGCGGCGCCGGTGATGGTGGCGCCGTTGACGCCGATGCGGAAGGACGCGAAGGCGCGGCCTGCCTGTTCGCGCGGTACGCAGGACAGCAGCATGCCTTCGGCGGCGGGGGCGAAGAAGGCTTGTCCGGTGCCGCCGAGTGCGGCGAGCAGGGCCATCTGCCAGACGGGCGGTGTGCCGGTGAGTACGAGGGCTGCGAAGGTGGCCTGGGAGCAGCAGTTGAGGCTGTTGGCGGCGGCCATGACGCGGTGGCGTGGGAGTCGGTCGGCGACTGCGCCGCCTATGAGCAGGAATGCGATGAGGGGGATCGTGCGGGCTGCGGCTACGAGTCCTACGTCGGTGGCGGTTCCGCCGCTGTGCAGTACGGCGAACGCCGCCGCGACCATGGCCCCGGAGTTGCCCAGGGAGGTGATCGCGGCGGCGGCTGTGAGCAGGCGGTAGGTGCGGCCCATCAGCTGGGGATCCGTTCGTACTGGGCGACGTAGGAGACGGTGCGGGGGGTGAATGGTTCCTCGGACCAGCCGCCGTGGCGGGAGATCCTGCGGAGTCCGGCGAGTTCGGCCATCAGGTCGAGTTCGCTGGGCCAGGTGTAGCGGTAGTGAACCGGCTGGATCTGCACGCCCTTTTCCTCGGAGAGCACGATCGATTCGAGGGAGATGGTTTGGCTGATGGGGTCGTGGCGGGCTGTCTCCATCCAGACTCCGTCGCCTCGGCGGCCGAGGTGGGCGGTGCGTCGGCCGGATCGCGAGAACGTGTCGAGCATCGGTACGGGGATCTCGATGACGAAGCGGCCGTGGTCGGCGAGTACGGAGGCGGCGGCTGTCAGGCAGGCGCGCTGGGCGTTGCCGTCCGCCAGGGAGCCGAGGGTGTTGAAGACGCAGTAGACCAGGTCGTATGGGGTGGTGGCGTCCGGGGTAGTGAGGTCGGCGGCCACGGTCATGTCGCCGATGGCGTGCGTGAGTTGGCCGTCGAGGTGTTGTGCCTTGTCCTTGAGGATGTCGAGCATGGCGGGTTCGAGGTCGACGCCGTGGACGCGGATGCCGCGCTCGGCGAGGGGGACGGCCACTCTGCCGGTGCCGACGCCGAGTTCGAGTGCGGTGGGTTCGGTGGCGCCGGTGGTGCGGGCGATGGTGGCGAGGGCGTCGGCGGCCTGGTTCGCCGCGGTGTCGCCGATGGTCTCGGCGATCATGGTGTCGTAGGTGTGGGCCCAGCGCGTGCCGTAGGTCTCTTCGTTGTCGATCACCGGTAGCTCTTTTCGGTCTGCTCGGGCTGGTCGGCCTGCTCGGTCTACTCGGGCTGCTCGGTCTGCTCGGTCTGCTTGGGCTGCTTGGGCTGCTTGGGCTCAGGTGGTGTGGCGGGGGCGGCAGCGCAGGCGCAGGCCGCGCGGGGTGAGCATGGTGCCGAAGTGGGGGTGCACGGTCGCCGAGGGATCCGGTTCGACGTGGTGGTGGGCGGCCAGGTGTGCGGTGCACAGGACGAGCAGGGTGTTGCCGAGGGCGCTGCCGATGCAGACCCGGGTGCCGCCACTGAAGGGGATGTACGCGTGGCGGTGGCGGGCGCCGCCGCTTGTGTCGGCGAGCCATCGGTCGGGGTCGAGGGTGTCGGCCTGCTCGCCCCACCAGCGCGGGTCACGTTGGACCAGGTAGGGGCTGAACAGGACGGTCTCGCCCGGCTTCAGGCGTCGG
This sequence comes from Streptomyces odontotermitis, assembly GCF_050510915.1. Classification (NCBI taxonomy): domain Bacteria; kingdom Bacillati; phylum Actinomycetota; class Actinomycetes; order Kitasatosporales; family Streptomycetaceae; genus Streptomyces; species Streptomyces odontotermitis. The sequence continues at coordinate 214,191 of NZ_JBNJLS010000014.1, read as the reverse complement.
CCGCGCAGTTCGGTGTCGCGGTAGACACGGCGGCCCATGAGCCAGGTCGGCGGGTAGAGCCGCAGCATTTCCTTGACCAGTGCTTCGGCCAGTGGCAGGCGGCCCGCACCGTATGCCGCAGTGAGGTCGGGTTCCGCGCGGGCCTCGGCGGAGACTCGCTCGGCGAGATCCGAGTCGCCGGCCAGGGCGTGTGCGATCCAGGCGAGTGAGATCGCGGGGACGCCGTAGCCCGCGAGGAGGGTGCCCTTCAGGAAGCCTGCGGCGGTCTTCATGCCGAGGTCGGCGTCCATGAGCATCGAGGCCAGGTCGGTGCCCGGTCCGGTGGTGCGCTCCAGTCGTTCGCGCAGCAGGGCGTTGAGTTCGCGGTCCGCCTCCTGGGCGCGGCGCAGGGCGGGGTCGGGGAGCCAGCGGGGGCGCTGCCATGAGCGGTTCATCAGGATCATGAATGCCTGGAAGCGTTGTTCGACGGCGCCGACGACGCGGGGGTTTTCCTCGCCGAGGCAGATGCGTGTGAGTGCGGCGCTGGTGTAGTCGGTGAAGACCCGTTGGGGGTCGAAGAATTGCCCGTCGGTTCTGTGGAGGGTGGCGGCGAATGCGTCGGTGAGCTGTCCGCCGTAAGGCAGGCAGGATTTGGGGCGCATTGCTTTCCAGGCCGGGCGGCGTGCCTGCATCCAGGGGCCCGCTTGGGCGTTGGAGAGCGGGGCGTCGGAAATGATCGCCTCTTCGGAGACGAAGTCTGTGTTGGTGCGGATGTGACAGTCGTGGATGGCGTCCGGGTCTCGGACGACCACTGATGCCGCGTCGAAGCGGAAGAAGTCGCCGTATCGCTCGTGGTTTTCCTGCAGGAAGCGGATGCGGTTCTTCTCGTAGTCGGGCACGTTGCCCACCCATGGCCGGCCGCGGGGGCCGGGGATTTCCGTACCGGCCGGTGTTGTGAGCGCCTCGGCCATCGTCACTGTCATCACCCTTTGTTGTGGTGTGGTGCGGTGTCCGGGGGGCCGGAACGGCCCTTGGAGCAAGGGCCGTTCCGGGCCCGCCTGTCGACCGGTCTGATCAGGCGGCGTCGAAGTGGATGTAACGGCCGCCCATGCGGGGCTGCGGGACAGCCGACGCGTCGAAGTGGATGTAACGGCCGCCGACCTTGGACTTGGCACCCAGGGCACGCAGAACCTTCGCCATCTCAATTACCTCTTTCTGTTTTGGTGTTGGGGTGTTGTGCGGTGTCGTGCAGTTGTGCAGTCGTGCAGTGTTGCGCTGAATTCAGCCGGGAAGCTGGGCTGGATCAGGCGGCGTCGAAGTGGATGTAACGGCCGCCCATGCGGGGCTGCGGGACAGCCGACGCGTCGAAGTGGATGTAACGGCCGCCGACCTTGGACTTCGCACCGAGGGCACGCAGAACCTTCGCCATCTCAATTACCTCTTTCCGGTTGTCGGGTATCCCCTTTCGGGATTCCCGAAGTCTGTTGTACGTCCGGAGAGTTGGGCCTTTCTTTCGGGCCGTTCTCTCGTTCGCAGGAATAACTTTGCCGGACCGGAGCGAGGGGGAATAGTCACGTAATTTCGGTACCGGCGGCCATGGACCGGATCGCCGGGACGGTGGTGGTGGCGGTGTGGGTCTCGGTCAGGACTGCTCGTCGAGGTACGTGAGCAAGTACCGTGCGCGCGCGGTGAGTTCGGCGCTGAAGGTGTGGCCCGGCGGGATGTAGAGGACTTCGCCGGGGAGGAGGCGGCAGCGCAGGGCGGGTGGGGCGTCGGGGGTGGCCTGCAGCTGCCAGTTGCCGGCGCCTGCCGTCTGGTGGACCAGGGTGTGTGTGCAGGCTGTGCCCTCGGCGGTGCGGGAGATGTCGTCGGGGCGTACGCACTGCGCTGTGTGCCCGGTGAGGCGGGTGATTCCGTCGGCGAGGGCGTCGAGGTCGGCGGCGGTCACCGTGTCCTGATAGGCGGGGTGGTCCTCTTCCGCCCACATGATGCCGGGGCGCCGACCGAGGTGGACGGAGAGGAAGGCAGCGAGTTCTTGCAGGTGACGCATGGAGGGGCTCCGACCGGGCGCCGTGTGGAGGGCATGTCTGTCGCCACCACCATGCCGTACGCCGCGGGGGCCCGACAGTCACGAGAATCCGGTACCGGCGCCTGCCCGTACGGGGTTATGCGGGGGTGGGGGAATCGCGGTCCAGCAGGCCGCGGGCGGCGGCCGCGGCCCCGGCCTGGAAGCGGCTGGTGGCGTCCAGTTCCTCCATGATGTCGGCGATGTGCCGGCGTGCGGTGCGCAGTGACATGCCGAGGCGCCGGGCGATCGCCTCGTCCTTGAGGCCCGCCGCGAGCAGCCGGAGGATCGTCTCGTGGATCTCGTTGGCGACTTCTTCGAGGCCCTGGCTGGCGGCGTCCGCGAACGGTTTGGCCTGTTCCCATGCCTGCTCGAAGATCTGGCAGAGGTAGGAGACGGTCGCGGGTTCGCGGATGGCGACCGCGCCCCAGGAGTCGTCCGGTACTGGGATGAAGGCGAGTTCGCGGTCGAAGACGATGAGCCGTCCGAACAGGACGTGGCAGGTGCGGTACTGCGCGCCGAGTGCGGATGCGGCGGCGACGTATGCCTGGCTGGGGCCGTTGAAGCGGGCGGTGTGGTGGTAGAGGGTGCGGATGCTGATGCCGCGTTCGAGCATGGCGCGGTCGCGGCCGAGCGCCTCCTGCATTGCTTCGGGGACTCGGGAGCCGCCGCCGGGCTGGCTGGTGAGCATCTCGGTCTTGCAGCGGGCGGATGCCCTGTTGAGCGCGGCTCGTACTTCTTGGACGTTGGCCAGTACGTCGAGGGCCGCGGAGGAGGTGTGGCGCAGGTGGTAGTAGGGCAGGAAGCGGTCCAACTCGGCTTGTATGGCTGCGAGTTCGCGTTGTTCCTCGCGTATGCGGGCTTCCAGTGGGGCCGCTCTGCGGGCCGATGCGGTCTCGGGTGCGACGGCGAAGACGGTGCCTTCGTCATCGGGGTCGGCCTGGAGCAGTCCGGCGGCGTGCAGGCGGGCGACGCTGCGCTCGGCCACGTCGCGGGGGATGGCGGTGCCTGCGGCGAGGGCGTCAGGGTCGGCGGTGCGGTGTTCGAGTACCCAGGAGTAGACGAGGGGGTCGGCGTCGTGCTCCGCTAACGCCTCCGCCTCCGCCTCCGCCTCTGCGGCTGCTTCTGGCTGCGCCTCGTCCGGGGGAACCCCCTCTATGTCCCCGGCTGCGGACCCCGAAGCCCCCTCCTGTCCGCATTTGCCCATTTCTGTTCCCCTGTCGCTTTGCTGTCAGGCACTTTGGTGAGGTGCCCGGACTCTCGCGGTCAGGATAGGCACCGGCACAGTCTGTTCCTCGTCCGAACACGACGGATTCCCGGCAACTTGGGAATCCGGACGACGAACAGGAGAAGCTGCCATGAATCGCCCGTCGTTGCGTCGCCGCCTGTCGGCATCCGCGCTGTTCACCGCGATCCTCGTGACCGGCACCCCGGCCGTCGCGCACGCCGCGGGTGCGCTCCCCGCGACGTCGTCGGTGCGCTCCGCGCCGGCCGCGCAGGTGGCCGCGAGCGACGACGGGCACACCTCGGTCTGCCCCCCGAGCGGGCCCTGCAACGACAGCTCCTGGGGCGGCTGATCTCCCGCCCGGGCCCGCCTTGCCCAGCCTTGTTCCGCCCAGCCTTGTTCCGCCTTGCCTCGCACCGCCCTCCCTCCCCGTTCGCCCTGGAGTCCGTCATGACCGAAACGGTTGCCTCCCCGCCCGCTCTCACCCACCGCGAACAGCAGGTCCTCACCCTCCTCGCCGGCGGTGACACCTACTGGTCCATCGCCCGCCAGTTGAAGATCAGCCCGCACACCGTCGACACGTACCTGCGTCGCCTGCGTGGCAAGACCGGTGCCGCCAATCGGACCCAACTCACCCTCCTGGCCTTCCAGTTGGGATACATGAACTGATCTCGCCGCGCCCCGTCCCAGCGCCCTGCCCGGGCTCCGCTCAGCCCGGGCAGGGCGCGGCCGTGTCGGCGTACGACGGGTGTCAGGGCCGCTCGGACGGCTCCGGTGCCTTCTGCGCGGGCCCGACGGAGAGGTACGTGATGCGCCGGATGGGGTCGCCGGCCCGGAGCTTCTGCTTTCCCCAGGACAGGCCGTCGTTGCGCGCCGTGTCCACGGACTCCAGCACGTGGTACGTCCCGGTGTCGATGATCAGCCGCCGGTGCCAGGTACCGGCGTCCAGCTCGACGGCCGTGCCGGAGCGTCCGGTGCTGTCCTCGACCCGCTCCCCCACCTGCACCCCGGGGATCCCGGTGAGGACCTTGAACAGCGCGGCCCGCAGCCGCGGTTCGGCGGGCGACTGGGTGAGCAGCTCCTCGATGCCGTCGTAGAGGCCCTCCTCGGCGTCGTCCCCGGTGGCCTTTCCGACGAGCCGGGCCCGCAGCGCCGCCGGGTCGGTGGGCAGTTTCCTGAGGTCGTCCCACAGGACCGAGTTGCCGCAGATCACGTAGGACATCCCGCCCTTGACCTCCCGGGGGTAGTCCAGGACCAGGCCGTTGGCGCCCTGCTCGCGTGTGCCGTTCCGGCTCAGCCAGACGGTCTTGCGCGTCCCCTCCGGCTGCTGGGCCTTGCCGCTGCTCCGCATCCACTCGAGCATCTGCGCCTTCCAGTACGGCGCCGTTTCCGTCGGCTGCGCCGCCGGAGAAGTCCGCTCTGCCCCGAAGTCCGTCCACGGCTGGACCGCGACGCCCAGCGCGATCGCCGCGACCGCCGCCGCCGAGACCAGCGCGGGGAGGCGCCGCCGCCACGTCCGCACCGGGACGACCGCGGGGCCCGGCTCCCAGTCGAGCTCGACTGCCGGGCCGTTGCCGTTGCCGTTGCCGTTCTCCGTCTCTTCCGCCTGGCGGGCCGCCGACCGCACCGCGGCCAGCGCCGCGGCGACGGCGTCCGCCGAGGGCGGTGCGACCTTGCCCGCGGCCTTCAACCGCCCGGCGCCGGGGAAGTCGAGGAGGTCCCTGTCGTCCATGTCCTGCCGCCCGGTCATGCGAGGTCTCCTGTCAGGTAGAGCGGGGTGGAGGGGCCGAGCGCCGTGCGCAGCCGGGTGCGCGCCCGGTGCAGCCGGGACCTGGCCGTGCCCGCGGGAACGCCGACAACGGCCGCGGCCTCGGTGGGGCTGAGCTGTTCCCATGCGATCAGGAGCAGGAGTTCCCGCTCCACGGCCGGCAGCTCGGCCAGGGTCTGGCGCATCAGCGGTGCGACTGCCGCCGCGTCCAGCCTCCGGTCGACGGCGTGCCAGGGGTCGCTGCTCGTCTCCGCGGCGAGCGCGGCGGCGGCCGCGGGCCGTTCCTGGCCGCGCCAGTGCGCGGCCAGCACGTTGCGGGCCACGCCGAACAGCCAGGCCCGGACCGACCCGCGGGCCGCGTCGTAGGTGCCGCGGCTCGCGTAGGCCCGCAGCCACGCCTCGGCGAGCAGGTCGTCCGCCGCGCCGGGCGCGCGGCGCGAGAAGTAGCCGTGCAGCGGCCTGGAGTGGCGCTCCACGAGTGGTTCGAAGGCCGACGCGTCGGTTCCCGAGCGCGCCAGCAGTTCCTCGTCCGTTGTCACGGACCTCCCCTTTCAAGGGCCACGCCTTTCGTGGCCCCCTCCCCCTTCTTGTGTCGGCCCCGCAGAAGCGTTCGCGCACCGGACGCCAGGCGTGTGCGGCACGGTGCCGTCGGTCCTCTTTCCCCGGCTGTCGCGGGGAAAGGGGCACGGCTCACAGAGAAGGGTGCGCCCGGCCCCGGAGGGCCGGGCGCACCCCCGGCTGAGCGATCCCGCATCGCATCAGGCGACGTCGAGCGCTCCGTTGATCTTGCGGATCATCGCGGCCACGGCAGGGCTGGGCGCGCCCTTGCGGGCCTGCGTCGCAGCGTCCACGGCAACGGTAACAATGCTGCGGAAGTTCGCCGCCTCCGCCGGGACCTGCTCGCTGAGCAGGGCCATCGCCGCCGTCAGAGCGGGCAGGACGTGGTCGGCGAGGTCGGCCGTGGACTTCCCGTACAGGCCCTTGATCTTCGACTTCTCCGCAAGGACGTGGCCGATCGGGCCCGTCGCCGCGTTCAGGGCGAGGGTGCCGTGCGTGGCCACCTTGTGCGGCGAGCCCGTCGCGTCAGCAGCCGCCAGCAGGGAGACGGCGCCGTATGCGGCGGTCCGCAGGGTGTTCTTGTCCTCGGTGGTCAGGGTGGTCAGGGTGGTGAGGGCGGCGGTGGAGGTGGCGGCGGTGGTCGACATGGTGTGCTCCTTCGCATCGGCGGGCCGTCCGAGGCCCTGTTGATGCCTTCACTTTCGCCAGTCGTCCTGACACCACGCCGTCACCGCACTGTCGCCGCTCCTGACACCGCGCCCTCGCGGTCGCTGGAGTCCTCAGGACGCGCCGTCGTAGAGGTGTTCGTGCTCGATCCGGCGCAGCTTCTCGTAGTCGGCGCGGAGTTGTTCCGGGTCGTCGGAGATGAGGAAGATCCAGCCCGGTTGTGTCGCCACGTCGATCGTCTGCGGGAGGGGGTGTCCTTCGGGGTGTGCCATGAGGGTGTGGGCGTAGGAGGGGAGGGCGCGGAGGGCGGCGAGCTTTTCGTGGGTCGGGACCGTGCCGTGGTGGGTGGGGTTGATGAGCGAGACGTTCCAGGGGATCTCCCGCAACTCGTATGCGGTGGTGGGGAGTTCGTTGAATTTTTCCGGCTCTGCCACGGACAGGGCGAGGAGGTCGACCTGGTTGGTGCCGAAGCAGCGGTTGTTGAGGTCGGGGACCTGGGCGCCGCCGAAGCGTGCGGCGCATTCGACGAGCACCGGGCCCCTGGCGGTCATCATGATTTCGCTGTGGGCGGCCCAGTTGCGGATCTCCAGGGCGTCGAGGACTTGGTGTGTGTAGCGCTCGATGCTCTTGGCCACCGGGTCGTCGGGGGCCAGGGGTTCGTCGTAGTCGTAGATGATGTTGCCGCCGGCGAGGCGGATCTTGTAGTAGCGCCAGATCTCGACGGTGTGGTGCTTGCCGTCCCGGCTGACCGTGTTGACGAAGTACTCGTCCCCTGCCAGGAATTCCTGGGCGAGGACCACCGTGTTGGGCATTCCGTGGCGGTCGGCGCTGGTCATGATCTTTTCGTGGGCGGCGCGGATCTGGTCCGGTGACGAACACGCCACGACGTTGTCCGTGCCTGCGCTGGCGACCGGTTTGAGGACCACGGGATAGCCCGCCGTCGTCTCGGCCCAGGTGATGATCTCGTCGACGTCCGGCGAGATGATGGTGGCGGCGTGCGGGAGGCCGGCGGCGCGCAGGGCCTGGACCATCTCGTACTTGTTGCGGCGCGAGGTCGGCCTGCTCATTCCGTTGCCGGGGGTGCCGAGTTCGGCGGAGAGGCGGTCGGCGAGTTCGACGCCCGATTCGCCGCCGGGGATCACGTGACTGACTCCGCGCTCGCGCAGGGCGGCCGCTGTGGCGGCGACGTCGCCGTCGTGGCGGACGTTGTCCACGAAGTCCTCGTGTATCGGGAGCTTGCCCAAGTGGACGTCGGGGCTCGGGGATTGGACGTGTATGCACTCGATGCCGTGCCGTTGAAGGGCGGGCAGGACGTGGCGGCCCATCGAGTACGCGTCGACGAGAGCCACTGGCGCGCGGGAACTGGTTGACATCGTCAGCTACTTCCTTCGGGTCGCACGGCCCGGGCAGCGGTCATTCGGTCAAGAGTTGCACGGGGTGCGCCCGGTGGCGGGTAAGCGAAGTCCGCAGTCGAGGTGCCTGAACGTCAACGTAACGTGACTCCGCGATTGATTCTTTCGCGGACGCGCAGAGGGCCGTCGCGCTCGTAGCGTCCTGTTGGCTCGGTGGACCGTCCCTGCCGGTCGGTCGGCCGGTGGTCCGTTACGGAGGTCACGTGTCAGTGCGGCTCGACAAGTATCGGAAGGTCTTGGCCGTACCGGGTTTCCCCCTGGTCATGGTGCTCGGTCTGCTGGCCAAGCTGCCCGTCATCGCGATCCCGATCGTGCTGACCCTGCATGTCACGACCGGGCTCGAGCACGCGTATGGGCAGGCGGGTCTGGTGATCGCGGGGTGGACCATCGGGTTCACCGTCGGCTCGCCGGTCCAGGGCCGGCTCATCCACCGCTTCAGCCTGCGCTCGGTGCTGGCGGTCTCCACCGTTGCTCAGGGCGTGTTCTGGGGGCTGGCCGCGCAGATGTCGTATCCGGTGTTCGCGGTGGGCGCGTGCCTCTCCGGGCTGCTGCTCGTGCCGGGCTCCACCGTGGTCAGGCTGGCCATCGGCGGGCTGGTCCCGCAGGAGCACCGGCAGACGGCCTTCGCCGTGGACTCGGTGATCACCGAGGTCTCGTACATGGTCGGGCCCGCCCTGGCCGCCCTGACCGTCGCCGCGTTCTCCTCGAGCGGGGTGCTGGCCAGCCTCTGTTGCGCCATGGTCCTCAGCGGCGGCGCCCTGGTGGTGTTCAACCCCCGGTACCGGCAGGAGTCCGCGGCGCCTGCGGCGGAGGACGGGCGCGGGGCGGCGCCGCGGCGGTGGCTGAGCGTCCGGCTCGTGGCGATCCTCGCCTGTTCGCTGTCGGCCGGGGCGATCGTCACCGGGTACGAGGTCGCCATCGTCAGCACGCTGCGGTCCATGGACCAGCTGGGGTGGGCCGGGCTCGTGGTCTTCGGCTGCGGGCTGTACTCGCTGCTCGGCGGGCTGGTGTTCGGGACGCTGTCGCGTACTCCTGCGGTGCCGTTGATGACGGGGCTGCTGGGTCTGGCCGCGATGCCGATCGGTCTTTCCGGGCACTGGTGGGTGCTGGCCGTCGCGGTCGCACCGGCCGCGGCGCTGTGCGCGCCCGCGTTCGCCTCGACTGCGAACGCGACCAGCCAGGAAGCCGACGACAGCAATCGGGCGACGGTCATGAGCGTGTACGGGTCCGTGCTCAGCGCCGGCGGCGCGATCGGCGCCTCCCTCGCCGGGGCGGCCTTCGACGCCGGTGGCTCCAAGACCGCCTTCGCCTCGGTCGGCGGGCTCGGCGTGGCCGTCGCGGTCACGGCCTGGGTCATGCTCCGGCGCCGCCCGGAAGCAGCGAGCGGCGAACGCAAGGAAGAGCTGCTACGAGTCAGAGACGGGTGACGCGGCATGACGATCCTGGAACTCGACGACGCCGAGCATGTCGTCATCATCAACAGGTGGGCGGAGCGCTACGCGGACTTCTCGCGCTACGTGGACCACCGGGCTCATCGGGTCACTTATGTGAGCACGGAGGTGGGGCTGTCCTCGATCCCGGCCGAGGCCACCGAGGTGGTGACGGTGGCGGCCACCGACGATCTGGCGGAGGTAGGGGCGGCTGTCGATGGCCTGGCGCGTCGGCACGGGGCCCCTGACCGGGTGGTGGCACTGAAGGAGGACGACCTTCTGGTCGGTGCCGCTCTGCGGGAGAAGTGGGGTGTCCCGGGGCTCACGGTCGATCAACTGCTGCCTTTTCGGGACAAGTTCCTGATGGTGTCGCGGGTGGTCGAGGCGGGTCTTGCGGTGCCGTCCTTCGCCCTGGTGTGCAGTGCGGGGGCGGTGCAGGCGTTCGGCGAGCACGTCGGCTGGCCGGTGATCGTGAAGCCGACGATCGGCAGTTCCAGCGCCGGTGTGGTCCGGCTCGACGGGCCGCACGGGCTGAGCGGGCTCTCCTTCGCCGAAGGTCCTTTGCTGGCACAGGAGTTCAACCCGCATCAGATCTACCACGTCGACGGGGTCTTCACCGGAGAGAAGCTGCAGGTCGTACGGGCCTCCCGCTATCTCAACAACTGCCTGGAGTTCCGTAGCGGCGGGACGCTGGGTTCGGTGGAGGAGAGCGACCCCGCCGTCACGGAAGTCATCGCCGAGTTCGCGCTCCAAGTGATGCGTGTCCTGTCGGATCAGGCCCTGGTCTTCCACCTCGAGGTGTTCCTGGACGCCGACACCGGTACCTGTACCTTCCTGGAGGTCGGCGCCCGGGTGGGCGGCGCGGAGATACCGCTGCTCTGGCAGGAGGTGCACGGGCACGACCTGATGGAGGTCGCGTTCCGCATCCAGCTGGGGCTGCCCATCGACGAGGAAGCGCCGCAGATCTCCGACGAGGTCGCCGGATGGCTCCTTGTGCCCGCACCGGCGCACCGCCCGTGCCGCATCACCGAGATCACGCCGATGGTGGGGCGACGGCCCGGCCCCTACGCCGAGGTGCTGCTGACGGCGGGAGAGGTCCTGCCCGACGCCGACTCGTACTACGAGCACGTCGGCGGGCGCTTCCGGTTCCGGGGCGCGTCCAGCTGCGAGGTGGAGTCGGCGATCCGCGCGGTCGGCGCCGATTTCCGGGTGCGCGGGGAGCCGGTGGAGGGGGCGGGGGCAGGGGCGGGGGCGGAGTAACGCCGGAGCGTCGCGGACGTACGGAGTGGAGGACGTGAGGAACCGCCCGGCTCGGAGGAGCGGGGCGGTTCCGGGGTGTTGGGGTGTTGGGGTTGTTGGGGCCGGTTACTGCTGTGCGGCCGGGCGCAGTCGCAGGCCGTGCATGCCGTTGTCGACGGCGAGCACCGTGCCCACCGTCGCGCTGGACAGGGGGCTCGCCAAGTAGGCGATGGCGCCCGCGACTTCGTCGGCCGACACCAGGCGTCCCGTGGGCTGGAAGGCGTTGAGTGCGGCGCGCGCGGCCTCGATGTCCGGTGCCTGGCTGAGGGACCGGTCGATCCACGGGGTGTCCGCCGAGCCGGGGGCGACGCAGTTGACCCGGATGCCCTCGCGGACGTGGTCCGCGGCCATGGCGAGCGTCAGCGCCTGCACGGCGCCCTTGCTGGCCGAGTAGAGCGTGCGCTGCTCCACCCCGGCCCAGGCCACGATCGAGCAGGTGTTGACGATCGCTGCGGAGGGCGAGCGGCGCAGGTGGGGTATCGCGTGCCGGGCGACCCTGACCATGCCGATCACGTTGACGTCCAGGACGTGCCGCCACTCGTCGTCGCTGTTCGCGGTGACGTTGCCGACGGCGCCGATCCCGGCGTTGTTGACCACCACGTCCAGTCGGCCGAAGCGTTCGGCCGCGGTCCGCACCGCGGACTCGACCTGGGCGTCGTCGGTGACGTCGGCGGCGACGCCCAGGATGCCGTCCGGCAGCCCGTCCGGTTTCAGGTCGAGCGCCGCGACCCGGGCTCCCCTGTCTCGCAGCAGTTTCGCCGTGGCCAGGCCGATGCCCGAGGCGCCGCCGGTGACGATCGCGGCCAGTCCATCGAAGTCACGCACGAGTTCGCTCCTGTCCGTCGGCCAGCACCTCGGCGATCGTGTCGACGCCGAGGTCGATCTCCTCCCGGGTGATCACCAGCGGTGGTGCCACCCGGAGATGCCCGTGGTTCTCCTTGCACAGCAGGCCGCGCTCGGCCAGCGCCCGTGTCACGTCGCGTCCCGCCGTACGGCCTTCGGCGAGCTGCACGCCCGCCCACAGGCCGCGGCCGCGGACCTCGGCGACCCCGTCGATCTCGTTCAGCCGGGAGTGCAGGTACGCGCCCAGTTCGCGGGAGCACTCCTGGAACTCCCCGGTCGCCAGCAGCCGCACCACGGCGAGGCCGACGGCGGAGGCCAGCGGGTTGCCGCCGAAGGTCGAGCCGTGCTCGCCGGGCTTGAGCACGCCGAGGACGTCGGCACGGCCGACCACCGCGGACACCGGCATGAGTCCGCCGCCCAGCGACTTGCCGAGGGCGTACAGGTCCGCGCGGACACCTTCGTGGTCGAGGGCCAGCGTGGTGCCGGTGCGGGCCATGCCGCACTGCACCTCGTCGGCGACGAACAGGGTGTTGGTGGTGTCGCACAGCTGACGGACCGCGTGGAGATAGCCCTTCGGGGGGACGACCACGCCCGCCTCGCCCTGGATCGGTTCCAGCAGGACCGCCGCCGTGTTCTCGGTGATCGCCGAGCGCAGCGCGTCGATGTCGCCGAACGGCACCACCGTGAAGCCGGGGGTGAACGGGCCGAACTCGTGGCGGGCCGTCGAGTCCGTGGAGATCGAGACCATGGTCGTGGTGCGGCCGTGGAAGTTGGCGCCCGCGACGACGATCTCGGCCGCGCCGTCCGGCACGCCCTTGACCTGGTAGGCCCACTTCCTGGCGACCTTCACCGCCGACTCGACGGCCTCGGCCCCGGTGTTGGCGGGCAGCACCGTCTCGGTGCCCGTCAGTTCGGCCAGTTCACGGCAGAACAGCCCGTACTTGTCGTTGAGGAAGGACCGGCCGGTGAGTGTCAGCCGGTCGAGCTGCGCATGGGCGGCGGCGACGATCTCGGGGTGCCGGTGGCCGAAGTTGAGCGCGGAGTACCCGGCGACGAAGTCGAGGTAGCTCCGGCCGTCCTGATCGGCCAGCCAGGCGCCTTCGCCGTGGGTGAGGACCATGGGCAGCGGCTGGTAGTTGTGTGCGCTCCAGCGCTCGGTGATCGCTGCGTGGTCCTGGGTGGAGGGGGCGTCCACGGTCGTGTGCATCGTGTGGTTCACCTTTCGGTGGTTGATCGCTGGTCCGGCCGGCGGTCCGCCCGCGCATCGGCCATGCCGGCGCTGAGCGTCGCGCCGTCCTGCGGGTCGATGAGCAGGAACGACCCGGTGCGCCGGTTGTCGTCGTAGTCGTCCACGGCGAGCGGCTCGGCCGTGACGATCCGTACGCCGCCGATGTCGTTGGCGGACAGGCCGTCGGGGGACGGCAGCCGGCGGGCGACGGCGATGTCGGTGCGGTACGTGATGTCCTCCACCACGGCCGGGACCGTCCGGGTGGTGTGCTTGAGCAGCACTCTCGCTCCGGCGCGCAGCGGGCGCGGGTCGAGGTGGCACACGGTGGCGGTCAGGTGCCGCAGGGGCGGCGGGGCGGCGGGTGCGGTGAGGAGGTCTCCCCGGGAGATGTCGATGTCGTCGGCGAGGCGGACGGCGACGGACTGCGGTGCCCGGGCGGTGTCGGCGGCCCTGCCGAGCACGTTGAGGCCGACAACCGTGCTGGTCGTTCCGTCCGGCTGTACGACGACCGTGTCGCCGACCTTGAGCAGCCCGGAGGCGAGCTGGCCTGCGGGCCAGCGGGTCACCGTGTGCCGGTCGTGCGAGGGCTGCCGGATGACGTACTGCACCGGCAGCCGCAGCGGCTTGGCGGTCGTGTCGGCGTCGAGCGGCACCTGTTCCAGGTGCGACAGGAGCGTGGCGCCGTCGTACCAGTCCGTCCTGTACGACGGTGCGACCACGTTGTCGCCGGCCAGGGCCGACATCGGGATGGCGACGGCGTCGGCGAGGCCCCACTGGGCTGCTCGCTCGGCGAACTCGTCGGCGATCTCGGTGAAGACGGACTCCTGGTAGCCGACGGCGTCCATCTTGTTGACCGCCAGGACGACGTGGGGGACCCGCAGCAGGGCCGTGATCGCGGCGTGCCGCATGGTCTGCTCGACCACGCCCTTGCGCGCGTCGACGAGGATCACCGCCAGGTCCGCGGTGGACGCGCCGGTCACCATGTTCCGCGTGTACTGCACGTGGCCGGGGGTGTCCGCGAGGACGAACCGCCGCCGGGGCGTGGCGAAGTAGCGGTAGGCCACGTCGATGGTGATGCCCTGTTCCCGCTCCGCGCGCAGCCCGTCGGTGAGCAGCGCCAGGTCGGGGCCGTCCTGGCCGCGCCGGCGGGACGCCGCTTCGATGGCCGCGGCCTGGTCGGCGAGCACGGACTTGGTGTCGTAGAGGAGCCGGCCGACCAGGGTCGACTTGCCGTCGTCGACCGACCCGCAGGTGGCGAGGCGCAGCAGGCCGCCGGTGAGCCGTGCGGGCTTTGCGGGCTGAACTGCCGCTTGCGCGACGTCCGTTGACATGGCTAGAAGTACCCCTCTCGTTTGCGGTCCTCCATGGCGGCTTCGGAGAGGCGGTCGTCGGCTCTGCTCGCGCCGCGCTCGGTGACGCGGCTGGCCGCGATCTCGGCGATGACCGCGGGGACCGTCGTGGCGGTCGAGTCGACGGCGCCGGTGCAGGACATGTCGCCGACCGTGCGGTATCTGACCTGCCGTTCGGTCAGCGGCTCGTCGTCGCGGGGGCCGCCCCAGTCGCCGGGGGTCAGCCACATGCCGTCGCGCCGGAAGACCTGCCGCCGGTGTGCGAAGTAGATCTCGGGGAGTTCGATGGCCTCCTGCTCGATGTACTGCCAGACGTCGAGCTCGGTCCAGTTGGACAGGGGGAACACGCGGACGTGTTCGCCCGGTTCGTGCCGCCCGTTGTACAGCTGCCACAGCTCGGGCCGCTGTCGGCGCGGGTCCCAGCCGCCGAACTGGTCCCGCAGGCTGAACACGCGTTCCTTTGCGCGTGCCTTCTCCTCGTCGCGGCGGCCGCCGCCGAACACCGCGCCGAAGCGGCCGTCGCGGATCGCGTCGAGCAGCGGGCGGGTCTGCAGCGGGTTGCGGGTGCCGTCGGCGCGTTCGCGCAGCGTCCCTGCGTCCAGGTACGACTGGACGGAGGCGACGTCGAGCCGCAGGCCGTGCGTGGCGACGACGCGGTCCCGGTAGGCGAGGACTTCGGGGAAGTTGTGGCCGGTGTCCACGTGCAGCAGGGAGAACGGCAGCGGTGCGGGGGCGAACGCCTTGAGCGCCACGTGCAGCATGACGATCGAGTCCTTGCCGCCGGAGAACAGCAGCGTCGACCGGTCGAACTCGCCTGCCACCTCGCGGAAGATGTGGGCGGCCTCGGTCTCCAGCAGGTCGAGGTGGGTCAGCGGGGGCACCTTGGGGGATGGCGGTGTGCCGGTGTGTCCGGGCCGGTCCTCGACGGCGATGCGGGTGGCGGCGGTCATGACAGTCCCCGGGCGCTGAGCAGGGTCCGCAGTTCCTCGACCGACTCCTGGACCGTGCGGTCCTCGGTGACGATCCGCAGTTCGGGGTCGACCGGCGCCTCGTAGGGGTCGTCGACGCCGGTCAGGCCCTTGAGGGCGCCCGACGCCTGCCGGGCGTAGAGCCCCTTCACGTCCCGGTCCGCGCAGGTCTCCACGGGGGTCGCCACGTGCACCTCCAGGTAGGGGACGCCCTGCGCCGCGTGCTGTTCTCGTACCGCGGTGCGGGACATCGTGTACGGGGCGATCACCGGGACCAGCACGGTGACGCCGTGCGCGGCGAGCAGGGCGGCCACGTAGCCGATGCGCCGCACGTTGGTGTCCCGGTCTTCCTTCGAGAAGCCCAGTTCCGCGGAGAGCGCCGCTCGGACCTCGTCGCCGTCGAGCACCTGGACGCGGTGCCCGGTGGCCAGGAGCCGTTCGGCGAGTCCCGCCGCGAGGGTGGTCTTGCCTGCGCTCGGCAGCCCGGTCAGCCAGACCGTGCCGCCGCGCCACGCGGCCGGTTCGTCGTTGGGTTCGGTCATGTCGGGGTCTCCACTTCGCCGGGGGCTCACACGGGGTGCAGGCCGGGAAAGGTCAGGCCGAGGGTTTCCGGCAGGCCCATGCGGATGTTCAGGCACTGGACCGCGTTGCCCGCGCCGCCCTTCATGAGGTTGTCGAGCGCGGCGATGGTGGTGAGCCGGCCGGTCCGCTCGTCGAGGGCGTATCCGACGTCGCAGAAGTTCGAGCCGAGCAGGATCTTCGGCTCCGGGTAGCGGAACGTGCCGCGCTTCTGGGCGACCAGGCGGACGAACGGCTCGTCCCGGTACTGCTCGCGGAAGGCCCGGCGCACCGCGGATGCGTCCGCGCCGGACGTCAGCGTGGCGTGGCAGATCGTCTGTACGCCGCGCACCGCCTCGACGCCGGTCGCCGTCATGGCGGCGCGGATGCCGAGGTGCCGGGAGATCTCCGCCTCGTGGCGGTGTCCGGTCGGCGCGAACACCCGCATGGCGCCGCTGCGTTCGGCGTGCAGATTCGCCTCGCCCGCGGTGGCGCCGGAGCCGCTGGAGCCGGTGCGCGCGTCGAACTGGGCGTGCGGCTCGACCAACTCGCGTGCCGCGAGCGGGTACAGGGCGAGGATGCCGGCCACCGCCATGCAGCCGGGCACGCTGACCAGGTCGGCGGTGCGCAGCCGGTCCCGGTGCAGTTCGGGGATTCCGGGGACGAAGTCGCCGAGCAGGTGCGGCGCGGCGTGCTCGGTGCCGTAGTGGCGCTCGAAGAGCTCGGTGTCGTCGAGCCGGAAGTCGCCGGTGAGGTCGAGGACCTGCTTGGCCCGTGCCCGCCAGCGGTCGATCTGCGTCATGGCGGCGCGGTGCGGCGTGGCGAGGAACACCGTGTCGCACTCGGGCACGTCGTCGGGCGTGCAGAACGTCAGGTCGGTGGCGGACCGCAGGTTGGGGTGGACGCCGTCGACCCGTTTGCCGGGGAACCGGGAGGACACCGCGGCCACGACCTCGGTCTCGGGGTGGCCGATGAGCAGGCGCAGGAGTTCGCCGCCGATGTAGCCGGCCGCGCCGACGACCGCGACGCGGATCACGGCCGGGGCCCGGTGTGCGTGTCGTGTCCGCTCACGGCTACTCCCCCCAGTCCTCTTCGACCTCGGGCGCGAGGGCGAGCACGGCCGGGCCGAGGGCCACGATCTCCAACTCGCTGCGGCAGCCCGCGCATTCGACGATCTCGTTGAGCCGAGCTGAGTCGCTGATGCGCACCTCGTCCTCGCACTGCGGGCAGGTCTGCAGGGTGGTGGTCATGTGTCATGTCCCTTCTCTCAGTGGGTCGTTGCGGGGGCGGCGGCCGGGTCGAGGGCGGTGCGGACCGTCCGTACGACGTTGTCCGCGGTGAGGCCGTAGTGCGTGAGGAGGTGTTCCTGGTCGCCGACGACGTCCACGAACCGGTCGGGCATGCCGAGCCTGAGCACCCTCGTGGGTGCTTCCTGCGCCAGCGCTTCGGCCACCGCGCCGCCGAGGCCGCCGCTTCGCCAGTGCTCCTCGACGGTGACGACGAGCGGGGCCGGCCGGGCCGCGGCCACGAGGGCCCGGGTGTCCAGGGGCCGCAGTGTGTGCAGGTTGAGGACGGTGGCCTCGACGCCGTGGCCGGCGAGCGTGTCGGCCGCGGCGAGGCAGGCGAGCACCGGGTACGGGCCGCAGCAGGCGAGCACCACGTCGTCGCCCTGCCGCAGGGTCTGTGCCCGCCCGATGACCGGCGCGGGCGCATCGGGCAGCGGTGGTGAGGGCTTGCGGCCGAGGCGGACGTAGAGGGGGCCGGGCAGGCTGACGCTCTGCTCGACGAACGCCTGTGTGGCGGCGGCGTCGGCGGGCACCACCACCGTCATCTGCGGCAGCGCCCGCAGCACGGCGAGGTCTTCGAGGGCCTGGTGGGTCGGGCCGAGGTGGCCTGCGGAGAGGCCGCCGTGGGTGGCCATGATGCGGACCGGCAGCCGGTTGTACGCGATGTCGATCTTGACTGCTTCCAGGGCGCGGGACGCGGCGAAGGCGGCCATCGTGTTGACGAACGGGATCCGCCCGCACGCGGCGAGACCGGCCGCGATGCCCATCAGGTTGTGCTCGGCGATGCCGAGGTTGAGGTACTGCTCGCCGGCGGCCGCGGCGTGGTCGGCGCTGAACAGGCCGGTGTCGGTGTCCAGGCAGATCAGTTCGGGGTGCTGGTCCAGGAGCGGCAGCAGGGTGTCCCGGTATGCCTCTCGGGTGGCGCGGCTCATCGGGGGGCCTCCGTCGTCCGCAGTGCGCTCATGGCGCGCAGGTGGTTGCGCTGCGACAGCGTCACGTAGTGGCCGGCCGCCCGGCCGGCGAGGAAGGGGAGCCCCTGTGCCTTGACGGTGCGGGCGATCAGCACGCTCGGCTTGCCCGGTTCCCACGGTGCGGCCGCCAGGTGTTCCGCCAGCCCGGCCGTGTCGTGGCCGTCGACGTCGCGGACCGACCAGCCGAAGCTGCGCCAGCGCTCGTCGAGCGGCTCCAGCGGTGCGATCGACTCGGTGGCGCCGGTCAGTTGCAGCCCGTTGCGGTCCACCACGGCGACCAGTCGGTCCAGGCGCAGCGACGCGGCGGCGATGGCCGCCTCCCACACCGAGCCCTCTTGGAGTTCGCCGTCGCCGAGCAGTACGAAGCTGCGCGCGGCACGGTCGGCGTACCGGTGGGCGAGGGCGAACCCGCAGGCCAGCGCGAGGCCGTGGCCGAGTGACCCGGTGGGCAGCTCGACGCCGGGCACGGCGCGCACCGGGTGGCCCATGAGCCTGCTGCCGGGCCTGCCGTATCCGGCGAGTTCCTCGACGGGGAAGAAGCCCCGTTCGGCCAGCGTCGCGTACAGGCCGACGGCTGCGTGGCCCTTGCTGAGCAGGAAGCGGTCGCGGGCCGGGTCGTCGGGGTGCTGCGGGTCGGTGTTCAGGACGGAGAAGTACAGGGCGGTGAGCACGTCGGTGCAGGAGAGCGCGCCGCCGAGATGGCCGCCTTCGGGTCCCGCGCACATGTCGACGACGTGGGCGCGGATGCGTGCGGCGACGGTGTCGAGGGAGTCCCGCTCGGGGGCCCGGGTGGCGGTCATGACGCGGCCGCCGCGAGCGTGGCCACCATGTCGGTGTTGGCCCACACCTTCTCGAAGGCGTCCGCGTAGAGGCGGAGCAAGTCGCCCGAGCCCGGGTGGAGATGGCGCTTCTGCAGGGTCAGGGAGTCGGCGATGACCGCGCGGGTCACCGGGTGGTCGTCGCCCGCCGGCGGGGTGGCCGTGCCGGTCACGGTCCAGGGGTAGCCCGAGCCGAAGCCGACGCGGTCGACGAACACCTGCTGGTCGGGCAGCGGCATGAGCTGGTACTGCGACATCGGTACGCCCTCGGCGCGCAGCAGCCGTCGCAGCGTCGAGCGCAGGGCCTGTGGCCGTGCCGGGTCCAGGCCGAACGCGGCGGGGTCGAACCGGAACCGCAGGATGTGCCAGGCGTGGGTGGTGTCGGGGGGTGCGGTCGGCACGCGCAGGCCGGGCAGTTGCGCGAGCCGGGTGAGGAAGTCGGTGATGTTGCGCTGCCGGGCGCGCTCGTAGGTGTCGAAGCGGGTGAGCTGTGTGTCGGTGAACGCGGCCTGGAGGGCGTTCATCTTGTGGTTCCAGCCCAGGCCGTGGGAGACGTAGTCGCGGTCCTTGCCGCTGTCGATCACTTCGCCGAACTGCCGTCCCCTGCGCACCGATTCGGCCAGCTCGGCGTCGCGGGTCACGAGCAGTCCGCCTTCGCCGCAGGTGGGGATGTTCTTGGTGACCTGGAGGCTGAACGCCCCGGCGTCGCCGATGCCGCCGACCGGCCGTCCGCGGTGGGTGGCGCCGGGGGCCTGGGCGGCGTCCTCGAGGACGGCGAGGCCGTGCCGGCGCGCGAGGGCGGTGATCCGGTCCATGTCGGCGGGTGCGCCGTGCAGATGCACCGGGATGATCGCCTTGGTCCGGGGGGTGATCCGGTGTGCCACGTCGTCCGGGTCGAGGTTGAAGGTGACCGGGTCGATGTCGGCGAACACGGGCACGGCCATCTGGTGCACCGGTGCGAGACCGGTGGCGATGAAGCTCAGCGCGGGCACGATCACTTCGTCGCCGGGCCCGACGCCGAGCGCGGCCAGGGCGAGGGACAGCGCGGCGGTGCCGGTGGACACCGCGACACAGTGGTCGAACCCGAAGTGCCGCGCCCAGTTCTCCTCCAGGGCCGAGACCGGGTTCGCGCCGTCCGAGTTGGACACCAGCCTGGCGCCGTCGAGCGCGTCGAGCAGGGCCTTGCGGTCCTCGTCCTCGATCAGCGGCCAGTCCACGTGGCGCCGGTCCCTCGGCACGGCGGCGGTGCCGCCGAACGCTGCCAGCTTGCTCATTGCTGTCCTCTCCACAGGGGCACGGTGGCCCGCAGGGGCACGGTGGTGGGGGCGCCGCGCGTCGTCATAGGCGCGCCGCCACCTCGCCGACCTCGTCGACCGCCCGCGCGTACGCGCTGCGCAGCGCCGTGACGTGGTGCCGGATGTCGGAGGCGACCGCACGGGGGTCGTCGAGCCCGTGCGCGCCGGTGAACCGCAGCCCGGTCCATGCGTGCGCCACGACCTCGACGGCCCGGCCGGCCCCGGCGAGCGCCGGGTTGCCGCACTCGTGACCGCAGCGGCGCAGCAGTTCGCCGTGGAGCGACGCCTGCGCCTGCATGCCCCAGCCGAACGGATACAGCTCGCGCAGCGCGTCCGCGTCTCCGGCGCGGCACCGGTCGAGCAGTTCCGCGGCGAACGCGTCGAATCCGGCGAGACCGGTGCGGGCGGAGCCTCGGGGCGCCGTGGTGAAGTGCTCGATGTCGGTGCGCAGGAACGCGCCGAGCAGCTGGGCGTTCATGCGCTGGGGCATGGTGTCGATGCGGACGTCGAGGCAGCGCCTGCCGATCTGTGAGTCGCTGAAGAAGGCGTCCTGGACGTCGACCGGGTTCGGCGAGCCCCAGCTGCGCAGGAACTCGTCGATCGGGACGGCGCCGCGGAACGCGGGCGGCATCGCGTCCGACACGTAGACCAGGCCGCGGACCTCGTCCAGGCCGTAGATCACCACGAGGTGCGCGGCGTGCACGTCGCCGTACGCGGGCCGGAACGGCAGGTGGTAGTTGTCCACCGCGGCGATGACGAGACGGTCGGCGTCCAGCATCTCGCGCACCTCCCGCCAGGGGTCGTCCTCGTCGGCGGGCTGCCACCAGCGCGAGTGCAGGTCGTGGTGGGGCGCGAGGGCGGCGCCGAGGTCGGCGCCGCTGGTCTCGCCGGGCGGGCACGGGTAGTAGAACTCCTCGGACCTGACGTCGCCCGGCAGGTGCAGGAACCGCCAGCCCGCTCCGAGCACGGTCAGCGGATCGGCGCCGGTCCGTGCGAGCACCGAGCCGAACGTGGCCTGCAGACAGCTGATGAGGTCGCGGTACCACAGTTCGGGTTCCGGCCCGTTGATCGTGTACGACCTGGGCCTCACCTCACTGGTCATCGCAGGGCCTCCGTTCGCTGCAGGGCGACCGCTGCAGGGTGATCGCGAAGACGTGCACGGCGATGTTGCGCGGCAGCCGGATGCCCGTCAGATCGGCGCGCCGGGTGACCGGCACCCGCTGCGCCCACATGACCGCGGGAACGCCCCGCTGCACGTGGTGCGGGTAGTGCATGACCAGGCTCTCGAACGCCTTGATCTCGCCGAACCAGGCGGGCGCCCCCCAGAAGTCGGAGACCCGCAGCGGTTCCGCGTCGGTCGAGCCGTCGGCGAAGTTCAGCTGGAGGGTGTCCTCGCAGCGCCGTTCGGACGCGGCGAGGACGTGGACCCAGTCGTAGCGGCACGTCGGCACGGTGAGGAACTGCCCCTCGCAGCGGACGTTGTCCGGCCCGTCCAGGACCGGCGGGAACTCGAAGGGGACGTTGGCCACATGGACGAGGCTCTTGCCTTCGGGCAGGTATTCGGCGGCGAATGAGTTTCCCCAGACGTTGAACTTTCCCGCCTTGGTGTCTGTCGCAGCGGATATGGCCGTGTTGTTGCGATGCCCGGAGAGGTCGACCGTGTCACTCAGTCTGGTAATGGCGCAGGGAACCGTGATGTCTATTTCCGCGGCATCCGCTGCTGTTGCGTCCAATTCCGTTGCGCATATTTCCGCTTGCTGGGTGTTGTTCGTCTGCACCGTGATGTACCTCCTGTCGCGGCCGGACGGTCACGGCCGAAGAGCGACGGCGCGCAACTGCTCGTAGTAGGGCAGGTGGTGTTCGAGGTGGGCCCGCAGCACCGGGTCCGCGGCGACCGCCTCGGCCCGCCCGCTCGTACCGCGCTCGAAGCCGCCGGTCCTGCTCGTCGACGCGTGCCACCTGCTGGTCGCCCGCCATTCCGTCCGCATGCCCGGCTGCCAGGTCAGGGCGTCCGGGCGGAAGGGGATGCCCACGGCCTCGCAGTACGCGCGCACGGTGTCGGCCGGCCGGTCGAGGAGGTCGTCGGAGTCGATGACGACCGGGGTGGTGCCGGTGGCGGCCCGTACGGCGGTGAAGATCTCGTGCAGCCGGGCGAAGCCGATCTCGTCGCGGCCCAGGTCCGGCTTGAGCGCATGGTGCGAGGCGATGGCCTCGGCCGGGTGCCGGAGGATGAAGGTGTGGGTCGCGGCCGTGAGGAAGGCCCGGTCCGCGAGGAGCTCCGGGTAGCGGAAGTCCGTGGTGTCCTTGAAGAAGACCGGCTGTTCCGTTGCGAGAGCGCGCAGTTGAGCGAGGACGTCCTGCTCGCTGTGCACGACCCGGTCGGCGACCTTCGCCTCGCCGAAGTCGGTCACTTGGGAGAACGGCTCGTGCACGACGACGTGGTCGCCGCGCTCCGCCATCATCCGTGCGAAAGCGGTGGAACGGGAACGCGGGGCGCTCCACAGTGCGAGCACCGGTATCCGCTGTGGTGTGTTTCCCACGGTTTCCCCTTTCTCGGGAACGACCGGATCGCGGTCGGGCGGAAAGAACGCGGTGAACTGTCGCGCCAGGTATGCGGATTCCGTCAAGCGTGGCACGGGCGGCATCCCGGACGGGTAATCGAAATAAGCAGTCGCAGCGGCGGAAGGTCGACGTGATGTGTCCCCGCACCTGCGTTTTCCGCGGACGCACGGCAAGCCGGGGTGTCCGTAACGTCCTTTCGACGTGGCAGGCCGGTTGTTCCCTCCGGTCACCAGTGGTCCTACGACGGAGGTCACGTGTCAGCGGCAGCAGATCACTCGGGCGGCGGCCGGGTCGCCGTACTCGCCAGCAGGGTCGGCGCGGACGAGAAGCGGCTCTTCGACGCACTCGACCGGCGCCGTGTCCCCTTCGACCACCTCGACACGCGCCGCCAGTGGTTCCCGGCCGAGCGCGGTGCCCCGTCGGGCCGTCTCGTGCTGAACCGGGAGATCGGCCAGGTCCGCGCGGCGTACGCGGCCCGCTGTCTGGCCGCCGCCGGGGCCGAGGTGCTCAACAGCGCGGACGCGACCGATGTGTGCGGTGACAAGTGGCGCACCACGATGGCATTGCAGGCGGCCGGGCTGCCCACGCCGCGCACCGCGCTCGGCCTCACCCCGGACGCCGCGCTGGAGGCACTGGACCACATCGGCTACCCGGCGCTGATCAAACCGCTGGTCGGCTCGTGGGGCCGGCTCGTGGTGCCGCTGCCCGACCGGACCGCCGCGGAAGGGGTCCTCGAGTACGCCGCCGCGCTGTCCGGACCGCAGTCGCACCTCGGGTACGTACAGGAGCTGATCGACAAGCCCGACAGGGACATCAGGGCGATCGTGGTCGGCGGTGACCTCGTCGGCGCCGTCTACCGGACCGGTGAGTCGTGGCGCACCAACGTGGCGCTCGGCGGGCAGGCCCGGCCGTGCGAGCCGACACCGGAGATCACCAAGTTCTCGGTCGCCGCCGCTGCCGCCGTCGGCGCCGACATCGCGGGGGTCGACCTGATCGAGGACCGCGACGGCCGGCTCCTGGTCCTGGAGGTCAACCACCGGGTCGAGTTCACCGGATTCCAGTCCGCGCTCGCCGGCCGCGTCGATGTCGCCGACCGCATCGTCGACCACCTCCTTGAGCGGGGGCAGCGATGAACCCGGCCCGCACGTCGTCGGGCGAGGTCACCGAGACCTACGCCGTCGGGCTGCTGCGCGGGATGCTGGAGATCTGCTCCTCGTCGTACCAGGAGCGCGCACTCGCCGACTTCTTGGCCGACACGATGACGGCCCTGGGATTCCGGGCGCACATCGACCCGGTGGGCAACGTCATCGGCGTGATCGAGCACGGTGACGGTCCGACCCTGATGCTCCTCGGGCACCTGGACACGGTCCCGGGACAGATCCCGGTCCGGTCCGAGGACGGCAGGCTCTACGGCCGCGGCGCCGTGGACGCGAAGGGTCCGCTCGCGGCGATGATCTGCGCCGCGGCCGGTGCGGTGGACTTCCCCGGCCGGATCGTGGTCGTCGGCGTCGTCGAGGAGGAGACCCCCGCCTCGCGCGGGGCGATGGCGGTCCGGGCCACCCACGACCGGCCGGACGCACTGATCATCGGCGAACCGAGCGGCTGGTCCGGGGTGGTGCTCGGCTACAAGGGCAAGCTCGACCTGCGCTACACCGTCACGCGCCCGGCCACGCACCCCACCCACCCGGAGCCGAAGGCCGCCGAACTCGCCGTCGCATGCTGGGACGTGCTGGCCGCTCTGCTCGGCCCCGACGCGAGCCATGAAGCGTTCGACCGGCCCGGCGCGACCCTGTGCCGGGTCAACGGCGACATGACCACGGCAACGGCGGACCTCAGCATCCGCATCCCGCCGGGGTTCGACGTCGACGGCCTGGTGCGCGGGCTGCGCGACCGGCTGCCGGCCGGCCGTCTCGAGGTGCTGAACGCGGTGACGGCCTGCCGGGTGGGCCGGGCCGACCCCGTGGTCCGCGCGCTGGTGTCCGGCGTCCGGCGGCTGCACGCCGAGCCGCGGCTCGTGGTGAAGACGGCCACCTCGGACATGAACACCCTCGCCGAGGTCTGGGACGTCCCGATGGCGACGTACGGGCCGGGCGACAGCGGCCTCGACCACTCCGACAGCGAGCACATCGTGCTCTCGGACTACCTGCGCGGCATCGACGTGCTGTCCCTCGCCATCGCGGAGTTGGCGCACCTGCCCGTCCGCCCGGACGACGCGGCGGCCACGGCTCCGCCGGCCGAAAGGAGCCCCAGGTGACCGGCATGTCCGAGCGTCTCGCGGCGCTGCCCCCGCAGCGCCGCGCGCAGTTCCTCGCACGGCTGCGCCGGCAGGCGCACGCCGCGCGGCGGCGCGGCCCGGTGCCGCGCGGCGACACGGGTCCCGCGCCGCTGTCGCACGCGCAGCAGACCCTGCGGTTCCTCGACGGCCCGATGCCGGCGGGCTCGGCCGCCGGTCTGCCGCTGTGCCTGCGGCTGCGGGGCGGCCTCGACGCGCGTGCGCTGCGCTCGGCACTGGCCTCGGTCGTGGCGAGGCACGAGGCGCTGCGGACCGCCATCGTGCGGCGCGAGGGCGCCACCTTGCAGGTGGTCGCTCCCGCGGTCCCGGTCGAGCTGCCGGTGACCGAGGTGGCGGGCGCGGATCACGGGCAGCGGCTCGCCGCCGCGCGCGCGAGGGTGCGCAGCCGGGCCGCGGTCCCCCTCGACCCGGGCCGGACGCCGGTGTGGCGCGCGGAGTTGATCAGAGTGGAGCCGGACGACCACCTGTTCCTGTTCGAGGTGCCCCAGCTGCTGTGCGACGCGGCGTCGCAGCGCGTCCTGACCCGTGAACTCGCCTCGGCCTACCGGTCGTTGCGCGAGGGCCCCGCTCCGCTGCCGCCCGAACTCCCGGTGCAGTACCCGGACTTCGCGGCGTGGCAGCACGACCGGCTCGACAGCGGCGCCCTCGACCAGCTGGCCGCGTACTGGCGGGACAGGCTGGCGGGCGTCGAGGTGCTGGAGTTCCCGACCGACCGTCCCCGCGGCGAGACCCGGACCTTCGGCGGCGCCAGCGGCGACTTCACCGTCGGGCACGAGGGCCTGGAGCGGGCGGCGGAGCTGGCCGGGCAGGAGGGCGTACGCCCGTACGACGTGCTCGTCGCCGCGTTCTGCACGCTGCTGCACCGGTACTGCGGCCTCGACGACCTGGTGATCGGCTCGCCGGACACGGACCGGCGCCACGACGCCCTGTCGTCGGTGATCGGGCTCTTCACGGAGCTGCGGGTGCTGCGCGCGGACGTCTCCGGCGACCCGACCTTCCGCGAACTGGTCCGGCGGGTCGCACGGGTGGCACGCGAGGCGTACGAGCACGGCGGCCTGCCCTTCGACGAGCTGGTCGACGCGGTGGACCCGGTCCTCGACCCGTCGCGCTCCCCCCTCTGCCAGATCGTGTTCGGCACGGACGGCGAGCCGGCGGACACCGGGGCCGACGTGCCGGGCCTCACCGTCTCGCGGGAGTTCCCGCCCGCCGCCACCTCCCGGTTCGACATGAGCTGGACGCTGACGGAGCGGGGGGCGCCCGGCGCTGACGCGCCGTTGCGCATCGACTTCAACACCGACCTGTTCGACGCCGGGAGCATCGCCACGTTCGCCCGCCACTACGACGGGCTGCTGCACACCCTGACCGCCGCCCCGGACGCCCCGCTGTCCGCCGCGCGGATGCTGAGCCCGGCCGACGAGCGGTTCCTCGCCGAGGCCGCCCAGGGTCCGGTGCGGCCGGTCCGCGCATCCACCGTCGTGGCGGAGTTCGAGGCACGCGTCCAGGAGGCTCCCGACAGCGTGGCCGTCGTCGTCGCGGGCGTCGAGACCAGCTACGCCGGGCTCAAC
The DNA here is from genome assembly GCF_050510915.1 of Streptomyces odontotermitis. NCBI lineage: Bacteria > Bacillati > Actinomycetota > Actinomycetes > Kitasatosporales > Streptomycetaceae > Streptomyces > Streptomyces odontotermitis. The sequence goes on along the minus strand of NZ_JBNJLS010000014.1, from coordinate 188,053 downwards.
GCCCGCGCCAACCGGCTCGCCGCCCTGCTGCGCGGGCGCGGTGTCGGGCCCGGCGACCGGATCGGGCTGTGTCTGCGCCGGAACGTGGACGTGCCGACCGCGATCCTCGCCGTCCTCAAGACCGGTGCGGCCTATGTGCCGCTCGACCCGGCGCACCCCGCCGGACGGGTCGCGGAGATCGCCGACGACGCGGGGGTACGCGCGGTGATCGCGCACGCCGAGGCGGGCAAGACCGTGAGCGAGGTCGGCGCACCCGTCGTGACGCTGGACGACGTCCGCGCGGAACTGGCGGCGATGCCCGGCCACAACCCTCCCCCGGCGGCGCGGCCCGACGACGTCGCGTACGTCATCTACACCTCCGGCAGCACCGGCAAGCCCAAGGGCGTGCTGCTCGAGCACCGCGGCGTGGTCAACTTCATCGACTCCACCCGGGACTTGTTCGAGCTGACCCCGGGCGACCGGGTGCTCGGGTTCGCCTCGGTGACCTTCGACGTCTCCGTGTTCGAGACGTTCTCGGCGCTGCTGACCGGGGCGCGCCTGTGTCTGGCGACCGACGACGAGCGGCTGTCCATCGACCGGCTGCAGTCACTGATGGAACAGGCCCGTATCACCGTCATCGACCTGCCGCCGACCGTGATGCCGCTGCTGACGCCCGAGAAGTTCACCGACCTGCGGATCGCGTTCGTCGGCGGCGAGGCGTTCAGCGGCGAACTGGTCAACCGGTGGAACCCGGGCCGCCGCCTCTTCAACGGATACGGGCCGACCGAGTGCACGGTGACGATGATCGTCGAGGAGTGCACCGGCACCTGGGACACCTCTCCGCCGATCGGCCTGCCCATGGCCAACCACGTGGCGCACGTCCTCGACCGCGAGCTGCGCCCCGTGCCGGTCGGCGTGCCCGGTGAGCTGGTGATCGGCGGTGCCGGGCTCGCACGCGGCTATCTCGACCGGGACGAGCTGACCGCGGAGAAGTTCATCCCCGACCCGTTCGGCACCGCGCCCGGCGGCCGGCTGTACCGGACCGGGGACCTGGTGAAGCGGCTGGCCGACGGCCGCCTCGTCTTCCAGGGCCGCCTCGACCAGCAGGTCAAGATCCGCGGCCTGCGGATCGAACTCGGCGAGGTGGAGTCGGCGTTGACGGGCTTCGAGGGCATGGGGCCGGTCAGCGTACGGGCATGGGCCGACGACTCCGGTGACAAGCACCTGGTCGGCTATCTGACCGGCGTCACCGAGGAGCAGGTGCCGTCGGTGCGCGAGCACGCGGGCACGCTCCTGCCCTCGTACATGATCCCGTCGTACTTCGTGGTCCTCGACGTGCTGCCGCTCACCAGCAGCGGCAAGGTCGACTGGCGCAGACTGCCCGCGCCCGACCCGGGCCGTGGCGGCGAAGGACCCGGCGACGAGACGCTCACCGCGACGGAGCGCCGCCTGCTGCACGACGTGGTCGCCCCCCTGCTGCACGGTCACCGGCCCGGTGTGCACGACGACTTCTTCCTGGCGGGCGGCAACAGCCTGCAGGCCGCACAGCTCATGTCGGCGCTGCGGCGCAGGTTCGGGGTGGAGGTCGCGCTCGGCGACTTCTTCGTCTCGCCCACCGTCGCGCACCTGGCCGCCGTCATCGACTCGGCGCGTGCCGCACAGAGCGGTGACGGTGACGGTGACGACGGCGACAGCGACGGCGACCGGGCGCCGGTGGTGATGCGGCGGTCCGGCCCGGCGCAGGTGATCCTGCTGCACCCCTCGGGCGGCGAACTGTTCTGCTACGTACCGCTCGTGAAGGAGATCCGCGAGGACATCACCGTGAGCGGGTTCACCGCCGATCCACGGGACGCCGCCCTGCCCGCACCGGGCGGCCTGGAGGCGGCCGCCGCCCGGATCGCACGGTCCCTGACCGCGCACGGCCTGCCCGCGTCGTCCTGCCTGGCGGGCTGGTCCTACGGCGGCGTCCTCGCCTTCGAGGTCGCCCGCCGGATCGAGCGGGCCACCGGACAGCTGCCCCCGGTGGTCCTGCTGGACTCCGCCTACGACGAGGACACGGTGCCGCTCGACGAACCGACGGTGCGGCAGCGCTTCGTGCACGACGTCGCCAGGCTCGCGGGACACGACGGCCCGGCGGTGCGCGCGGTCCTCGACGACCCGGCCACCGCGGCGACCGGACTCAAGGCGGCCCTCACCGGACTCGGCGTCCAACTGGAGCTCACCGAACAGGAGTTGACCGCACGCTACGAGACGTTCCGGGCCTGCGCCCTGTCGATGCAGGCGTACCGGCCGCCGGGCCCGTACGGCGGTCCGGTCACCGTGGTGACGGCCCGCTCCACGTCCGCGCACCTCGCCGTGGAGGAGCAGTGGCGCAGCGTGTGCACGGGCCCGTTCCGGGCCGAGACCGTGCCCGGCGACCACTACACGCTGTTCACGGAGCCGGCGCTGGGCCGGATCGTCGCCGCGATCGAAGAGACGCTCGCCCCCTGAGGAGACGCACATGCGGTTCGGATTCACCGAGGAACAACAGCGGTTCCGGGCGGACGTGCGCACGGCTCTGCGCTCGCCCGAGGTGCGGGCCGCGGCGGCCGCGGCCACTCCCGCGTACGGCGTCGAGCCGGACCAGCGGCCGCTGTACCGACTGCTGGGCGGGCTCGGTCTGCTCGCGGTGCACTGGCCCGCCGAGTTCGGCGGCGCGGGGCGTCCGCTCACCGACGCCGCGATCGTCGCCGAGGAGCTGGTGCGCGCGGACGTGCCGGACACGCTGCACGTCAACACCATCCAGATCATCGGCCAGTTCCTGCTGATGGCGGGGAGCGACAAGCAGAAGCAGCGGCACCTGCCCGCGCTGGCCCGCGGTGAGCGTTTCGGCTCGGTCCTCTACACCGAACCGGACGCCGGTTCGGACCTGGGCGCGCTGCGCACCGTGGCCGAGCCGGACGGCGACGGCTACCGCATCACCGGCACGAAGGTGTTCAGCCTCAAGTCCCGCTTCGTCGACCTCGGCCTGTGTGCGGCCCGCACGACGCCGGACGCCGGGAAGTACCAGGGCATCAGCCTGTTCCTGGTCGGCATGGACGCCCCCGGGGTGACGGTGTCGGTGATTCCCAGCGTCAGCGACGAGCAGTTCCACCGGGTCGACCTCGACGCGGTGCCGGTGTCCGGCGACGACCTGCTCGGGCCGCGGGACCAGGGATGGCCGCTGCTCAACGAGGCACTGGCCATCGAACGCACCGGCCTCGACTACTACTTGAAGGCGGAGCACTGGCTGGAGGCCGCGCTCGCGACGCTGGTCGAGGGCGAGCCGGACTCCCCGCACGACGCGCACCTCGAACAGCTCGGCCGCTTCCACGGTGCGCTCCGCGCCGACCACGTGCTCGCCTGGGAGGTGCTCACCGGCCTCGCGTCCGAGCAGGTCGACCCGGTCGCAGCCGCCGTGGCCAAGTACCACAGCAGCGAACTCGCCCAGAGTGTCGCGGCGTGGGCCGCCGACCTGCCGAGCCCCGCGCAGCGCGCGGGCCGCACCGGTGCGGCCCGCACCCTGGACTCGGCCCGCCGGGAGGCGCCGGGGCTCACCCTGTCGGCGGGGACGTCCGAGGTGATGCTGCAGATCATGGCCGCCGCGTTCGACGCCATCGAACAGGAGCACTGACATGGACCTCACCCCCGACCCGCTGGTCGCACAGCTGCGCAAGGCGCTGCGCACGGGCCTTGACGGCGTCCCGGCCCGAACCGGCGTGCACGGCACGCCCGTCGACGACGGAGCCTTCGGCCCGGCCCGTACGGTGCTCGACGACCTGGGTGCGGCCGACTTCGAGCGGCCGGCCGATGCCGGCGGTCTCGGGCTCGGCCTGCCGGCCGGGGTGCTCGTCAGCGAGGAACTGGGCCGGGCGGCGTGCGGCAACGCCTACCGGGCCGACGCGTTGGCGGCCGACGTGGGCGGCCCGGCGGGCGCGGCGCTGGCCGGGCTCGAAGCGCTGCCGGTCGGTGGCGGGGTCACCGCGGCCCGGCGTGCGGGCGGCTGGGAGCTGACGGGCACGGCCACGGTCGACGACGCGGAGCCCGGGCCACTCCTGGTGGCCGCGAGCGCGGACGGTGAGCCGGTGCTCTTCGCGGTGGCGCGCGACGCGCCCGGCCGCACCGTGGAGTCCGCGTGCTGGCCGCCGGCCGTCCGGTTCGAGGCGACGCCGGTCACCGGAGCCGATGTGGTCTGCGCCCTGGACGGCTCGCCCACCGGGCCGCTCGCGCGGGCGCGGGTGCGGCAGGCCGCGTATCTGCTGGGCATCGCCTCCGGCGCGCACCGGCGTGCGGTGCGCTACGCCGGATTCCGGCGGCAGTTCGGGACCAGGCTGCGCGAGCTGCCCGCTGTCTCCTTCCAACTGGCGCGTGCCGAGGTGGCGTTGAGGGCGACGCGGGCGGCGGTGTACCAGGGCGCGTGGCTGATCGACTCGGCGCCCGACGAGGTCGGCACCGCGCCGCTCGTGGCGCTGGCGTCGGCCGCGGAGAACACGCGCGACGTGGTGCGGATGTGTATGCAGAGCTGCGGGGTGCGGGCGATGACGGCGGAGCTCGGGCTGCACCGGTACGTCCGGCTCGCCGCGGCCGAGGCCACCCGGTACGGCGACCCGGCCGCGCTGTGGCGGGAGGTCGGCGCCGCGCGCCTCAGCGCGATCAGGGACACCGCGACGGCGTCGGCCCGTCCGCGGTGAGAGGCGCCGTAAGAGGCACGGTGAGAGGCGCGGTGAGAGGCACGGTGAGAGGCGTGGTGAGAGGTCAGCCCACGCGCAGGTCCACCCGCTGTCCGGACCGCTCGTCGTCGTCGGCGGCGGCGGTTCCGGACAGCGGGACGAGTCCTGACCGGTAGGCCAGGGACACGAGTTCGGCGCGGTCGCGGACGCCCAGCTTGGTCCGCACCCGGTAGAGGTGCGTGCGGACCGTGGCCTCGCCGATGACCAGGTCGCGGGCCACCTCCTCGGTGGACATGCCGCGGGCCACCATCTGCGTGATCTCCCGTTCCCGCGGGGTCAGTTCGGTCACCTCTGGACACGGTGCGGGCTCCCCCGGGTCCGGCAGCGCACGGAACCAGGTGACCAGCCGGTGCGCCACGTTCGGCGCGAGCATGGTCTGCCCCGCGGCGGCCGCCCGGATCGCGGTGATCAGCTCCTGCGGGCTCGCGTCCTTGCCGAGCAGACAGCTCGCACCGGCGTGCAGCACGTCGCTCACCGTCTTGTCGGCGTCGCACGCGGAGAACACCACGACCCGCAGCGGCATCTCCTCCTTGCCGAGTCGGCGGATCATGTCGAGACCGGAGATGGTCTGCAGATTCAGGTCGGTGACCACGACGTCCGGCCGTGTGGTGCGCACGAGGACGATGGCCTCCATGCCGTTGTCGGTCGTGCCGATCACGTCGATGTCGGGCACCGCGTCGAGCAGGGTCCGCAGACCGTCCCCGATGACCGGAAGTTCGTCACAGATGAGCACCCGAATGGTCATTGTGTTCCGCCTCGACAGGGATGCGACGTGTGGATGAGCCAGAGGTCACGAGCAGAAGGGCGCCAACGTCCGCAGACGTTGACGCCCCTGGTAGTACGCCGGGTTGTCGGTGCGCTCTGGATGCCCTGGGTTCCCTGGGTTCTCTGGGTTCTCTGGATTCCCTGGGTGTTCTCGCGCGACCGCCAGAAGCCCGCCCTGCGACGGCCGGTGACACTCGGCCGGAGCCCGCCCGCGCGCGGTCCTGTCCTGTGTGCTGCGCAAGGCTGTCTCCCTCCGCTGGGCTCCGTCAGGCCCCAAGGCCCACCGACCGGACGACCATAGGGGCGGGCCGGTGGACGGAGACAGGGTGCGCAGCGGCACGGGGGGCGACTTCGCCGACTTCGACGAGTCGCCGGTCGCGCGCCACCGGCATCTACCGGTAGTCGGCGAGCCCGCCCGAGCGGCGTACGTCGAGCGTCACGCAGTGGAATCCGCCGCCGAGCGTCCTGGAGTGGGTGAGCTGCGACGGAATCACCTCGACGCCGTGGCTCTCCAGGACCCGGATGAGTCCCGTCTGCCGCTTGTCCACGATGGCCTTTCCGGGCGCGACCACCAGGAAGTTCATCCCGATCCACACCGAGGACTTCGGGTGGTCGCCGACGAAACCGGTGTCCACGAGGTCCGGGCAGACGATCCGGTCCCAACCGCGCAGGAACTCCGGCATGTTGGCGTCGTTGACCCGCGACGGGTTCACCAGCACGAGGCCGGGCCGCAGCGGCACGATCGTCGAGTCGATGTGCGTGGACGTGTACAGGCCCTCGCAGGCGTGGACGGTGTACTGGTCGCCGAGCGCCGACTGCAGCCAGCGCGCGCCCATCATGTTGCCGCTGTCCGAGACCTGGTAGAGCAGGTCCGAGCCGAACCGGAGGACGTTCGCCGCGTCGAAGGCGGGCTCCAGGTTCTGCAGCCGCTTGCCGGGGGCCGCGCTCGGCTCGTACATGTCGTCGGTCAGCTGGGGCTTGGGCGCCGAGAGCCAGCGCGCGCCGCTTTCGAGGTACTCGCGGAACAGGTCCTTGTAGGCGAATCCCTCGAGCCACCGGGCGCGCAGCACCATCGGCGACTCGATGATCGACGTGCCGACCGCGAGGAACCCGTCGCGGGGGCAGTAGTCGTAGAAGCCGTCCGTGCTCCAGTCCGGGGTGGACACGAGCGACTTGTGGTCGCGCCCGCCGGGCCGCCGCACCGTGACGCCGAGTCCGGTGAGCAGCTCCACCAGCTCCTCCAGCTCGGCCTCGGTCTCCTCGACCACCTGAGAGGGATACGGGCCTGCCGGAATCTGCTGCGGGTCACCTATGTCGGGGAACTCCGTGGCGAGCAGGCTCCGGTCCACGATGGGCATCCGGGCGCCCTCCATGGTCCCGACGACGATCTCCTCCAGCGGATCCCATTCCGTGTGCACGTCGACCAGGCTCATCAGCTTGTCTGCCCCTCTCGTGTCGGGCGTTCGAGATCGATTTCAGCGTGGCACGGGCAGGGTTCACCGCGAGGTAAGCGGGATGCTCAGCCGAGGAGGCGAAGGTCCACAGGATGTGTCCCCGCGCATGCGTTTGCCGCGGACGCCCCCGGGACGGGCTCGGTCGTACCGTCCCTTCTCGGCGCGATGCCCGGCCTCCCCGGCCGTGTCCTCTCCGTCCGATCCACCCGACGTCCACCCTCCTCCGGCGAACGGGAGACACCGTGACCACCAGGCCGCTGACGGTCATCAAGTGCGGCGGCAACCCGGCCGTCGACGCCGGGGGCATCTGCGCCGAAGTCGCCCGGCTCACCGGTGAGGGAGAGTCGGTCCTTCTGGTGCACGGCGGCTCCGGAGAGATCGCGCGGCTGGCGGGGAGACTCGGTGTCCCGCAGCGCACCCTCGTCTCCCCGGACAAGGTGTCCACCCGGTACACCGACCCGGCGACGCTCGAGGTGGTCGTCCTCGCTCTGGCCGGAGGGGTCAAACCGAGGATCGTCGCGGAGCTGTCCCGCCTCGGGGTGCCCTCCGCCGGTCTCACCGGCCTGGACGGCGGCATGCTGCGCGCCCGCCGCAAGTCCGCCGTGCGGGCCGTCGTGGACGGCCGGACGGTCCTGGTCCGGGACAACCTCAGCGGCCGGCTCGGCGAGGTGCGCGTCGAACTCCCCCGGGCCCTGCTGCGGTCCGGGTTCGTGCCGGTGGTCTCACCGCCGGCGATCGACGAGCACGGCCATCCGGTGAACGTCGACGCCGACCGCGTCGCGGCCGCGCTGGCGGCGGCACTCGGCGCCGACCGCCTGGTGCTGCTGACCGGCGCCCCCGGGGTGCTGGCCGACCCCGACGACGAGACCAGCGTGCTGCCCGTGTACGAGGTGCCCGCGACCGGTGCGCCCGGCCGGTTCGCCGGCGGCGGCATGGCGCTCAAGCTCGTCGCGGCACGGGAGGCCCTGGCCGGTGGAGTGCCGTCGGTGCGCGTCGCGGACGGGCGGACGGCCGACTCGGTCGGCCGGGCGCTGTCCGGCTCCGGTACCGCGGTGACGCTCGGTCCGGGACGCGAACCCGGCTGAGCAACCCTGCATCCCGTCAGGCGGCGTCGAGCGCTCCGTTGATCTTGCGGGTCATCGCGGCCATCGCGGGGGTGGGCGCGCCCTTGTGGGCCTGCGTCGCCGCGTCGACGGCGACGTTGACGGTGCTGCGGAAGTCGGCGGCCGCTGCCGGGTTCTGCTGGTTGAGCAGGGTCATCGCTGCCGTCAGGGCGGGCAGGACGTGGTCGGCGAGTTCGGCGGTGGACCTGCCGTTCACGTTCTTGATCTTCGTCTTCTCCGCGAGTACGTGCCCGATCAGGCCCGTGGCCGCGTTCAGGGCGAGGGTGCCGTGGGTGGCGACCTTGTGGGGCGAGCCTGCGGCGTCGGCGGCGGCGAGGAGGGAGACGGCGCCGTATGCGGCGGTCCGCAGGGTGTTCTTGTCCTCGGTGGTCAGGGCGGTGAGGTCGGTGGAGGGAGCGGAGGTGGTCGACATGGTGTGTTCCTTCGGGTGTTCGGTCCGGGTTGGTGTCACCACGGTCGCCCGCCCCCCTGACACCGCACCGTCATCGTGCTGTCGCCGCTCCTGACACGACACTCAAGGCGTGCCGAGGACGCCCGTGGTGACGGCGGCGACGGCGTCCCGGGTGGCCATGGAGGGAACGCCCAGGGTGATGCGTTCAAAGGCCATGCCGGTGAGCAGGGAGACCAGGGCGTCGATCTGCTCGTCGGTCGCGTGGGGGTGGACGGCGCGGATCTGGCTCGCGCGGACTCCCAGGGTGACGGAGCGCAACTCCCGCATGAGGGCGGCTAGTTCGGGGGAGCGAGCGGCCTCCAGGGAGAGTTCGAAGCGGGCGAGGTAGCGGTTGCGCGCGGGGCCCGTTGCGGCGTCGACGGCCTCGGTGAGCAGGCCGATGAGTTGATCGGGTGTCAGGTCGGTTGGCGGCGACGGCTGTTCGGCCGCCACCTGCTGGTCAAGGATGCGGTGGGCGATGGCTTCGTAGAGCGCGGCACGGGTGCGGAAGTAGTTGGACGTGGTGCCGACGGGGACTTCGGCGGCCTTGTCGATGGCCCGGTGGGTCACTGCGGCCAGCCCTCTTTCGTCGATCAGCCGCATCGCGATGTCGGCCAGCAGTCCGCGTCGGTCGCTCTTCTTGGGCATGCCCTTGACTCTACTACACCGTAGTACTACAACGTAGTGAATCCGTTCCGCCGGAAGGAGAGGCCGATGATCCGCAACGTCGAGGTCCTTGTCGTGGGTGCCGGGCCGACCGGTCTGACCCTCGCCCTCGAACTCGCCCGGCGCGGCGTCCCCCACGCGGTGATCGACCTGAACGAGGCGCCGGCGACGGGCTCGCGCGGCAAGGGGCTGCAGCCCCGCAGCCTGGAGGTGCTGGACGACCTCGGCGTGATCGACGAGATCCTGGCCACCAGCACGACCGGCCAGCCGCTGCGCCTGCACCAAGGACGCGAGCTCGTCGTGGAGTTGGGCACCGCGGCCAGGGCACGCCCGGGCGTGCCCTACCCGAGCCTGGTGCTGCTGCCCGAGTGGCGGGTGGAGCAGGTGCTGCGCGAGCGGCTCGTCGGGTTCGGCGGAAAGGTCGAATACGGCGCGGGGCTGGTGTCCTTCGAGCAGGACGGCGAGGGCGTCGTCGCCGAGTTGGGCAACGGGGAGACCGTCGGGGCGCGTTACCTGGTCGGCTGCGACGGCGGCCACAGCACCGTGCGGCGGCTGCTGGGCGCGACGTTGGAAGGGCGCACCCATGAGGACCAGTACTTCCTCGTCGGCGACGTCACGGTCGACGGGCTCGACAGCGACGCCGCGTACGCCTGGTTCGGTGACGGCGGCAGCTACCTCGCGCTGTCACCGCTGCCGAACGCCGAGGGGGCCTGGCAGTTCCAGGCCAACGTGCTCCCCGGCCCCGACGGCAGCGTCCGCGAGCCGACGCTGGAGACCTTCCGTCTCCTCTTCCGCGAGCGTTCGGGCCGCACCGACGTGACGCTGCGCGAGGCGACCTGGCTGTCGCGCTACCGCTTCAACGCCCGCATGGTCTCCGACTACCGCCACGGCCGCGTCTTCCTTGCCGGGGACGCCGCGCACGTGCACTCCCCGGCAGGCGGGCAGGGCATGAACACCGGTATCCAGGACGCCTACAACCTCGGCTGGAAGCTGGCCGCCGTCCTCGGCGGGGCCCCGGACCAGCTCCTCGACAGCTACAGCTGCGAGCGGGTCCCGGTCGCCGCCAAGGTACTCGCCGACAGCTCCCGCGGCTTCGAGTCGGTCTTCGCCCTGCGGGGAGCTCGCCGCTTCCTGCGCGACCACGTCATATTCCCGCTGGTCAGGCGGCCCGCCGTCATGAGCCGTCTGCTCGCCAGGACCGACCAGCTCGGCATCGCCTACCGGCACTCGCCGCTCACCGTCGCCAGCGGCCCCCGCGGCGGGGTCCGCCCCGGGGACCGCGCTCCCGACGCCCGCGGCACCACCGCGGACGGGGCTCCCGCCCGGCTCTTCGACTTCACCCGCGGCCCGCACTGGACCGTTCTGGGATTCGGTGCGGAGGCGGCCCGAGGGCTGGCCGTCCTGGAGCGCGGAGAGGGCCCGGGTATCGGGGTACGGACCTGCCTGGCCGTTCGCTCCGGGCGGGGAGACCTGGTCGGCCCCGAGGCGGCGGACCTGTACGGCGCCCGGGACGGAACTCTCGTTCTGATCCGCCCCGATGGCCATCTCGCGCTCCGTACCGAGGACCCGGAGGTCGTCGTGGGATATCTCGACCGGGGCTGTGCGGCGCCGTGACCGCCCCCAGCGAGCAGGACCACCCATGGCTCGCCGCACCGGATGGTGACTTGGGCATCTTCGCCGGGACCGTCCCGCCCCGTCCCGATACTCTGGCAGGCGGTTCAACGCGCAATTGTTCGACGATGCGTACGGGGGTGGGTCATGGCACTCGACGGAGCTGAGCTGGTCGGTCCGCGCCTACGGCAGCCTGGGGGTGCGCAGCCCGCGGGCTCACCGCCCGTGGAGGAGGCGGGGGGCGGTCAGGCGGTCCGGGTTCTCGTCGTCGAGAGCAATCCCGGGGCCGCTCAGGATCTGATGTCCGATCTGCGGCGGCACAGTTACACCGCTTTCACCGTTCCCACGGGGGAAGAGGCGCTCAAGTCGCACTGCTGCGCCGACCTGATTCTCCTCGATCTCGATCTGCCGGATCTCGACGGTCTGGAGTTGTGCCGCGGGATACGGGCGATGCGTGACATTCCCATCATCGCGGTGACCGGGCGGGGTTCGGAGCTGGATCTGGTGCTCGGGCTGAAGTCCGGGGCCGACGACTATGTCGTGAAGCCCTACCGGAAAGCGGAGTTGCTCGCCCGGATGGAGGCCCTGCTGCGGCGGGCCCTTCCGAAGGAGGAGCCGAAGAGCGTCATTGCTCATGGCCCTCTTGAGTTGGACGCCCAGGCCCGTGAGGTCCGTCTCGGCGGGCAGCCGGTGGACGTCACCCGCAAGGAGTTCGATCTGCTCTTCGTGCTGGCCTCGAAGCCCGGGACCGTGCTGTCGCGGCGGGAGTTGCTGGCCGAGGTGTGGAACGACACCTGGTCGCACCGGGGGCGCACCATCGACACCCATGTGTCCAGTCTGCGGGGGAAACTGGGCGAGGGGTGGATCGTCACCGTGCGAGGGATCGGCTTTCGGTTCGGTCACTCGTGAGCACGGGGAGCCTCGTAAGCCCCTAGGAGCGGAAGTCCGCGAACAGTGGTGTCTCGCCGCCCTCTGATCCGCGCAGCCTCAGCGCGTACGACACCAGGGCGTGGTTCAGCATGTACAGGCGGCCCTCCTCCTTGCCTCCCTCGGAGAGGCTGTCGATCACCCATTCCGTCGGCGTCCGGTCCCCGTACGCGGGGTGCGGGGTGAACAGGCGCCCCGCCTCGCCTATTTCGCCGAGGACGTTCAGCGCGTACGCGAACGGGTAGGGCCGGTTGACCCGGTCGTCGTCGGTGCGGTCGAGGTCGGGGAAGCCCGCCACATAGCGGTCCAGGAGCCCGTCGCCGATCTGGTCCATCGAGCCGGTCAGCATCGCGGTCTGGATGATGTACGCGTACGCGATCCCGTTGAGGAAGTAGTTAAGGCCGGGGTCCGTGTGCTCCCACTGGCCGACGATGTCCTTGACGAAGGCGTCCTGGTCCGGGACTTCTTGTTCCAGCACTCCCAGGTTGTTCAGGGCCACCAGGTAGTACAGGCCCATGTGGGTGCGCTCGACCGGGGTGATCTCTTCGAGGAGTTTCCCGGCCTCGGCGAGGCGGTCCTTGCCGTAGGTCAGGTACGTCTGCGAACGGCCTGTCATCGCTATGGCGTTGAGCAGGGTCAGGAGCGGATAGATCTTGACGAACGCGTCGGACATGGGCTGCGGGAACGCCGGTGGTTTGGCTATCTCGTCGGCCCGGTCGAGGTAGTCCAGGGTCTCCTTGATGTAGTCGCGGCCGCGGGCGTGGATGTGGTCGCCGTAGCCGAGGAGGGTGATCACCGACAGGAGCATCGAACCGCCGCGGCCGCGGTAGAAGGGCGCGGGGATCTTCTCCAGGAGGTGTAACGCCTCGGTGACGTAGTCGCGGCCGTCGGCCACGAGGCGGTGTTTCAGGCCGAGTTGACCGATGGCGAGGAAGGCCGCGGAGTAGGCGGACAGCCTCTCGTAGTGGCCGTGGCGGCCGGCGTTCTCGTCCTTGATCTGGTCGGGCTCGATCGCGTCGGCGACCTGGAGGAGCTCGGCGACGATGTCGATGTCGTCGTTGACCAACAGGCCGCTGTCCAGGCCGAGTTTGGCGACGGTGTCCACCAGGATGGTGGTGGCCATGAGCCGGAAGTACGGGTTCTTCTCGGCGCGGATCGCGTGGAGGATCGGGCCGAGCGCGTTCTCGACGGTGCTGCGGCGGTGGGGCTGTCCGGGCTCCTCGGCGGTCAGGACCAGGTCGGCCAGGAGCTGGGAGAAGCGGGTGTACGGGCTCGCTTCCGTGACGCCCTTCTTCTCCAGGAGGCCGAAGGTGTGCCGGATGCGGGCGGCGGCCTCGTGATCGAAGGAGACGGGGTACTGGCCGAGTCCGATGCCGCGCACCATGCGCGACCAGGGCGTGGCGATCATGCGGGTCTCGTTCGCGAGGGCGTCGAGGGTGAGGGCGGGGGCCGTAGCGGCGGCGGCTGTGGTGGAGATGGTGTTCGTCATGGCTGGGTCCTCTTCTTGTGAGTGAGCGTGAGTGGGGATGCGGGTTGGGCGTGGAGCCGGTGTCAGGCGAGGTGGGGCAGCGGCGGGACCGGGAGGCCGAGGAACTCGGTGCGCTTGCCTTCGAGCATCTCCAGGGCCCAGTTGAGCCACTTGATGCCCTCGCAGTAGATCGCCACGGGGCGGCGCTGCGTCTGCCAGCTGTCGGGCAGGGTGCCGTCGAGTTCGGCCTGGAAGTGGAAGGGCGGCATGGCGGTGAAGTGCTGGCCCATCATGAACACGAAGCGGACGATCCAGTACGGGTCGTCGCGCAGGAAGGGCGAGTCCGGGTCGTCGAGGCCGAGGGCCCGCGTCATCACGGTGGCGAAGTGGTCCTCCATGCCCTGCGGATTCGCCGGGTCGACGCTGCCGCCGCCCGCGACGACGTCGCGTACGCGGTAGGCGAGCTGGTAGGGGTTGCCGGGCTCGAAGTCGACGGTCACCTGCGGCGTCTTGCCGGGGCCGGCGTCGACGTTCATCGTGAAGTGCTCGAAGTGCATCTCGTCGTAGTGGCCGATGGAGTTGTGCCAGGGCTTGTTGTCGTACATCGCGTCGTCGCGGGTGGCGGCGCCCTCGCCCTTGAAGCCGATGGCGCGCGGGTCGAGGAACTTGATGCCGAGGGACTCCGCGGTGATGGCCTGCAGCGCCGCGTCGATCTCCTCCTGCGGGGCGTCGTCCTCGATGAGGTGCTGGGCGTGCAGCAGGGGCTGGACGTTCAGCATCTTGATGTTCTCGGTGTTGGTGTCGCCCATCACCAGGGAGTGGAAGGCCGGTTCGAGCACGGACCGGAACTCCGGTGTGCCGCGGAACCGCTCCAGCAGGGCCTGGTGGTTGAGGTAGGAGGTGCCGTTGATGACGATGCGCTCGGTGTCGATGAGGTGCTCGCTGAAGGTGGCGGGCGCGGTGCGGCGGGACAGCTCCAGACGGTCCTCGATCTTCTTGAAGTAGGAGACGTCCAGGGTGTCGCCGGGTGCGGGCACCCGGTTGACGCTGTGCACGTGGTCGTTCAGGACGTGCACGATCTGCTCGTAGAGGCGGGCGATGACGGCCGGGGGCGGCGACTGCTTCTCCACGAAGCGGGAGACCTCTTCGCCGTCGACGTAGCTCATCTCGTAGATGACCTCGCGGTCGGCGGACCGGCCCGCCGCCTCCTGCTGGTGCGCGGGGATCGGGATCTGGCGCTCCACGACGCCGAAGACCTCGGGGAAGTAGCGGCCCACCGGGGCGGGCAGGGACTGGAGGTACTCGGCCTGCTTGCGGGCCTTGGCGAAGGGGGCGAGCATCACGCCCGCGCCGTCCGGGCTCCAGTGCGCGGTGGTCAGCGCCTCGGAGAGGATCTTGCGGACCGTGATGCGCTGCTCGCCGTCCTTCTTGACGAACATCGTCATCGACTCGCTGCCGCCCTTGCCGAAGGAGACGAGGCTCTCGTCGACGCCGATGTAGGAGGCGACGGTGCTGGGCAGGACGCGGCGCTCCTGCGCGTTCTCGCGGATGCGGTGGCTCTCGTCGGTCAGGGTCAGCAGGGACCGGTACTCGAAGGCGTCCAGTTCGGGGGCGATGCCCTTGGTGCGGGCGGCGGCCGGGGAGGGCACGGCCAGGGTGTGGGCGTTGAAGGAACCGGCGTCGATGTCGGTGGTGGCGTCGGTGGTGGCCCGGTCGGTGCCGAGGGAGACGATGCTGAGGTCGCCGTTGAGGTGGATGCGGCGGGTCGGGCCCTCCAGCGCCCCGTCGAGGAGGACGGCGCGGGTGGCGTCGCGCAGGTCCTTCTCGGCCTGTACGGGCACGCCCTGCGGGGAGATGACCGGGATCTCGGCCGGGCCGATGAGGGTGAGGAGGCCGTGGAGTGCGTCGGTGTCGCCGCCGGCCGCGGCGGTGTGCAGGCGGGCGGCGTCGGACACGGAGAGGGATCCGCTCGCGGCGAGTGCGGCGCTCCAGCCGGTCGGGGCGCTGCCCGCGAGGTAGAAGTCGTGGGCGAAGACGGCGGGCCGGCTGTGGCGCAGCTCCTCGAAGAGCAGGTACGAGTAGGCGATGCGGGCGTCGATCCGGTCGAACTCGTCGTACGTGCTGCTCGGCAGCGGCCGGGCGCCGAGCAACTGCCGTACGGAGCGGGCCAGTTCGTCGCCGTCGGTCGCCTGGTGGGAGTCGAAGTGGAAGACGACGACCTCGTGCTCGCCGGTGGTCAGCGTACGGGTGCCGGTGGTGCCGTCGGCGGTGAGGACCTGCAGTTCGATGTGGGCGCGGCCCTGGGCGGCGGGGTCGGCGGTGTGGCGCTTCTTCAGGCGGGCGCGCTGGACGAGTTCGCCGGCGCCGATGTGGGCGCGGTGGGCGTAGGTGTGCTGGAAGGTCTCCAGGAGCCGGTAGAAGGACGCGGTTCCGGTGCGCTCGGGGCGGAGCATCGCGCGGGCGATGAGGGGTTCGGTGACGTGGCGTACGTACTGGTCGGCGAGGTCGCTCTCGTCGACGAGCCGGAACAGGTCGCGCAGCAGGTCGTGGAGGGCGGGGTCCTGGCCGAGGTCGGTGTCGTGGAGCTTCTCCAGGTGGGAGGTGAGCCGGTCGGTGAGGGAGACGAGGCGGGTGAGGTGGTCGGCGTCGTCGGGGGTCGCGGTGTAGGAGGCGGCGGGGAGCGGGGAGCGGTTGTCGGCGAGGAGCTGCAGCGACTTTCCGCCGGGGCCGAGTTCGAGCACCATGTCGGCCTGGACGAGCTGGTCGAGGTTCTCCACGGTGGCCTGGGAGGCCATGGCCTCGTCGGTCATGGCGAGGACCGCGTCGCGGATCTCCTTGCCGGTGGTCAGGAGCCAGCCGGTGTGGTTGGCGACGACGGGGACGACGGGCTCGGAGAAGCCGATCAGGTGGGCGTCGAGGAACTGCTCCAGGGCCTCGCGGGCGGGCCGCATCCGGGCGGAGTGGGCCAGGAAGACGGTGGGCTCCTTCAGGTCCTCCACCTCCACCTCGGGCAGGGAGCGGGCGAAGGCGGTGAACTCGCCGTGGGCGTCGGCCCGGACGTAGAGGTTGGCCTGCTGCGGGGAGTACGACTTGTGCGGCTCGACGTCCGCCTCCGTGAACCGGCCGCGGAGGGCGTCGAGGGCATCGGCGAGGGCGAGTTGGGTGGGTGCCTTGAGGGCGACGACGTGGAAGGGCTCGGGGACGAGGGCGGTGCCGCGGGTGGAGTGGGGCAGGTGCGCGGCGAGTTCGTTGGCAAACGCCTCGTTGGGGATCTGTCCGGTGGCGGCCAGGTGCAGGAGCGGGGTGAACGCCTGGGCGATCCTCACGCCGTCGGGGACGGAGAGCGACCCGGAGGCGATGGCGGCGGTCAGGATGCCGAAGCTCTCGCCGGTGTAGGCGGCGACGGTGACGGGCAGCCCGTTCTCCTTGGCGGTGTGGCGCAGGTGCGCGTCGACGGCCAGGTTGTGGGTGACGAGGGCGGCGCCGATGAAGCCCTGTCGCTCCAGGCGGTCGGCGGGCAGGTTCTCCGGGGTGAGCAGGAGCCGTCCGGGCCGGCCGGGGAAGCCGAGGGCGGCGGCGGCCTGGCGGTAGATGCGGCCGATCTCGGGGATGCCGGAGTCGAGGAGCTCGCTGCCGAGGTTCTGGTAGGCGGACCGGCTGCCGAGGCCGGGGAAGAATCCGGCGACGCGGACGCTGTCGGCGGTGTTCGAGCGGATGTCGGCGGTGGTGTCGGAGCCGGTGTGCGAGAGCGAGCGGGTCATTTCTGTCTCCTGCTTCCCTGTCACTAAGTTCAGATCGACGTTTCGCGATGTGTCTATGGTGGTCGATCCGGAGAAGCTGTTTCAACACCCGCCGGTACAGGGAACCGTCCGGCTTTCTCCGCCGAATTGCAGAGCCACGCCAGGGAAATGTCAGAGAAGTGTCAACTGGCGCAGGCGAATTGACGGGGCAACAGAAACAGGGATTGGGGCGGCCGTTCGGCCGCCCCAATCCCTGGGGACGTTACTGCGGGGAATTCCCCCGGCGGGTCAGACCCGCTCCACCTCCAGCTGCGGGGACTCCCCCGCCACGACGGCGCTCGGCTCGGCGGCGGCGGACCTGCGGCCCCCGAGGGAGCCCAGGACGACCGCGACCGTGCCGGCCGCCGCGAGCGCGGCCCCCGCCCACAGCGGCGACAGGTAGCCGTACCCGGCGGCGATGGTCAGACCGCCGGCCCAGGCGCCGATCGCGTTGCCGACGTTGAACGCCGCGATGTTCGCGCCGGAGGCCAGGGTCGGGGCGTCACCCGCGTACTTCATGGTGCGCACCTGGAGACCCGGCGCGGCGGCGAGGCCGACGGCGCCCATGAGCAGCAGGGCGATGACCGTGGCGACCTTGCTCTCCGCGGTGAGCGCGAAGGCGGCGAGGATGACGGTGAGTCCGGCCATGATCGTGGTCAGGGTGCCGTCGACGGAGCGGTCGGCCGCCTTGCCGCCGAAGAAGTTGCCCGCGAAGGTGCCGACGCCGAACAGGACGAGCAGCCACGGCACGGTCGAGGTGGCGAAGCCGCTGACGTCGGTGAGGGTGAAGGCGATGTAGGTGTACGCGCCGATGACGCTGCCGAAGGCGAGGACGCTCAGCAGGATGGAGACCCACACCTGGCCGCGCCTGAAGACGGCGAACTCGGCGCGCAGGCTGCCCCCGGCGGCCGCGGTCGCCTTCGGTACGAGCGCCTGGATGCCGACGAGGGAGACGATGCCGATGGCGGTGACGGCCCAGAACGTGGAGCGCCAGCCGGCCTGCTGGCCGAGGAACGTGCCGAGCGGGACGCCGAGCACGTTGGCGGCGGTCAGGCCGCCGAACATGAGCGCGATGGCGCCGCCCTTCTTGGTCGGCGCGACCATGTCGGACGCGACGACCGCGCCGACGCTGAAGAACGCGCCGTGGCAGAGCGCGGCGATGATGCGGCCGACCATGAGGAGGCCGTAGGTGGGCGCGATCGCGGAGATCAGGTTGCCCGCGATGAACAGGACCATGAGGCCGACGAGGACCTTCTTGCGGTCGAGGCGGGCGACCAGGGCGGTCAGCAGGAGCGCGCCGACGGCGACGCTGAGGGCATAGCCCGAGACGAGGTACCCGGCGACCGACTCCGAGACGTCGAAGTCGTCCGCCACCTCGGGGAGGAGGCCGACGATTCCGAACTCGGTGAGGCCGATGCCGAAGCCTCCCAGTGCCAAGGCGATGAGCCCGATAGGCATGGCGAAACCTTCCGTTGCGGGGGCAGGAGGCACGGAGTCCGTGCCGGACGGAAACACTGACGTATCGACGTATCGTAGATGTTCGATGCGTTAAGTCAAGCCCACCTCCCCGCCCTTCGCCCTCCCGGCGGAGGCCGCCCTCGGGGTAACATATCGACAGTTCTCGATTCGTCTCCTGGAGGGCCCATGCCGACGAGCACCCAGACCACGACCGAGCCCCAGGTGTGCGCCGAGCTCCTCGACCCGCTGAAGGCGCTGGCCAACCCCGTACGTCTGCAGATCCTGCTGTGGCTGCGCGAGCCCGAGGCCAACTTCCCGGAGGCCGCCGAGCCGTACACCGTCGGCGTCTGCGTCAGCCACATCCAGGAGAAGGCGGAGCTGGCCCAGTCCACGGTCTCCGCCTACATGGCCACGCTGGAGCGCGCGGGCCTCGTCAGCTCCACACGGGTGGGCAAGTGGACCCACTACCGCCGCAACGAGGAGGGCATCGCCCGGGTCGGAGAGACCATCCGCACGTGCCTCTGAGCCGTCCCACGGGTGCGGACCCATCTGCTTCGCCTTTCAAGAATTCATGCTGATTCCCACGAGGCCCCGGTGAACTTCCGTTATGGCCCGGTCACTCCATGAAATCGCCCGGGCCATCGACGGACCACGCCGCGGGTGAATCCGGGAACTACTTCGGCGAATTGCCAAAAAGGAGCCGGTCGAGGGCCTGGAGCGGGATGCGCAGGAATGCGGGGCGGTGGGCCGCCTCATAGCGGGTTTCGTAGACGGCCTTGTGGAGCGTGTAGGCGTGCAGCAGGGCCGCCTCGGCGCGGGGGTCGGTGCCCGTGACCGTGGAGTAGCCGTGGCAGAAGGCGTCCTGGGCCTGGCCGACGGTGGTGCGGGTGTCGCCGCCGGGCTGGGCCGCGGCGGCCGCGTAGTCGAAGGAGCGGAGCATCCCGGCGATGTCGCGCAGGGGCGAGTGGTGCTCGGTGCGCTCGTGGATGGGCGCGGAGGGCTCGCCCTCGAAGTCGATGACGACCCAGCCCTCGTCGCTGCGCAGCAGCTGGCCGAGGTGGAGGTCGCCGTGGACGCGCTGGGCGCTCAGTCCGGTGGGGAGGGCGGCCAGGTCGTCGTAGGCGGTGCGCAACAGGCCCTCGTAGGGGGCCAGTTCAGGCACGGCCGCGGTGGCCTGGTCGAGCTGGCGGTGCATGGCGGTGGCCAGCTGGACCAGGTCGGCGCGGGTGAGCGGGGTGGTGCCGAACGCCTCCGCCAGGGCGGTGTGGACCTGGCCGACGGCACGGCCCATGTGCTGGGCGTCGGTGGCCAGGTCGGCGTGGTGGCAGGGGGGCCGGAAGGCTTCGGTGGCGATCTCCCAGCCGTCGGTGGCGGTCGGCAGGAAGCGCTGGATGATGGCGAGGGTCACCGGGGTGGAGCCGATGCGGCCCTCAAGTGCGCCGTAGACCGGGGCGATGCGGCCGTTGTCGCTGGTGAGCAGGGCGCGTTGGACCTCCAGGTCGGGGTTGGTGCCCGGGTGGAGGCGGCGGAAGAACTTCACCAGATAGCGGTCGTCGACGACGACGGAGGTGTTGGACTGCTCGACGCCCAGGGGCTGGCAGGCCGTGACCGGGTGGGCGGAGAGGTGGTCGGAGCCGCTGGCTTCGCAGTGGCCGGCCAGGGCCTCGCTGGTGCGCGGGCGGCTGACGAGGTGGAACAGGGCCTGGACCAGGTTCGGGTCGGCCATGGCCTCGTAGACGACCGTGCCGTCGAGGGTGGTGATGATGTGGTCGGCGGCGGTGGGGGGCGGGGTCGCCGTGGTGTGCCCGATGGCGGTCTGGAAGTGGTCGCTGGTGCCGTCGGTGAACTCGGCCTGCAGGATCACGATGTGCCCGCAGCTCGCGTCGCTCAGCGTGATGGGCTCGTTGTGGACGATGCGGACGCCGCTGAGGGTGCGGTCCTTGCCCGCGTACCAGCGCTGGTGGGGCAGCCAGTGGTGCAGGGCGGGGGCGAGGCGGTCGTCGGTGAGCGGGGGCGGGGTGGTCATCGGCGGTCCTCGTCGGGGCAGACGCAGAACCAGTGGAAGCCGTGGCCGGGCAGGCTGAGCCGGTAGGGGTGCGCGTCGATGACGGGGTACCGGGCGTGGCCGGTCACCTCGACGGGGGTGATGCCGGCGTAGGCGCGCAGGTCGAGCTCGACGGGCTGCGGGTGGCGGGAGAAGTTGTTGACGCACAGGACCTGGGAGCGGGCGCCGTCGGGGGCGGTGTGGCTGCGCAGGTAGGCGAGGACGGCAGGGTTGGAGCTGGGTATCTCCTCGAAGTCGCCGACGCCGAAGGCGGGGTGGGCGCGGCGGGCGTGGAGCATGTTGCGGGTCCAGTGGAGCAGGGACGCCTCGTGGGCGTTCTGGCTCTCGACGTTGATGGCCTGGTGCCCGTAGACGGGGTCCATGATCGTGGGCAGGGTCAGGCGCGCGGGGTCGCAGCGGGAGAAGCCGCCGTTGCGGTCGGAGGTCCACTGCATCGGAGTGCGCACCGCGTCGCGGTCGCCGAGCCAGATGTTGTCGCCCATGCCGATCTCGTCGCCGTAGTAGAGGATCGGCGAGCCGGGCAGCGACAGCAGGAGAGCCGTGAACAGCTCGATCTGATTCCTGTCATTGCCCAGGAGCGGGGCGAGACGGCGGCGGATGCCGATGTTGGCGCGCATCCGCGGGTCCTTGGCGTACTCCGCGTACATGTAGTCGCGTTCCTCGTCGGTGACCATTTCCAGGGTCAGCTCGTCGTGGTTG
Organism: Streptomyces odontotermitis; assembly: GCF_050510915.1. Lineage (NCBI taxonomy): Bacteria > Bacillati > Actinomycetota > Actinomycetes > Kitasatosporales > Streptomycetaceae > Streptomyces > Streptomyces odontotermitis. The sequence continues at coordinate 166,880 of NZ_JBNJLS010000014.1, read as the reverse complement.
CGCAGGAAAATGCCCCACTGGCAGCCGGACGGGATCTTGGGAATGCTCGCCAGGATCTCGGAGACGGGGTAGCGGGATTCATAGCGTGCGGCCATGAAAAGGCGCGGCATGAGCGGGAAGTGGAATGCCATGTGGCATTCGTCGCCGCCGGTCTCGTAGTCACCGAAGTAGTCGACGACGTCCTCGGGCCACTGATTTGCCTCGGCGAGCAGGACCCGGTCCGTGTATTCCTTGTCGACCACGGCGCGGACGCGCTTGAGGAACTCGTGGGTGCGGGGCAGGTTCTCGCAGTTGGTGCCCTCTTCGGCGTACAGATAGGGCACGGCGTCCAGGCGGAATCCGTCGACGCCGAGGTCGAGCCAGAAGCGCAGGGCGTCGAGCATCTCCTCCTGGACCGCGGGGTTCTCGTAGTTGAGGTCCGGCTGGTGGGAAAAGAAGCGGTGCCAGAAGTACTGCTTGCGGACCGGGTCGAAGGTCCAGTTCGACGTCTCGGTGTCGACGAAGATGATGCGGGCGTCGGGGTAGCCGGTGTCATCGTCGGACCAGACGTAGTAGTCGCCGTAGGGGCCCTCGGGGTCGGTGCGGGACTGGTGGAACCACGGGTGCTGGTCGCTGGTGTGGTTCATGACCATGTCGATGATGACGCGGATGCCGCGCCGGTGGGCCTCGGCGAGGAGGGCGGTGAAGTCGTCGAGGGTGCCGAACTCCGGCAGCACGGTGCGGTAGTCGGCGACGTCGTAGCCGCCGTCCCGCAGCGGCGACTGGAAGAACGGCGGCAGCCACAGGCAGTCGACGCCGAGCCACTCCAGATAGTCGAGCCGGCTGGTGAGTCCTTTGAGGTCGCCGACGCCGTCGCCGTCGCTGTCCTGGAAGGAGCGGACGAGGACTTCGTAGATGACGGCGCGCTTGTACCAGTCCGGCTGGGGGGCGAGGGGCGTCGCGGTGGCGCTGCCCGGAGCGGGCGTCTGGTGGGTGGTCATGGCGTCCTCCAGGCGAAGATGCGGGCGGCGGACCGCTCCGGGCTGAGCTTTACGGCGGTGACGGGGCGCAGCGGGGCGACGTCCCCGGTGAGGGCGTCGACCGCGGTGACGGCGTCGAGGCCGTCCAGGTCGAGGGCGAGGTTGCCCTCCTCGGTGCCGGTCGGGTTGAGGTTGACCACGCACAGCACGGTGTCGCCGGTCGCCGGGTCGGACTTGCTGTAGGCGATGAGGGCGTCGTTGTCGACGGGGTGGAAGCGCAGGGTGCGCAGCTGGTGCAGGGCGGGGTGGTCGCGGCGGATCTGGTTGAGGCGGGTGATCCAGGGTTCGAGTGAGCGGTCCGCGGCGCGGGCGGCGGCGTGGTCGCGGGGGCGCAGCTCGTACTTCTCGGAGTGGAGGTACTCCTCGGTGCCGGGGCGCAGCGGCTCGTTCTCGTAGAGCTCGTAGCCGCTGTAGACGCCCCAGCTGGGGGAGAGGGTCGCGGCCAGGGCGGCGCGCAGGGCGAACATGCCGGGGCCGCCGCGCTGCAGGTGCACGGGCAGGATGTCGGGGGTGTTGACGAAGAAGTTGGGCCGCAAGTGGTCGGCGGCGGCGACGAGTTCGGTGAGGTAGGTGGTGAGTTCCTGCTTGGTGTCGCGCCAGGTGAAGTAGGTGTACGACTGGGAGAAGCCGCGCCGGGCCAGGCCCTCCAGGACGGCGGGGCGGGTGAACGCCTCGGCGAGGAAGACCACGTCGGGGTGGGTGTCCTGCACCGTGCGGATGAGCCAGTCCCAGAAGTCCGGCGGCTTGGTGTGGGGGTTGTCGACGCGGAAGATGCGCACGCCGCGGTCGATCCAGAGGCGGACGATGCGCAGGACTTCGGGGTAGAGCGTCTCGGGGGCCCGGTCGAAGTCGAGGGGGTGGATGTCCTCGTACTTCTTGGGCGGGTTCTCGGCGTGGGCGACGGTGCCGTCGGGGCGGGCGGTGAACCACTCGGGGTGTTCGGTGAGCCAGGGGTGGTCCGGGGAGCACTGCAGGGCGAGGTCGAGGGCGACTTCGAGGCCGTGGCCGCGGGCCCGGTCGACGAAGTGGGCGAAGTCCTCGACGGTGCCGAGCTCGGGGTGGATGGCGTCGTGGCCGCCGTCGGCGGAGCCGATGGCCCAGGGGGAGCCGACGTCGTCGGGGCCCGCGGTGAGGGTGTTGTTGCGGCCCTTGCGGTGGGTGCGACCGATGGGGTGGATCGGGGGGAGGTAGACGACGTCGAAGCCCATGCGGGCGATGCGGGGGAGCTCTTCGGCGGCGGTGCGCAGGGTGCCGTGGCGGGGGGTGCCGTCGGGGTGGGTGCCGCCGGTGGAGCGCGGGAAGAGCTCGTACCAGCTGCCGAACTGGGCGCGCGGGCGCTCGACTTGGACGGCGCAGGCACGGCTCTCGGTGACGAGGTCGCGCGGCGGGGCGGCCATGACGGTCTCGTGAACCTGCGGCGAGAGGGCGGTGCGGGCGCGGTCGGGCGGGGTCAGGGTGGTGTCGCGGAGTTCGGCGGCGGCGCGGGTGAGCAGGGCGGCTTCGGTACCGGCGTCGGCGCCGAGAGGAGCGGTTTCGGCGGTGGTGGCGGGGCGGGGCGGCGGGGCGGGTGCGGTGCCGGCGCGCGTGAGCAGGTTGTGTTCGGCGCCGGTGAGCGTCGCTTCGGCGGTGGACCGGTCGGCGCTGGACCGGTTGGCGCTGGTGCGCCTGAACAGGTTGTGTTCGGCGCCGGTGCGGGACGGCGGCACGTCGCGGTCGGCGGCGCCGCTGAGAGCGGCTTCGGCGGTGGTACGGGAGGCGGCCGTGCGGGAGGCAGCGGGGGAGGCAGCCGTGCGGGAGGCGGCGACGCGGTCCAGGAGGCGGGCTCCGGACTCCAGTTCGTTGGCGAGGTCGTCGATGCCCGCGGCGAGCTTGGCCTGCAGTCCGGTGCGCCAGGTGGTCCAGGGGTCGGCCCATGCCTGCACCCGGTAGTGGCAGTGGCCGGGGGTGGTGGGCACGGCGGTCGCGTGGTGGCGGTCGGGGTTCTCGGCGTCCGGGCGCATGCGGATGCGGGTGCGGGTGCCGTCCGGGTCGTACCAGATGACGTCGGCGCCGATGGCTTCGTGGCCCTCGCGCCAGACGGTGGCGGCGATGTCCAGGTGCTCGCCGACGACGGCCTTGGCGCGGTGGGCGCCATGGCCGACGACCGGTGATATGTCGTCAATTGCCAAACGACCAAGCATTGTTCGCTCCCATGAGTCACCGCTGGGGCTTGCCTTGTGGAACGTGGGCTCAGTGCCGGGGCCGGGGGCCGGACGCGAGGCGGGCGCCGGACGTGGGGGCCGGGGGCGCGCCGGGGACCGCGCCGGGTGCGAGTCCCGTGGCCCGGGGGTGCTGGGCGGGTCGCACGGGACGTTCATGGTCGATTCCCCGTGAAGCCTTGGGCAAGGATCGCCGGGCGACTTGGGGGAGTTGGGCAGGTCGCGCGGCGGGCGGGGGCGGCCGAGGCGGCGGGTGAGGGGGCGTTCCACTCCGTCGTGCAGGAGCCGGGCCAGGAGCAGGCTGACGGCGAGGAACGCGAGGGTGCGCAGGGCCGCGGTGAACATTCCGGTTGTGGCGTGGATCCCCGCGGCGGCGAGGAGGCGGTCGCCGTGGGTGAGGACGGGGCGGTGCACGAGGTAGAAGGCGAAGGAGAGTTCGCCGAGCCGGACCATGGCCCGCCGCGCGAGCGCCCGGCAGCGGCGTGCCGGTGCGCCGGTGCGGTCGGTGCGGTCGGTGCGGTCGGTGGTGGCGAGGGCGCAGATCAGGGCGGCCAGCGGCACCGTCGTCACGGCGGTCAGGCCGTACAGGTAGGGGGCGTGGGTGGCCAGGACGCAGGCACCGGCGGCGAGGAGGGCCGCGGTGCGCGGGCCGGGGCCGCGCCACCGGCCGGTGCGCACGATGCGGGCGAGGACCATGCCGAGGGCGAACTCGGGGAGCCGGGCGGGCGGCAGCACGTAGACGGCCCAGTAGTGCCACAGGCCGGGCGTGCCGTCGGGCATGGGCAGGGGCGGGCCCGGTGGGACGAGCAGGTGGACGGCGGCGGGCAGGGCGGTGATCGTGCCGGTCAGGAGGAGCGCGCAGGTCCACAGGTGGCGGGGGCGGACGCGGGCCAGGACGTGCCAGAGCGCGGGGAACAGGGCGTAGAAGAACAGCTCGGCGGAGAGGGACCAGCTGACCGGGTTGCCGCTCACGAAGACGGCGGGGTCGGGCACCCAGGCGTGCAGGAGCAGCAGGTTCGGCAGCAGCTCGGCGAGGGTCGGGGTGAGATGGGCTGTGGTGAGCAGGGCGAAGGCGGCCGCGGCGGTGAGGGCGTGGTTGGGGTAGATCTTGGCGAGGCGGCGGCGCCAGAACCGCCGGGGGGTGTCGTCGGGGCGGGCCGCGTGGGCCAGCACGAATCCGCTGAGGATGAAGAAGCAGCTGACGCCGGCCCAGCCCGCCTTGGCGAGCAGCGGCTGGACGCCTTCGGGCAGGGGCGGGACGCCGAGGGAGGCGTGCAGGCAGAAGACCAGGAAGGCGGCGACGAACCGCAGCGCGGTGAGGGAGTCGAGCCGTGCGGGCGGTCTCTCGACAGGGGCAGGAGGCATGGCGGAGTTCCTCCACGGTCTCCGGGCGTTCCGGGTTGTACGGACTCCGGGCCACGCCCGGCCATGCAGACTCCGGGCCACACCGGGCTGCGGCTCCTGGCCACCCCGGCCACGCGGACACCGGCCCCCACCGGGCTGCGACTCCGAGCCACCCCCGGCCGCCCGGACACCACCCGTACCGGGCTAAGCAAAGTACCCAGGATATTCACGGGAATTGAGCGTCCCGCGGCGATTGGGCCAAGTCCGGGAAGTCTCCGCTGCCGGGCTGTCGGCCATTGCCGCCGTCCGTGAGTGCCAGCTTCACTCGGCAGAGTCTGCAGTTTCCGGATTTCCCCGCGGCATGGTCGGCAGGGCGGAATCCCCTCTTCACAGCAGGGAGACATCCGTGTCCAAACGCATCCTGGTGGTGCTGTCCGAATACGGGTATTGGGGCGAGGAACTCGTCGGTCCTCTCGAAGCCTTCGACGCCCGCGGATACCGCACGACATTCATTACGCCCAATGGAAAGCGGGCACACGCGCTGCCGCCGAGCCTGGACTCCGAATACCTCGACCCGCCGCTCGGCCGCTCGGTCACGACGCGGGACATGGCCCGGCGGGCGCGCGCCCTGGACGACTCGAGCAGGCTCGACAACCCGCTGAGCCTCGCGGAGCTGCTGCCGGAGCGCCCGTACTCCAGTGCCCTCAACTACCTGCGGGAGCTGGAGGGTTACCACCGTCGCCTGGAGACCGCCACGCAGGAGCTGGTGACCGGCTTCGACGCGCTGGTCATCGTGGGCGGCAGCGGGCCGATCGTGGACCTCGCCAACAACGAGCGCCTCCACGAGCTGGTCCTCGCGTTCGTCGCGGCGGACAAGCCGCTGCTCGCCGAGTGCTACGGCGTGGCGGCGCTCGCGTTCGCGCGGGACTGGGAGTCGCGGCGCAGCATCCTGTGGGGCAAGCACGTCACCGGGCACCCCAAGGAGTACGACTACAAGGACGGCACCGGTTTCCTCGGCGTGGAGTTCAACATGGGCCCGCCGCCGTATCCGCTGGAGTACATCCTGCGCGACGCGACCGGTCCCGACGGGGCCTTCCACGGCAACGTCGGCAAGGAGACGTCCGTGATCGTCGACTACCCGTTCATCACGGCCCGTTCGACCCCTGACTCCGTTCCGTCCGGCGAGCTGCTCGTCGAGGTCCTCGACAACGGGCTGCGCCGCCACGGCTGGTGACGGCCGCGATCCTCCGGGAGGAGATCCCACCCATGTCCGCCAGGCCAGCAAAGGCCGCGCTGTTCGAGCAGCTCGCGGCCGACGGCATCACCCACATGTTCGGCAATCCCGGGACTGTCGAGCAGGGCTTCCTCGATCTCGTCGACCACAGCGACACGCAGTACGTGCTGGCCCTGCACGAGGCGGTCGCCGTGGGCATGGCCGACGGCTATGCCCGCGCGGCGCAGGCCCCGGCCGTGGTGCAGCTGCACAGCGGCGTGGGGCTCGGCAACGGCATCGGCATGCTCTACCAGGCCAAGCGCGGCGGTTCGCCGCTGGTGACGCTGGTGGGCGAGGCCGGGGTCAAGTACTCGGCGATGGATGCCCAGATGGCCGCCGACCTGGTGGCCATGGCGGAGCCCGTCACGAAGTACGCGACCCGGGTGCTCGATCCGTCGTCGGTGCTGCGGGAGGTGCGGCGCGCGGTGAAGATCGCGATGACGCCGCCGCGCGGCCCGGTGATGGTGGTGCTGCCCGCCGACGTCCTGGACGAGGTCACCTCGGAGCCCGCGGTGGCGACGTCGGTGCCGTCGTTCCGCAGCGTGCCGCAGCCCGCCGACGTGGCACGGGCGGCGGAACTGCTGCAGGGCGCCGAGCGGCCGCTGATCCTCATGGGCGACGGCGTGGCCACCAGCGGGGCGCAGCAGGAGCTGACGGCCGTCGCTGAGCGCCTGGGCGCCATGGTGTGGGGGGTGAACTCGTCGGAGGTGAACTTCGACGTGACCCACCCGCTGTACGGCGGCGGCCTCGGCCACATGTTCGGGGCCGACAGTGCGCGCGTCGTCGAGGACGCCGACGCCGTGCTGATCGTGGGGACGTATGTGTTCCCCGAGGTGTTCCCGCGCCTGGGGAGCCCGTTCCGTGAGGGCGCGCGGATCGTGCACGTCGACGCGGACGCGTACGAGATCGCCAAGAACTTCCCCGTGGACCTGGGCCTGGTCGCCGACCCCAAGCTCACGCTGGGCGCGCTGGCCGGCGAGCTGGAGCGGCGGGGCGCCCCCGCGCGGGCGGTGCACCGCGGCGAACGGCTGCCGGTGGAGCCGGACTCGCCGATGGGGCACTTCGCGCGGGCCCTCGCCGAACAGGCGGACCCGGAGCGGCTGGTCGTGTTCGACGAGGCGCTGACCGCGTCGGGTCCACTCACCGCGCAGCTGCCGCCGCGTGTCCCCGGCAGCTACTTCCAGACCCGCGGCGGCTCCCTGGGCGTGGGCATTCCGGGGGCCCTCGGCATCAAGCTGGCCCGGCCCGAGGCGCAGGTGGTGGGGTTCACCGGTGACGGCGGCAGCATGTACACGGTCCAGGCGCTGTGGACCGCCGCCCGGTACGGCATCGACGCGAAGTTCGTGATCTGCAACAACCGCCGCTACCGGCTGCTCGACCACAACATCGAGCAGTACTGGTCGGAGCAGGGGGTCCCGGGCCACGCCTACCCGGACTCCTTCGACCTGACGCGGCCCGAGATCGGCTTCGCGCAGCTGGCCCGCTCCCTGGGCGTCGAGTCGCTCCGCGTCGAGGAGCCGGAGCAGGCGAAGGAGGCGGTGCGCCGGATGCTGGCGCACGACGGGCCGTTCCTGGTCGACCTGGTCACCGAGTAGGCCGCCGCCGTGCCGCCGCTCGAGACCCTGTGCCTCCCCCTGGCTCCGCTGCCGCCCTTCACGGCGTCCCTCCTCCCCCTGTCCGACCCCGCCACGCCACTCAACTCTGTTCGTTTCCAAAGGAGTTCGCGCATGTCCACGACCCAGATCCAGCAGGAGATCACCGCGGAGTCGGTACGCCGCTTCGTCACCGACTGGTACGAGGCCCTCGACCGGCACGACCCGCTGGCGGACGTCGAGCCGTTCCTGGTCTCCGAGGGCCTGGTGATGCACTTCCCCGAGGGCACCAGCGAGGGTCTCGACGGCTTCCGTTCCTGGTACGACACGGTCACCCACAAGTTCTTCGACGAGGTGCACGAGGTGACCTCGGTCGAGACGGAGCTCGCCGGACCGGACCGGGCCGAGGTGAAGGTCGTCGTCAACTGGCAGACGTCGGTGTGGAACCCGCCGGCGGCGCGCAGCCAGTGGCTCGGCTTCGACGCGTACCAGACCTGGACGGTCGTCCTCGAGGACGGCGCGCTGCGCATCCGCACCTACACCGTCGACGGCCTCGACGCGATGCCCGGCTCCGCGGAGCTGTGAGGCCCCGCACGCCGGTGCCCCACGGCCCGGCCCTGTGACCGCGGCTGCGGCGGACTCTCCCCCCTTTGTCCCGCCGCAGCCGCCTTCTCCGCCCACCGACCATCCACCCGTCTCGTTCCGTCTGGGGACTTCACATGGGAATCGTCAAACCACTCAACACCGGACGGCTCGCCGGCAAGCGCATCGGCATCCTCGTGGAGAGCGACTTCGTCGAGGAGGAAATCGCCTACTACCAGCGGCGATTCGCCGAGGACGGCGCCGAGGTGCAACTGCTGACCCGCCTGTGGGGACAGCCGAAGCTCACGTTCGCCGGCCATGAGCACCGGGCCAGCCTGGAGGTCGACGGCGATCTGGAGGCGCTGGACTACCACGACCTGCTGCAGTTCTCCGCGCTGATCGTGCCGTCCGGCATGGTCGCGGACCGGCTGCGCTTCAGTGAGGACGTCAACCAGGTCTCCCCCGCGCTGGACCTGGTGCGCCGGGCCTTCCGGATACCGAGCCTGGTCAAGGCGTTCTCCTGCCACGGCCTGCAACTCCTGTCCGCGGCCCCGGAGTTGCTGCGGGAGCGCCCGGTGACCTGCCACAACAACCTGGCCGCCGACGTCCGCAACATGGGCGCCGTCTACCTCGACCAGGACGTCGTCGTCGACCGGGACCTGATCACGTCCCGCACCGTCGACCACTGTCACCTGCTCGCGCGGACCGTCATCGAGCGGCTCACCGTCGGCTACGACGAGGCCGCCGCCTGATGTCCACCCACCTCACGCAGGAGAGGCATCATGGCCGCTGAGATCCCCTTCTCGTTCTCCGACACCACGGCCGGCTACGTCACCGACCACCGGGGCAGCCGGCTGCGGGTGAAGACGCTGGACGACCGCGAGATCACCGTGCACCTCACCGAGACCACCACCGCGCAGCTGCTGCGCAACCTCGGCGACGAGTACCACGACGTGACCGGCCGGGTCGGTGACCTGCTGACCCCGGGTGCCCTGGTGTTCTCCTACGGGCCGGTCTACCCGGACCCGCAGGGCCTGCACTTCCAGGCCGACAAGCTCGTCATCGTGGGCGAGGGCAGCACCCCGCACCCCTACGAGGAGCCGGGCTGGTGGACCCGGCAGCTGGGCCAGCTCGCGACCTTCTACCGCAGGTCGCAGTTCGGCACCGGACCGGTCGACTTCGCGGACTACCGCACCCGCATCCACATGAGCGGCCACAAGACCGAGCAGCACGTCCAGGAGACCGACACGATCTCCCGGATGGTGTACGGGATGGCCAGCGCCTACATGCTGACCGGCAACGAGGACTTCCTCGACGTGGCCGAGCGCGGCTCCAAGTACCTGCACGACCACATGCGCTTCCACGACGAGGCCGAGAACATCACGTACTGGTACCACGGCATCGACGTGTCCGGGACGCGCGAACGCAAGCTGTTCGCCTCGGAGTTCGGCGACGACTACCGGGCCATCCCGGCGTACGAGCAGATCTACGCGCTGGTGGGGCTGACGCAGACGTACCGGGTGACCGGGGACCCGGTGGTGAAGAAGGACATCGAGGACACGGTCGGCCTGTTCGACAAGTTCTTCCGCGACCGGCGCCTGGGCGGCTACTACTCGCACATCGACCCGGTCACGCTCAGCCCGCACCACGACGGGCTCGGGCCCAACCACTCCCGCAAGAACTGGAACTCGGTGGGCGACCACGCCCCCGCGTACCTGATCAACCTGTATCTCGCCACGGGCGAGGACCGCTATCTGCGGATGCTCGAGCACACCTTCGACATGATCGTGTCGTACATGCCGGACCGGGAGAGCCCGTTCGTCAACGAGCGCTTCTACGCCGACTGGACCCCGGACCACACCTGGGGCTGGCAGCAGAACCGGGCGGTGGTCGGGCACAACCTGAAGATCGCCTGGAACCTGATGCGGATGAACTCCGTACTCCCCAAGCGCGAGTACCGCCAGCTCGCCGAGCAGTTGGGCCGCACGATGCCCGAGGTGGGCCGCGACCCGCAGCGCGGCGGCTGGTACGACCTGGTGCAGCGCGAGACGGAGAACGGCCGGCACTCCTTCGTCTGGCACGACCGCAAGACGTGGTGGCAGCAGGAGCAGGCCATCCTCGCGTACCTCATCCTGGCCGGGTCGACGGACGACGGCGGCGACTTCCTGCGCCACGCCCACGAGGCGTCCGCGTTCTACAACGCCTTCTTCCTCGACCACGACGAGGGGGCCGTGCACTTCACGGTGCTCGCCCAGGGCATCCCGTTCCTGATGGGCGACGAACGGCTCAAGGGCAGCCATGCGATGGCGATGTACCACAAGGCCGAGCTGTGCTACCTCGCCGAGGTCTACACCCGGCTCCTGGTGCGCGGCGAGCCGGTGTCGCTGTGGTTCAGGCCCGGCGGCAACGCCGACTTCCCGCAGCGGCTGCTCCGGGTGGCGCCGGACCTGCTGCCGCCGGGCCGGGTGGCCCTGGACCGGGTGCTCGTCGACGGCTCGCCGTACGACGACTTCGACGCCGAGGCGATGGCGGTGCGGCTGCCCGACACCGAGCACCCCGTGACGGTGCAGGCGCGTCTGAGGCCGCTGGAGCGGCCGTGACCGCGCCGTCGCCGCCCGCCCGGCGGGCCCCCCTCCCGCCGGGCGGGCGGCCACGGCTGCTGCCCGGTGATCCGCGGCGGCCCGGCGCGACCGTGACCGGCGACGGCGTCGCCTTCACCGTGTACGCGCCGGCCGCCGACCGGATGCACCTCGTGCTGTGCGACCCGATCGACGGCACGGCGCTCACCGAGATCGAGTTCCCGCCTCAGTTCCGCACCGGCGACGCCTTCACCCTGACCGTGCCCGGCCTCGACCCGGACACGGTCCACTACGCGTTGCGCGCCGGGTCCGCCGGGGCCCCGCTGCTCCTCGACCCGTACGCGAAGTCCCTTGCCGGGGGCGAGCAGTGGGGGCGGCGGCCCGCCTACCGGTGCCGGATCACGGCCGACGGCTTCGACTGGCAGGGCGTGCCCCGGCCGGTGACCGCCCCGCAGGACCTCGTCGTGTACGAGCTCCATGTACGCGGCTTCACCCGCGGCGCCGGAGCGGAGGTGAACGCTCCCGGCACGTACTCCGCGGTCGCCGAGAAGATCCCCTATCTGCGCTCCCTCGGCGTCAACTGCGTCGAGCTGATGCCGGTGTTCGAGTTCGACGAGACGGACAACCCGTTCACCGACCCCGCCACCGGCGCACCGCTGCGCAACTACTGGGGCTACCACCCGGTGGCGCTGTTCGCCCCCAAGTCCGCGTATGCGGCGGACCCTTGGGGCGACGGACCGGTGCGCGAGCTGAAGACGCTCGTACGGGAACTGCACCGGGCCGGCATCCAGGTCGTCCTCGACGTGGTCCTCAACCACACCGCCGAGGGCGACCACCGCGGGCCCACCCTGTCGCTGCGCGGCCTCGACGACGACGCCTCCTACCTGCACGACGCCGACGGCTCGTACCGCAATCTGACGCGCACCGGCAACACCGTCAACGCCAACCATCCGCGCACCCGCCGCCTCATCCTGGACTGCCTGCGGCACTGGGCCGTCGAGTACCAGGTCGACGGGTTCCGCTTCGACATGGCACCGATCCTGGCGCGCGGGCAGGACGGCGCGCCGCTCAAGCGGCCGCCGCTGCTGGAGGAGATCGCCGCGGACCCGGTGCTCGCAGGGCGCCATCTGATCGTCGAGCCGTTCGACGCGGACGGCCTCGACCTGCTCGGCTCCTTTCCGCGCCTGGGCCGCTTCATGGAGTGGAACAGCCGTTTCCAGTACGGCGCGCGGCGCTTCCTCGCCGGCCACGACACCGACGCCACGGAGCTCGCGGCCCGGCTCGCCGGTTCGCCCGACCTGTACGACGGCCACTCCACGGCCGCCTCGGTCAACTTCCTCGCCAGCCACGACGGCTTCACCCTCGCCGACTGGGCCGCCTACGAGCGGCCGCGCAACGAGGCCAACGGGGAGGGCGGCACCGACGGCCCCCAGGACAACGCCAGTTGGAACAGCGGGCACGAGGGGCCCTGCGACGATCCGGGCGTGCTGCGGCTGCGGGCCCGCCAGGCGCGCAACGCGCTGCTGCTGCTCGCCGCCGGGCACGGCGTGCCGATGCTGGCGGCGGGCGACGAGTTCGGCCGCACCCAGGGCGGCAACAACAACACCTACTGCCAGGACAACGCCACCAGTTGGCTGGACTGGACCCTGCCGGGGCGCCGCCCGGAGCTGCTCGCCTTCGCCCGCGCCGCCCTCGCGCTGCGGCGCGCGCACCCGGTGCTGCGCCGCCGCGCCCACCCCGCCGACGCACCGGGCTCCGGTCTTCCGGCGTTCAGCCTGCACGGCGAGCAGCCCTGGCAGCCCGGCGCGGAGGGACTGCTCGCGGTTCTGCTGCACGAACCGGGCGCTGCCGGGCAGCCGGGCGACACCGTCTTCCTGGCCCTGAGCAACCGCCCCTGGGAGCGGAAGGTCAAGCCGCCGCCCGCCCCGGCGGGCAGCGAGTGGCGGCTGTTCGCCGACACCGGCGCACCGCCCGGCCACGACATCCACCCCGAACCGGCCCAACGTCCGCCTGTCGGCGGGCCGTTGCTCCTCGCCGAACACTCCGCCGCCGTCCTGGTGGCGCATCCGACCGCAGCCGACTGATCCGGACTGATCCGTCTGATCCGAATGAAGAGGAAACCGCGATGAACTTCGAGGCGTATCTGGGCTTCACCAACTCCACGGCCACCATCTATCTGTCCGGCGCCCTCACCGACAAGCGCGTCCCCGCGCTGCGCGCCCTCGTGGACCAGGCGGTGCAGCGCCCGCTGAGCCGCATGGTGCTGCGCATGAACGAGCTGGAGTCGATCTGCCCGGGCGGTGTGCGCTGCCTCGCCTTCGCCCAGCAGCACCTGCCGCCGGGCGCGGACATCGTCCTTGACGGTGCCAGCGCGCAGATCGAGCAGACGCTGCGCTCCGGGGGCTTCGACCGGGCGGTCACGCTGCTCGCCGAGACCCCGGTCGTCAACAACACCGCTGTTGCCTGACTTTCCTTGATTCATGACGCTACGAGGCTACGAGGGGGATTCGACGTGATGAAGGCTGTCGTGATGGCCGGTGGCGAAGGCACGCGGCTGCGGCCGCTGACGCTGCAGCTGCCCAAGCCGCTGCTGCCGGTCGCCGGCCAGCCCATCATGGAGCACGTGCTGCGGCTGCTGCGGCGGCACGGGCTGACCGAGACGGTGGTCACGGTGCAGTACCTGTCCGGCCTGGTCCGGGACAGCTTCGGCGACGGCGCCCGGCTCGGCATGGAGCTGGACTACGTCGAGGAGGAGACGCCGCTCGGCACGGCGGGCAGCGTCAAGAACGCCGAGCGGCAGCTTGCCGGTGAGCCCTTCGTGGTGATCTCCGGCGACGCGCTGACCGACATCGACCTGAGCGAACTGATCGCCTACCACCGGCAGAAGAAGGCCCTGGTGACGGTCTGTCTGACCCGGGTGCCCGACCCGCGGGAGTTCGGCATCACGATCGTGGACGCGGACGGCAGGGTGGAGCGGTTCCTGGAGAAGCCCGCGTGGGGGCAGGTGTTCTCCGACACCGTCAACACCGGCATCTACGTGATGGAGCCCGAGGTCCTCGACCACGTCGCCGAGGGCGTGCCCGTCGACTGGTCCGGGGACGTGTTCCCGCGGCTGCTCGCCGAGGGATACCCGGTGTACGGGTACGTCGCCGAGGGCTACTGGGAGGACGTGGGCAGCCACACCAGCTATCTGCGCGCGCAGGCCGACGCCCTGCACGGCGAGGTCGCCACGGAGATCGACGCCTTCGAGTCGGCGCCGGGCGTGTGGCTGGCGAAGAGCGCGAGCGTCGACCCCGAGGCGGTCCTCGAAGGCCCGCTGTACGTGGGGCCGCACGCACGCGTCGAGGCCGGGGCGCGCCTGGGCCAGGACACGGTGGTCGGGGCGCACACGGTCGTCGCGCGGGGCGCCCGCCTGGAGCGGGCCGTGGTGCAGGAGCGGAGCATCGTGGGCGCGGGTGCGTCGGTGCGCGGCGGGGTCATCGGCGCCAACTGCGTGCTGCAGCCCGGCGCCCGGGTCGGCGAGGGCGCCGTCATCGGTGAGGGCTGTGTCCTCGGCGAGGACTCCTCGGTCGCCGACGGCGTGCTCGTCTACCCGGGCAAGACCGTCGAGTCCGGGGCGCGGGTCCAGGACTGCCTGATCTGGGAGTCGCGGGCCACGGCGTCCCTGTTCGGGGCGCGCGGGGTGTCGGGCCGGGTGAACACGGAGATCTCCCTCGACCTGGCGGTGCGCCTGGCGAGCGCGTACGCGGCGATGCTGCCGTGCGGCTCCACCGTCGCCGTGGCCCGGGACCACTCGTCCGGCGCGCGCCTGCTCGCCCCGGTGATCGCCAGCGCACTGCAGGCCGCGGGCGTGCATGTGCGGGACCTGGGACACGTACCGCTGCCGGTGGCCCGGCACGAGACGGCGGCCGGCGGCGACGGCGGCTTCGTCATCACGACGAGCCCGGGGGTGCCCGACTCGGTGGACATCGCCGTCCTGGACGGGCAGGGCATGGACGTGGCGCCGGCCGCTCAGCGCAAGATCGACCGGGCGGTGTCGCTGCGGGAGTTCCGCCGGGCGCCCGCCGAGGGGCCCGGCCGGCTCGATGCCGCTCCGGCCGCGCTCGACGCGTATGCGGAGCGGCTCGTGCGCAGTGCGGGCGGCGTGCGGGAGCGCCCGGCGCGGGGGCTGAAGGTCGTGGTCGACGCGGCGTGCGGCAGCACGGCGCTGCTGCTGCCCGCGGTGCTCGGGCGGCTCGGCGTCGAGGCGCTGACCATCAACAGCGGCCTGGATCAGGGGCGTTGCACCGAGACGGCGGACGAGCGGGCCGCGGCACTGCACCGGCTCGGCGCCCAAGTGGCCAGCGCCCGGGCGGCGTTCGGGGTGCGTCTCGATCCGACGGGTGAGCGGATGTCCGTGGTCGACGAGCGGGGCCGGGTGCTCGACGACGACCGGACGCTGCTGCTGATGGTGCATCTGGTGACGGCCGGTGCGGACGGCGCCCTGGTGGCGCTGCCCACGACGGGCAGCCGGGCCGCCGAGCAGGTGGCCGCGCAGCACCTGGCGAGCGTGCGGTGGACGGCCACGGCCCGCGACCAGCTGTCCCGCGCGGTGGCGGAGGGCGGTGTGGAGCTGGCGGGCGACGGGCAGGGGGCGTTCATCCTGCCGCGGTTCTCGCCGCACCCGGACGCCGTCGCGGCCTTCGCCGAGCTGGCCTGTCTGCTGGCCCGCGAGCGCGCCTCGCTGAGCGAGCTGGTGGCCGCGCTGCCGCGGACGTTCGTGCGCCGCCGGGAGCTGCGCACCGACTGGCAGGACAAGGGGCGGGTGATGCGGGCGGTGGTGGAGGCCGTCGGCTCCCGCGAGGTGGACACCGTGGACGGGATCCGGGTGGTGGAGAACGACACCCAGTGGGTGCTCGTCCTGCCGGACTCGACCGAAGCCTGTGTGCACCTGTGGGCGGAGGGACCGGACCTGGCCTCCGCGGAGCGGCTGCTCGACGAGTGGTCCTCGGTGGTCACGGCCCCGGCGGCCGCGGCCTGACGGGACCGGGCGCACACAAGTGGCCCCTGGCCGGGCAACTCCCGGCCAGGGGCCGCTTGCCGGTGCGGGGTCAGCCCGTGCCGCGTGCGCCCGGGTAGCCCGCTTCGGGCAGGAACTCGTCGATGGTGCGGGCGAGTTCGCCCAGGCGCGGCCCGGTCAGCAGGTGGCCGGAGGCGAGTTCGGTGAAGCGGGCGCCCGCGATGCCGTCGTACAGGGTGCGGTGGTGGGTGGGCGGCACGAAGGTGTCCGCCGAGGTGCTCACGACCAGCGTGGGCGCCTGGACCCGCGGCAGGTCGGCCCGGACGTCCGTACGGGACAGCAGGTCGATCTGGTCGACGAGGCCGGGTTCCAGGGAGCCGGCCTGGGCGGAGACCGCCGCGGCGAGGTCCGGCGCGGAGTACGCGGCGAGTTCGTCCTCGCGGAACCCGGCGATCAGGCCCCACTTGGCGAGGAAGCGCGGATGGTCCGTCAGGTCCCGCCACAGCTCGGCGATCAGCTGCATGCGCCGGTCGGCGTGGGCCACCCCGGCCACCAGGACGAGCGCCGCGACCCGCTCGGGGTGCCGGACGGCGGCGCGTACGGCGAGGGCGGCGCCCAGCGAGTACCCGGCGAGGGCGAAGCGCGCGTGTCCCTGCTCGGTGGCGGATGCGGCGATGCGGTCCGCGAGGGCGTCCAGGGTCAGCGCCTCTTCGGTGCGGGGCGAGCCGCCCGAGCCCGGCAGGTCGGGTGCGATGACGGTGTAGTGGCGGCCGAGCGGCTCCAGGATGTCGCCCCAGGTGCCGTTGGCGTTGCCGCCGGTGCCGTGGACGAGGACGAGGGCGGGGCCGCTGCCGTGGACGGTGCGGGCGAGCGGTCGCGTGTCGGAGGTGACCGCGGTGGCCGGGGGCGGGGGTGGGGGGACCGGCATGGACGTGCCTTTCTGGGTGGTTCTCCGGCCCGGCCGGGACGGTCCCCGGCCGGGACGCGGTGCGGGACGCGTCACCGCACGGACGGATCCTGGCGCGGTGCGGCGGCCGCGGCGGGGGCGGCTGCCACGGGGGCGGGATCCGCGGTGGTGGCGGTGCGCTGCGCGGGCAGGTGGACACGGGTGCGGCGGGGGCTGCCGAAGCGCCGCATGACGGGCCGTTCGAACGCGGAGAAGAGCAGCCAGGACAGCAGCAGCGTGACGCCGGCGCCGAGCACGAGCAGGCCGATCACCGCGGGGGTGCTGAAGGTGCGGTCGGCGCCGAGCAGCCGGTGTCCGTAGATCTGCACCATGCGGTGGAGGAGGTAGAAGGCGAACGACGCCTCCCCCAGCCAGACCATGGCGCGGCCGCGGAACGGCGAGGGGGTCTCGCGGACGTCGGCGACGGCGGCGGCCGTGATCAGCCAGGCGAAGGGGACGAGCGCGACGGCGACCATGCTGTACGCGAACGGCACCTCCAGCGCCACCACGTAGGCGGCGACCACGACCCCGGCGGCGGGCAGCATCCCGGTGTCGGGCCAGAGCTTGTTGCGCACGATCTCGGCCATCAGGATGCCCAGGACGAAGTCGAGGGCGCGGACCGGCGGAAAGGCGAAAATGAACCAGTAGTGGTCCTCGGGTATCGCCAGCCAGTCCATGGGGGTGGTGGACGGGAACAGCGCCTGGGCGAGCGAGGGCATCGCGAAGACCGCGGCGACGACGGCGGCGGCGGTCCACCACAGGTAGCGCCGGGGTATGAGGCGGACCGCGGCCAGCAGGAACGGGAAGGCGAAGTAGAAGGCCGCCTCCGTCGACAGCGACCAGGCGACGGGGTTGACGCCGAGGATCACGTCGCTGTCGGGGAACCACGCCTGGATCAGGAAGAGGTTGGGCAGCCACCCGGTCAGCGAGCCGCCGGTGGCGGCGAGCAGCACCAGCGCGGCGGCGAAGGTCACCAGGTGGTTGGGGTAGACCTTGAAGAACCGCCGCCGCCAGAAGCGCCGCGCGGTGTCCTTGTCGCGGGCGGACCAGGCCAGCAGGAAGCCGCTCAGCACGAAGAAGAACGACACCCCCATCCACCCGGCCTTGCTGAAGGCGGTGGCGTAGGCGTCGCCCGCCGACTCGTCGGCGAAGAGGTTCTCGTACGAGGCGTGGAAGCAGAAGACGAGCAGGGCGGCGAAGAAGCGCATGCCGGTCAGGGACGGCAGGCGGGAGGAGAGGGGCGGGCGGTGGGTCGGGGACATGGGGCGCTCCGTGGAGGGGGTCGACGGCGCGCTGGGGGCGGCCGGTCGGTTCCGGACAGGGAGACCGGCGCGCCCGGCACCCCGCCCGGTGCGCGCGGGTGGCGCAGGGGGGAGGGCGGGGTGCCGGGCGGGGAGGGGAGAGCTCAGGCGGTACCGGCCGGGTTCTTGTCCTTTCCGGTCAGGTACGGCACCAGGGCGAGCGCGATCAGGGAGAGCACGGCGTTGCCGACCAGGCCCCAAGTGAAGGCGTCCGCATAGGAGTCGAGGTCGGTGGCGTCGCCGAGCACGGAGAAGAAGACCAGGCCGACGCCGGTGATGCCGAGGGACATGCCGACCTGGCCGGAGGTCTCCAGGACTCCGGAGGCGGAGCCCGCGTCCTTGGTGGGGACGCCGTTGAGGACGGCACCGAACAGCGGGCTGACGCCGAGGCCCTCGCCGAATCCGATGACGGCGAGCGCCCAGATCATGGTCACGCCGCTGGCGTCGGAGCCCTCGACGAGGAGGGTGATCAGCAGGGCGAGGGTGCCGATGACGTTGATGACGTAACCGAGGGTCAGCACGTGGGAGCCGAGCTTGGGGGCCCACTTGGGGGCGAGCAGCGAGGCGGCCACGAAGGTCACGGCCAGCGGCGTGAAGGTCAGTCCGGCCTCCAGGGCGGAGTAGCCGAGGCCGAACTGCAGGTGCAGGGCGAGGATGAAGAACAGGCCCGCGTTGCCCGCGAAGAAGGCGACGGCGAGGATGTTGCCGCCGGTGAAGGTGCGCCGGGTGAACAGCGCGGGCGGGGTCAGCGGGAAGCCGCCGCGGCCGGAGAGGCGGCGCTGCCAGGCCACGAAGGCGGCGAACGCCGGTACGGACGCGATCAGCATGATCCAGGTCCAGGCGGGCCAGCCGGTGGCGTGGCCCTCGGTGAGCGGCACGGAGAGCAGCAGCAGCGCGGCCGAGAGCAGCAGCGTGCCGCGCAGGTCCAGGCGGGTCGTGGACTCGCCGCGGGTGTGCGGCAGGGTGACCAGGGCGCCGGCGATCACGAGCACCCCGATCGGGACGTTGACCAGGAAGATCGGCCGCCACGACAGGCCCCACAGGTCGGCCTGGATGAGGACGCCGCCGAGCAGTTGGCCCGCGATGGAGGCGCCGCCGATGGTGGCGCCGAACACGGCGAAGGCGCGGGTGCGCCTGGCGCCGGTGAACGCGGTCTGCAGGATGGACAGGACCTGCGGGTAGAACAGCGCGGCGCCGATCGCCTGGGCGACGCGGAAGGCGATCAGGGTGGCGGGCGACGGAGCGATCCCGCACGCGAAGGACGCCAGGGTGAACAGGGCCACGCCGCCGATGAACAGCGGCCGGTAGCCCTTGATGTCGCCGAGGCGCCCGCCCGTGATCAGCAGCAGGCCGTACACCAGGACGTATCCGGAGATGACCAGCTCGACCTGGGAGAAGCTCGCGTTCATGTCGGTTCGGATGGAGGGCGCGGCGACGTTGACGATGAAGGAGTCCATCAGCGCCATGAACGTCGCCGTCATGACCACCACCAGGAGCAGGCCACTGCCCTGGCTCTTGGGTGGGTCGGCCGGCCGGTCCGGGTCCGCGCCGCTCTGCGGGGGCGCGGTGGCGGCCGGTGCCCCGCTGGGCCGCGGGTGGTCCTCCGCGGTCTGCGGGTAGTCCTCCGCCGCTGTTGTCACGCGTGTCTCGGCCACAAAGTGCTCCTCGCGGATACGTCAGCTTCCTTGCGCCCTACGATCAGCAAGCCGCGGCGAGCGGGACAACGCCGACTTCCCATAGCCGCCGCCTGTTTGTCAGGCCGCGAGCGGTCCGGGCGGGGCGGCGGGCCCGATGCGCTGGGGCTCGGGTGCGGGCTCGGATGCGGGTGCGGGCTCGGGTGCGGGCTCGACGGGACGCCGGGTGCGCTCGGCCCGGTCCAGGGCTTCGGCGAGCTGTTCGCGCGAGGGGACCCCGTCGATGCGCTCGGCGCCGATGGTGAGGACGGGCACCATCGTGATCCCGGCCTCGGTGCGGGCGGCCTCGTCGGCCCGCCGGTGGCGCAGCCCGTAGCGGTTGGACAGGAGGGCCGCGCGGTACTCCGTCGGGTCGAGGCCCGCCCGGCGGGCGAGCGGGGTGAGCACCACCGGGTCGGAGATGTCCTGCCACTCGTCGAAGTAGGCGTGGAACACCTGGTCGTTATAGGCGTCGGCGCGGCCCTGCTCGAGTGCGTACTGGTAGCCCACGAGCGCCATGCGCGCGCGGCGCAGCGGGGCGCCGGGGGGTCCTGCCAGGGGGGCGCCGTGCTTGCGGGCGAGCGGGCGGACGGACGCCTCCCAGACGCCGCGCGGGTACTCCCCCGCCTCCTCGACGCAGTTGGGGTTGACCTCGAAGGGGTGCCAGACGGCGGTGGCGTCGCGGCCCGCGAGGACGTCGGCCACGACGTGCCGGGTGATCACGCTGTAGGGGCAGATGTAGTCGAACCAGAGGTCCACGGTCACGGTCATCGCACTCTCCTCGCCTTCCTGCGGCCCACCGGGCGCGGGCCGCACGCCTGCTAGCTCCGCGGGGCCGGCGCCGGTGACAGGCCGTCGGCGCGGATGCCGGGGAGCACCAGGTCCCAGACGCGGGCCACCCGCTCGGCGGGATCGCAGCTCGCGCCCGCAGGCCAGGCCGTCCGGGCGCGCACGTGCCACTCGACGCCGACGACCAGGTGCGTCACCAGGTCCACGACGCCCTCCTGGTCGACGCCGGTGCGCAACTCCCCGTGTGCGGCGGCCCGGTGGAGCAGGTCGCGCAGGGCCGGGACCCACTCGGTGAAGAGTTCCTCGGCGGTTTCCGGCCGTTCTCGGGCGAGCCGCACTGTGGCCTGAACGGCCACGTCCTCCTCCACGAGGCGGGTGAGGGCGAGGGCGATGTCGGCGATGCCCCGCAGGGGGCTCTCGGCCTTCTCGTGGGTCTGCTCCACGGCGGCCCCGACGTGGCAGCGGCCCTGCTCACGCACCGCCTGGGCCAGCTTGTCCTTTGACGCGAAATGGAAGGTCAGTGCGCCCATGGAGATGTCCGCGAGGTCACAGATGCGGGCCAGGGAACTGCCCTCGTAGCCCTTGTCTGCGATCTCCGCGGCCGCCGCCCGCAGCAGGACCCTCCGGGTCCGTGCCGCTCGCTCCTGCCTCACCAAGTCCTCCTCCATATCCACCGGGTCGGCTCCTGTACACGGCGCGACGGCCCCGGTATCCGAGCAGGTCCGGGCCGTGGAGGGGCGCCGGGTCGGCGCTCCGGACCAGGTGTCCCGGCAGGCCCAGCGTCCGTCAGGGCACGTGGCGCGCCAAGTCTGACTTCCCCAAGAAGGGGCTGTTTCGACGCGATCGTCGGGACTTCCGGAAGTAGACGCATGATCCTCGCCAAGATGAAAAACAAAGCAATCGTTCGTTATTCTATTGGACGTCGGTGCATCCCCCACGAGGACGGCACACGGAAGGAACCCCAGATGACCTCGCACGACGTACCCCGCGACGCAGGGCCGGCTTCCCGCACGGCGCTGTCGTCGTACGTGCAGGAGCTGTTCGGCCACCTGCCGCGTGCCGATCAACGGCGCTGGGCGCAGGCATACGTCCAGGGGCTGCTCACCACTGGAGGGAAGAAGTCGGTCAGGCGACTGGCCGCCTCCGTGTCCGCCTCCCCCACGGCCTTCCAGTCGCTGCAGCAGTTCGTCAACTCCAGTCCGTGGGACTGGGAGCCCGCCCGGCACGAGCTGATGCGCTGGGTGGAGCGACGGGCCACGCCCCGCGCCTGGGCGATCGGCCTCGCCGTGATGCCCAAGCGCGGCGACCGGTCTGTGGGGGTGCACCGGCGCTTCGTGCGCGAGGCCGGGCGCACCGTCAACTGCCAGGTGGGCATCGGCGGTTTCCTGGCGGTGGACGGGGCCGACATCCCCGTCGACTGGCAGCTGCTGCTGCCCGGTGAGTGGTGCCAGGACTCGACGAAGCGGGAGCGCACGCGCATCCCGGAGGAGACCCGGCGGCGGCCGCCGTGGGCGCATGTCCTGGAGGTGGTGGAGACGCTCGCCGCGCACACCTCGCACGTCCCGGTGCCGGTGGTGGCGGACATGACGGAGCTGAGCGAGGCGGGCGCCATGGTCGACGCCTTCAGCAGGGCGGGGCAGGGCTTCGTCATCGCGGTGCCGAGCAGCACGATGGTGGTGCCGGCGGCCCGGATGCCCGCGGCGGGCGGCGCGCAGCTGCCCGCGGAGGGGCTCAGCGCGCAGCGGTTCCTGCATCTGGTCGGCGGCCAGCAGCCGCACATCACGGCGGTGCAGACGCCGCACGGGCCGCGGCATGTGCGCATCCAGTCCGGCGTGGCCCGGTTGCCCGGATCCGGCCGGCTCGGGCAGCCGTACCGCCTGTTCACGGAGTGGCGTGGACCGCAGGAGGTGCCCGGCCAGGTGTGGATCACGAACCTGACGCAGCTGCGGGTGGACGAGATCCTGGCCCTGACCCGGATCTCCCACCGGACGAACACGACGCTGCGGTCCCTGGCGCGGGACTTCGGGCTCCTCGACTTCGAGGGCCGCTCGTTCCCCGGCTGGCACCACCACATGACGCTCGTCTCCGCCGCGTACGCCTACCGGCGGCTGACCGTGCCCGCGGCCCGGCTGCCTCTCGTCGGGGAGCACAGCGCCTGAGGGTGCCGCGCGGTTCAGGCGCCGATGACCCGGGGGCGCGCGGCCTGCCCGGGTCCGGCCGGGCCGGTGCGGGACACGGTCAGCGCCGTGAGCAGCAGGCCGCCGCGGCACAGCCAGCGGCCTTCGCAGCGGTAGACGCCGGGGCACTGGGGGCAGTGGGCGATGCGCCGGGGGACGCGGACGCGGGCCGTGTAGCGCGGGCTGTCCGCGCTGAAGCTGAGCGTGGCGTCCTCGAAGTCCAGGCGCTGGCCGGTGAAGGGGTACCAGCTCTTGTAGACCGTCTCCTTCATGCTGAACAGGAGCCGGCCCCAGTGGATGCCGGGGGCGGTGGCGGTGAGCTCGTCGACCAGGCGCCGTTCGGACGGGAGCGCGATGCTCTCCAACACCCCTTGTGGAAGCGGCTCGTTGGGCTCGGCGTCGATGCCGAGCATCGTGATGTCGTCGGTGTGCGCGAGCGCCGCGGCCCGGTAGCCCGCGCAGTGCGTGAGGCTGCCGAGGACCCGGTCGGGCCAGCGGGGCGCGCCGTGCGGTCCCGGCAGGACCGGTGCGGGCGGATGGCCGAGGCGGGCCAGGGCGCGGCGGGCGCACCAGCGGACCGTGGTGAACTCGCGGCGCCGGGACTGGCCCGCGGCGCGGATGACGTCGGCCTCTTCCTCGTAGAGCGGGAAGTCGGGCAGGTCGTGGAAGATCTCCACGCCGACGGCCTCGGGCGGAATCAGCTCGTCGATCATTGTGGGGTCACCGAGGGGCTCTGGGTCGTGTCCGACCTAGTCCTTGATCTCGCAGATGACCGCGCCGGAGGTGAGGCTCGCGCCCACCTCCGCCGTCAGGCCCTTGACCGTGCCCGAGCGGTGCGCGTTCAGGGGCTGTTCCATCTTCATGGCCTCCAGGACCACGATGAGGTCGCCTTCCTTGACCTCCTGGCCCTCCTCGACCGCGACCTTCACGATCGTGCCCTGCATCGGGGAGGCGAGGGCGTCGCCGGAGGCCGTGGGGCCGGACTTGCGCCGGGTGCGGCGCTTGGGCCTGGCCCCGGCGCTCAGGCCGGTCCGGGCCAGCTGCATGCCCAACGAGACGGGCAGGGAGACCTCGAGGCGCCTGCCGCCCACTTCGATGACCACGGTCTCGCGGCCCGGTTCGTCGTCCGGTTCGGTGTCGGTGTCGGCGGGCGCGATGAAGGGCGGGATGTCGTTGGCGAAGTCGGTTTCGATCCAGCGGGTGTAGATCGTGAACGGGTCGCTGGAGCCGGTCAGTTCGGGGGCGAAGGCCGGGTCGGTGACGACCTTGCGGTGGAACGGGATGGCCGTGGCCATGCCCTCCACCTCGAACTCCGCCAGAGCACGCGCCGAGCGCTCCAGGGCTTCCTTGCGGGTGCGGCCGGTCACGATCAGCTTCGCCAGCAGCGAGTCCCAGGCCGGGCCGATCACGCTGCCCGATTCGACGCCCGCGTCCAGGCGCACCCCCGGGCCCGTCGGGGCCTCGAAGCGCGTCACCGTGCCCGGGGCGGGCAGGAAGTTGCGGCCGGGGTCCTCGCCGTTGATGCGGAACTCGAAGGAGTGACCGCGCAGTTCGGGGTCGCCGTAGCCCAGTTCCTCGCCATCGGCGATGCGGAACATCTCCCGGACCAGGTCGATCCCGGCGACCTCCTCGGTCACCGGGTGCTCCACCTGCAGCCGCGTGTTGACCTCCAGGAACGAGATCGTGCCGTCCGCGCCGACCAGGAACTCCACCGTGCCCGCACCCACATACCCGGCCTCCTTGAGGATGGCCTTGGAGGCGGCATACAGCTGCTCGACCTGCGCCTCGGACAGGAAGGGGGCGGGGGCCTCCTCCACCAGCTTCTGGTGGCGGCGCTGCAGCGAGCAGTCCCGGGTGGAGACGACGACCACGTTGCCATGGGTGTCGGCCAGGCACTGGGTCTCCACGTGGCGGGGCTTGTCCAGATAGCGCTCCACGAAGCACTCGCCCCGGCCGAAGGCCGCCACCGCCTCGCGGACCGCCGACTCGTACAGCTCGGGGACCTCGTCCAGGGTGCGGGCGACCTTCAGGCCGCGGCCGCCGCCGCCGAAGGCCGCCTTGATGGCAATGGGCAGGCCGTGCTCCTCGGCGAAGGCCACCACCTCGTCCGCCCCCGACACCGGGTCGGGGGTGCCCGCGACCAGCGGGGCACCCGCGCGCTGGGCGATATGGCGGGCGGCGACCTTGTCGCCCAGGTCGCGGATGGCGTGCGGGGGCGGGCCGATCCAGATCAGGCCCGCGTCCAGGACCGCCTGGGCGAACTCCGCGTTCTCCGACAGGAATCCGTAACCGGGGTGGACCGCGTCCGCGCCCGCGTCGGCGGCCGCGGCCAGCACCTTGGCGATGTCCAGATAGCTGGTGGCCGGAGTGTCACCACCCAGCGCGAACGCCTCATCAGCCGCACGGACATGCAACGCGTCCCGGTCAGGATCCGCGTAGACGGCAACGCTCGCGATCCCCGCATCCCGGCATGCCCGGGCAACGCGGACAGCGATTTCGCCACGGTTGGCGATGAGCACCTTGCGCACGACGGCTCCTTCACGAGTCGGTACGGCGGTTCGCACGGCGGCGACCCCGGCCAGGAATTCACGGTGCGCCCGCGAAAAGCGACGATGCCATGGAAGAACCGCCCGTGGCCTACTGGCCGACCACTGTCCGTACATTCGGCGGGAGCGGTGCGGAGAGCCGTCGATTACCCGGCCATGACTGCGATTTCGCGGAGTGCAATCGGGTCCGGCAGAGTCCAGAAGTAGGTGTGGGCTTCGCCACATCTGCCGATTCCCTTGGTTGATCGGTCAGTTACTCGGCAGTGCCGGGCCATTCCTTGAATTCCCGTATGTTCGCTCGGTATTGGCTGACCTGAAGGGCGTGACATGAACTCTGTATCGACCGATGTCGGAGCCGAGCGTGCCGCCTCCGCGGCCCCGGCGGGACTGCGGGAGGTCATGTCCCGGTTCGCCACCGGGGTGACCGTCCTGTCCACGGGCGGAGAGCATCTGCACGGCATGACCGCGAACGCGTTCACGTCCGTGTCCCTCGATCCGCCGGCCGTGCTGTGCTGCGTCGGCCACAGCGCCGTGCTGCACGGCGCGATCACGGCGGCCGGCCACTTCGGCGTGTCCATCATGGGCGCCGCGCAGGAGGACGTGGTGCGCTTCTTCGCGGACAAGCAACGCCCCCTGGGCCCCGAGCAGTTCACCCGGATCGACTGGACCGAGGGCCCGCACACGGGCGCGCCCCTGCTGTCCGGGGCACTGGCCTGGCTGGAGTGCGAGCTGTCCGCCGCGCACACCTTCGGCGACCACTCCATCTTCATCGGCCGGGTGATCGAGGCCCGGCGCGGCAGCGGCCAGGACGGGCTGCTGTTCTTCGACGGGGCATTCCAGCGGGCCGCGACGCACGGCTCCTGAGCACCCGGCCAGCCACCACCGAGCACCCATTTACCGAGCATTCAATTACCCGGAATCCACGGGACATTCGGCAAGAGAAGGGCAGCCGCGCGTGATGACGAGTAAGGGCACTTCTGCGGAGAGCCTCGCGACGGGCACGGACAAAAGTCCGTATCCAGACCCCGACGAAAGGGCCGTCGCCGTCATCGGAATGTCCTGCCGGCTGCCGCTGGCACCGGACCCGGCGGCATTCTGGGAGCTGCTGCGCCGCGGGGCACACGCCCTCTCGGACGCGCCGGAAGGACGCTGGGAAGCGGCGGGCGCCCCCGCCGGGGCCGGGGTGCGCAGAGGCGGATTCCTGGACGGCGTCGCCGACTTCGACGCCGCGTTCTTCGGGATATCGCCGCGCGAGGCGGCCGCGATGGACCCGCAGCAGCGCCTCGTCCTCGAACTCGTCTGGGAGGCCCTGGAGGACGCGCGCACCCTGCCGTCGGCGCTGCGCGACACCCACACCTCCGTGTTCGTCGGCACGCTCCGCTCCGACTACGAGTCCCTGGTCGCCCGGCACGGCCAGGACGCCATCACGCAGCACACCATGACGGGCGTCAACCGCGGCATCATCGCGGGCCGCGTCTCGTACCACCTGGGGCTGCGCGGCCCGAGCCTGGCCGTGGACACCGCCCAGTCGTCGTCGCTCGTCGCGGTGCACCTGGCCTGCGAGTCGCTGCGCGCCGGCGAGTCGTCCCTGGCCATCGCCGCCGGGGTCAACCTGAACCTGCTCACCGAGACCGCCGTCGCCGAGGAGCGCTTCGGCGGCCTGTCCCCGGACGGGGTGCCGCGCACGTTCGACGCCGACGCCAACGGCTTCGTACGCGGGGAGGGCGGCGGCGTCGTCATCCTCAAGCCGCTGTCGCGGGCGCTCGCCGACGGCGACCCGATCCACGGCGTCATCCGGGGCAGCGCCGTCAACAACGACGGCGCGACGCCCGGCCTGACCGTGCCCAGCGGCGAGGCCCAGCAGCAGGTGCTGCGGCAGGCGTACGAGCGGGCCGGGGTCGACCCCCGGCAGGTGCAGTACGTCGAACTGCACGGCACCGGCACCCCCGTGGGCGACCCCATTGAAGCGGGTGCGCTCGGCGGCGTGCTCGGCGCCTCCCGCGAGGAGGGCGACCGGCTGCTCGTCGGCTCGGTCAAGACGAACGTCGGGCACCTGGAAGGAGCCGCGGGCATCACCGGGCTCATCAAGGCGCTCCTGAGCCTCGGCCACCGGGAGATCCCCGCCAGCCTGCACTACGCGTCCCCCAACCCGGCCATCGACCTGGACGGGCTCGGCCTGTCGGTCGCCCGCGAGCTGAGCCCCTGGCCGCACCCCGAGCGCCAACTCGTCGCGGGTGTCAGCTCGTTCGGGCTCGGCGGCACCAACTGCCACGTCGTCCTGACCGAGGCACCGGCCGCCGCCCACAACGACCCCGCGGACCCGGACGCGGAAGGGGGCGCGGTCGCGGCCGGACCGCTGCCCTGGCTGCTCTCCGGGCGCGGTCCGGAGGCGCTGCGCGCCCAGGCCGCCCGGCTGCACGCCCACCTGACCGCGCACCCCGAGCTGCGCCCCGTGGACGTCGGCTACGCGCTGGCCACCACCCGCACCGTCTTCGAGGACCGCGCGGTGGTGCTCGGCGAGGACCGCGAGGAGCTGCTCGCCGGGCTCGCGGCGCTGGCCGACGGCAAGGCCGCGCCCGGCGTCGTCACCGGGTCGGCGCGGGCGGGCCGCACCGCCTTCCTCTTCACCGGTCAGGGCGCCCAACGCCTGGGCATGGGGCGGGAGTTCTACGGGGTCTGCCCGGTGTTCTCCGGCACGCTCGACGCCGTACTCGACGCCCTTCCGGACGGCCTCGGGGCCCGGCTGCGCGAGGTGATGTGGGGCGAGGACGCCGCGCTGCTGAGCCGGACCGAGTACACGCAGCCCGCGCTGTTCGCCGTCGAGGTCGCCCTGTTCCGGATGCTGGAGTCCATGGGGCAGCGCCCCGACTTCCTCGCCGGGCACTCCATCGGCGAACTCGCCGCCGCCCATGTCTCGGGCGTCCTCTCCCTCGAGGACGCCGCCCGGCTCGTGGCCGCGCGCGGACGCCTCATGCAGGAGCTGCCCGAGGGCGGGGCGATGGTCGCCCTGCAGGCCACCGAGGACGAGGTGCTGCCGCTGCTGACGGGAGGGGTCGCCCTCGCCGCCGTCAACGGCCCGCACGCCGTCGTCGTCTCCGGCGACGAGACCGAAACCCTCGCCGTCCAGGCCCACTTCGACGGCCTGGGCCGCAGGACCACGCGCCTGAAGGTCTCACACGCCTTCCACTCGCCGCTCATGGAACCCATGCTCGACGCGTTCCGTGCCGTCGCCCGCGAACTGACCTACCACGAGCCCCGCATCCCGGTCGTCTCCAACGTCACCGGGCAGCTCGCCACCGGCCTCACCGACCCCGAGTACTGGGTCCGCCACGTCCGCGAAGCGGTGCGGTTCGCCGACGGCGTCCGGCACCTGGACTCCGAGGGCGTCACCCACTTCCTCGAACTCGGCCCCGACACCGTCCTCACCCCGCTGGTGGCCGAGTCGGCACCGGGGCCGGACACCGTGGCCGCCGCGGTGCTGCGCCGCGGCCGGGACGGCGGGCGCACCCTGCTCACCGCCCTCGGCACGCTCCTGGTCCACGGCGTGGACGTGGACTGGTCGGGCCTGTACGAGGTGCGCGGAGCGCGGCGGATCACCCTGCCCACGTACGCCTTCCAGCGCCGCCGGCACTGGATCGGCGGGCAGGCCGCCGATGCGGCGCCCGCCCCCACCCGCTCCCCCTCCCCGGACGCCCCGCCCCGCCGGGAGCAGGCGCGGGCGCGGGACGCCGGGGACCTGGTCGCCGAGGGGATCAGGGCGGTCCTGGAGTACGCGCCGGACCAGCGCGTCGACCCGCAACTGCCCTTCAAGGACCTCGGGTTCGACTCGCTGATGTCGGTGGAGCTGCGCGACCGGATCGGTGCCGCGCTCGGCCGGACGCTGCCCAGCGGTCTACTCTTCGACCACCCGACACCCGCCGCGCTCACGGCGTACGTCACCGCTGAACTGGCCGGTGAGGAACAGGAGTTGGAGCCGTCGGAGTCCTTCGCGGACGGTGCCGCCGACGAGCCGATCGCCGTCGTCGGGGTGGCCTGCCGCTACCCCGGCGGCGTCGCCTCGCCGCAGGAGCTGTGGCGGCTCGTGGCCGAGGGCCGGGACGCGGTCTCGGGCTTCCCCGGTGACCGCGGCTGGGACGAGGACCTCTACGACGAGGACCCGGAGCGGTCCGGGAAGAGCTCGGTGCGCGAGGGCGGCTTCCTGCACGACGCGGGCCGGTTCGACGCCGCGTTCTTCGGGATCTCGCCGCGCGAGGCCCTCGCCATGGACCCGCAGCAGCGACTCCTCCTGGAGACGGCGTGGGAGGCCGTGGAGCGCGGCGGGCTCGACCCGCGGGAGCTGTCCGGCAGCCGCACGGGCGTGTTCGTCGGCGCCACCGCCCTCGACTACGGCCCGCGCCTGCACGAGGGCCCGCCGAGCGTCGAGGGGCACGTCCTGACGGGCTCCACGAACAGCGTCATGTCCGGCCGGGTCGCCTACCAGCTCGGCCTGCTCGGGCCCGCCGTGACCGTCGACACCGCGTGCTCGTCGTCGCTGGTGGCGCTGCACCTGGCGATGCGCTCGCTGCGCAGCGGCGAGACGACCCTCGCGCTCGCGGGCGGGGCCACCGTCATGGCGCAGCCCGGCATGTTCGTGGAGTTCTCGCGGCAGCGCGGGCTCGCCGCGAACGGGCGCAGCAAGTCGTTCTCCGCCGACGCCGACGGCACCTCCTGGGCGGAGGGTGTGGGCCTGCTGCTCATCGAGAAGCTGTCGGACGCGCGCCGCAACGGGCACCCCGTGCTCGCCGTCATCCGTGGCTCCGCCGTCAACCAGGACGGCGCGTCCAACGGCCTGACCGCGCCCAACGGGCCCGCGCAGCAGCGCGTCATCCGCCAGGCCCTCGCCGACGCCCGGCTCACCCCCGCCGACGTCGACGCCGTCGAGGCCCACGGCACCGGCACCCGCCTCGGCGACCCCATCGAGGCCGAGGCGCTCATCGCGACGTACGGCAGCGGCCGGGAGGGGCGGGCGCCCGTCTACCTCGGCTCGCTCAAGTCGAACATCGGGCACGCGCAGGCCGCCGCGGGCATCGGCGGCGTCATCAAGATGATCGAGGCCATGCGCCACGGCGTCCTG
The DNA here is from genome assembly GCF_050510915.1 of Streptomyces odontotermitis. Taxonomy (NCBI): domain Bacteria; kingdom Bacillati; phylum Actinomycetota; class Actinomycetes; order Kitasatosporales; family Streptomycetaceae; genus Streptomyces; species Streptomyces odontotermitis. Next base: position 136,749 of record NZ_JBNJLS010000014.1, on the reverse strand, counting down.
CCGAAGACTCTGCACGTCACCGAGGCCACCCCGCACGTCGACTGGAGCGGCGGCACGGTGGAGCTCCTGACCGAGTCCCGGCCGTGGCCGGAGGTGGACCGGCCGCGCCGCGCGGCGGTCTCGTCGTTCGGCATCAGCGGCACCAACGCGCACGTCGTGCTGGAGCAGGCCGACGAGCAACTCCCGGTCGCAGCAGGCGACTTGACGGACGGAGGCGGCAGCCCGGTCGCCCTGTGGCCGCTGTCGGGGCGGGACGCGGACGCGCTGCGCGCCCAGGCGGCACGGCTGCGCGACTTCCTCACCGCTGACGCCGACACCACCGGCGCCGACGGCGCCCGCCGCGCCCCCTCCCCCGCGGACATCGGCTACTCCCTGGCCACCGCCCGCACCGCCTTCGAGCAGCGCGCCGTCGTTCTCGGCGGCGGTGTTCTCGGCGGCGGCCGCGAGGAGCTCCTGGCCGCCCTCGACGCGCTCAGCGAGGGGCGGCAGGCGCCCGGTCTGATCACCGGGGACACCCGTGAACACGGCCGCACCGCCTTCCTGTTCACCGGCCAGGGCGCCCAACGCCTCGGCATGGGGCGGGAGTTGTACGAGGCGTTCCCCGCCTTCGCCCGCGCCTTCGACACCGTGCTCGACGCGCTCGATGCGGTCGACGGGGCCAGCTCTCACGGCGGCACCCTGCGTGACATCATCTGGGGCGACGACGCCGACCGGCTCAACCGCACCGAGCACACCCAGCCCGCCCTCTTCGCGATCGAAGTGGCGCTGTTCCGGCTCCTCGAATCCTGGGGCGTCACCCCCGACCACCTCGCGGGCCACTCCATCGGCGAGCTCGCCGCCGCCCACGTCGCCGGAGTCCTCTCGCTCGCCGACGCGGCCACCCTCGTCACGGCCCGCGGCCGCCTCATGCAGGCCCTCCCCGAAGGCGGGGCCATGGCCGCCCTGGAGGCCACCGCCGACGAGGTCACCCCGCACCTGATTGAGCACACCGCCATCGCCGCCCTCAACTCCCCCACCTCCACGGTGATCTCGGGCGACGAGGCGACCGTGCTCGCCGTCCAGGCCCACTTCGACGAGCTGGGCCGCAAGACGACCCGGCTCAGCGTCTCGCACGCCTTCCACTCCCCCCTCATGGCGCCGATGCTCGACGAGTTCCGGGCCGTCGCGAGCTCGCTGACCTACCACGAGCCCGCCATCCCCATCGTCTCCACCCTCACCGGAGACCCAGCCGCCGACCTCACCGACCCCGACTACTGGGTCCGCCACGTCGCCGGCACCGTCCGCTTCGCCGACGCCCTGCACGCGCTGCACGCCCTCGGCGTCACCACCCACATCGAACTCGGGCCCGACGCCCCGCTCACCGCCCTGGGCCGGCAGACCGTGCCGGACGCCGCCTTCGTGCCGCTGCTGCGGCGCGGCCGCGACGAGGCGGCCGAGGCGCTCGGCGGGCTCGCGCGGGCCGCCGTGGCGGGAGCGGCCGTCAACTGGCGGCAGTACTACGACGGCAGCGGCGCGCGCCGGGTGGACCTGCCGACGTACGCGTTCCAGCGCGAGCACTACTGGCTCACGCCGGAGCCCTCGACGGACACCCGCGGCCTCGGCGTCGACGCGGCCGGGCACCCGCTCCTGGCCGCCACGGTCGACCTGGCCGAGCGGGCGGAGCAGGTCTTCACCGGACGGCTCTCCCTCGCCGGGCAGCCCTGGCTGGCCGACCACGCCATCAACGGCACGGTGCTCGTGCCCGCGACGGCCTTCCTCGAACTGGCCGTCGCCGCCGGGGACCAGGCCGGTGCGGGGCGGCTCGCGGAGCTGACCCTGGAGGCGCCGCTGGTCCTCACGGAGCAGGAGGCGGCGCGGGTGCAGGTCACGGTGGCCGCGCCGGACGCCGCCGGGCTCCGGCCCCTGACCGTGCACGCGCGGCCCGACGCACAGGACGGCGCCGCGTGGACGCGCTACGCCTCGGGCGCCCTCGCACCCGCCGCCACCACGACCACCGCCGGGCAGGGCATCGACCTCGCGGCGCAGTGGCCGCCCGCCGGGGCGAGCGCCGAGCCGCTGGACGGCGCGTACGAGCGGCTCGCGGGCCTCGGCTATGAGTACGGGCCCTCCTTCCAGGGCCTGCGCGGCCTGTGGCGGGACGGGGACGTCCGGTACGCGGAGGTGGCGCTGCCCGCCGAACTGCGCGGCGCCGCCGACGGGTTCGGGCTGCACCCGGCTCTGCTCGACGCGGCGCTGCACCCCGTCGTCCTCGCGGCGGGGGACGCGACCGCGCCGGAGGAGATCCGGCTGCCGTTCGCGTGGAGCGGCCTGGAGCTGTACGCGGCAGGAGCGGACACGCTGCGCGTCGCCGTCACCCCGGCCGGGCCCGACACGGTGCGCCTCGACCTCGCCGACGCGACCGGGGCACCCGTCGCGGCCGTCGAGTCGCTGACGCTGCGCCCCGTCGCCAAGGACCGGATCGCACCGCGGGCGCGGGGCGTCGCCGACGCGCTGTTCCATGTGGACTGGCCCGCCGTGGCGGCGGCGGACGGCTCCGGCCTGCGCGTCGTCGAGTGGGACGGCGGCGAGACGCTGCCGGACACCGCCGCCGACGCCGACGTCCTTCTCGTACGCGTCGACAGCGGTACCGCCCAAGCGCTGGCCGCCGCCCAACTCTGGCTCTCCGACGAGCGGTTCGAGGGCACGCGCCTGGCGTTCGTCACCCGTGGCGCCGTCGCCGCCGTGCCGGGTGAGCCGGTGCCGGGTCTGGCCGCCGCCCCGGTGTGGGGCCTGATGCGGTCCGTGCAGTCCGAGCACCCCGGCCGGGTCGTGCTCGTGGACATCGACGGCGGTGCCGCGGCCGAGCGCCTGCTGCCCGCCGCGCTCGCCACCGACGAGCCGCAACTTGCCTTGCGGGGCGACGAGTTGAGGGTGCCGCGGCTGGTGCGTGCGCCCGTCGAGACGCCCGGGGAGGCCGACCCCGCCTTCGTGCCCGGCGGCACCGTGCTCATCACGGGCGGGACCGGCGGCCTCGGCGCGCTGTTCGCCCGGCACCTGGTGGCGGCGTACGGGGTGCGGCACCTGCTGCTCACCAGTCGCCGCGGGCCCGAGGCGCCCGGCGCCGCCGAACTCGTCGCCGAGCTGGCCGGGTCGGGTGCCGAGGCGACCGTCGTGGCCTGCGACGTCAGTGACCGGCAGGCGCTCGCCGCGCTCCTGGACGGCGTACCGGCCGGGCGTCCGCTGACCGGCGTGGTGCACACGGCGGGCGTCCTCGACGACGCGACCGTGCTGTCGCTGACCGCGGAGCAGCTGGAGCGGGTGGCCCGGCCGAAGGCCGACGCGGCCCTGCATCTGCACGAGTTGACCCGCGACGCGGACCTCGGGGCGTTCGTGCTGTTCTCGTCGGTGTCCGGCGTGACCGGCACGGCGGGCCAGGCCGGGTACGCGGCCGCCAACACCTTCCTCGACGCGCTCGCCGCGCACCGCCGCGCGGCCGGTCTGCCCGGCACCTCCCTGGCCTGGGGCCTGTGGGACGCCACACACGGCATGGGCGGGACGCTCGGCGCGGCGGACCTGGCGCGCTGGACGCGCGCGGGTGTCGCGCCGCTCGACCCGGACACCGGCCTCGCCCTGTTCGACGCGGCCCTCGCGGGCGACGCGGCGCTCGCCGTGCCCGCCCGGTTCGACCTGGGCCGCCTGCGGTCCGCCGGGCAGCCGCCCGCGGCGCCGCTGCGGGGTCTGGTGCGCACCCGGCGCGGGGCCGCCCGCGCCGACGCGGCCGCCGCCGGGGACGGCGGGGCCTGGGCGGGGCGGATCGCGGCCCTGCCCGAGGGCGAACGGCCCGATGCCGTACTGGAGTTGGTGCGCACCGTCGTCGCCGGGGTGCTCGGGCACAGCGGCGCGGACCGGGTCGAGCCGGGACGGTCCTTCAAGGACATCGGCTTCGACTCGCTCGCCGGGGTCGAGCTGCGCAACCGGCTCGGCGCCGACACCGGGCTGCGGCTGCCCGCGACGCTGGTGTTCGACCACCCGACGCCCGACGCCCTCGCCGCGTACCTGCTGGGCAAGGTCGGCGAGGCGGCCGGAGCGGACGGGGCGAACGGGGCGAACGGATCAACGGCCCTTACCGCGAGCGCCGGTGCGGTACGGCGGCGGACGCTGGACGAGCCGATCGCGATCGTCGGCATGGCCTGCCGGTTCCCCGGCGGGGTGCGCTCCCCGCGCGACCTGTGGCGGCTCGTCGCCGACGGCACCGACGCCATCAGCGAGTTCCCCGCCAACCGCGGCTGGGACCTGGACGGCCTGTACGACCCGGACCCGGAGCACACCGGCACCTCGTACACCCGGCACGGCGGGTTCCTGCACGAAGCCGACCTGTTCGACCCGGAGTTCTTCGGGATGTCGCCGCGCGAGGCGACCGCGACCGACCCGCAGCAGCGGCTGCTCCTGGAAACCGCGTGGGAGACCTTCGAGAGCGCGGGCCTCGACCCGGCCGCGGTGCGCGGCTCGCGCACCGGGGTGTTCGCCGGGGCCATGTACGACGACTACGCCTCCCGACTGGCCGCAGCCCCCGAGGAGTTCGAGGGGTTCCTGCTCGCCGGGAACCTCTCCAGCGTGGTCTCGGGGCGCCTGGCCTACACGTACGGCCTGGAAGGGCCCGCGCTCACCGTCGACACCGCCTGCTCCTCGTCGCTCGTGGCGCTGCACCTGGCGGCGAACGCGCTGCGGCAGGGCGAGTGCGACCTGGCCCTGGCGGGCGGGGTGACGGTGATGTCCGGGCCGAGCACCTTCGTGGAGTTCTCGCGCCAGCGCGGCCTGTCCACGGACGGGCGCTGCCGCTCCTTCTCCGCCGACGCCTCGGGCACCGGCTGGGCCGAGGGCGTGGGGCTGCTCCTGGTGGAGCGGCTCTCCGACGCGCGCCGCAACGGGCACCGGGTACTCGCCGTGGTGCGCGGCACCGCCGTCAACCAGGACGGCGCCTCCAACGGCCTGACCGCGCCCAACGGCCCGGCGCAGGTGCGCGTCATCCGCGAGGCACTGGCCGCCGCCGGGCTCGCCGCCGACGAGGTGGACGCGGTCGAGGCGCACGGCACCGGCACGAGCCTCGGCGACCCCATCGAGGCACAGGCCCTCCTGGAGACGTACGGGCAGGGCCGGGAGGCCGAACGGCCGCTGTACCTGGGCTCGTTGAAGTCCAACATCGGGCACGCGCAGGCCGCCGCGGGCGTCGGCGGGATCATCAAGATGATCGAGGCGATGCACCACGGCGTCCTGCCGCGCACGCTGCACGCCGAGGAGCCGTCGCCGCACGTCGACTGGGACGCGGGCGACATCGAGCTGCTCACCGAGGAGCGGCCGTGGCCCGAGACGGGGCGCCCGGCACGCGCGGGCGTGTCGTCGTTCGGCATCAGCGGCACCAACGCGCACGTCATCCTGGAGCGGCCGGCCGACGAACCGGCCGCCGCGGTACGGGAGTCGGGCGCCGGGCACGGTGACTCCGCCGGGCAGCGGGCCGAGCGGCGGGCCGAGCGGCGGACCGTGCCGTGGATCGTGTCCGCGCGCACCGACGCCGCACTTCAGGCGCAGGCCCAGCGGCTGCACGACGCCCTCACCGAGCACGACGCACTCACCGAGCAGGGCGCGCTCGCGGCCCACGACGGCCCGGACGGGCCGGACGGGCCGGACCCGCTCGACGTCGGCCACTCCCTGGCCACGACGCGGGCCCGCCTGGAGCGGCGCGCCGCCGTCGTCGGCTCCGACCCCGCGGAGCTGCTCGCCGGGCTCGCGGCCCTCGCCGCCGGGGAGCAGTCGCCCGCCGTGGTGCGGGCGGGCACCGGGCGGCGCGGCCGGACGGCGTTCCTGTTCACCGGGCAGGGCTCCCAACGCCTGGGCATGGGACGGCAGTTGTACGAGGCGTCGCCGGTCTTCGCGCAGGCCCTGGACGAGGTGTGCGAGCACCTCGACATGGAGCTGCCGTATCCGCTCAAGAGCATCCTGTTCGCCCGGCCCGACTCCGCCGACGCCGCCCTGATCGACCAGACGGTGTTCACCCAGGCCGCCCTGTTCGCGGTGGAGACCGCCCTGTTCCGCCTGGTCACCCACCACGGGCTGCGGCCGGACTTCCTGCTCGGCCACTCCATCGGCGAGGTCACCGCCGCGCACGCGGCCGGGGTGCTGTCCCTGGAGGACGCGTGCACGCTGGTCGCCGAGCGCGGCCGGCTGATGCAGGCGGCCCGCGAGGGCGGGGCGATGGCCGCGCTGCAGGCCGCCGAGGACGAGGTGCGCGCGCAGCTCGCGCCGTACGACCCGCGCGGCATCGCGATCGCCGGGGTCAACGGGCCGCGGGCCACCGTGGTCTCCGGCGACGCGGCGCTCGTCGACGAGGTCGCCGCGCACTGGCGCACCCTGGGCCGGCGCACGAAGCGCCTCCCGGTCAGCCACGCCTTCCACTCCCCGTACATGGAGGAGGTCCTCGACGAGTTCCGGACGATGGCGGCGGGCCTCGACTACCGGCAGCCGCGCATCCCGGTCGTGTCCAACGTGACCGGCACGCTCGCCACCACCGACCAGCTGGCCTCGCCCGACTACTGGGCGCGGCACATCCGTGAGGCCGTGCGCTTCCACGACGGGGTGCGCTACCTGGAGGAGCAGGGCGTCACCGAGTACGTGGAGCTGGGCCCCGACGGGGTGCTCACGGCGATGGCGCAGGACTGCCTGACCGCCGACGCGGGGCTGCTCGTGCCGGTGCTGCGGGCCGGGCGGGACGAGACGGAGTCGGTCACGGCGGCCGTCACGGCCACCCTGCTGCGCTCTCCGGACGCCGACTGGTCGACGCTGCTGCCCGGCGGGCGCCGCGTGGAGCTGCCCCACTACGCCTTCCAGCACCGGCGTCACTGGCTGGACGGCGCGGCGGGCGGCGGCGACGCGGCGGGCCTCGGCCTGACCGGCGCCGGACATCCGCTGCTGGGCGCCGCGGTGCGGCTCGCGGACCGGGACGCGTACGTGCTGACCGGCCGGATCTCGCGGCGCGGCCACGGCTGGCTCACCGACCACGCCGTGCACGGACTGGTGCTGCTGCCCGCCACGGGCCTGCTCGACATCGTGCTGAGCGCGGGCGAGCAGGTGGGCTGCGGGCGCGTGGCGGACCTGACGGTGTCGGCGCCGCTGGTGCTGCCCGCGGACGGGGCGGTGCGGCTGCAGCTCGTCGTGGGCGAGCCGGACGGCGCGGGCGGGCGGCCGGTGACGGTGTACGCGCGTCCGGACGGCGCCGGAGCGGAGGAGCCGTGGACGGCGCACGCCGGGGGCCTCCTCACCGAGGACGCCGACGATGCCGCCGCGGGCGCCTCCCTGGCGTCCTGGCCGCCGCCCGGCGCGGTCGAGGTGGACCTCGACGGCGCCTACGAGCGGCTCGCCGCGCTCGGTTACGGCTACGGGCCCGCGTTCCGGAATCTGCGGCGGGTGTGGAAGGGCGCACAGGGCACACAGGGCACACAGGGCGAGCGGGAGCTGTACGCGGAGGTGGCGCTCGACGCCGAACTCCGTACTTCCGCAGGCGAGTTCGGCCTGCACCCGGCGCTCTTCGACGCCGCGCTGCACACCCTCCTCCCGGGCGTCGCCGAGGACGACGGCACTCCGTGGCTGCCGCTGAGCTGGCAGGGCGTCAGCCTGTACGCGACCGGGGCCACGGCCCTGCGCGTGCGGCTTGCTCTCGCCCCGTCGGGCGGCGACGCCCTGGAGGCCGCGCTGACCGTCACCGACACGAGCGGCGTGCCGGTCGCGTCCGTCGAGTCGCTGCTGCTGCGCCCGCTGTCGGAGCGGGCGCTGCGCACGGCGGCCGCCGGTACGCGGGACGGCCTGCTCCGACTGGACTGGCCGGCCCTGCCCGCCGGGAACGCCGGGGACGCCGGGGACGCGAAGGAGCCCGACGGCTGGGCGGTGCTCGGCGCCGCCGCGCGCCCCGAGTGGGGCGCGACGCGGTCGTACGCCGATGTCGCCGCCCTGGGCGCCGACGTGGCCGCCGGGGGTGCGCTGCCGCCGGTGGTGCTGCTGCCCGCCGACGCGGCCGGACCGGAGACCGGGACGCTGCCCGAACGGGCGCACGGCGCGGTGCGGGACGTCCTGGAGACGGTGCGGTCCTGGCTGGCCGACGAACGTCTCGCCGGGGCGCGCCTGATGGTCGTCACCCGGGGCGCGGTGGCCGTGGGCGCCGAGGACGTGCCGGACCTGGCGCGCGCGGCGGTGTGGGGCCTCGTGCGGTCCGCGCAGGCGGAGAACCCGGGCCGGATCGCGCTGGTGGACCTGGACCCGGTGGCCGACGCCGGTTCCGCCACCGGGTCGCTCGCGGCCGCGCAGACCGCGCAGGAGGCCCAAGTGGCCGTACGGGGCAGCGAGTTGCGGGTGCCGAGGCTGGTCCGGGCGGAGGCCAGGGACGGCAGCACCGGCCCGGCGGCCGACACCCGCACCGACACCCGCACCGACGCCTCGGCACCGGCCGGCGCGGCCTCCGCTCAGGACGGCCACGTGGCGAACGCCTCCGAAGCGCCCCGCTGGGACGGCGGCACCGTCCTGGTGACCGGCGCCACCGGCACCCTCGGTGCGGTCCTGGCCCGGCACCTGGTGAGCGAGCACGGCGCCCGGCGGCTGCTGCTGCTCAGCCGCCGGGGCCCGCAGGCGCCCGGCGCCGACGGGCTGCGCCGCGAGCTGGCCGGGCTCGGCGCCCAGGTGGACGTCGTGGCCTGCGACGTGACGGACCGGGAGTCCCTCGCCGGGGTGCTCGACGCGATCCCCGCCGAGCACCCGCTGACGGCGGTCGTGCACACCGCGGGCGTCCTCGCCGACACCACGGTGGCCGCGCTCACGCCCGAACAGCTGGAGCGGGTGCTGCGGCCCAAGGTGGACGCGGCCTGGCTGCTGCACGAGCTGACGCGGGACCGGGAGCTGTCGGCGTTCGTCCTGTACTCGTCGATCGCCGGGATCGTCGGCACCGCCGGTCAGGCCAACTACGCGGCAGGCAACGCCTTCCTGGACGCGCTCGCCGCCCACCGCCGCGCCCACGGGCTGCCCGGCACGTCCCTCGCCTGGGGGCTGTGGAGCGAGTCGTCCGAGATCTCCGGGTCGCTCGACGAGACCGATCTGCGCCGACTGGCCCAGCTGGGCCTGGTGCCGCTGGACACCCGGGACGCGCTCGGCCTCTTCGACGCGGCGCCCACGACCGGCGAGGCCGTCCTCGCGGTCACCCGGCTCGACGGGGCCGCGCTGCGGGCTCGGGGCGGTCAACTGCCGCCCGTGCTGCGGTCCTTGGCGCCCGCCGCGGCGGTCAGGCGGCGGACCGCGACGGCTGCGGCCGGGGGCGGAGCCACGGGCGACGCGGGTGAGGCGCCGCTGGCGCAGCGGCTCGCCGCCCTGGGCCCGGCCGAGCGGGAGCGGGCCCTCACCGACCTGGTGCGCTCCCAGGTGGCGGCCGTGCTCGGGCACGGCGACGCGGGCGGCATCGAACCCGACCGCGCCTTCCAGGAGTTGGGCTTCGACTCGCTCACCGCCGTGGAGCTGCGCAACCAGCTCAACCGGGCGACCGGACTGCGGCTGCCCACCACGCTGGTCTTCGACCACCCGTCGCCGAAGGACCTGGCCGCGTACGTGCTGGGTGAACTGCCCCTGGAGCAGGGCCCCGGCGACGCGGACGATCCGGTCCTCGCCTCCCTGACGGGCCTGGAGGACGCCATCGGCGCCACCACGGACGCGGCGGCCCGCGAGCTGATCGCCGCCCGGCTGCGGGACCTCCTCGCCGCCGCCGAGACGGGCGGCACGGCCCCGCAGGCCGGCGGTGCGCGTCCGGAGCCCGACGCCGCGGACGTGGACCTGGACACGGCCAGCGACGAGGAACTGTTCGCCCTCCTGGACGACGAGTGAGCCCCGTACCCCCGCACTCCATATCCGCAGGCCCCCCGGCCCCCTATCCCCGTACTCACCTCCACTCCGATCCCCGGGAGCTGAATTCACGTGGCTGACGAAGCGCAACTCCGCGACTACCTGAAGAAGGCCGTCGCCGACGCACGCGACGCCAAGCGACGGCTGCGCGAGGCCGAGGACCAGGCGCACGAACCGATCGCCGTCGTGGCCATGGCCTGCCGCTATCCCGGCGGCGTCAGCTCTCCCGAGGACCTGTGGCGGCTGGTGGCCGAGGGCCGGGACGCCGTGTCGGCCTTCCCCGGCAACCGGGGCTGGGACCTGGAGCGGCTGCACGACCCGGACCCGGACACCGACACGGCCGGGACGTCCTACGCCGACCAGGGCGGGTTCCTGTACGAGGCCGACCAGTTCGACCCGGAGCTGTTCGGCATGTCGCCGCGCGAGGCGCTCGCCGCCGACCCGCAGCAGCGGCTGCTCCTGGAGACCGCCTGGGAGACCTTCGAGCGGGCGGGCATCAGCCCGCCCGCCGTCAAGGGCAGCCGCACCGGGGTGTTCACCGGGGTCATGTACAGCGACTACGGTTCGCGCCCGCATCTGCCGCCGGACGGCTTCGAGGGCTATCTGTTCAGCGGCAGCGCGGGCTCCATCGCGGCCGGGCGCCTCTCGTACACCTTCGGCCTGGAGGGCCCGGCCGTGTCGGTGGACACCGCCTGCTCGTCGTCGCTGGTGGCGCTGCACCTGGCGGCGAACGCGCTGCGCCGCGGCGAGTGCGACCTCGCCCTCGCGGGCGGTGCGACGGTGATGTCGACGCCGGTGGCGTTCGTCGAGTTCTCCCGGCTGCGCGGGCTCGCCGCGGACGGGCGCAGCAAGTCGTTCTCCGCCGACGCCGACGGCACGGGCTGGGCGGAGGGCGTGGGCCTGCTGCTCGTGGAGAAGCTCTCCGACGCGCGCCGCAACAACCACCCCGTGCTCGCCGTCATACGAGGGTCGGCGGTCAACCAGGACGGGGCCTCCAACGGCCTGACCGCACCGAACGGCCCGGCACAGGAGCGGGTGATCCGCCAGGCTCTCGCCGACGCCCGCCTCACCCCCGCCGACATCGACGCCGTCGAGGCCCACGGCACCGGCACCCGCCTCGGCGACCCCATCGAAGCCCAGGCACTCCTCGCCACGTATGGGCAGGAGCGCCCCGCCGAACGCCCCCTGTACCTCGGCTCGTTGAAGTCCAACATCGCGCACGCGCAGGCCGCCGCCGGGGTCGGCGGGATCATCAAGATGGTGCAGGCCATGCACCACGGCACGCTGCCTCAGACGCTGTACGCCGACGAGCCGTCGCCGATCGTGGACTGGGAGTCGGGCGAGGTCGAGCTGCTCACCGAGGCGCGGCCGTGGACCGTGGAGGCGGGGCGGCCGCGGCGCGCGGGCGTCTCCTCGTTCGGCTTCGGCGGCACCAACGCGCACGTGATCGTCGAGGAGGACCTGCCCGCCGAGGCGGAGCCCGCCGACGAGGAGCAACCGGCCGCCGGGGGCGCGGAGTCCGGTCCCGCCGTGCGGCTCGGCCCCGTGCCGTGGCTGGTCTCCGGCAAGACCGCGGGCGCGCTGCGTGACCAGGCACAGCGGCTGTACGACCACGTGGAGGCCACGGCCGAGGGCGAACTCCCCTGCCTCGACGTGGGGTTCTCGCTCGCCACCGGCCGCGCCGCCCTCGACCACCGGGCCGCCGTCACCGCCACCAGCCGCGCCGACCTGCTCGCCGGGCTGCGCGCCCTGTCCCGGGACACCGCCCACCCCGGCCTGGTGCGCGGCACCCGCACGACGGGGCGCACCGCGTTCCTCTTCACCGGCCAGGGCGCCCAACGTGTCGGCATGGGGCGGGAGTTGTACGAGGCGTTCCCGGCCTTCGCCGCCGCCTTCGACACCGTGGCGGCCGCGCTCGACGCGCACCTGGAGCGCCCGGTGCGCGACGTCATCGCCGACGGGGACGGCCTGGACGTCACCGGCTTCACCCAGCCCGCCCTGTTCGCGGTCGAGGTGGCGCTGTTCCGGCTCATGGAGTCCTGGGGGGTGCGGCCCGACTTCCTGGCCGGGCACTCCATCGGCGAACTCGCCGCCGCCCACGTCGCCGGGGTGCTCTCGCTCGCCGACGCGGCCACCCTCGTCACGGCGCGGGCCCGGCTCATGCAGGCCCTGCCGCCGGGCGGCGCCATGACCGCCGTACAGGCCACGCCGGACGAGGTGGAGCCGCTGCTCGAAGGGCGCGCGGACCAGATGGCGATCGCCGCGGTCAACGCGCCCCGGGCCGTGGTGATCTCCGGCGACCAGCACGCCGTGCACGCGGTCGCCGCCGAGCTCGGCGAGCGGGGCCACAAGACCCGGCACCTCACCGTCAGCCACGCCTTCCACTCCCCGCACATGGAGCCGATGCTGGACGAGTTCGGACGGCTGGCGTCGCAACTGACGTACCGGGCGCCGCGGATCCCCGTCGTGTCCACGCTCACCGGCGCCGTCGCCACCGGGGACGACCTGGTCACCGCCGACTACTGGGTGCGCCAGCTGCGCCACGCCGTGCGCTTCGCCGACGCCCTGGACACCCTGGCCGCCGAAGGCGTCACCACCACCCTGGAGCTGGGCCCGGACCCGGTGCTCACCGCCCCGGCCGCCGCGACCATGGCGTGCGCGGAGGCGCTGCTCCGTCGCGACCGGCCCGAACCGGCGGCCGCCACCACGGCGCTCGCCGCCGTGCACACCCACGGCACGCCCGTCGACTGGCACGCCTTCTACGCCCCGACCGGCGCCCGGCACACGCCCCTGCCCACCTACGCCTTCCAGCACCAGCGCTACTGGCTGAACGCCCTGCCCGCGCCCTGGGGCGCCGTGGGCCGGGGCGCGGACAGCCACCCGCTGCTCGGCTTCCCCATCCCCGTGGCCGGGACCGGGCAGACGGTGTTCACCAGCCGGATCTCGCTGCGCAGCCACCCCTGGCTCGACGGCCACCGGGTCCTTAGCCGGGCCGTGCTGCCCCCGGCCGCCGTGGTGGAGCTCGCCGTGCGCGCCGGGGACCTGCTCGGCCACTCCACGGTGGAGGAGCTGGACGTCCACACGCCGCTGGTGCTGCCCGAAGAGGGCGGCGTACAGCTGCAGTTGCGCACCGAGGAGCCGGACGCGGACGGGCGGCGCCGGCTGACCCTGTCGGCGCGGGCCGACGAGCCGGAGGCGGCGTGGACCGCGCACGCCGAGGGCCACTACCTCGTCGAGCGCTCCGGCGTTCCCGTGGCCGAGCACCCCGGCGGCGGCGCCGGCACCGTGGAGGTGCGGCTGCCCGCCGAACTGCACGCGGAGGCAGGCCAGTTCGGGCTGCACCCGGTGCTGCTCGACGCAGCCCTGCCCGGCTTCACCGCGGAGCCGGGGGACGCCGCCGTACGGATGTCGGCGCGCTGGTCGGGGATCCGGCTGCACGCCACGGGCGCCACGGCCGTCCGGGCCCAGACCACGGACGGAGCCCAGGACACCGTGGCCCTGCGCGTGACCGACGTGTCGGGCGGACTGGTGGCGACCGCCGACGCGGTGACGTTCCGGGATGTGCCCGTCGAGCGGTTCGCCGCCGGTGAGTCCGCCGGGCAGGACGCGCTGTTCGAGCTGGCCTGGGTGCCCGCCTCGCTGCCCGAGCGATGCGGCCACCCGCAGTGGGCCGTCCTCGACGCGGCACCGGGCGAGGACCACTACCCGGACGCCGCCGCCCTCGCCGAAGCCATCGCCGCGGGCACCCCCGTCGACGCCGCGCTGCTGCCCTGGCCCGCCACGCCCGGCGCCCCGGACACGGCGGTGCGCACCGCCGTCGGCCGGGCCCTGGACGCCGTGCGCGGCTGGCTCGACGACGACCGGCTCGCGGACACGCCGCTGGTCGTGGTGACCTCCGGCGCCGTCGCGACGCGCACCGGAGAAGACGTCAACGACCTCGCGGGCGCGGCCGTCTGGGGGCTGCTGCGGTCCGTGCAGTCGGAGAACCCCGACCGGATCATCCTCGCCGACGCCGCCGCGGACACCGCGCCCGCCGAGGCCCGCGCCTACCTGTGCTCCGTGGCCACCAGCGGCGAGCCGCAGGTCGCGGTCCGCGACGGCGCCGTGCTCGTGCCGCGCCTGCAGCGGGTCACGGGCGCGGCGGGCCCGGCGCCCGAGTGGGGCGGCGGCACCGTCCTGATCACCGGCGGCACGGGCACCCTCGGCGCCGAGTTCGCCCGCCACCTGGCCGCCGAGCACGGCGCCGCGCGGCTGCTGCTGCTCTCCCGCAGCGGTGAACGGGCCGAAGGCGCCGAGAAGTTGGCGGCCGAGCTGGCCGAGCTGGGCGCCGAGGTGACCTTCGCCGCCTGCGACGTCGCCGACCGCGCGGCGCTGGCCGCGGTGCTCGCCGCGATCCCCGCCGAGCACCCGCTGACGGCCGTCGTGCACACGGCGGGCGTCCTCGACAACGGCCTGGCCCGCGCCCTGGGCGCCGAGCAGATCGACGCGGTGCTGCGGCCGAAGGCGGACGGGGCGTGGCACCTGCACGAGCTGACCCGCGACCTCGGCCTGACGGCGTTCGTCCTGTTCTCCTCCGCGGTCGGCGTCCTCGGCGCGCCGGGCCAGGCCAACTACGCGGCCGCCAACGTCTTCCTGGACGCCCTGGCCGCGCACCGCCGCGCACAGGGCCTGCCCGCGACGTCGCTCGCCTGGGGCGTGTGGGAGCGGGGCGGGATGAACGCCCGCCTGGACGAGAAGGACCTCAACCGCCTTGCCCTGGGCGGCTTCACACCGCTCAGCAACGCCGAGGGGCGGTCCCTGTTCGACCGGATGACCGGCGACGCGCGGGCCGCGCTCGTCGCCCTGCCCGTGGACCTCGCCGCCGTGCGGTCCCAGGCCCGCCTGCCCGCCCCGCTGAGCGAACTGGCCGGGGCCGGGGGCCGCCGCGTGGCGCGCTCCGCGGTGCCCGACACCCCGGCGGCGGCCGGGCTGCCCGAGCAGCTCGCGGAGCTGACCGAGCGGGAGCAGGACAAGCTGCTGCTCTCCCTCGTACGCAGTGACGTGGCGGCCGTCCTGGGCCGCAGCGACCCCGACGACATCGCCCCCGAAGGCGCCTTCGAGGGGCTCGGGTTCGACTCGCTGACCGCGGTGGACCTGCGCAACCGGCTCAGCGCGGCCACCGGTCTGCGGCTCTCGCCCACCCTGGTCTTCGACTATCCGACGCCCACGTCCCTCACCGCGTTCCTGCGGGACCGGCTGCGCCCGGCGGAGCCCGACGCGCACGAGGTCTTCCTCACCGCCCTCGACCAACTGGAGGGGCTGCTGCCGGAGGGCCCGGACGGCTCCGACGGCCTGGGCGACGCCTGGGCGGCGGACGCGGCCGACCGGCTGCGCGCTCTGCTCGGCCGCCTCGCGCCGGGCGCCGCGACCGGGGTTCCCACCGCCGACGAGGACGCCGCCGAAGCGCTCGAATCAGCCTCGGTGGACGAGCTGTTCACCCTCATCGACAACGAACTCAGCTCCTGAGCCAGCCCGTTCTCGTCTAGGAGAGTCAGGAACGCGATGTCCAACGCGATGTCCAACGAAGACAAACTCGTCGACTACCTGAAGCGGGTCACGGCCGACCTGCAGCGCGCGAAGGGCCGCATCGCCGAACTGGAGGCGGCCGGGACCGAACCGATCGCCGTCGTCGGCATGGCCTGCCGGTTCCCCGGCGGCGTGACGAACCCGGACGAGCTGTGGGACCTCGTCACCGCGGGCACCGACGCCATCTCGCCCTTCCCCGAGGACCGGGGCTGGGACCTGGAGCGGCTCTACGACCCGGACCCGGCCACCCCCGGCACCTCGTACGCCCGCGAGGCCGGGTTCCTCGACGGCGCCGCGCGGTTCGACGCCGCCTTCTTCGGGATCTCCCCGCGCGAGGCGACCGCCATGGACCCGCAGCAGCGGCTGCTCCTGGAGACAGCCTGGGAGGCCGTCGAGCAGGCCGGGATCGACCCGGCGTCGCTGCGCGGCAGCCGCACCGGTGTCTACGCCGGGGTGATCGAGCAGAGCTACCTCGACCTGCAGGGGCCCACGGAGTTCGAGGGCTATCTGCTGACCAGCAAGCTGGGCAGCGTGGCCTCCGGCCGCATCTCCTACACGCTCGGCCTGGAGGGCCCGGCCGTATCGGTGGACACCGCGTGCTCCTCCTCCCTGGTGGCGCTGCACCTGGCGGCGAACGCGCTGCGCCGCGGCGAGTGCGACCTCGCCCTCGCGGGCGGCGTGACGGTCACGGCCACGCCCGGCGGCTTCGTGGACTTCTCCCGGCAGAGCGGGCTCGCCGCGGACGGGCGGATCAAGTCGTTCGCGGCGGCCGCGGACGGCACCTCCTGGTCGGAGGGCGTGGGCCTGCTGCTCGTCGAGAAGCTCTCCGACGCGCGCCGCAACGGACACCAGGTCCTCGCCGTCATACGAGGATCGGCGGTCAACCAGGACGGGGCCTCCAACGGCCTGACCGCGCCCAACGGCCCCTCCCAGGAACGCGTCATCCGCCAGGCCCTCGCCGACGCCCGCCTCACCCCCGCCGACATCGACGCCGTCGAAGCCCACGGCACCGGCACCCGACTCGGCGACCCCATCGAAGCCCAGGCACTCCTCGCCACCTACGGACAGCACCGCCCCGCCGAACGCCCCCTCTACCTGGGCTCGTTGAAGTCCAACATCGGCCACACCGTCGCGGCGGCGGGCGTGGGCGGCGTCATCAAGATGGTCCAGGCGATGCGCCACGGCGTGCTGCCCAAGACCCTGCACGTCGACGAGCCGACGCCGATGGTCGACTGGGAGTCCGGCGACGTCGAGCTGCTCACCGAGGCCCGGACCTGGCCCGCCGTGCGGCGCCCGCGCCGGGCCGCCGTGTCCGCCTTCGGCGTCAGCGGCACCAACGCCCATCTGATCCTGGAGCAGGCGCCCGACGCCGACGGGCCGGAGGCTCAGCGGCAGGGCGCGGCGGCGCCGGGCACCGCGCCGTGGCTGCTGTCCGGGCACAGCCCGCAGGCGCTGCGCGGCCAGGCGCGCAGGCTCCTCGACCACCTCGCCGAGGGCGACTTCAGCCCTGTGGACGTGGGGTTCTCGCTCGCCACCGGCCGCGCCGCCCTCGACCACCGGGCCGCGGTCACCGGCGTGGGCCGCGACGAACTCCTCGCCGCGGTGCGGGCGTTGGCCGCGGACGAGGACCACCCCGGCCTGGTGCGCGGCACCCGCGCCACGGGGCGCACCGCGTTCCTCTTCACCGGCCAGGGCGCCCAGCGCATCGGCATGGGCTGCGCGCTGCACGCCGCGTTCCCCGTGTACGCGCGGGCCGCCGACGAGGTGTGCGCCGAGCTGTCCAAGCACCTGGACCGGCCCATCTGCGAGGTCGTCGCCACCGGCGAGGGCCTGGACGACACGGCCAACACCCAGCCCGCCCTGTTCGCGGTCGAGGTGGCCCTGTTCCGGCTCCTGGAGTCGTGGGGGCTGACCCCCGACTACCTGGCGGGCCACTCCATCGGCGAGCTGGCCGCGGCCCACGTCGCCGGGGTGCTGTCGCTGCCGGACGCCGCCGCCCTGGTCGCCGCCCGCGGCCGCCTCATGCAGGCCGCCCGCCCCGGCGGCGCCATGATCGCCGTCCAGGCGCCCGAGGAGCAGGTGGCCCTGACCCTCGCCGGGTACGCGGACCGCCTCACGATCGCCGCGGTCAACGGGCCCGCCTCCGTGGTCGTCTCGGGCGACGCGGACGCGGCCGATGAGATCGCCGAAGAGTGGCGGCGGCGCGGCGCCAAGACCATGCGGCTCACCGTCAGCCACGCCTTCCACTCCCCGCACATGGACGGGATCCTCGACGAATTCCGCGCCGTCGCCGCGTCGTTGACGTACCGGGCGCCGCGGCTCCCCGTCGTGTCGACCCTCACCGGCAAGGTCGCCGCGGGCGACGACCTGGTCACCGCCGACTACTGGGTGCGCCAGCTGCGCCACGCCGTGCGCTTCGACGACGCGCTGCGCACCCTGGACGCCGAGGGCGTCACCACGGCCCTGGAGGTGGGCCCGGGTCCGGTGCTCGCGCCGCTCGCCGCCGCGACCGTCAGCGGCGCGGTGCCGCTGCTGCCCCGCGACCGCGCCGAGCCCGTCGCGGTCACCGCCGCGCTCGGCGCACTGCACGCCCTGGGCACCCCCGTCGACTGGGACGCCTACTTCGCCTCGTCCGGCGCGCGGCGCGTCGCCCTGCCCACGTACGCCTTCCAGCACCAGCGCCACTGGCACGATGCGACGGCCGCCGCCCCCGGCGAGGCGGGTCCCGGACTGCGCGAGACCGGGCATCCGCTGCTCGGCCCGGCGGCCGAACTCGCGGGCGGCGACGGCTCGGTGTTCACCAGCCGGATCTCGCTGCGCAGCCACCCCTGGCTCGACGGCCACCGGGTCCTCGGCCGGCCGGTGCTCGCGCCCGCCGCCCTCGCGGACCTCGTGGTGCGCGCCGGCGACGAGTTCGGCGCCACGGTCCTCGACGACCTCACGGTCACCGCCCCGCTGGTGCTGCCCGCCCGCGGCACCCTGCAGCTCCAGGTGGGCGTGGGCGCGGCGGACGCGGCGGGCCGGCGCACGGTGCGCGTGCACAGCAGGCCCGACGGCGTCGCCGACGCCCCGTGGACGGCGCACGCCCGCGCCACGGTGAGCACCACCGCTCCCGGCCCGGCGTTCGACCTGGCCGCCTGGCCGCCCGAGCAGGCCAAGGCGATCGCGCCCGACGAGGTGGACCTGGCCCTCACCGGCAGCGGGCTCGGCTACGGCCCGGCGTTCGGCTGTGTGACCGCGGCCTGGCGCAACGGCTGCGAGCTCTACGCCGAACTGGAGCTGCCCGAGGGGCAGTCGGAGGACGTCTCCGGCTTCGTCCTGCACCCCGCGCTGCTCGACGCGGCGGTGCGCCCGGTGGCCTTCGAGGCCGCGGCTTCGGGCGCCGGGCCGCTGCTCGCCGACCGCTGGCGGCAGCTGCGGGTGTTCGCGACGGGCGCGACGTCCGTACGGGTCCGGGTCACCCCCGACGCGGCGGGGGGCGCCCGGGTGCGGATCGCGGACACCGCGGGACGGCCGGTGGCCGAGGTCGCCTCGGTGACGGTGCGGCCGGTCGCCGAGAGCGAGCTCACGGCCTCCCTGGACCGCCCCGAGGACGCGCTGTTCCACGTCGACTGGGCGCCGCTGGCGCTCCCGGACGCCCCCGAGGCCCCCGACGCGGCGGACGCGCCGTGGGCCGTGCTGGGCGGCGGGGGCGACGTGGACGACGGGGGCCAAGGACGGCCGGGCGCCGAGGCGTTCGACACCCCCGAGGACGTCGGCGACGCCGTGGCCGCCGGACGCGCGCCCCGCTACGTGGTGACGCGTCAGCACACCGACGACACCGACGACACCGGCGACACCGCCGCGGACCTCTCCCCGGCCGAGGCGGCGCACCAACGCACCGCCGCCATGCTGGAGTTGGTGCAGCGGTGGCTGGCCGACGAGCGGCTCGCCGCGACACCGCTGGTCGTGGCGGTCTCCGGTGCGGTCGCGACCGCCTGGCACGAGGACGTCACGGACCTGGCGGGCGCCGCCGTGTGGGGCCTGCTGCGCTCGGCGCAGTCGGAGCACCCCGGCCGGATCGTCCTCGTCGACACGGACCCGGCCGACCCGGACCCCCTGCCCGGACCGCACGCCGTCACGGCCCTGCTGGCGGCGGGCGAGCAGCAGGCGGCGCTCCGCTCGGGCCGGGTGTACGTGCCCCGGCTCACCCGCGCCGGGGCGCCCGCGGAGCCGGGCACGTCACCCGCGTGGCGCCCCGACGGCACCGTCCTGATCACGGGCGGCACCGGCAGCCTCGGCGCCCTGTTCGCCCGCCACCTGGTGACCGAACACGGCGTGCGGAACCTGCTCCTGACCAGCCGCAGCGGTGAACGGGCCGCAGGGGCACGGGAGTTGAGGGCCGAGCTGGAGGAGCTCGGCGCCCGTGTCACCGTCGCGGCCTGCGACGCCGCGGACCGGGACGCCCTCGCGGCCACCCTGGCCGCCGTACCCGACCGGCAACCGCTGACCGGCGTGGTGCACCTGGCCGGTGTCCTGGACGACGGTCTGATCGCCGCGCAGACGCCCGAGCGGCTGCACGCGGTGCTCCGGCCGAAGGCCGACGCCGCCTGGCACCTGCACGAGCTGACCCGCGGCCTCGACCTGGCGGCGTTCGTGCTGTTCTCGTCGGTCGCGGCCGTCGTCGGCGGCCCCGGCCAGTCCCCGTACGCCGCCGCCAACCACTTCCTCGACGCGCTGGCCGCGCACCGCCGCGCCCAGTCGCTGCCCGCCACCTCGATGGCCTGGGGCCTGTGGGAGCAGAGCGGCGGCATGAGCGGCGGCCTGTCGCAGGCCGACCTGCAGCGGATCGCCCGCACCGGCCTGCGGCCCGTGCCGAACGGCCGCGGCCCCGCGCTGTTCGACGCGGCGCTCCGCCTCGGCCGCCCCGACGTGGTCGTGGCCCCGGTGGACGTGGCGGCGCTGCGCGCCCAGGGCGGTCCGGTCCCGGCGCTCCTCGGCTCCCTGGCCCGGGTGCCCGCGCGCCCCGCCGTCGCCGGGGGCCAGGACGGCGCCGCAGTGACACTCGGCGAACTCCTCGACGGCGTCCCGGAGCCGGAGCGCGAGCAGGTGGTGCTGCGGGTGGTGCAGGAGCGGATCGCGGCGGTGCTCGGCCACCCCGACACCTCCGCGCTGCCGCCCGGCCAGTCACTGCTCCCGCTCGGCTTCGACTCGCTGACCTCCGTCGAACTACGGGACAGGTTCAGCGAGTTGGTGGGCCACCGGCTGCCCACCACCCTGGTCTTCGACCACCCCACGCCCGCGGCGCTCACCGCACGTCTGCTCGCCGAGCTGGCGGGTGACGAGCAGGCCGCGCCCACCGCGGAGACCGTGGACTTCGCGGCCGAGATCGGGCTGGCCGACGACGTCCGCCCGGCCGCCGAGGTGGTCACCGGCGCCGGTGACCCGCGCGAGGTGCTCCTGACCGGCGCCACCGGGTTCCTCGGCGCCTTCCTCCTGCGGGACCTGCTGCGCACCACCACGGCGCGCGTGCACTGCCTGGTGCGCGGCACCGACGAGGCGGGCGCCCTTGCCCGGCTGCGGGAGAACATGGAGTGGTACCGGCTGTGGGACGAGGTCGGCGAGGCGGCCGGGGACCGGCTCTCGATCGTCGTCGGCGACCTGGCCGCGCCCCGGCTCGGCCTGACCGAGGAGCGCTTCGACGAGCTGGCCCGCACCGTGGACGTCGTCTACCACAACGGCGCCCAGGTGCACTGGCTGCACCCGTACACGACGCTGCGCGACGCCAACGTGGGCGGCACCCAGGAGGTGCTGCGGCTCGCGGCCCGGCACCGCACGGTGCCCGTGCACTACGTCTCGACGGTCGGCGTCTTCGACGGGCCGCGCGAGGACGGCGCCCCGCTGCGGGTGACCGACCCGACCGGTCCCGCCGAAGTGCTGCCCAGCGGCTATCTGCAGACCAAGTGGGTGGCCGAGCAGGTCATCGGGATCGCCCGGGAGCGGGGCCTGCCGGTGTCCGTGTACCGGGTCGACGTGATCTCCGGCGACACCGCCAACGGGGCCTGCCAGACACGGGACTTCGTGTGGCTGAGCCTGAAGGGCATCCTGCAGTCGGGCGCCGCCCCGGCGGGCGTCGGCGGCCGCTTCCACCTGCTGCCCGTCGACCACGTCAGCGCCTCGGTCCTCGCCCTGTCCCGCCAGGACGCGGGCGGCACCTTCCACCTGTTCAACCGCGACGCGCTGAGCCTCCAGGAGTGCGTGCGCCGGCTGCGCGGGCTCGGTTACGGATTGACGGACGTGGACTGGTCGCGGTGGCGGGACGAGGTGCGCGACGACCGGGACAACGCCCTCCAGCCGCTGCTGCACGCCTTCGAGATGATGACGTCCGACACGGACGCCTTCTACCCGCCGATCGACACCACCGAGACGGACGCCGCCCTCGCCGGAACCGGCGTCAGCTGCCCGCCGCTGTCCCCGGAGCTGTTCGCCCGGTACGTGCGGTTCTTCCAGGAGGTGGGCCACTTCCCGCAACCGTGACGGCACCCCTGCACCTCACCTCACCCCACCTCCACACCTAGCGCGAAGGAAGACCATGGCACGTTCTGACGACGGCTCCCCCGTCCTCGTCCTCGGCGGCACCGGCAAGACGGGGCGGCGCGTGGCCGCACAGCTGGCCGGGCGCGGGCAGCGGGCGGTCACCGCGTCCCGTTCGGGGCAGCGGCGGTTCGACTGGCACTCCAAGGCCACCTGGGAGCCCGCGGTCGCGGGGGTCCGCGCGGCCTATCTCGTGGACTCCCAGACCCCCGAAGCGGCCGCCCTGATGGGCGAGTTCAGCCGGGTCGCGGTGGCGGCCGGGGTGCGGCGCCTGGTGCTGCTCTCGGCCCGCGCCTGGGAACAGGCCGGGGACGAGGCGGGGTTCGCGGTCGAGCGGGCGGTCCAGGACTCCGGCGCGGCCTGGACGGTCCTGCGGCCCACCTGGTTCGCGCAGAACTTCAGCGAGGAGGCGTTCCTGCGCGACGCGGTGGCCGCCGGGCGGGTCGAACTGCCCGCCGGGGCGGGCCGCGACCCGTTCATCGACGCCGAGGACATCGCGGCGTGCGCGGCCGCGGCGCTGGTCGAGGACGGCCACGAGGGCGCGGTGTACGCGCTGTCCGGGCCGCGCGCGATGACGTTCGGGGACTGTGTCGCCGAGATCGCCTCGGCGACGGGCCGCGACCTCACGTACGTGCCGGTGACCCCGGAGGAGTACGTGACGCACCTGCTCGGCCGCGGCTACGACAAGGAGTTCGCCGCCTTCGCCGCCGAGCTCGTCGGCTCCATCGCGGGCAACGCGGGCGACTACCTCTCCGACGGGGTGCACCGGCTGCTGGGGCGGGCGCCGCGGGACTTCGCGCAGTATGTGCGCGACACGGCGCCCAGCGGAGTGTGGCAGGGCTAGCCGGCGGAATGCGGCGGGGCCGGTGACACGGCCGGGAGGGCCTGACCCGTGACGGGTCAGGCCCTCCCGGCCGTTCGCCCGCTCAGACGCCGAGCGCCGAGCCGCCGCTGACGTCGAGGACCTCCGCCGTGATCCAGCGGGCGTCGTCGGAGGCGAGGAACGCCACGACGTCCCCGATGTCGGAGGGCTGGCCGACACGGTTGAACACCGACACGGACGCGATGTGCGCCCGCGCCTCGGGCTCCTTCACCCACGGGTTGGCGTCGGTCTCGATGGTGCCGGGCGCCACCGCGTTGACGGTGATGCCGCGCTCGCCGAGGCCCTGCGCGAGCGTGAAGGTGAGGGCGTCGATCGCGCCCTTGGTGGCCGTGTACGCGATGACGTCCGGGATGGCGACCTTCGTCACGCCGGAGGAGATGTTGATGATGCGGCCGCCGTCGCGCAGCCGGGACAGGCCGTGCTTGATGATGAAGAACGGCGCCTTCGCGTTGATCGCGAAGACCCGGTCGTACGCGGCCTCGTCGACCGCGTCGATCGTGCCGGAGGCGAGCACCCCCGCGTTGTTGACGAGGATGTCCAGGCCGCCGCCGGGGGCGAATTCGCCGATCCGCTCGTCGAAGGCCGCCCACAGCGCCTCGGCGTCGCCGGGCACGCCGAGTTCGGTGCGGAAGGCGAAGGCACGGCCGCCCTCCGCCTCGATCGCGGCGACGGTCTCCTTGGCCGCGGTGGCGTCGTTGCCGTAGTGCACGGCGACCAACGCGCCCTCGCGGGCGAGGCGTTCGGAGATCCCGCGGCCGACGCCGCGGCCGCCGCCGGTGACGAGGGCCGTCTTACCGCTGAGCTTTCCCATGACTGTGCTCCTGTTCCTGTTCCTGGGTGGGTGCGTGGAGAGGTGGTGCTGTGTGCGGGGCGGGCCGGGCGTCAGCCGGTGTGCGGGGCGCGTGCGGGGCCCGACCCCCTTGCCCGCGCGGCAAGTTCGTCGAGCAGGTCCGCGGCCAGGGCGTCGCAGGGGAGACCAAGGCCGCCGGGACAGGCCGCGACGGTGCGCAGCACGGTGGCCCCGGCCGCCGCGAAGGTCTGCCGCAGCCGGTCGGGCGGGCGCGGCTCCCCGGCCGTTTCGTACGTGATGAAGCCGACCGGCCTGGACCGCCAGTGGGCCCGGTACCACTCGGCGGCGTCGCGCAGTCCGTCCGCCGCGTCGCGGGCGTCCCGGGCCACGACCACCACGTACGCGTCCGCCTCGGCCAGCCACGGTTCGAGCTCCCGCACCGCGGCCGGGCGCGGTTCCGTCCGGCCCGGCCGGGCCGGGGGCAGCTGCGCGTAGGCCAGGTCGATCACGTTGACGTCGAACCCGCCGTGCAGGCAGGCCCGTCGGGCGAGCCAGTCCGCCGCGTGGGCGGCGGCCCTGCCGGGTCCGGCGCCGCCCATGACGATGACGAGCGACAGACAGCCGTCCGCGGGGGCCGTCCCCGGTGCCGCTCCTGCTTCTTCCCCGGTCAACCGCGTCCTCCTTCCCCCGGCCGGAGCGTGTGCGTCGGCTGCCCCGGCGGGTGCCGTGACGGGCCCCACTGTGCGCGGCGGGCCTTCCGGATCGCTTCCGGAATGCTTCGGGCGTACGGGCGCTCCGCGCGGGCCGGGCCCGAAGGACGCGAAAGTGCCGAAGTCGTCAGGGGTTCGCGGCCTGCGCGCGAGCCGGGGGACGGGCCTGGATACGGTTACCCGTATGCGCTTTGGAGTCTTGGGCCCGCTCTCCGTGTGGCGGTCCGACGGCACTCCGGTGCGGATTCCTGAGCTGAAGGTCCGCACCCTGCTGGCCGATCTCCTGGCCGGCGGCGGGCAGTCGCTGGCGGCGCACCGGCTCATCGACGACCTGTGGGGCGACGCCCTGCCGGTCAACCCCTCGGGCGCGCTGCACGCGAAGGTCTCCCAGCTGCGCCGGGTCCTCGGCGACGCGGAGCCGGGCGGGCGGGCCCTGGTCGAGCTGCGGGCGCCGGGGTACGCGCTCGCGGTGGGCGCGGAGGACGTGGACAGTGAGCGGTTCACCGCGCTGCTCCACCGGGCCCGGGCCACCGATGAACTGCCGCTGCGGGGCGAGCTGTTGGACGAGGCGCTCGCCCAGTGGCGCGGTCCCGCGTTCGCGGACTTCGCCGAGGAGCCGTTCGCACGGGCGGCGATCTCCCGCCTGGAGGAGAACCGGCTCGTGGCCCAGGAGGAGCGGGCCGAGACCCGGCTCGCCCTCGGTGAGCACGCGTCGCTGGTCGGCGAGCTCGCCGACCTGGTCGCACGGCATCCGCTCCGGGAGCGGCTGCGCGCCGCCCAGCTGCGCGCCCTGTACGGCTCGGGCCGCCGCAGCGAGGCGCTGGCCGGCTACCGCGAGGTGCGCGCCCTGCTCTCCCGGGAACTGGGCCTCGACCCCGGCCGCGACCTGGTGGAACTGCACCAGGCGATGCTGGAACAGGCCCCGGAGCTGGAGCCGCGCCGCCCGACGGCCACCGCCCCACCCGCGCCGGGGACGACACCGGCACCGGCATCCGGCACGGAAACCGGGGCCACACCCGCACCCGCGGCTGCCGCCGAGGCGTCCCCCGCCCCCGCCGCAACGGTCGCGGCGGGGTCCGCGCCCACGTCGGTCCCCGCCCCCGACGGCGTACCGCCGCTCCCTCAACTGCCCTCTCCCCTCACGGAGTTGATCGGCCGCACCAAAGCCGTCCGGCACGTGCGTGAGCTGCTCGCGGCGCGCCGCCTGGTGACCCTCACGGGACCGGGCGGTGTCGGCAAGACGCGGCTCGCCCTGGAGACGGCACGGCAGCTGGCGGAGCCCGACGCAGACACGGGCACGGGCGCGGGCACAGACACGAGCACGGCCGAGGCGCCCGCCGACGAGGCCGAGACCGGTCCCGTCGCGGTGTGTCTCGTCGAGCTGTCCGGGCAGCCGCACGGCGGTGACCCCGCCGCGGCCGAGACCGTCGCGGAGACCGTGGCCGCGGCGCTCGGGCTGCGGGACGACATGACCTGGGGCGCGCGGGGCGACGCCGGGCCCGCCGGGGTCACCGAGCGCCTGGCCGCCGCCCTGAGCCGGCGGCGGCTGCTGCTCGTGCTCGACAACTGCGAGCACCGCACCGGCCCCGTCGCCGAACTCGCCGCCCGCCTCCTCGCGGCCGCCCCCGGCCTGCGGATCCTGGCCACCAGCCAGGAGCCCCTCGCGCTCGCCGGTGAAGTGGTGTGGCCGGTACCGCCGTTGACGCCCGACGACGCGGCGCGGCTGTTCGTCGCCCGCGCCGCCGAGGCCGCGCCCGCCTTCGCCGCCGACATCGACGCCGAGGCCGACGCCGTCGGCGCGATCTGCCGCCGCCTCGACGGCCTCCCGCTCGCCCTGGAGCTCGCCGCGACCCGCGTACGCGCCCTGGGGGTAAGGGAGTTGCGGTCGCGGCTCGACGACCGGTTCCGGCTGCTCGCCACCGCGCAGCGGGGCGTGCCGCCGCGGCAGCGGACCCTGCGGGCGGCGATCGACTGGAGCTGGGAGCCCCTCGACGGCCGCGAACGCGCGGTGCTGCGCCGGCTCGCCGTACACGCCGAGGGCTGTTCCCTGGCGGCCGCCGAGGAGGTGTGCGCGGGCGGCGAGGTGGCGCGTGACGACGTGCTCGACCTGCTGGCCGCCCTCGTGGACCGCTCGCTCGTCGTGGTCGCGGAGACCCCGTACGGCCCCCGCTACCGCCTGCTGGAGTCCGTGGCCGCGTACGGCCTGGAGCGGCTGCGCGAGGCGGACGAGGAGCACCGGGTCCGGCTCGCGCACGCCCGCCACTACGCCGCGCTCGCCGAGACGGCGCAGCCGCTGCTGCACGGCGCCGCGCAGCACACCTGGCTGGCCCGGACCGACGCCGAGACGGCGAACCTGCGCGCCGCCCTGGACACCGCGCTGCGCCACGACGACGCCGAGGGCGCGCCCCTCGCCCTGCGGCTGAGTTGCGCGCTCGCCTGGTACCGGGTGCTGCGCGGCCGCATCGGCGAGGCCCACCGGTCGCTCGCGGCGGCCCTTCGGCACGCCGCCGCCGGCCCGGAGCGGGAGCTGCACGCGCGGGCCGCCGCCTGGTGCACCGGACTCGCCGTGCTCGCGGGCACCGAGAGCGACCCGGTCGGCAGCGCCCGCACGGCACTTGAGCGGTACGACGCGCTGGCCGCCGCCGATCCCCTCGGCCGGGCCCGGGCCCGCTGGTTCCTCGGCCACGCCCTGCTCGGCGCCGGTGAGCTCAGCGCCGCCGAGGCGCTGACCGGCCGGGCCCTCGACAGCTTCCGGGCGCTCGACGACCGGTGGGGCGTCGCGGCGGCGCTCGGCGACCGCGCCTGTCTGGCGCTCGTCCGGGGCGAATTGGCGGACGCGGAGCGCCACGGAACGCGCAGCGCCGAGCTGTTCGAGGAGCTCGGGGACCCCTGGGGGCAGGTGCGCACCGTCCACCCGCGCGCCTCCCGGGCCCGGATCTCGGGCGACTACGACCGGGCCGCCGCCCTGCTGCGCGCGGCCCTGCCGCGGGCCGAACAGCTCGGCCTGTGGCCCGAGGTGACCGGTCTGCTCTGCGGTCTTGGCCGGATCGCGCTGCTGACCGGCGACCCCGGCGAGGCGCGCAGCCGCCATGAGAGTGCGCTGCGCCTCGCCACGGAGCACGGTGTCCGCGCCGGGCAGGCCGACGCCGAGCTCGGCCTGGCGCTCGGCGCCCGCGCACAGGGCCGACTCGACGTCGCCGAACGGCACTTGGGGTCCGTCCTCGACTGGTACCGCGAGGTCCGCCTGGACGCGGCGGGCGCCCTGGTCCTGGCGGAGCTGGGCTTCGTGGCCGAGCAGCGCGGCGACGCGAAGACCGCGCTCGCCCGCCAGGTGGAGGGGTTCGCGGTGGCGCGCGACACGGGCGACCCACGGGCCCTCGCGCTGGCCCTGGAGGGCATCGCGGGAGCCCGGCTCCTGGGCGGCTCCGCGACGGCCGCGGCCGTGCTCCTCGGGGCGGCCGCGGCGGCCCGGGCCTCGGTGGCGGCGCCGCTGCCGGACGCCGAGCGGGGCGACGTCCGCCGCATCACGGCCGCGGCCCGCGCGGCGCTCGGGGAGGCGGAATTCACCGCGGCCCATGAACGGGGCGCGGCGCTCTCCCCGGAATCCGCCCTGGCCCAGGAAGTCGACGTGCCCGCGCGCCCGCCGGTGTTTCCGGACGAGGCCGTCACCGTCAGGTCACCGGAAATTCGCTTTCCGTAGGGGAGAGTTCGCGGTTACCGGGCGGATGACCGCCGAGTGACCGGACCCCCGTATTCACCCCATAGCCTCCCCTGGAACTTTCAGGCTTTCATCGGGAAATTCCAGAGGGAAAGGCACCGGAGGTAGACATCATGGGGGAATTCTCGCGCCGGGCATT
The DNA here is from genome assembly GCF_050510915.1 of Streptomyces odontotermitis. NCBI lineage: Bacteria > Bacillati > Actinomycetota > Actinomycetes > Kitasatosporales > Streptomycetaceae > Streptomyces > Streptomyces odontotermitis. The sequence continues at coordinate 108,465 of NZ_JBNJLS010000014.1, read as the reverse complement.
TGTGCGTGATACCGCAATTCTCGGCGGCGCCGCGACACTGCCCGTGCTCGGCACGGGCAGCGGTACGGCGGCGGCCGCAGCGCCGGACGCCGCGCCGTCCGCAGCGCCGTCCGCAGCGGCAGGGGTCGCGGACGGCGCCGCCGTCACCGTCCGCAAGGGCGACGCCCGTTACCCGAGCCTGGTGACGGGCGCCAATCTGCGCTTCACCGGCACGCCGGACGAGATACGCGTGGTGGGCTCCACCGAGCAGGTGGTCGCGGCCGTGCAGGAGGCGGTGGACAGCGGCCGCCGGATCGTGGTGCGCAGCGGCGGCCACTGCGACGAGGACTTCACCACGAGCCCCGGCATCCGCGTCGTGATCGACATGGCGGGCCTGGACGACGTCTCGTACGACACCGCGCGCGGGGCGTTCTCCGTGCAGCCGGGCGCCCGGCTCGGGCAGGTCTACCAGGCGCTCTACAAGGGCTGGGGGGTGACGCTGCCGGGCGGCGTGTGTCCCACGGTCGGCGCGGGCGGCCACATCGTCGGCGGCGGATACGGGGCGCTGTCCCGGCAGTTCGGCCTGACGGTGGACCACCTGTACGGCGTGGAGGTCGTCGTGGTGGACGCGGCGGGGCGGGCCCGCGCGGTGGTGGCGACGCGCGAGAGCGACGACCCCAACCGGGAGCTGTGGTGGGCGCACACGGGCGCGGGCGGCGGCAACTTCGGTGTCGTCACCCGCTACTGGCTGCGGACCCCGGGCTCCGGCCCCGAGCCGCGCGAGCAGCTGCCCACGCCGCCCTCCAAGGTCCTGGTGACGGACGTCAGCTGGTCCTGGGACGGCATGACGGAGGCCGCCTTCAGCCGGCTGCTGCGCAACTTCTCCGCGTGGTACGAGCAGAACTCCGCCCCCGGCTCGCCGCAGTCCCGCCTGTTCAGCCGGCTGACGCCGCAGCACCGCTCGGCGGGCTCGTTCCGGCTGGTCGCCCAGGTGGACGCCACGCTGCCGGACGCGGAGCAGCTGCTCGACGACCACCTGGCCGCGCTCCAGGCGGGCACCGGCCTGAAGCACCAGGTCAACGACCGCGCCACGGTGCCGTGGCTGTACGCGGTCACCGAGTGGTTCGGGCTCGTGGAGTCCTTGATGCCGCGCTGGAAGGCCAAGTCGTCCTATCAGCGCAAGGCGTTCCCGGACGACCAGCTCAAGGCGCTGTGGAAGTACCTGACGCGCGAGGACTACGTGAATCCGTACGCCCTCGTGGCGATCGTCGGCTTCGGCGGGCAGATCAACGCGGTGGCGCCCGGCGACACGGCGGTGGCCCAGCGCGACTCGGTCCTGAAGCTCCTGTACGTCAGCCACTGGACGGACCCGGCCCAGGAGGCCGAGCACACGGCGTGGGTGCGCGACCTGTACCGGGACGTCCACGCCGCGACCGGGGGCGTGCCGCGCACCGACGGCGTCAACGACGGCTGCTACATCAACTACGCGGACGCCGACATGGCGGACCCGAAGCTGAACGACTCCGGGATCCCCTGGCACCAGCTGTACTACAAGGACGGCTACCAGCGCCTGCAGAAGGTCAAGGACGCCTGGGACCCGCGGAATGTCTTCACCCACTCCCTCGCGGTCCGGGGCGGTGCGCGATGACGGGCACGCCGGGCCCGGCTCCCTCGACGGGCACGCCCGCGCGCCGGTCCCTGAACACCCTGACGGGGATGCGGTTCCTGTCGGCCCTGACGGTGTTCTTCTTCCACATCACGGTCCTCGCGGCGACGCTGCCGTACGGCGTCGACCTGCTGCACATCTTCGGTTCGGCCGACGCCCGCGACACCTACACGGGGATCTTCGGGGCGATCGGCTTCACCGGGGTGTCGTTCTTCTTCGTGCTGAGCGGCTTCGTCCTGGCCTGGGCGCAGCGGCCCACGGACACCGTGGCGCGGTTCTGGCGGCGCCGCTTCTTCAAGATCTATCCGCTGCACCTGGTGACGTATCTGATCGGCCTGGTCGTGCTGGTCGGCTGGCGGTTCGACGGCGGGCCGGGCAGCCCGGACATCCCCGCCTTCTTCCTGGTCCAGTCGTGGATTCCGGACGTGCGCACGCTGCTCGGCGCCAACGCGGTGAGCTGGTCGATCGCCACGGAGGCCGTCTTCTACGCCCTGTTCCCGCTGGTCTTCCCGCTGTTGACGCGGATCAGGATCGACCGGGTGAAGTGGTGGATCGCGGGCCTGTTCGCGGTGCGGCTCGCCTGGGCCGTGGTCACCGATCTGACGATGGGCGACACGGTCTTCGCCTACTGGTTCAACTACGAGTTCCCGGTGCCCCGGGTGCCGGAGTTCTTCATCGGCGTGCTGCTGGCGCGGCTCGTGGTCGCGGGACGGTGGCGGGACATCGGCCTGGTGCCGTCGGCGCTGCTCCTGGTGGCGGGCGAGGTGCTCGCCCTGAACGTGCCGCTGCCCTACGCGCAGGCCCCGGCCACGCTGCTGCCGGTGATCCTGGTGGTCGCGGCGGGCGCGACGGCCGACATCAAGGACCGCGCGTCGTTCCTGAGCAGCCGCGTGATGGTGTGGCTCGGCGAGATCTCCTTCGCCTTCTACCTCGTCCACCTGATCGTCCTGATCGGCGTCCGCAAGCTGCTCGGCCCGGAGAACTCCTTCAGCGTGGCCGGCGCCGTCGGCTATCTGGCGCTCTGCCTGCTGATCGCCGTCGCCCTCGCCGCGCTCCTGCACCGGTACGTGGAGCAGCCGGTCATGCGCCGCTGGAGCAGGCCGGGCCCGGACCGGCCGCAGACGGTGGCCGCCTCCCTGGACGCGGACCGGCCCGCGCCGCCCCCGGCGCCCGGCGCCCGCACGGCGGACCGCGAGCCCACCGGAAGGTCTTCGTAAGGGGACCGGAAGGGGGCCGTGCCACGGTGCACACGGCACCGGAGACGCGCCATCGCTATCGAGAGGAAGTCCCATGAACGCCCAGCGGACGGACACGTCCAGGGCCGGAGCACGCGAGTGGGTCGGACTGGCCTTCCTGCTCCTGCCCACCATGCTGCTCACCGCCGACCTCGGGGTGCTGTGGCTCGCCACCCCGCCGCTCGCCGCCGACCTCGGGCCCAGCAGCACCCAACTGCTGTGGATCAACGACATCTACGGCTTCGTGATGGCGTGTCTCCTCGTGCTCTCCGGCAACGTGGGTGACCGCTTCGGCCGCCGCAAGATGCTGATCACCGGCCTCGTGGTGTTCGCCGCCGCCTCGCTCATCGCCTCGTACGCCCCGAACCCGACGGTGCTGATCCTGGCCCGGGCGGCGCTCGGCGTGGGCAGCGCCATGATCATCCCCTCCACCCTGGCCCTGATCGCGCACATGTTCAGCGACGCCCGGCAGCGGGCGCGGGCCATCGCGATGTGGGTGACGGCGCTGTCCACGGGCATCGCCGTCGGCCCGGTGGTCAGCGGCGTGATGCTGGAGCACTTCTGGTGGGGCTCGGTGTTCCTGGTCGGCGTGCCGGTGATGGCCTTCGCGCTGATCGTCACGCCCATCGCGGTGCCGGAGTTCCACAACCCGGACACCAAGAAGCTCGACGGCATCAGCATGCCGCTGCTCGTCCTGACGCTGCTGCCGCTCGTCTACGCCATCAAGCGGATCGGCGAGTACGGCATCGACACCTGGATGCTGGTCTCGCTCGCCGCGGCGCTGGTCTTCGGCGTGGCGTTCACGCGCCGCCAACGCCGCCTGGAGAACCCGCTGCTGGAGCTGCGGCTGTTCGCCGACCGCACCTTCACGACGGCCCTGCTGCTCCTGTTCATCGGCCTGGCCGCCATGAACGGCGTGGAGTACGTGGTGCCGCAGTACTTCCAGATCATCAACCAACTCCCCTCCCTGGAGGCCGGGTTGCTGATGATGCTGCCCGCCGCGGGCCTCGCCGTCGGCTCCCAGCTGACCCCGCTGCTCGCCCGCCGGGTGCGGCCCGCCTATGTGATCGCGGGCGGCGCCGCGCTCTCCCTCGTCGGCTTCTTCCTGATGACGACGCTGCCCTCGGACGGCGGCGGCACGGCCACGGCGGCGGCGAGCACCACGATCATGATGACGGGCCTGGCCCCGATCACGGTCCTGTGCACCGACATCGCGGTCAGCGCCGCCCCGCCCCAGCAGGCGGGACAGGCGTCCTCCATCGGCCAGACCGCCTACGAGCTGGGGCTCGCGTTCGGCGTCGCGGCGACCGGCAGCGTGATGGCCGCCGTCTACCGCGGCGACGTGGAGGCCGCCGCCGGGCAGGGCGTGTCCGAGTCCACCGTCAGTGAGATCGCGGACAACGTCAGCGGCGGCGCCGCCGTCGCCGACGCCGTGCCCGGCCGGGCGGGCGCCGAGCTGGCCGACGCGGTGCGCGCCGCGTTCACGTCGGGCTTCCATGTGGCGGCGGTGATCAGCGCCGTACTGGCCGCCGTGATGGGCCTGTTGGCGGTCCTGCTGCTGCGCCGGGTCCCGGTGACGGGGGCCCCGGCGCCCGAGCAGCAGAAAGCGGCGGACGATGCCGAGGGCACCGCCGCCGCTGCTCCTGCTGCTCCCGCCGAGGAGTCCCCGGTGGCGTGATCCGGGGACCCCGCCGCACGGATCCGGTCGCGTCACCCGGCGCGGCCGGATCCGCCTGCGAGGTACTGCTGGTTGTAGGCGTCCGCCGGATAGAACGGGTACTCCCGCGCGGCGACGATCTCCGTGGTGATGGCGGCGTTGTTGCGCAGATGTGTCAGGAGCCGCTGCTCCTCGGCGAGCAGGGCCCGCGCCGCCTCGTCCTGCGCGGGCCCCTGCGTGAAGATCACCGATCTGGCCTGGCTGTTGGGGCCGAAGGGCCGCGTCGGGTCGTGCCGCTCCCAGAAGATCGCCAGCATCGCCTCGTACGAGGTGACGCGCGGGTCGAAGACCACCCGTACCGCCTCGGTGTGCCCGGTCCGGTCGGTGAGGACCTCGCCCGGCGTGGGGTTCGGGGTGACGCCGCCCTGGTAGCCCGCGACCGTGGTCCACACGCCGGGCGCGGACCAGAAGGCCCGCTCGCCCGACCAGTAGCAGTCCACGCCGAACTCGGCGGTCTCCAGGCCCTCCGGGTAGGGGCCGAGCAGCGGGGTGCCGAGGACGGCGTGACGCTCGGGAACGGTGAAGGTGCGCTCGGAGCGGCCGGGCAGGGCCTCGGCGGCGGTGAGCTTGGCCGTGGTGTGCCGCGTCATGGGGTACGGGTTCCCCTCTCAGCTCTGCCAGCTGAGCGGCGTCCGGTAGCCCCGCACCCGCTCCAGGCGGCGCCAGCCCGCCCGGGGGGTCCGGGATCGGGTGGCGGCCGGGGGCCGCGCGGCCGCGGCGCGGGCCATCAACAGGGCGGTCACCGCGGCGAGTTCCTCGGGCCGGGCCCCGCCCTTGTCGATGCGTACGAGGGGGGTGTCGGCGCTCTTGTCCATGGCTCGTTTCCTCTCTTCCGTTCTTCCGTCCCCTACTGCGGGGGGTTGCCGTGCTTGCGGGCGGGCAGCTCGGCGTGCTTGTCGCGCAGCATGTCGAGGGACCTGATGAGCACCTCGCGCGTCTGTGCCGGGTCGATGACGTCGTCCACGAGCCCGCGCTCGGCGGCGTAGTACGGGTGCATCAGCTCGGCCTTGTACTCCTCGACCATCCGGGCGCGCATCGCCTCGGGGTCGTCGGCCTGCGCGATCTGCCGCCGGAAGATCACGTTCGCGGCGCCCTCGGCGCCCATCACGGCGATCTCGTTGGTCGGCCAGGCGTACGTCAGGTCGGCGCCGATCGACTGCGAGTCCATGACGATGTACGCGCCGCCGTACGCCTTGCGCAGCACCACGGAGATCCGCGGCACGGTGGCGTTGCAGTACGCGTACAGGAGTTTGGCGCCGTGGCGGATGATGCCGCCGTGCTCCTGGTCGACGCCGGGCAGGAAGCCGGGGACGTCGAGCAGGGTGACGATCGGGATGTTGAAGGCGTCGCAGAGCTGCACGAAGCGGGCCGCCTTCTCCGACGCCTCGATGTCGAGGACGCCGGCCAGCGTCTGCGGCTGGCTGGCCACGATCCCGACGACCTTGCCGTCGAGCCGGGCCAGGGCGCACACCACGTTGCGCGCCCAGCGCTCGTGGACCTCCAGGACATCGCCGTTGTCGACGAGTTCCTCGATGACCTGGCGCATGTCGTAGGGGCGGTTGCCGTCGCGGGGGACCAGGTCGAGCAGCCGGTCGCCCGGCCGGTCGGCGGGGTCGTCGGCGGGGACGACGGGCGGGTGTTCGCGGTTGTTGGACGGCAGCAGCGACAGCAGGTACCGCACGTCGGCGAGGCAGGTCTCCTCGTCGTCGTACGCGAAGTGGGCGACCCCGCTGACACCCGCGTGCACGTCCGCGCCACCCAGGCCGTTCTGGGTGATCTCCTCACCCGTGACCGCCTTCACCACGTCCGGACCCGTGATGAACATCTGCGACGTCTCCCGGACCATGAACACGAAATCCGTCAGCGCCGGTGAGTACGCCGCACCGCCCGCGCACGGGCCCAGCATCACACTGATCTGCGGGATGACGCCCGACGCCCTCGTGTTGCGCTGGAAGATGCCGCCATAACCGGCCAGGGCGCTGACGCCCTCCTGAATGCGCGCGCCCGCGCCGTCGTTCAGCGACACCAACGGCGCCCCGGCCGCGATGGCCATGTCCATGATCTTGTGGATCTTCGTCGCATGCGCCTCACCGAGCGCACCCCCGAAGATCCGGAAGTCGTGCGCGTAGACGAAGACCGTCCGGCCCTCCACCGTCCCCCAGCCGGTGATCACACCGTCCGTGTACGGCCGTTTCGCCTCCAGGCCGAAGCCCGTCGCCCGGTGCCGGCGCAACTGCTCCACCTCGTTGAACGAGCCCGGATCCAGCAGGAGTTCGATGCGCTCGCGCGCCGTCAGCTTGCCCTTGGCGTGCTGCGCCTCGGTGGCCTTCTCGCTCGGTCCGGCCACCGCCTGCGCGCGGATCGCCTGCAGTTCGGCCACGGGGCCCGCCTCGGCCACCGGCTCCGTCGCCACAGGTGCCGTGGGTGCTGTGGGTGCCGTCGTCACAGCGCCGCTCCGTCCTGCGCCCGCAGCATCTCGCACACGTCGCGCAGGCCCGTCTCCAGCTGGGCGACTTCCTTGTCGCCGATGTTGATCGACGGCTCGAAGCGCAGGGTGTTGGGCGAGCTGGCGGTCGGGAACGTGCGCACCCGGTGGTCGCGCAGCAGCTTCCCGGCCAGGGCGTAGCCGAGGGTGCCCCCCTCGGCGTGCTCGCGCACCGCCGCGGCCGGCGAGCCGGACTGGTCGTGGAACTCCAGGCCCCGCATGAGGCCCCGGCCCCGCACCTCACGGACCACGTCCGGGAACTCGCTCCGCACGGCGGCGAGCATGGCCCCCAGGTACGCGCCGCGCTCGGCGGCCTTGCGGTAGGCGGCGCCGTCGTCGGCCTCCAGAAGGTCGAGGACCTTCAGGCCGATCGTGGTGGAGAAGTAGTCCTTGGCGAAGGTGGAGGAGTGCACCAGCTCGAACTGCGGGCGGTAGCGCGACGAACGGGTCAGCGTCACCGCGGCCTTGGCGATGCCGCCGCCGAGGCTCTTGGCGAGCGCGTAGTAGTCGCCGCGCAGGCCGATGGCCGAGCTGGCCAGGAAGGTGCCGGTGCGGCCCATGCCGCTCTGCACCTCGTCCACGATGACGGGGCAGTCGGCCTGGGCGCACGCCGCCTGGATGAAGGCGGCGTCGCGCGCGTCCAGGGCGTGGATGCCGCCCTCGCCCTGGACCGGCTCCAGGAGGAAGGCGCAGAGCACCGGCAGCGGGCGGCGGACGATGGTGATCTCGTCGCCCGTGACGACCGGGTCGATCAGATAGACCCGCTCCTGCTCGAAGAGTTCGGGCAGCGAGGCGAGCCGGTCCCGGGCCACGAACCGCGCCGGGATGCCGAGGGCCGCGAAGGGGGCGCGGTAGGCGGCGTTGTGGGTGAGCTGGACGCTGCCCATCAACTTGCCGTGGAAGCCGCCCTCCAGGGCGAACAGGACGGGCCCGCAGCCCTCCACGGCGTCGCCGTTGAGCTCCGTGATCCGCCGGGCGAGCGCGTCGGCGGGGTCCCGCTTCAGGTCGGCGACGGTCAGGCCCGCCGCGGCCGCGGCCTGCGCCGAGACGCTCGCCGTGCCCGCCGCCACCGCGGCCCGCGCCTCCTGAAGGTGCCGAGCGATCTCCTCCTGGAGCTCGGCGGCCTTCAGGGCGCGGTCCAACTCGGCGTGCTTGACGGCGATTTCCACGGCCTCGGCGCCGCTGTTGGCGAAGACCGACCGGTACGGCTCGTCGGCCCCCGTCTCCCGCTGGACGATCGCACTGAGCCGCGCGGCCAGTTCCGTCGCGTACGGATGGCGCGAGAACTGGGCGTGCACGGGCGCTCCGCCGCGCAGCATCCGCTGCGCGAGGGCCACGATCTCGGGGTGGTTGTGGCCCAGCATCAGCGAGCCGTATCCGCCCGCGAAGTCGACCACGGGGATCTCGTGCCCGTCCGCGTCGAGGCGGTAGAGGTAGTCGCCCTCGGCGCGCACGTAGTGGGCGTCGAGACCAACGGTGGACAGCCAGCTGAGCAGGTGCGATTCGGCGAGGTCTAGGTCGGCCATGGTCGGGTCAAGCCTCCGTCGTCCGTGGGCTGTTGGGGTCAGTGGAACGCGGTGACCGTCGGTCCGATGTCGAGCAGCGCGCGGCCGTAGTCCTCGATGATCAGCGGCTGGTTGAGGTGGTTGTGCCGGCTGCCGACCTCCAGGTCCCGCCAGTACGCCTGGATCGGGTTGGTGTTGCCGAAGCCGCTGGTCCCGGCGACGTCGAGGATCAGCTGCATGGCCTCCCTGGCGCGGCTCAGCGCGGACGCCGAGTGCATGCGGGCGCGGGCGCGGGGCAGCCGGTCCATCGGCTCGCCCGGCAGCAGCGCGTCGAACTCGTCGGCGACGTGCAGCATGTGCAGATACGCGGTGTCGACCAGGTGGGTCGCCTCGGTGAAGGCGCGCTGGACGGCGGGCGAGTCGGCGGCACGGCCGTACGTGGAGTAGACGATCGGCTTGTTCTTCGCCAGGGCCTCGCCGAGCAGGTCGAGGGCGCCGCGGGCGGCGCCGACGAGGGCGGACAGCGAGTGCAGGTTGCCCTTGACGAGGTCGGTCGGGCCGAGCAGCTCCTCGAGGCGCTCGACGTTCTCCTTCTCGACGACGAGGATCCGCCGGTCGGGCACGAACACGTCGGTGAGGGTCATCGCGTGGGTGCCGGTGCCGCGCATGCCCGCGACGTTCCAGGTGCGCGTGATCTCGATGTCCTTGAGGGACACCAGGGCGTTGGCGGCGCCGATCTGGCGCTCGCCGTCGTAGAGGGGGACGGCGACGAGCAGCGCCCAGTCGGAGATCTCGCAGCCCGAGGCGTACGGGAAGTTCGCGTTGATCTTCAGTCCGCCGTCGACCTTCTCGGCCCGCGCGCCGGGTCCGGTGCCCGCGGAGAGCAGGATCGCGTCCGGGTTGTCGCCGAAGATCTCCTCCGTCGCCTCGTCGTCGAGGATCAGGGTGAACTCGGTGGACGCCGCGTGGTTGGCGACGATCCAGCCCGTCGAGGCACAGCCCCGGCCCACCTCGGCGATGACCTCGACCTGGGTGCGCATGGACGGGTGCAGGCCGCCGTGGCCGACGGGCGTGGTGAGCCGGAAGAGGCCGGCCTCGCGCAGCGCGTCGAGGTTCTCCGGAGCGGGGTTGCCGAGCTGCTCGGTGCGCTCGATGCCGGACCGCAGCAGCGGCACGAGGCCACGGGCGCGCGCGATGAGTTCCGCCGCGCTGACGGTCGTTCCGGTGGCCGGTACGGTCGTGGTCATTCCTGCTCCCTCAATTCGACTGTGACACGGGCCAATTCACCGTAGGTTCCGGCACCCCGGGGGCGGTCACATGCGGTTCTCAACGCGGTAATCGGCGGCTCTGCCTGCCCCGAGTCCCGGGAATGAGCGCCGGGTTGACGGGCGCATACCGGACCGTAAGTAGCGTGGCGCGCAAAAGACGGCCCTGCTGACCAGCCGGAGGAGAAAGACGTGGGAAATTCAGGTCGGAATCGCGCGCTCGTCCTCGGCGCGGGAATGGCGGGGCTTTTCGCCGCGCGCGTCCTTTCCGACGCCTACGACGAGGTGGTGGTCATCGAGCGGGACGGGCTCCCGGACGGTGCCGCACCACGCCGCAGGGTGCCGCAGGGACGCCATGTGCACGGGCTCCTCGCGCGCGGCCATCAGGTCATCGAGGAGCTGTTCCCCGGCGTCACCGACCAGTTCGTCGCGGCCGGCGCGGCCCACGGCGACGTCACCGGCGACGTGCGGTGGATCCTGGAGGGCCGCCCCATGCGCCAGCCCGAGTCCGGGCTCCGCCTGGTGTCGGCGAGCCGTCCGCTGCTGGAGTCCGTCGTGCGCGACCGGGTCCGCGCGCTGCCCGGCGTGCGCTTCCTGGAGGGCACGGCCGTCGTCGAGCCGGTGACCGCCGACGGCGACCGGCGGGTGGTGGGCGCGCTGGTGGCCGACGCGCACTCCGAGGCCGCGCCCTACACCCTGGACGCCGACCTCGTGGTGGACGCCTCGGGCCGCGGCTCGCGCACCCCGGTGTGGCTGACGCAGTGGGGCTACGAGGCGCCCGAGGAGGAGACGTTCAAGGTCGGCCTCGGCTACACGACCCGCCACTACGACATCCCCGCCGACGCCCTCGGCGGCAATGTGTCCGTGCACGTGGTGGCCAGCCCGGCGACGCCGCGCGGCGCGGTCTGCGCCCGGGTCGACGGCGGCCGCACGGTGGTCACCGCCTACGGCATGAACGGCGACGTGCCGCCCACCGACGAGGAGGGCTTCCTCTCCTTCCTCAACTCCCTTGCCGCGCCCGACGTGTACGACGCGGTGCGCGCCGGACGGCCGGTCGACGAGCTGGTGGCCTACCGCTTCCCGGCCAACCTGCGCCGCCGCTACGAGCGGCTCGACGCGTTCCCCGAGGGCCTGCTCGTCATCGGCGACGCGGTGTGCAGCTTCAACCCGACGTACGCCCAGGGCATGACGGTCGCGGCGATCGAGGCGACCGTCCTCGCCGACCGGCTGCGCCGCCCCGGCCCGCCTCGGGCCGCGGAGTTCTTCGCCGCCCTGGCCCGCGACGGCGTCGACACACCCTGGTCCATGGCGGTCGGCAACGACGCCGCCCGGCTCGGGCTCGCCGACCCCGACGCGCCCGAGCAGCGGCAGGCGAGCCGCGTCATGGCGGCGGCCGCGCGCCACGACGAGGTCGCGGTGGCGTACGCCCGCGTCGTCAGCCTGGTCGACCCGGCCGAGGTCCTGGCGGCGCCGCCCGTCGCGGACCTCGTCACCCCGCCCACCGCGGGCGCCGTCACCGGGGAGACCCTCGCCGAGGAGGCCGCCCGCCATGCCGCTTGAGCAGCACGAGGACGCCCGCACCGTCGCGCCCGTGGACGCCCGCACCGTCGTGCCCGTGACCGTCGGCGGCCTCACCTTCGACGTGGAGACGGCGGGTCCGCGGGACGGCGAGCCGGTGGTGCTGCTGCACGGGTGGCCGCACCACTTCGCCTCCTGGACGGACGTCGTGCCCGTCCTCAACCGCGCGGGGCTGCGCACCATCGCGCCCAACCAGCGCGGCTACTCCCCCGGGGCGCGTCCGGACGCCGTCGAGCAGTACGCGCTGCCGCTGCTGGCCCGGGACGTCCTCGGCATCCTGGACGCACTCGGGGTGTCCGGCGCCCATGTCGTCGGGCACGACTGGGGCGCGATCGTGGCGTGGTACCTCGCCGCCCACCACCCACAGCGGGTGCGCTCGCTGACCGCGGTCGCCTTCCCGCACCTCGACGCCTACCAGCGGGCCTACCGCGACGACCCGGAGCAGCAGCGGGCCTCGCGGTACATCGACCTGCTGACCGCCGAGGGCGCCACCCAGTACTGGCTCGACGACGACGCGGCCCGGCTGCGGGAGCTGCTCGCGGGCGCGGACGGCGCGCTCACGCCCGAACAGCAGGCCCGCTACGTGGACTTCCACACCCGGCCCGGCACCTTCCACGCCGCCCTGAACTGGTACCGCACCGGCGCGCTCCTCGACGGCCGCAGCGACCTGGGCGGGATCACGGTGCCGACGACCTTCGTCTGGAGCGTCGAGGACGAGTCGGTGAGCACCAAGGCGGCGGAGCTGACCGGGAGTTACGTGTCGGCGCCGTACCGTCTCGTCACGCTCGAAGGAGTCTCGCACTGGCAGCCGCAGGAGGTGCCGGAGCTGGTCGCCGGGGAGATCCTCGCCCGGGTCGAGGGCCGGGCCGAGCCGACCGCCTGACGGGGCCGCCCCGGCCGGACGGCGGCCGGGCACAGAAGCAGAGCAGAAGGGACGACACCCACAGTGGACAGCAAGTGGTTCCGCCGCTACACCACGGGCACGGCGGACGGGCTGCGGCTCGTGTGCTTCCCGCACGCGGGCGCCTCCGCGACGGCGTATCTGCGCCTGGCGCGGGCCCTGCCGACGGACCTCGACGTGGTGTCCGTGCAGTACCCGGGGCGCCAGGACCGGCGCCGCGAGTCGCCGTTCACCGGCCTCACCCCGCTCGCCGAGGCGGTGGCCGGGGAGCTCGCCGCGGAGCTGACCGCGGACGGCGCCCGGCCGTACGCCCTGTTCGGGCACAGCATGGGCGCGGTCGTCGCCTACGAGACGGCGCGGCTGCTCGCACAGCGCGAACTGCCGGGCCCCCGGCGCCTGTTCCTCTCCGGCCGGGGCGCACCCGGCCCCCGGCCGGGCCTGCACGACCGGCTGACGGGCGACGCCGAGGTGCTGGCCGCGGTGCGCATGCTGGGCGGCACCGACCAGTCGGTGCTCGACGACCCCGAGCTCCTGGAGATGGTCCTGCCGGTGCTGCGCGCCGACTACCGCGCCCTGGGCACGTACAGCTGGCGCGGCGGCGAACCGCTCACCGCCCCGGTGACCGCCCTGGTCGGGGACCGCGACCCGGTGGTGCCGGTAGCGGCGGCCGAGGCGTGGCGGGAGCACACCAGCGGCGGCTTCGCCCTGAAGGTCTTCTCCGGCGGCCACTTCTACCTCGACGACCACCTCGGCCAGGTCGCGGCGGCCGTCACCGAGGGGCTGCTCGCCGACGCCGCCGCCTGACCGCCCCTCCCCGACGGCCCTGCCCCTGCTCCAACGGCCGCGCCCCGCCCGGCCGTCAGCCCGCCGCGCGGCTGGCCGCCGGGACCCGGCCCACGCTCAGGCCGCCGAGGCCGGGCCGGGGCGGCAGCGAGGTGTCCAGGCGCATCAGGGTGCGCAGCAGATGGCGTCGCCTGTCGTGCTCCGCCGCGTCGTCGAGGGTCTCGCCGATGCGGTGCGTGGGCAGGGTCAGCTGCCCCTGGCGGACCTTGCCGAGCAGGATGTCGGAGAGCCGGTCCACCGTGGCGTCGGTCAGGTCCGGCAGGGTCAGCGTCGCCCCGTGCGCCTGTCCGCTGCCCCAGGTCGGCCGGGTCCACAGCAGCTCGGGCCGGGCCGCCACGATCAGCATGAGCGGCGGGGCCGCCGGGTCGGCGGCGAACCGCTCCAGGAAGTCCAGGCTCGCGTCGTCCAGTTCGTGCCCGTCGTCGACGAGGATGACGAGCGGGTGGTGGAGCGCCACGGCGGCAAGCAACCGGGTCCCCGCCGCACGCAGCGGCTCGATCCGGTGCGGGGCCGGGCCGTGCTCGCCGGAGACCACCAACTCGGCGGCTCCCGAGGCGACTTCGGCGGCCTCCTCCTGGTCCGCGATGCGGCCGTAGGCGAGCTGCCGGAGCACGGCGGCACCGGATTCGGCGTCGGTCCCGCCGAGGGCCGCGGGGGCGGCGGCCAGCGAGAGCAGCAGCCCGCGCAGCAGCCCGAGCGGCCGGTCGGCGCCCTCGGGCCCGGCCACCAGGAACTCGGCGTCGTCCCAGCGGGCCATGGCGCGCCGCTCGAACTCCAGGACAAGCCGGGTCTTGCCGCTGCCCGCGGCGCCGAGCACGGTGACGAGCTGGGCCACGGACCGGTGCTGGGACCGGCCCAACAGGCCGCACAGCACGTCCAGTTCGTAGTCCCGGTCGACGACGGGGATCGACGGGTGGGCCAGTGAGCTCCAGTCGACGGAGCGGGCCCGCCAGCCCTCGACCGGCCCGCCGGACCGGGCGTAGCCGACGCCCCCGGCGCCTCCGGTCCGCAGGCGGGTGTCCTCGCAGACCCGCACGGTGCCGGCGGCGGTGTGGGCCATCAGGGTGCGGCAGGTGTCGAGCACCGGGCCGCCGACCATGGGGGCGGCGTCCGGGCCCCCGTCGGCCCGGTACAGCCATGCCTCGCCGGTGACGACGGTGGCGCGGACGCTGACCGCGGCCGGGCCCTGGTCACCGCACGGGCCGAGGGCGGCGAGCGCCGTGGAGACGGCCCGTTTCGGCGCGTCGGCACCGCTGAACACCACGAGGAGCGCCGGTCCCGCGGGGGCGGCGACGGTGCCGCCGAAGTCGTCGGCGGTGTAGCGCAGGGCGTCGGCGACCAGGGCCAGGCCCTGGGTCACGCCGGAGGCGTCCGATCCGGTGCGCCGGTCGTCGAGCGTGGCCTGCACCATCACCACGGTGCAGTGCTGCACGCTGACGGCGCCCGGCCCCGGCTGCCCGGCCTCCGCGTCGCGGGACACGAGAGGCGCGGCAGGCGCGGCAGGCGCGGCGGATACGGGGGAGGCGGGGGCGGCGGGGGACACCGTGGGCGCGCGCCGCGGGGACGGCACGGCCGCCATGGGGAGGGGGAGCGGCGCGGCCGCGGCGGACAGGCGCGCCGCCTCACCGGAGTGCGGGGCACCACCGGAGCGCGGGGCACCACCGCCGTACGGGACCTCACCGGCGTACGGGACCTCACCCGAGTGCGGGACCTCACCCACGTAAGCGGCATCGCCGGAGTGCAGGACGTCACCGGAGTACGGGAACGTCCGCTCCTCGGGGCCCTGGCGGGGCGGATGCCGGTCGAGCAGGGAGTCGTCGTGGCGGAGTATCGCCTGCTGCAGCACCTGCAGGCTGCGGCCGGGCTCCAGACCGAGCTGCTCGACGAGCTGTCTGCGCAGCCGGTTGTACGCGTCGAGCGCGTCGGTGTGCCGCCCGCAGCGGTACAGGGCGACCATCAGCTGTCCGCACAGCCGCTCCCGGAGCGTGCCGGACTCGACCTCCGCCTCCAGCTCGCGCAGCACCAAGTGGTAGTGGCCCAGGGCCAGTTCGGCCTCGGCGTAGTCCTCCAGGGCGTCGATGCGGGAGCTCTCCAGGCCCGCCAGCTCGGGCCAGCCGAAGCCGACCTCGACCAGATCGGCGAGGGCGCCCCCGCGCCACAGTCCGCCCGCCCGGCGCAGGGTGGCCGCGGCACGGTCCGCCGCCCCCGCCGCGAGCTGCGCCCGGCCGTCCTTGGCGAGCCGCTGGAACTCGTACAAGTCCACGGTGTCCGTGTCGAGTTGGAGCATGTAGCCGGGCGGCCTGGTGTTCAGGGACGGCCGGCCGTCCCCGCCCTGCCGGGGGCCGAGCAGGCCGCGCAGCCCCCAGATGGCGTTGTGCAGGATCTTGCGCGCGGTGTTGGGCGCCTCGTCGACCGGCCACAGGGCGTCCATCAGCGCGCTGGTGGAGACCACCCGGTTGGCGTGGAGCAGGAGGAAGCCCAGGACCGCACGCTGCTTGGTGCCCTGGATCGGTATGTCGTCACCGTCGTCTTCGGTCAGCTCTAGGGGTCCAAGAACGCGAAACCTCATGGGTGTTCTTCGCTCCTCCCGGTTCCGGGTCGGCCATGGCCGGTGTGTGGGGCACCAGGAGAGGTCAGACCGGGTGGGACGGCCGCGTGGTGCGGCCGTGGGGACCCTGGGTGCGCTCATCGTCCGGTCCTGGACTTCTCTCGCCCGATAGTGCTGCCGCCCCGGGCGGCAGGCCACGGCAACCTCAGGAAGTCGCGGCGGCATGGATTTTCAGCCACGCCCGGAGCGCCGCCGAACTTCCCCCGGATTGTGGCGAGTTGCCATAGCCACCCCCGCCTGCGCCGCGACCGGCCCACGCACCCGCACCGCTTCATAGCCTCGACCGACATCGGCCCACGGCACCACCGCCGTCACCACCACCGGCCCGGATGTCCACCACCACACGGCAGGCAGGGGGGTACGCCCATGCGTGGCCTCCGCCGGGCGGCCGCCCTCGGCAACGCCGACTGGCACCTGGGCGCCCCGCTGCTGATGGCCCTGTGCGCCTCCTGGGACACGGACGTCGCCACGGTCACGGCGGGCATCGCCGCCTACTCGTTCGGGCAGGGGCTCGCCCTGCCCCTGTGGGGCTGGGCCGCCGACCGCTTCGGTCCGGGCCGCAGCCTCCGCGCCGGCCTGACGCTCGCCGCCGTGGCGGCCGCCGGGTCGGCGCTGTGCCCGGGGCCGCTGTACTGGGTGGTGCTGCGCACCGTCGCCGGGGCGGGCTTCGCGGCCGTCACCCCCTCGGTCTCCCTCTTCTTCGAGTCGCTGCGCCCGGCGCGGACCCGGCAGCGGGCCTTCGCCGCGATCACCACCGTCACGGCGACCAGCGCGATCGCCTCCCCTCTCCTCGCGGACCTGACGGTCCGGCTCGGTTCGTGGCGGCTCGCGTTCGCGGTCATCGCCCTGCTCACCTCGGTGACGGCGGCGCGGGTACGCACCACCGACACGCCGGCCCCAGGCACCGCACGGATGCACCCCGCACGGGAACGCTTCACACAGGACCGCCTCACACAGGAACGACCCACGCAGGAACGACCCACGCAGGACCGACCCACGCAGGACCGACTACTCACACAGGACCGACCCACGGCAGGACGACTGCTCCCGAAGACACACCCCCGGGCATACGGGACGGTGATCGCTCTCGGTGCCGCGGAGGGCGCCGCGCTGCTCGGCCTGCCCGCACTGCTCGCCCCGGCGCTCGCCATGATGGGCGCCCAGGCCGCGACGCCCGCGGCCCTCGTCCTGTACGCGAGCGGGGTCCTGGCGGGCACGCTGCTCCTGCGCCGGCACGCCCGCGCCTGGCAGCCCGGGAGGCTGCTGGCCGCCGGGGGCTGCCTGGCCGGCACCGGCGCGGTGCTCGCCGCCGCGCTGCCGAGCCCGGCCACGCTGCTGCTGTGCGCCGTCCTGCTCGGCGTCGGCTGGGGCTATCTGCACACCACGCTGCAGACCTGGCTGCCGCGTCTGGTCCCGGAGGCCGCACGGGCACGGGCGGCGGCACTGTTCTCGGCCTCGGCACTGATGTCGAGCTCGGCGGCGGTGGCGCTGAGCACGGGCCTGCTCACGGGCGGCCGCCTCGGCGCGGTCTTCACCCTGGGCACGGCCCTGTGCGCGGCGCTCACGTGCTGGACGGTACGGATGGCACGCCGCTGGACCTGACACCCACGCCCTCTCACCGTCCCCCACGGACGGCACCACCCTCCCCAACTCCCCTCCCCCTGAGCCAACTCCCCCTCAAGCCACCCCCTCTCAAGCCAAATCCCCCCTTAAGGCAACTCCCCACAGTCACCCCGGCAACGCGCCCGCCCCGCTCCCGCCCCGCCCGGCGCTCCGTACGCTCGTCGCCGTCAGCGTCCTGACGCCCGGCTCCACCGACCACGGACCGACCACGGACCGACCACGGAAGGCGGCACCCGCATGGCCACCGCAGTCATCGTCGGCGGCAGCGTCGCCGGGCTCGCCTGTGCTCTCGCGCTGTCCGGCACCGGCTACCGCGTACTCGTCCTCGACCAGTCCCCCGAGCCGCCCGCGGGCCCTCTGCCCGAGGCCGCGCTCCGCTGGCGGCGCCCCTCCGTGCCGCAGGCCGACCACCCGCACACGCTGGGCTCCCTCGGGGTCCAAGTCCTGCGCGAACGCGCGCCGTTGCTGCTCTCCCGCCTCCGGGCGGCGGGCGCCCTGGAGGCCGACCTGACCCACGCGCTGCCCGCCACGGCCACCGACCGCGCCCGCCGCCCCGCCGACGACGAACTGGTGGCGCTCGCCTGCCGCCGCACCACGTTCGAACTCGTCCTGCGCCGCCACGTGGCGGGCCTGCCCGACGTCGGCATCCGGCCCGGCGTCACGGTCGACGCCCTCGAACTCGACTCGTCCGCACGCCGCGTCCGCGCGGTCGTCACCCGCGGCGGCGCCCGGATCCCGGCCACGCTCGTGGTGGACGCCACCGGTCACCGCGCCAAGTCCCGTACGTGGCTGCGCGATTGCGGCGTCCCGGTCGCCGCCGACCTGGTGGCACCCTCCGGCCTCGACCTGCGCACCCGCTTCCACCGACTGCGGCAGGGCTGGCCACCGGCCACGGCACCGACCGGCGACCTCACGGCATACGGGGCGTTCCCCGCACCGTTCGGGCTAGGGCACGGCGTCGGCGCCGTCTGGGACCACTACGCGGCGCTGCTGCACCCGGCCGACGGCGGCACCTTCTCCGTCACGCTCGGCACGCTGCCCGGCGACCGCGCCCTGTCCGCGCTCGTGACCACGTCGGGCTTCACGGCGGCGGCCACGGCGACCCCGGGCCTGGCCCCCTGGCTGACCCCCGACGTGAGCGCACCCCTGACCGAAGACATCAGCACCCTCACCTGTCCTCCCAACTCCTTCTGGGGAGTGGCAAGTTCACGGCAGCACCCGGTCGCGGGCCTCTTCCAGACGGGCGACGCCGCCTGCGTGACGAACCCGCTCCTGGCCCGCGGCATGTCCCTCGCCCTCGCCCACGCCTTCCGCCTGGCGGACGTGCTGGCCGCACACCCCGACGTGGACACGGCCCAGCGCCGGGCCGCGGCGCGGATGACGGAGGACTTCTTCCTGCCCTGGTACGAACAGTCGGCGGCGAGCGACCGCACCCGCATCACCCGCTGGCGCGCGGCACTGTCGGGCACCCCACAGCCGGACGCTCCGGGGCCGGACGAGCCGCCCGCCCCCGCACAGGTCACGGCGGCCGCCCGCCAGGACGGCGTGGTCTGGCGCGGCCTGACCCGGATGCTGATGACACTCACCACCGAGCAAAAGCTCCACACCGACGAGGAGTTCCTCACCCGCGTCCACCAGACCCCACCCACCCCGGACACCCGCCCGCGCCCACCTGGCCGCGCGGATCTGCTGCGCCACGTACACGCGGCGGAGCGTCACACGACGGCGCTCGCGACTCCCCTCCCGATCCCCGCCCCTCCGGAAGCCCAGGCGGCCTGACTCGGCAGGGCGTCCAGCAGGGGTCCCGCCGCTGTGGTCACCATGCAGGAGAGGACAGGCCGGTCCGACTGGAACGCATGGACGAGAAGGCGGGAGCGGCCCACCTCGTCCGGCAGAGCCGGCTCCACCCGCAGCAGACACGGCCGATCGAATTCGACGTACTGGTGGAAGGTGGTGTCGTACGCGAAGGGCCCGGCACCGCCCGGTGTGGTGCGGGCGATCTGGTCGACCGCCTCGAGCAGAGCCATGCCCGGGATGTGGTCGTGCGGGTGGTCATAGAGGACGGTGTGGGTCGTGTCGATCCGGTACAGCCACTGGTTCGCCGTGTCGGTCGCCGACAGAACCACATCCTTCGCGCTGGTACGGCCCACGAGCAGCGGCATGACCGGCGGGGTGGGCGCGAGGGCCCGCGCAAAGGCCGCGCGGGCGTCCGCGTAGGAGCCGCGCAGGCGGTCGTATATGGCCGGCGGGTGGGTGCCGAACTGGAACTCTCCCGACCCCAGGAACTGCCCGTCCCGCACCGCCGTCACCCGCGAGACGAACATGACCGAGCCGCCCCTGCGCCGCTTGACCGAGACGGGCGTGACGGTGAGTTCCACGTCGGCAGGACCGGCCCCCACCCACAGCGCGTCGGGGTTGACCGTGCACTGCACGCCTCCCCAGCTGAGCCGGTGACCGATCGGGACGTCGTGCACCACGTGGCTGAGCAGGATCACGGCCTGCCGCTGGCTCTCCGTGACGAGCAGCGGCCGGTAGCTTCCGTCCTCGACGTAGAACGCGTGCTCCTCCGGCCACTGGACGGTGACGGTGAAGGCGCCGTGGCCTGCCTCCCGCCAACTGGTGGGCAGCACTTCGGCGGCATCCTTCTTGCCGACGTAGCACGCCTCTATCGGACTCGTGCGAACAGGTTCGAGCTGACTGGAAACAGGCACGGAAGCCCCCCGTAATGAGTCAGTGCTGATGAGTGTTTCGTCGTGCTCGGATGGCGCGGCCGCATCGCTCCGGTGGCTCAGCCGCGCTGCGCCAACAACATAACGAGTGTTCTTTTTGTTGTCGAGGCTTGGCTTGTTCTCGACAACAGCCCAAGACCACATCCAGCCGCCAGAGAGGCTCGTACCGACCGGTTCACGGCGGCTCGGACCTCCGCCACCTGCGAATTCGCAACGCGAAGGCGCGCCCGCGAAAACATCGGCGGCACGGCGTGCCGAGCCCCGACTCACCGGGCGGGACCTGCCCGTTCGGCCCGAACCGGACGCTCCCAATCCGCCACCGCATCCGGCGCCCCAGATCGACAACGGCCAACTCTCGCCGGTCTGAAAGGACTTGGAAGGGTGACCAGCTCCGGCCAGGGGTCAGGATTCCGCCACCTGGGGCGCGAGGCCCTGGCATGGTCACCCGGGGCGCGATAAAATAACGGCCGTTCGCTTTAATGCACGGAGAGGCAGGGGCGCCCCATGGCGGAACCGAAGCAGGAACGCGCCGTGAGGACCCGGGAGGAGATCCTCCACGCGGCGGCCATGGCCTTCGATGAGCTCGGCTACATGGGCGCCAGCATGCGGGAGATCACCAAGCGGGCCGGCGTGACACTGGGCGCGGTGTACTTCCACTTCAAGTCCAAGGAGGAGCTGGCCCGGGAGATCGTCAACAACCAGCCGACCCTGATCGAATCGGATGTCTCCGGGCAGGGGTTGCAGGGAGCCGTCGACATCTCGCTGGCATGGGCCCAGCAAGTGCTGGAGAATCCGATCGCACTGGCGGGCGCCCGGCTGGTCATGGACCAGGAGTACTTCATGCCCGCGGAGTCGAACTCGCACCGGCAGTTCGCCAAGTTGTTCGCGGACCAGCTGTACATCGCGCAGCGCAAGCGCGAGCTGCGCGCCGGGGCGGACGTGGAGTTGTACGCGCGGCTGCTGGTCAGCGCTTGCACGGGACTGCAGATGTACGCCCAGATGGAGTCGGGCCGCGCGGACTTGCCCAAGTGGTTCGAGGAGATGTGGCACTGCTTGCTCCCGGGGCTCGCCGTGCCCAGTGTTCAGAAGACCATCGACTACAGCGCGGACCGGATGCGGAACCAGCGATGAGGTGGGGATGGAACACACTCAAGGACGGTTGGCCGGCAGAACAGCCATGATCACGGGAGCGTCCAGCGGCATCGGGGCGGCGGCCGCAGAGCTGTTCGCCGCGGAGGGGGCCGCCGTGGCGCTCATGGCCCGCAGGGGCGACCGGTTACACGCCCTCGCGCAGAAGATCGAAGCCGCCGGGGGGCGGGCCCTTGTGACCGTCGGCGACGTGACCTCGAGGGCCGATGTCGAACGGGCCGTGTCCATGACGGTGAACACCTTCGGAACACTCAACGCCGCCTTCAACAACGCCGGTTGGGGTGCGATGGGCACGCCCCTGCACAAGCTGGACGACGCCGTCTTCGACAGCGTCATGGACGTCAACGTACGGGGCGTGTGGAACTGCCTGAAGCAGCAGCTCCCGGCGATGCTGGACCAGGGTTCCGGCGGCGCGATCGTCAACACCTCCAGCACCGCGGGTTCGTTCGCCACCGGGGCGGTGGCGCCGTACGTGGCCGCCAAGCACGCCGTGCTCGGCCTGACGCGGGCCGCGGCCGCCGAGTACGGCGAGCACGGCATCCGCATCAACGCCTTGATGGTGGGCAACACCCACACCGATCTCACCGAGGAGGCGCTGCGGGACGTGCCGCATCTGCGGAAGGCCGCGGCGGCCCGTGCCATCCAGCAGCGCTTCGCCGACCCCCTGGAGGTGGCGCGGGCCGCGGCGTGGCTGTGCAGCGCCGACTCGTCCTTCATCACCGGCGCCGCGGTCCCGGTCGACGGCGGCTGCAGCGCCGTCTGATCGGCCGCGCCCTCCAACACGTCTGGTCCCCCTGCCCAGTTGAGGACAGGGGGACCAGCCGCGCGGCCGACACGGGGGATGACCGGCCTCAGTGGTCGATGGGGTCGATGGCGACCGATGGCCGCTCCGGGGTCAGTCGACCTTCGGAGCGCACCGCATGCCGATGTAGCAGCACTGGGTGCCGTCGACCATGGTGGAGAAGACGACCGGCATGTAGTCCTCGGCGAAGGACGGCCCCGCGCCGGACGCGGCGAAGACGTTCTCCTCCACCGGCAGCATGTCCATGTCCAGCGGCGGCGACATGTCCTTCATGCCGTCGACGAACTCGTAGAGCAGGTGCGGCTGCCCGTCCTCCTGCTCGGAGACCGTGATGACGACGCCTTCGCGCTTGTACGTGCCCACGTAGCGGCTCATGTCGACGGCGACGGGCTTGTCGGACGGGCCGAAGGGCTCCGGCATCGTGACACCGGCGAGTTCGGAGAGGAGCTCGCGGAACAGCTCGGCGTACAGGGGCCGGGCGCTGCCGCCGTTGGTGAGCAGGACCAGTGCCACGCCCGCTTCGGGCACCACGCGCAGATAGCCGTACTGGCCGATGGAGGCGCCGTCGTGGCCGAAGCCGGGAACGCCGTGCCAGTTGTACAGGGTCCAGCCGAGGCCCCAGCCGTCCGAGCTGACCGTCCACTTGTCGGGCACGTCGACCTCGCGGTGCTGCATGGCGGCGACGCTCTGCGGCGTGAGGACGGAGCCGCCGTTGGACGCGGTGCCGTTGTTGAGGTGCATCAGCGCCAGCCGCGCGACGTCGGCGGCCGAGGCGATGACCCGCCCGTAGGGTCCGGCGGAGCGGGGCATGAGGTCCCAGGCCGGGGCGGGGTCGGGGGTCTTGCCGGGCTCGCCGAGGTGGCTCATCGCGGCCCGGAAGCGCAGCGCCTGCTCGGGCAGCGTGACGGTGTGGGTGAGCCCGAGCGGCTCGGCGAGCAGCTCCTGCAGCGCCTCGTCCCAGGTCTTGCCGGTGATCACCTCGATGATCCGGCCGAGCACGATGTAGCCGAGGCCGCCGTAGGAGACGGCGGAGCCGGGCGGGCAGTCCAGGGCGACCTCGCGCGCGGCCTCGACGTACTTCTCCAGGCAGTCGTCGCCGCGGCCGGAGTCGTACGTGAAGTCGTTGGTGACGCCGCCGGTGTGGCTGAGGAGCTGGCGCACGGTGATGACGGCGGTGGCCTCGGGGTCGGGCGTCGCGAACTCGGGCAGCACGTCCACCACCCGTGCGTCCAGGTCGAGTTGGCCGGCGTCGACCAGGCGCATCACCATCGTGGCGGTGTAGATCTTGGCGATGGAGCCGACCTGGAAGACGGAGTCGGTGGTGACCTCGACCTCGGTCTCCACGTTCAGGACGCCGCTGGCGAGTTCGTAGATCTCGCCGCCCTTCACGATGGCGAGGGCCGCGCCGGGCACGTGGTGGGCCTTGCGGAGCTTGTCCAGGCGCGCCTGCCAGCGGTCGAGATAGATGCCGTGGCCCGCGGAGTCCTTGGTGCCCCAGCTCCCCCTGGCCTCCCAGTTGCCTTCCTCGTCCCAGGTCACGTTCTTCGACATGATCTCTTCCTTTGCTGGTTCGGACTCGTGGGGGGTTCCACCGCACGACCCGTACGGTGTGCGCTATACCGAACACCGTACAGGTAGCGAACGCTGTACGCAACCCGGAACGGCGTTCGCTTCGTGCCGTGACCCTCCCCCTATGAAACCAACCTTCCGGTTTTGTTTCCAGTTGGCCCTCGGCCAGAAGCGAGTGAGGTAGTCGTCCGCTACGCGGCGAAGCCCACGTGCGTCACGTACTCGTACTGGCCCCACTGCGAGCCGAGTTCGACGATCTGGTCCACCCACTCGCTCTGCAGCCCGGTACCGTCCCCGTCCGCCCAGGCCCGGACCATACGGTCCCACCTGCGGATATTGAGGGTGCGGAACTCCATGACCCGCTGGAAACGGCGGTCCACCTGGGACTGGTTGAGGGGATGGATCTCGATGCGCGTGCCCCCGCGCGCGTTCAGCCGGCGCAGCAGATGGCGCGCCACGTTCTGGCGGCGCACCTTCTGGTACGCCTCGTCGACCCGTTGCAGGTTCGCCTTCGAGGGGCTGCGCTTTTCGGCCAGCCAGGCGTTCAGGGTGCGGTCGGTGACGGTCAGCCCGGCCGCGCGGGCGGCGGTCCGGGCGTGCGGGGTGCGGGTCAGATAGTGCAGGCGGGCCAGCAGGCCGCGGCGGGTGGTGACCGACGAGGCGATGGTCTCGACGAGCCGGTCGAGCTGCCGGCCGACGGCCTCCCCGCCCTCCAGCCCGCGGGCGCCGAACTTTCCGAATTCGTGGGTGAACTCTGGCATGACGTCCTATCGGCGCTTTCCGCTCAGCCCTGGTCCGGGGCGGGATCGGACACGGGGTCTTCAGATGCGAGGTCCTGCTGCGGGCCCGTCCCGATGGCGTAGACGTCCTTCACCTTCACCTCGGTGACGCCGCGGCCCTCGGCGAAGACATGCTGCCAGTCACCGATGACGTGCAGCTCGTCGGTGCCCATGGCGCGCACGACGGTCAGCCCCTCGTCGTACGCCTTGTATGCCTTCATCCAGAGGTTGGCGAACGCCTGGGAGCGGATGAGGTGCATCCAGTCGGGGCGGTACAGCTCCCGGTTGTAGTTCGACTCGCCCATCGTCGAGACGAACTTCGAGTACATGGCCTTCACGTATTCGAGCGTCACCTCGTCGTCCTCGGCGATCGCGGCGTCGCGCGCGTCCTTCAGGGCCACGCGGAACTTCTCCAGCAGTCCCTCGGTGGCGCCGGACGTCCACGACTCGTGGATCACCGGCCGGTCGCACAGCCCGTACGAAGCCTGGGAGCAGCGCAGCAGCAGCCGCAGGGTCGGCTCGGTGACCCAGAGCGGACCCGGTTCGTCGCGGTTGCCGATCGGGTTGGGAAGCAGCGCGTCGTGGTCCCACTCGGGCGGGGTGATGAGGTGGACGCCCGCGCGCCGCCGGTCGTGGTGGTCGCCCTCGCCGTACTCCAGGGCGCCGATCGGCAGATGGGTCTTCAGAGCCGAGAGATAGGCGCCGTTGATGTCGAGCGCGGTCACCTCGTGACGCCCGGCGGGCAGTTCGGGGCGGGTCCACTTGGGGCGGGCCTCCCAGATCTCGTCCGGCCCGGTCTTGCTCTTCTTGCGCAGCACGTCCGGCAGCGGCGGGTGGGCCACGATGTCGTAGCGCCCGCCCTTGCGGCACTCGTCGAGCAGGGCCATCGCGTCCCGGATCGCGTTCTTGAGCAGCTCCGCGCCGGCCGCGTCGCTGTCGCCCTGATGCTTGGTCAGGGCGGCGTGCACCGCGTGGCCGATGAGATCCGGAACGTCGGATGCCGCCTGGGCGCGCCGTCCCACGGGGACCACCTTGGTGGTACGCGTGGTGCGCCTCTGGTGTTCCGGGGCTCGCGGGGGCGATTCCCGGCCAGGCGCAGGGGAGTTGGCCGTGGGGGCTTCGTGCACCGGGGCCTCGTGCACTGGGGCCTCGGGCGCCGGGGCCTCGGGCCGGGGGCGCGCGGCCGCCTCGCACTCGGCCGGGTCCAGGTGCTGGGGGAAGCCCGCCATCTGGTGCGTGGCCGGATGCCCGCACAGGACACAGGGCTGCGCGGCCGCGAGCTCCTGCGCCTCGTCGGCCTCGTCGGCCTCGTCGAACTCCTCGGCCGCCTCCGCTTCCTTGAGGTCGGCCCCGTCGCTCCCGTCGGCGCCGTGCCCCGGCCCCTCGGCCGCCACCGCGGCAGCGGCCCGATCGCGCAGCTTGGCCTCCGCGCCTTCGAGGAAGTACGCGTACTTGTCGCGGATGCCGCCCGCGGGATCGCGTCCCGTCTCCCATCCCCCGACCGTCGACGGGCTCACCCCGAGGGCGCCCGCGACCTGCGCACGGGACAGGCCGAGGCCCTCACGAAGCTCGCGTCGCCGCTGCGGGGACGGGAGTTCGGCCTCCTCGCGCGCCTGGGCGAGCAGCGCGTCGATCGCGTCGAAATCAGTCACCGGTCCTCCACGGGCCCCAGCCTATCGAGGCGTCCGCGCAGGTCCGCGCAGGTCCGGTCAGACAGCGTCGGCCGTGCTCCGAAGTCGCGCCTCCAGGCCGTCCAGGACCCGGTCGAGACCGTAGGTGAATCCGTCCTCGTCGTCGGAGGCGCTCTGCTGCGCGTACCACTCGCTCAGCCGCGGATAGGGTCTGACCGCCTCCTTGACGGTGGGCCACACGCTCTCCGCCCACTCCTGCTGGCTCTTGCCGCTGCGGGCGAGCGCGGTGAGCCAGGCCGCCTCGCTGGTGCCGAAGCCGAGGACGTAGGCGATCAGTGTCTTCATCGCGCGGTCGGCCTCGGTCAGGCTGAAGCCGCCCGCCTCCAGGACGGCCAGCAGGCGGTCGGTGTTCCGCATCATGTTGGGGCCGAGGTAGGACAGGCCCGCGCCGCCGAGCACCGACACCATCCAGGGGTGGCGCAGGATCGTGCCGCGCAGGCTCTCCGCCGCGCCCGCGGCGGCCGAGCGCCAGCCGTCGGGGTCGTCGAGGCGGATCTCCATCTCGCCGTAGATCTCGTCCACGACCAGTTCGACGAGTTCGTCCTTGTTAGCCACGTGCGAGTACAGCGACGTCGCGCCCACGTTCAGGCGGGTGCCGAGCCGGCGCATGCTCAGCGCCTCGATGCCTTCCGCGTCGAGGAGGCTGACGGCCTCGGTGACGATCTGCTCGCGGCTCAGCGCCGGCTGCTCCCGGCGGCTGCGGCGCGGCCGGGTCCACACCGACTGGATCGCAGGCTCCTTGGCTGGCATGTGGCCTCCTCTTTTCGTCGCCTCAGGATAGCCCCACATTCGCACATCGTGCGGGGTAGCGCACAGCGTGCCACGTGGCGTACAGTGCTCTGCATTGCGAACACTGTACGCATCGCAACGGCCCACATGACAGGTCGTACGGACAGGAGATGTGGACCGCTCAGCACACGACTACCGGGGGACTGAGGTTCATGGCTGGATGACGACTAGAAAAGAAACCGGGACGTTGGTTTAATTGACTTCCGGTGCAGCTACCCCCACTGGCACTGGGCGCTGGCTTCGGTCGCTTTGCCGGGCTCACACCGTTTCGAAAGGTTTTCAGATGGAACGTCATCCACGTCGCTGGCTCATCCTGATCGTGCTGTGCCTCAGCACGCTCGTGCTGGTGATCGACAACATGGTGCTGACCGTTGCCGTGCCGCCGATCGCCGAGGACCTCGGGGCTACGGCACAGGACGTTCAGTGGATCCTCGAGTCCTACATGCTCGTCTTCGCCGGTCTCCTGCTCACCGCGGGAAGCCTGTCCGACAAGTACGGACGCCGTAAGGTCATGATCATCGGCCTTGTGGTGTTCGGCGCCGCATCCGTCATGGCGACCTGGGCGAACAGCCCGGAGCAACTCATCGCCGCCCGTGTCTTCATGGGTATCGGCGGGGCGCTGGTCATGCCGAGCACACTGTCCATCCTCATCACCGTCTTCGACGAGGAGGAGCGGCCCAAGGCCATCTCCGCCTGGAGCGCGGTGGCCATGGTGGGTCTGGTCGGCGGTCCGGTCCTCGGTGGTGCGCTGATCGCCCACTTCTGGTGGGGCTCGGTCTTCCTGATCAACATCCCGATCGCGATCCTGGCGATCATCGCCGCGCTCATCCTGATGCCCGAGTCCAAGGGGCCCTGGCGCAAGGCCGACCCGCTCGGCATGGTCCTGTCGGTCATCGGCATGGCCGCGCTCGTGTGGACCATCAACGAGCTGCCCAAGGACGGCCTCGGTCACACGAACGTGCAGATCGCGCTCGCCGTCGCCGTCGTCTCGCTGGTCGGCTTCGGCATCTGGGAGACCCGCGTCGAGTCGCCGATGGTGCCGCTGGGCCTGTTCAAGAACCGGGTGTTCACCGGTTCCAGCTTCTCGCTGGTCCTGCTGACGTTCGCCAACGGCGGTCTGATGCTGGTGCTCACCCAGTACCTGCAGTACGTCCTCAAGTACACGCCCACCGAGACCGGTCTGGCCTTCACGCCGCTGGCCGTGGCCACGCTGATCTTCAACGGCGTCGGCTCGGCGCTGATCCCGAAGACCGGCAACCGGCCGATCGCGGTGGCGGGTCTGCTGGTCATCGCGGGCGGCTTCGCGGTCCTGTCGACGCTGTCCGTCGGTGACGGCTGGACGCCGCTCATCATCGCCATGCTGCTGATGGGTGCCGGTTCCGGTCTGGCGATGCCCGCGGTCATCGCGGCCCTGATGGGTGCGGTGCCCGGCGAGCACGCCGGTGTCGGCTCCGCGCTCAACGACACGATCCAGCAGGCCGGTGCCGCCCTCGGTGTCGCCGTCCTCGGCTCGGTCCTGACCAGCACCTACAAGGGAGGCATGCCGGACGGCGCGTCCGACACCGCCAGGGAGTCCATCCAGGGGGCGCTCGCCACCGGCGACAAGTCGCTCATCGAGACGGCGCGCGACGCCTTCTCCGACGGCATGCAGGCGAGCTTCCTCGCCGGCGCCGCCGGTGTCGTGGCCGCCGCGATCCTGGCCGTCTTCCTGATGCGCACCCCGAAGGACGGGGCGCTCGCGGAAGGGGACGCCGAGGGGCAGACCGCCGAGGCGACCGGAGCGGCCGGCGACGGCCAGGACGGTGTCGTCGCGGAGCCGGTACTGCAGAAGGAGGTCGCGGCGAACGGGGCCGAAGCCGACCGCTGAGCCCGGCAGGCAGACGGCCACGATTCGCTGCCCGTTGTGTGCCGGACCCCGGTCCGGCACACAACAGCGGGGCGACCCCCGGATGAGGATGGTCCGGGTGGGTCGCCCCGCATTGTCGTGAGTGCCGGGTGCGGCGCTCTCAAGCGGCGCTGAGGATGGGCGCGCGAGGGCGGCGCCGTGGATGGGCGCCTGGAGGGGCGGCGCTGTGGGTGAGCGCCTGTGCGAAGCCGGGCCCCGGGGACGTCATTGGCCCCGGGGCCCAGGTCAGTTGGCCGGCAGCGCCGACGGGAACTGTGCGAGGAACGTGCCGACTTCGTCGTCGTCGAGGATCAGCGGCGGGGCAAGGCGGATGACGTCCGGCTTGGCCGCGTTCACCAACAGGCCCCGGTCCTGGGCGGC
Organism: Streptomyces odontotermitis; assembly: GCF_050510915.1. Taxonomy (NCBI): domain Bacteria; kingdom Bacillati; phylum Actinomycetota; class Actinomycetes; order Kitasatosporales; family Streptomycetaceae; genus Streptomyces; species Streptomyces odontotermitis. The sequence goes on along the minus strand of NZ_JBNJLS010000014.1, from coordinate 79,286 downwards.
TTGCTGGATCTCGGCCGCGCGCGGCTCGCGCAGGGCGATGCCGATGAGCAGGCCCTCGCCGCGCACCTCCTCGACCAGGGGGTGGCCCAGGGCCGCGACCCCGGCGCGCAGCCGCTCGCCCTGCGTCTTGGCGTTGGCGAGGAGACCGTCGCGCTCGATGGTGTCGATGACCGCCAACGCCCCTGCGCACACGGGCGGGTTGCCGCTGAAGGTGGAGCCGTGCGCGCCCGGGGTGAGCAGGTCGGCGGCCGGTCCGAAGGCGAGGGTGGCGCCGATGGGCAGGCCCCCGCCCAGGCCCTTGGCGAGGGTCACGACGTCGGCCTCGACGCCCTCGGCCTGGGCCGCGTACCAGTGCCCGGTGCGGCCGATGCCGGTCTGCACCTCGTCCAGGATCAGCAGGGCTCCCTTGGCCGAGGCGATCTCGCGGGCGGCGCTCAGGTAGCCGGGCGGGGGCGGGACCACCCCGTTCTCGCCCTGGATCGGCTCCAGGATGACGAAGGCGGTCTCCTCGGTGACCGCGGCGCGCAGGGCCTCGGTGTCGCCGTAGGGGACGTACGAGACGGCTCCCGGAAGCGGCTCGAAGGGGGTGCGCTTGACGGGCTGTCCGGTCAGCGACAGGGCACCCATGGTGCGGCCGTGGAAGCCGCCGTCGGCGGCGACCATGTGCCTGCGGCCGGTGAGGCGGCCCATCTTGAAGGCGGCCTCGTTGGCCTCGGCGCCGGAGTTGGAGAAGTACACCCGGCCGGGGCGGCCGGTCAGCTCCAGGAGGCGCTCCGCGAGGGCGACGGTGGGCTCGGCGATGAAGAAGTTCGAGACGTGGCCGAGCGACGTCAGCTGCCGCGACACCGCTTCGACGAACGCCGGGTGGGCGTGGCCGAGCGAGTTGACCGCGATGCCGCCGAGGAAGTCGAGGTACTCCGTGCCCTCGGCGTCCCAGACCTTGGCGCCCTGGCCGCGGACCAGGGGAAGGCGCGGGGTGCCGAAGTTGTCCATCATCGAGCTCTGCCAGCGATCGGCCAGAGCACGGTTGCCGGTGCCGCCGTGCGGGCCGGACGGGCCGCCGTTCATGCCGCCTTCTCCTCGAAGTAGTGGACGGGCGCCGCGCGTTCGGCACGCTTCTCGTCGGGCACGACCATGGTGCCGATGCCCTCGTCGGTGAAGATCTCCAGCAGGAGCGAGTGCTTGACCCGGCCGTCGATGACGCGGGCGGTGCCCACGCCGCCCTGCACGGCGTGCAGGCAGCCCTCCATCTTCGGGATCATCCCGCTGGCCAGTTCGGGCAGGACCGTCTCCAGCTCGCTGGCGGTCAGCCTGGAGATGACTTCCTCGCTGTGGGGCCAGTTCGCGTACAGACCCTCGACATCGGTGAGGATCATCAACATCTCCGCACCCAGCGCGGCCGCAAGAGCCGCCGCAGCGGTGTCGGCGTTGACGTTGAACACCCCACCACCCGCAGCATCCTTCGCATCCACCGGACGCGCGATGGAAGAGATGACAGGGATACGACCGTTGTCGATGAGCGCCTGCACCACACCGGCATCCACATCGGCGACCTCGCCGACCCGGCCGATGTCCACCGACTTCCCGTCCACCTCGGCATAGCACTTGATGGCCGTCATCAGCCGGGCATCCTCACCCGTCATCCCGACCGCATGCCCACCATGCTCGTTCAGCAGCCCCACCAGCTCACGCTGCACCTGACCCGCCAGGACCATCCGTACGACATCCATGGTCTCGTCATTGGTGACCCGCAACCCGGCCTTGAACTCACTGTCCATACCCAGCCGTTCCAGCTGAGCACTGATCTGCGGGCCGCCACCGTGCACGACGACCGGGTTCAGGCCCGCGTGCCGCAGAAAGAGGATGTCCTCGGCGAACGCCGCCTTCAGATCATCGTTGACCATCGCATTGCCGCCGAACTTGATCACGACGGTCTTGCCGTGATGACGCGCCATCCAAGGCAGCGCCTCGATCAAGGTGTGCGCCTTCGGCATCGCCGCGCGCTTGCGGTCGTTGGCGGCGGTGACGGTGGTGGTGTCCGGCACGGTGTCGAGGAGAGACGTAAGAGCGCTCATGAGGCGTACTCGCTGTTCTCGTGGACGTACTCGGCGGTGAGGTCATTGGCCCAGATGACGGCGGACTCGCTGCCCGCGGCCAAATCGGCGGTGATGCGGACCTCGCGGCCCTGCATCGTCACGAGGGTGCGGTCTTCTCCGACGGACCCCTTCTTGCAGACCCATACGTCGTTGATGGCGACGTTCAGTTCGTCGGGGTCGAAGGTCGCGGAGGTGGTGCCGATGGCGGACAGGACGCGGCCCCAGTTGGGGTCCTCGCCGTGGATGGCGCACTTGAGGAGGTTGTTGCGGGCGATGGTGCGCCCCACCTCGACGGCGTCGTCCTCGGTCGCGGCACCCGTCACTTCGATACGGATGTCCTTGCTGGAGCCCTCGGCGTCGCCGATGAGCTGACGGGCCAGGTCGGCGCAGACCGTGTGCACGGCCTCGGCGAACTCGGCCTCGTCCGGGGCGACTTCGGAGGCACCGGAGGCGAGCAGCAGCACGGTGTCGTTGGTGGACATGCAGCCGTCGGAGTCGACCCGGTCGAAGGTGGTGCGGGTCGCGCCGCGCAGCGCCCGGTCCAGGACAGCGGCGTCGACGTCGGCGTCGGTGGTGAGGACCACCAGCATCGTGGCGAGGCCGGGGGCGAGCATGCCCGCGCCCTTGGCCATGCCGCCGACGGTCCAGCCCCCGCGGGTGACCGCGGCCTGCTTGTGCACGGAGTCCGTGGTCTTGATGGCGATGGCCGCCGACTCGCCGCCCTCGTCGGACAGTTCGCCGGCCGCCTTCTCGATGCCGGGCAGCAGCTTGTCCATCGGCAGGCGGATGCCGATCAGCCCGGTCGAGCAGACGGCGACCTGGTTGATGTCGTGGCCGAGGACCGTGGCCACCTGCTCGGCGGTGGCGTGTGTGTCCTGGAGTCCCTCGGGGCCGGTACAGGCGTTGGCGCCACCGGAGTTGAGGACGACGGCGCTGACCCGGCCGCCCGCGAGGACCTGGCGGGACCACTTCACGGGGGCGGCGTTGACCCGGTTGGAGGTGAAGACGCCGGCGGCGGCGCGGCTCGGGCCGGTGTTGACGACGAGGGCGAGGTCCGGCGTGCCCTTCTGCTTGATCCCGGCGGTGGTCCCGGCGGCCGTGAATCCCTTGGCTGCGGTGACGCTCACGGTGCGACTCCGATCGTCGAGAGCCCCTGGTCCTCGGGGAAGCCGAGGGCGATGTTCATGCTCTGCACCGCGCCGCCCGCGGTGCCCTTGGTCAGGTTGTCGATGACGCTGATCGCGATGATCCGGCCGTTGGACTCGTCGAGTACGGCCTGGATGTGCGCGGCGTTGGAGCCGACCACGGCGGCGGTGGTGGGCCAGGTGCCCTCGGGCAGGAGCCGGGCGAACGGCTCGTCGGCGAGGGCCTTCTCGTACGCGGCGCGGACGTCCTCGGCGGTGACGCCCGGCTTGGCCTTGGCGGAGCAGGTGGCGATGATGCCGCGCGGCATCGGGGCGAGCGTCGGCGTGAAGGAGACGCCGACGCGGGTCCCGGCCGCGGCGCTGAGGTTCTGGATCATCTCCGGCGTGTGCCGGTGCGTGCCGCCGACGCCGTACGGGGTCATGTTGCCCATCGTCTCGGCGCCGAGGAGGTTCGGCTTGGGTGCCTTGCCTGCGCCGGAGGTGCCGGAGGCGGCCACGACGACCGCCTCGGGCTCGGCCAGGTCCGCGGCGTAGGCCGGGAACAGGGCGAGCGTGACGGCGGTGGGGTAGCAGCCCGGCACCGCGATGCGCTTGCCCCCGCGCAGCGCCTCGCGTCCACCGGGCAGTTCGGGCAGGCCGTAGGGCCAGGTGCCGGCGTGCGGGGTGCCGTAGAAGCGCTCCCACTCGGCGGCGTCGTCCAGGCGGAAGTCCGCGCCGCAGTCGACGACGAGGACGTCCGGGCCGAGCTGCTCGGCGACGGCGGCGCTCTGTCCGTGGGGCAGGGCGAGGAACACCACGTCGTGCCCCGCCAGGACGGAGAGCTCCGTCTTCTCCAGTTCGCGGTCGGCCAGCGGGCCGAGGTGCGGCTGGAGGCTCCCCAGGCGCTGGCCCGCGTTGGAGTTTCCGGTCAGGGCGCCGATCTCCACCTCGGGGTGGGCGAGAAGCAGGCGCAGGAGCTCACCTCCCGCGTACCCGCTGGCTCCGGCAACGGCTGCTCGCACTGTCATGAATCCTCCCGGTCGCAGATCAGTTTTGTACCTGGCGGAGAAGAGCCCCCGAAAGAGGTCTCGCCATGCCCATGTCAAAGCAAGAGGCAATAAAAAGGTCGGCCCGGATGCCGGGCCGACCCTTGTGACCTGCCGGAATGCCCGGTGCGCTTCAGAAGCGCACCGGCAGCGCGGCGAGGTGAATGCCCTCACCCGGCAGCGGCTTGTACACCAGCTCGTCGCGCGGAACCGCGAGCTCCAGCCCGTCGTGCTTGATCAGCAGCCGGTCCAGGACGACCTCGGTCTCGAGGCGGGCGAGGGCCGCACCGATGCAGTAGTGCGCGCCGTGACCGAGCGCCAAGTGGCCCACACCGCGGCCGAGTTTGCGGGAGATGTCCAGCTTGTCCGGCGCCTCGAACTCGGCCGGGTCGTGGTTCACGCCCATCAGGGAGCCCGTGACGACGTCGCCCTGCTTGATCGGGCAGCCGCCGAACTCCATGTCCTCGGTGGCGTACAGCGGCGCCCCCATCGGGACCGGGCTGGTGAAGCGGAGCAGCTCGGGAATGGCGCGGGTGGCGAGCAGCTCCGGCTCCTGGCGCAGCTTGTCGAGCTGCTCGGAGTGGTCGAACAGCGTCAGGATCGAGTCACAGATGAACGTGGCAGGCGGGGTGATGCCCGTGTTGATGAGCAGCAGGAACACCGCGACGATCTCGGTCTCGGTGAGCGCGTCCTCTTCCTCGTCGGCGGCGCGCACGAGCTCGGAGATGAGGTCCTCGGCGGGCTCCTCGCGGCGCCGCACGATCAGGTCCTTGCAGTGCTCGACCATGCCCTTGAGGGCCGGGATGAACAGCTCCGGGTCGCCGGAGGCGTACTCGCGGATCCACTTGGTCATCTGCGCGTGGTGCTGCTTGTCGATGCCGATGAGCTCGCAGATGACGGTCGCCGCGAGGGGGTAGCCGAGCTCCTCCAGGAGGTCGCCCTCGCCCTTGGCGGCGAGCTTGGCGTAGAGGTCGTCGACGATCTGCTCGATCTGCGGGCGGAGCCCCGCTATGCGGCGGGCCGTGAAGGAGCGCGTGATCAGGTTCCGCAGCCGGGCGTGCTCCTCGCCGTCGGCGAGGACGAGGATCCCGAGGTACGGGCTGTAGTCGGCGGGCAGCCCGTACGCCTCGATCATCTGGTCGGCGATGCTCGGCCCGTCCTGGCCCGGCAGCTTGCTGCTGTCGCGCACGAAGCGGGGGTCGGTCAGGGCCGCCTTCGCCTCTTCGTAGCGGGTGATGAGCCAGACCGGGGTCTCCAGGTCGGGCAGCGTGGCACGGGTCAGGCCCTGCTCGCGCAGCTCGGTGTACTGGGCCGGGTCACTCACGATCTCCGAGGTCAGGCTGACGACTTGCTCCGACACGATCGTTCTCCTTCGGGTTCTCGCATGAGTCATGGGGTCGCCACGGACCGGGGCCGGCCGGAGCGCGGGGCGGTGCGGACGGCGGCTGCGGGGAGGCGGGCGCCGCCGTCCGGGGCGTGGTGACGCTGCGGGCCCCGGCGGCGCCGGGGCCGCGTCCGAGCACCCCCTCGTGCTCGGGCGCGGCCTCGGCGGTCGGACCGGCGACGGAGCACACGTCGGCCGTTTCGATCGTCGTCATGAGACGCACCCTCTGGGGCCCGACTAAAAAAATACCAGACCGAAGGTTTTTTTCTAGTCCCCATGGCCGAACTTTTACCCCCGTCTTGGCCTTGGCCCACCTGGACAAAACGGAGCAGCCGCACCCCGTGGACCGGGGCGCGGCTGCTTCGGTGACTGCTTATGAGGGAGGCTTCGCCCCGATTTCCGTACCGTGCGGTCTGGAAATGCGGAGGTCAGACGTCGGCTGTCAGGCCGCGTTCATCGCCTCGCGCAGGCTCTTGGGACGCATGTCCGTCCAGTTCTCCTCGATGTACTCGAGGCACTGGGTGCGGCTGCCCTCGTTGAACGCCACCCGCCAGCCGGCGGGGACATCCGTGAAGGTCGGCCACAGCGAGTACTGCTCCTCGTCGTTGACCAGGACGTGGAACTGGCCGTCGGCGTCGTCGAACGGGTTGGTGCTCATAGTGGGTGTACTCCGATTCTCTTGAGTTCTCTCGGGTTCTCTTGGGTTCTCTCGAGTGGCTTCTACTGGTCGGCGGACCGGCCGAGGCGGCGGTCGATGAGGGCGCCCATCACCGCGGCCTGTTCCGGCCGGCACATCTCGTTGTGGGTGCACTCCAGGTCGTGCACCTCCAACTCGCCGGTGATGTACGGCGCCCACTGGGCCATGTACGGGGCCTCCGGGTTCCGGGTGGCGTTGAAGAACAGGACGTCGCCCTCGAACACCGGCTGCTCGTACCGCTTCAGCATGTTCAGGGACCTGACGACGAACTCCGACGTCACATCGAGGAGGCTGGTCTCGTCGCCGTCGATGAGGTTGCCCGCGAACTGTCCGAGCGAGGCCCGCACATGCTCCAGCTCGCGGTCGGGGTCGTTCGCGAAGTGGCTGGCCGGTGCGGAGTCGAGGAGCGCGAGCAGCGCCACCTCACCGCCGCGCCGCTGTATCTCGGCCGCCACCGCCTGGGCGAGGATGCCGCCGAAGGACCAGCCGACAAGGAAGTACGGGCCTTCCGGCTGCATCGCGAAGATCTGCTCGACGTGGCTCACCACCAGCTCGCGCATGGACTCCGCGGGCGCCGTCTTGTGGAAGCCCGGCGCCTGCAGCCCGTAGGCGGGCCGGTCAGCGGGCAGCGCGGTGCTGAAGGACAGGTACGGCCACACCAGACCACTGGTGATGTGGCAGAACCACAGCGGCTCCTTGTCCCCGCCGGTCTTGATGGGCATGACGCGGGCGAACGGGTCCGCGTTCTCCTTGGCCAGTGCGTCCGACTCCAGGTACGCGGCGAGCGAGGCGACCGTGGGCATCTCGAAGATCGCCCGCATCGGCAGCTCCACCTCCAGCTCGGCCCGGATGCGCCGGTTGAGCCGGGCCGCGAGCAGCGACTGGCCGCCCAGGGCGAAGAAGCCGTCGTCGATGCCGACCCGCTCCAGGCCGAGGACCTCGGCGAACACGGCCGCGAGGGCCGCCTCCCGGTCGGTGCGCGGGGCCCGGTACTCCTCGCCGATGAACTCCGGCTCCGGGAGCGCCGCGCGGTCCAGCTTGCCGTTGGGGGCGAGCGGGAGCCGCTCCAGGACGACGAACGCCGCGGGGACCATGAAGTCCGGCAGCTTCTCGTCCGCGTACGCCCGCAGCTCCTCCGCGCCCGGCCCCTCGGCTCCGGTCACCGGCACCACGTACGCCGCCAACTGCTTGACGCCGGCCGCCGATTCGCGGGCGACCACGGCCGCCTGGTGGACGTCCGGGTGCGTGGTCAGGGCCGCCTCGATCTCGCCGGGCTCGATGCGGAAGCCGCGCACCTTGATCTGGCTGTCGCCGCGGCCGACGTACTCGAGGTGCCCGTCGGCGTTCAGGCGGGCCAGGTCGCCGGTGCGGTACATCCGCGAGCCCGGGGTCGGACCGAACGGGTCGGCGACGAACCGGTCGGCGGTCAGGTCGGGGCGGCCGCGGTAGCCGCGCCCGATGGTGCCGCCGATGTACAGCTCGCCGACCGCGCCCGGCGGCACCGGGGTCAGGCCCGGACCGAGGATGTAGGCGCGCATGTTGCCCAGCGGGGAGCCGATGGGCGCGCTGCCGGTGTCGGTGTCCTGGTCGGTGTGCGTGGTGGCGTAGAACGACTCGGTCTGGCCGTAGGCGTTGACGACCTTGACGCCCGGGATCGTCTGCCGCATCCGCCGCACCAGGGCGGGCGGCAGGGCCTCACCGGCGAACACCACCGTGTCGACCCGCAGCTTGCCCTCGAGCTGGTCGAGCAGCTCGGCGAAGGCGGACGGCACCGTCGAGATGACGTGGCCCTCCCAGCCGTCGCGCTCGCCAAGGACCAGGACGTCACGGACGAGTTCGATCGTGCCGCCGTGGGTGAGCGTCGTGATGATCTCGAACACCGACACGTCGAAGTTGATCGACGTGGACGACAGGGTGCGCGAGCCGTTCCTGATGCCCACCCGCTCGGCGAGCCGCAGCACGCCGTTGACCACGTTGTGGTGGGTGATCGAGACGCCCTTCGGGGTGCCCGTGGAGCCCGAGGTGTACATCACGTACGCCAGCAGGTCCGGGTGCACCTCGATGGCGTCGACCGCGCTTCCGTCGCCGTTCTCCAGGTCCAGTTCGTCGACGAACAGGGCCTCCACGGAGGTCTTCGGCAGCACCCCGATCGTCGCGCTGTCCGTGAGGATCAGGCGCGGCGCGGCCTGGCCGAGGATGTACTCCAGGCGGTGGCTCGGGTACTTCGGGTCGATCGGCAGGTACGCCGCCCCCGACTTGAGCACCGCCAGCATCCCGACGACCAGGTCGGCGGTGCGCGGCAGCGACAGGGCCACCAGCTGCTCCGGGCCCACCTCGCGGGCGAGCAGCTCGCGGGCCAGGCGGTTGGCGCGCGCGTCGAGCTCGGCGTACGTCAGGGACGTCGTGCCGTCCTCGACGGCGACCGCGTCCGGCGTGGCCGCCACCTGCCGCTCGAACAGACCGGTGATGGTCGTGTCCGGGGTCGGCTCGAAGGTGGCGTTGAACTCCTCGATGACGCGGTGGTGTTCGGCCGGCTCCAGGATCTCGACCAGGGCGATCGGCAGCTCCGGGTCGGCGGCGATCTGGTGCAGGACGCGCACCAGACGGTCGGCGAGGGTCTGCACCTCGGGGCGGTCGTAGACGTCCTGCTTGTACTGCAGCATCAGCTGCAGGTGCGGGTCGGCCGCGGCCATCACGGTCAGCGGGTAGTGGGTGCCCGAGTGCGGGCGGATGCCGGTGAAGGCGATCCCGCCGGTGTTGTTGGCCTCGTTCAGGGCCTCCTTGTCGACGGGGAAGGACTCGAAGACGACGAGCGTGTCGAAGAGTTCCTTCACGCCGAGGGCCTGGTGGATCTCGGCGAGCCCGTAGTGGTGGTGGTCGAGGAGTGCGGCCTGCCGCTTCTGCAGGTTCTTCAGCAGATCGGCGAGGGTCTCCGCGGGCCCGTACTCGACGCGTACGGGAAGGGTGTTGATGAACAGGCCGACCATCGAGTCCACGTCGGTGACCGCCGGCGGGCGGCCGGAGACGGTGGCGCCGAACACGACGTCCCGCTCCCCCGTCAGCGAGCCGAGCAGCAGGCCCCAGGCGCCCTGCACCAACGTGTTGACGGTGACGCCGAGTTCGGAGGCGCGCCGGTTGAGGGCGGCGGCCTCGGCGATCGGCAGGCTGATGTCGACCGAGCCGATCCCCGCGTCCTCGTCGCTGTCCGGCGCACCCGGGGCGAGCTTGGTGGGCTGCTCGACCCCGGCGAGGTCCTTGGCCCAGGCGGCCGCGGTGGCCTCGTGGTCCTGCTTGTCCAGCCAGACCAGGAAGTCGCGGAAGCCCCGCACCCGCGGCAGCGCCGAGGTGTCGCCGTAGGACCCGTACAGGAGCAGCAGGTCCTGCATGATCACCGGGAACGACCAGCCGTCGAACAGGACGTGGTGCGCCGTCAGGACCAGCTCGAAGCGGTCCTCGCCCATCTTGACCAGCGCGAACCTCACCAGCGGCGCGGTGGCCGGGTCGAAGTTCTCGGTGTGGTCGGCGGCGAGGAACTCCTCGAAGGCCGTCTTGCGGTTCTCGGCGGACAGGTGGCTGAAGTCGACCTCGCGCCAGGGCACGTCGACCCGGGCCGGAATGACCTGGACCTGGTTGCCCTCGCTGTCGGTGGTGAAGGCGGCGCGCAGGTTGCTGTACCGGTCGAGGACCGCCTGCGCGGACGCCTTCATCCGGGCCGGCTCGACGACGCCCGCGACGTGGAAGGCGATCTGCATCTGGTACGCGTCGTGGTCGCCCTCGGCGTCCAGGAGGGACTGGAAGAGCAGCCCGGACTGGAGCGCGGTCAGCGGCCAGACGTCGGCCAGGTTCGGGTAGGCGGCCTCCCACCTCTCGATGTCCGCCTGGCTCGCGGAGACCAGCGGCAGGTCGGAGGGGGTGAGCCCGCCGGCCTTCGGGTCGGCCACGTGCCGGGTCAGGGCCTCCAGGGCCTCGAACCACAGGGCGATGAGCTCCTCGACCTCGGCGCGGTTCAGGACGCCCTTCGGGAAGCCCACCACGGCGTCGAGCTGGGCGCCGAGTTCGGTGTCGATGACCGCCGAGTTGATCTCGATGGTGGACATGGCGGGCATCGTCGCGTCCAGGTCGGCGTCGAGGCCGTCCGCGTCCGCGATCTGCGTCCAGCCCAGGCCCCGCAGGTGCTCGGGCATGTCCGCCGAGGAGAAGCGGCCCAGGTAGTTGAAGCCGATCTGCCCGGTGGAGTGCTGCTTCAGCTCGGCGCCCGTCTCCTCGTTGAGGTAGCGCAGGATGCCGAAGCCGAGGCCCTTGTCGGGGATGGCGAGGAGCTGTTCCTTGACGGCCTTGACCACTCCGCCCGCGGCGGGGCCGCCGGCGAACGCCTCGTCGATGTCGAAGCCCGTGGTGTCGAGCCGCACCGGGAACATGCTCGTGAACCAGCCCATGGTCTGGGACAGGTCGGCGCCCGGGATGACGTCCTGCTCGCGGCCGTGGCCCTCCAGCTTGATCAGCGTGGACGGCTCGTCGACGCCCTTGTTGCGGCGCCACTTGGCGACCGCGAGCGCGAGCGCGGCGAGCAGCCCGTCGTTGACGCCGCCGTGGAAGGCGGCCGGGACCTTGGTGAGCAGGGCGTCGGTGGCCGCCGTGGACAGCTTGACCTCGAACTGGTCGAGCGTGGAGCGGGTGTCGATCGCCGGGTCGAGGGGACGCGAGCCGAGGACCGGGTCGCCGCCCTCCAGGACGGAGCGCCACAGGTCCATCTCGGCGAGCCGCGTCTCGCTCTTCGCCTCGTCGATCAGGGCGTGCGTCCAGCGCCGTACGGACGTGCCGACCGCGCCGAGCTCCGGCTTCTGGCCCTCGCGGACCTTCTCCCAGGCGGCGGCGAGGTCCGGGACGATGATGCGCATCGAGACGCCGTCGACGACCTGGTGGTGCAGGGCGATGAGCAGGCGGCCCGCGGCACCCGACGCGGAGGCGTCGAACCACACGAACTGCGTCATGACGCCCGCGACCGGGTCCAGCCGGCCGGTGGCGGCGTTGAGTTCGTCCTTGGCGAGCCGCTTCCAGTCCTCGTCCCACACGCCGTCGCACGGCACGCGGTGGATCAGCTTCCCGGCGTCCAGGGTGCCCGGCGGGTCGATGTGCATGACGCCCTCGCCGCTCACCTCCAGGCGCGAGCGCAGGATGTCGTGCCGGTCGAGGACCGCGTTGAGGGTGGCGACCAGGCCCCGCTCGTCGATGCCGGCGGGCAGGTCCAGGGCGAGGGACATGGAGAACCGGTCGTAGGAGCCGCCCAGTTCGAGCATGTACTGGGTGATCGGCAGGAGCGGTACGCGGCCGGTGCCGCCGCCCTCGAACTCCTCCAGGACGATCGCCTCGGCCTGGTTGGTGGCGACCTCCGCCAGCTCACCGACGGTGCGCTGCTCGAAGATCTGGCGCGGGGTGACGTCGACGCCCTGGGCGCGGGCCCGGGAGACGACCTGGATGGAGCGGATGGAGTCGCCGCCGATCGCGAAGAAGTCGTCGTCGAGACCGACCCGGTCGAGGCCGAGGACGTCCGCGTACACGGCGGCGAGGATCTTCTCCTCGTCGGTGCGCGGGGCCCGGTAGGTCTCGCCGGTGAACTCCGGCTCGGGCAGCGCCTTCTGGTCGAGCTTGCCGTTCGGGGTGAGCGGCAGCCGCTCCAGGAGCACGAAGGCCGACGGGACCATGAACTCGGGCAGCTTGCTGTTGACGAAGGTGCGCAGGTCCTTCGCGGTGAGCCCGGCGGTCATGTCGAAGTCGGTGTCGCCGAGGCTCTCACCGGTGCCCTCGGAGGTGGCGACGGGCACCACGTACCCGACGAGCTGCTTGACCCCGGCGCTGCCGATCTCGCGGGCCACGACGGCGGCCTGGGCGACGCCCTGGTGCGCCGTGATGGCGGCCTCGACCTCACCCGGCTCGATGCGGAAGCCGCGGACCTTGATCTGGGAGTCGCCGCGGCCCGCGTACTCGAGCTGGCCGTGCCGGTTCCAGCGGGCCAGGTCGCCGGTGCGGTACATGCGGGCACCGGGCGTCCCGACGAACGGGTCCGCCACGAAGCGCTCCGCCGTCAGGTCCGGGCGGCCGCGGTAGCCGCGCGAGATGTTCCCGGCGATGTACAGCTCGCCGACCGTGCCGACCGGCGCCGGGGTGAGACCCGGGCCGAGCACGTAGGCGCGCATGTTGCCGAGCGGCGAACCGATCGGCGCCGCCCCGTTGTTCTCCCACGGCTGGTCGGGGTCGACGGCGTAGGTCGTCGCGTAGAACGACTCGGTCTGGCCGTAGGCGTTGACGACGCGGACGCCGGGGATGACCTCCCGCATCCGCTCCACCAGGCCCGCGGGCAGCGCCTCACCGGCGAAGACCACGGTGTCGACGTGCAGCCGCCCGGCGAGCTGGTCGAGCAGCTCGGTGAAGGCCGACGGCACGGTGGAGATCATGTTGCCGGTCCAGCCGTCGCGCTCCCCCAGGACCAGGACGTCGCGGACGAGTTCGACCGTGCCGCCGTGGGTGAGGGTCGTGACCAGCTCGAAGACGGACACGTCGAAGTTGATCGACGTGCCGGCCAGGGCGCGGAAGCCCTCGCCGACGCCGATGCGCCCGGCGAGCCTGAGCACGCCGTTGACCACGTTGTGGTGGCTGAGCGAGACGCCCTTGGGGGTGCCGGTCGAGCCGGAGGTGTACATCACGTACGCCAGCTGTCCGGGCTCCGGTCCGGTGCCCTCGGGGAGCGTGGACTCCCCTGCCGTCAGGTCGAGTTCGTCGACGAACAGGGCGGGCAGCTCGGTGGCGGGCAGCACCGACACCGTCTCGGAGTCGGTGAGGACCAGGCGCGGCTCGGCCTGCCCGAGGATGTACTCCAGGCGGTGGCTCGGGTACTTCGGGTCGATCGGCAGGTACGCCGCACCCGACTTGAGCACCGCGAGGATCCCGACGACCAGGTCGGCGGTGCGCGGCAGGGAGAGGGCCACCAGGTCCTCGTTGCCCACCCCGCGCTCGACGAGGGTGCGGGCCAACCGGCCCGCGCGGGCGTCGAGTTCGGCGTACGTCAGGGACGTGGTGCCGTCCTCGACGGCGACCGCGTCCGGCGTGGCCGCGACCTGCCGCTCGAACAGACCGGTGATGGTCGTGTCCGGGGTCGGCTCGGCGGTGGCGTTGAAGCCGTGCAGGACCAGTTCGCGCTCGGCGGGCTCCAGGATGTCGACGGAGCCGACGGGCTGGTTCGGGTCGGACGTGAGCTGCTCGACGACGCGCAGGAAGCGGCGCGCGATGTCCTCGACGGTGTCGCGGTCGAACAGGTCGGTGGCGTACTCGATGAGGCCGTGCGCCTCGTCGCCCGCCTCGGTGAGGTTGAAGAACAGGTCGAACTTGGCGGTGCCGGTCCACACCGGCTCGAACTCCACGGTCAGGCCCGGCAGTGCGAGGTCGGCCTGGGTGAAGTTCTGCCAGGCGAACATCACCTGGAACAGCGCGTTGTACGAGGTGGAGCGGTCCGGGTTGAGGATCTCCACCAGGCGCTCGAACGGCACGTCCTGGTTGTCGTAGGCGCCGAGAGCCTTCTCCCGCACCTGCTCGATCAGTTCGAGGAAGGTCGGGCTGCCCGCGAGGTCCGCGCGCAGCACCCAGGTGTTCACGAAGAACCCGATGAGGCCGTCGAGCGCCTCGTCGGTGCGGCCCGCGATCGGCGAGCCGATCGGGATGTCGTCGCCGCCGCCGAGCTGCTGGAGCAGGACCGCGAGGACGGACTGCATGACCATCGAGATGGTCACGTCGTGCTCGGCCGCCAACTCCTCCACCTTGGAGAGGAGTTCCGCCGGGACGACGAAGTCGACCATCTCGCCGCGGTGGCTCGCCTTCGGCGGGCGCGGGCGGTCGGTGGGCAGCTGCAGCGGCTGCGGCGACCCCGTGAGCATGTCGCGCCAGTACGTGGACTGGGCGGTGAGCAGGCTGTTGGGGTCGTCGTCGTTGCCGAGCAGGTCGCGCTGCCAGACCGAGTAGTCCGCGTACTGCACCGGCAGCGGCGCGAACGCGGGCTCGCGGCCCTCGCGACGGTCGGCGTAGGCGGCGGAGACCTCGCGGATCAGCGGGGCCATCGACTCGCCGTCGCTGGCGATGTGGTGGATCACCAGGGACAGCACGTGCTCGTCGGCGCCCAGGCGCAGGATGCGCGCCCGGAAGGGGATCTCGGAGTTCAGGGCGAAGGTGTGCTCCGCCGACTCCCGCATCGCCTCGGCCAGGTCACCGGCGGCGATGTCCACCACCGGCACGTCCAGGCGGGCCCGCTCGACGGGCAGCACCTGCTGGTAGGGCACACCCTCGTGGTCCACCAGGTAGACGGTGCGCAGGCTCTCGTGGCGGTCCACCACGTCCTGCAGCGCCGCGGTCAGCGCGGGTGCGTCCAGCCAGCCGCGCAGGCGCAGGTTCAGCGGGATGTTGTACGTCGCCGAGGGGCCCTCGAACTTGTCGATGAACCACAGGCGGCGCTGTGCGAACGACAGCGGCATCCGCTCGGGCCGCTGCTCCAGGGCGACCAGCGGCGGCCGCACCTGGATGTCGGCGGACAGGTGCGAGGCGAGCTCCGCGGGCGTCGGCGAGCCGAACACCACCTTGATCGGGACCTCCGCGCCGAGCTCGGTGCGGATGCGGCTGATCAGGCGGGTGGCGAGCAGCGAGTGCCCGCCCAGCGCGAAGAAGTCGTCGTCGATGCCGACCCGGGCCGCCCCGAGGACCTCGCCGAACAGGGTGCAGAGGGTCTCCTCGCGGGTGGTGCGCGGCGCTCGGTAGGCGACGGTGGAGAACTCCGGCTCGGGCAGGGCCGCCCGGTCCAGCTTGCCGTTGGGCATCAGCGGCAGGCGCTCGATGAGCACGAACGCGGCCGGGACCATGAAGTCGGGCAGCCGGTCCTCGGCGAAGGCCCGCACCTCGTCGAGGGTGAGCGTCTCCTCCTGGGTGCCTTCGGCCGGGACCACGTACGCGACGAGGAGCTTCCCGGAGTTGGTGCCAGCGCCCTGCCGTGCGATGACGGCGACCCGGTCGATGCGGTCGTGGGCGGCGATGGCCGCCTCGACCTCACCCGGCTCGATGCGGAAGCCGCGCACCTTGACCTGGGTGTCGCTGCGGCCCACGTACTCCAGCTTGCCGTCGGAGTTGAGGCGGGCCATGTCGCCGGTGCGGTACATGCGGGCACCGGGCGTCTCGGCGAACGGGTCGGCGACGAACCGGTCGGCGGTCAGGTCCGGGCGGCCGCGGTAACCGCGCGAGAGGGTGCCGCCGATGTACAGCTCGCCGACCGCGCCCGGCGGCACCGGGGCCAGGCCCGGGCCGAGGATGTAGGTGCGCATGTTGCCGAGCGGCACACCGATCGGGGCGCTGCCGGGGCCCTCCCACTCCTCGGTGTCGGAGACCCCGAAGGCGGTGGCGTAGAACGACTCGGTCTGGCCGTAGGCGTTGACGACCTGGACGCCGGGGAAGGCGCCGCGGACCCGCTCGACGAGGTTGCCGGGCAGGGCCTCGCCCGCGAAGACGACGGTGTCGACGCTCGCCTTGTCGGCGATCTGGTCGACGAGTTCGGCGAAGGCGGACGGCACGGTGGAGATGACGCTGCCGTTCCACTCGTCGCGCTCGCCGAGGACCAGGACGTCGCGGACGATCTCGACGCTGCCGCCGGACAGCAGGGTCGTGAAGATCTCGAACACGGACACGTCGAAGTTGATCGACGTACCGGCGAGGGTCTTGCGGCCCGGCGCGATGCCGACGCGCGCGGCGAGCCGCAGCACGCCGTTGACGACGTTGTGGTGGGTGATCGAGACGCCCTTGGGGGTGCCGCTGGAGCCCGAGGTGTACATCACGTACGCCAGGTGCTCGGGGCGAAGGACCCCGGTGCGCTCGCCGTCGCTCAGGTCGCTCGCCAGCTCGTCGCCGACCTCGACGTGCTCCAGGTCGACGAGGTCGTCGAGGAACAGCGGGGCCGACTCGGCCTGGGGCAGCACCGACACCGTCTCGGAGTCGGTGAGGACCAGGTGCGGCGCGGAGTGCTCCAGGATGTACGAGAGCCGGTGGCTCGGGTACTTGGGGTCGATCGGCAGATAGGCGCCGCCGGCCTTCAGTACGGCGAGCAGCGCGACCGCGAGATCCGTCGAGCGCGGCAGGGACACCGCGACCACGGACTCGGGGCCGACCCCGCGCCACACCAGGGCCCGCGCGAGGCGGTTGGCGCGCGCGTTGAGCTGCGCGTACGTCAGCGAGACCGCGTCCGACTCGACGGCGATGTCCTCGGGGCGCTCGGCGACCTGGCGCTCGAACAGCTCGACGATCGTCGCCTCGGGGGTGTCCGCGGCGGTGTTGTTGAGCCGGCGCAGCTGCTCCCGCTCGCTCTCGTCGAGCACGTCGACCAGGCCGACGCGGCGCGTCGGGTCGGTGGCGATCTGGTCGATGATGCGGGCCAGTCGGGCCGCGATGACCTCGACGGCGGGCCGGTCGAGGACGTGCTGCTGGAAGTGGAGCGCGAGCCGCAGGTGCGGATCCATGTCCGCCATCACGGTCAGCGGGTAGTGCGTGCCGGTGGAGGGCCGGATGCCGGTGAAGGCGATGCCGGCGGCCCCGTGGGCCTCGTCGATGCCGGAGCGGTCGACCGGGTAGGACTCGAAGACGACCAGGGTGTCGAAGAGGGACTTGAGCCCGGTGGACTGCTGGATCTCGGACAGGCCGTAGTGGTGGTGGTCGAGCAGCCCCGCCTGCCGGTGCTGCAGGTTGCGCAGCAGCTCGGCGAGGGTGTCGCCGGGCCCGAACTCGACGCGTACGGGCAGCGTGTTGATGAACAGGCCGACCATCGAGTCGACGTCGGTGACCGCCGGCGGGCGGCCGGAGACGGTGGCGCCGAACACGACGTCCTGCCGCCCGGTGAGCTGGCCGACGAGGATCGCCCAGGCGCCCTGCACCAGCGTGTTGACGGTGACGCCGAGTTCGGAGGCGCGCCGGTTGAGCTCGCGCACCGTGTCCATCGGCAGGCCGACGTCGACCGAGTCGATGCCGTGGCTGCCGGACTCCGCGTGGGCGCCGGGCAGCAGCATGGTCGGCTCGTCGACGCCTTCGAGCTCGGCCGCCCAGGCGGCGGCGGTGGCGTCGTGGTCCTGCTGGTTCAGCCAGGTCAGGAAGTCCTTGTAGCCGCGCACGCGGGGCAGCGACGAGGCGTCGCCGTTGGCCGCGTACAGGTGCAGCAGGTCCATCATCAGCAGCGGGAAGGACCAGCCGTCGAACAGGACGTGGTTGGCGGTCAGGACCAGTTCGGCGCTGTCCGGCGTCATCCGCACCAGGGTCATGCGGAGCATGGGCGGGTTGACCGGGTCGAAGCTCTGCGCGTGGTCGGTGAGGAGGAACTCCTCGAACTTCTCGGTGCGTTCGGCCTCGTCGAGGCCGCGCAGGTCGAGTTCGGCCCACGGCAGTGCGACGCCGTCGGAGATGACCTGGACCTGGTTGCCCTCGGCGTCGGTGGTGAAGGCGGCGCGCAGGTTGGGGTAGCGGTCCAGGACGGCCTGGCCGGAGGCGCGCATGCGGGCCGGGTCCACGCTGCCCTCGACGTGGAACGCCAGCTGCATCTGGTAGGCGTCCCAGGAGTCGTCGTTGAGCATCGTGTGGAAGAGCAGACCGGACTGCAGGGCGGTCAGCGGCCAGACGTCGACGATGCCGGGGTAGACCGTCTCCCACAGCTCGATGTCGCGCTGGCTGACCTTGACCAGCGGCAGGTCGGACGGGGTGAGACCGCCGGCGCCGGGGGTCTCGACGTGCCGGGCGAGGGCGGCGAGCGCCTCGAACCAGAGGGCGGCGAGCTCCTCGACGTCCTCGCGGGCCAGCGCGCCGGGCGCGAAGCCCAGGTCGGCGTCGAGCTGGGCGCCGAGCTCGGTGTCGATGACCGCCGAGTTGATCTCCAGCGTCGACATGGCGGGCATGTCCTCGTCGAGCGGCGCGGCCATCTCGGCGATCTGGGTGAAGCCGAGTCCGCGCAGGTTCTCGGGCATGTCCGCGGCGGAGAACCGGCCCAGGTAGTTGAAGCCGATCTGCCCGGTGGAGTGCTGCCCGAGGGAGGCGGCGGTCTCGGAGTTGAGGTAGCGGAGCAGTCCGAAGCCGAGGCCCTTGTCGGGGATGGCGAGGAGCTGCTCCTTGACCGCCTTGACGGCCTTGCCCGCGGCGGGGCCGCCCGCGAAGGCGTCCTCGACGTCGATGCCGGCCAGGTCCAGGCGGAGCGGGAAGAGGCTGGTGAACCAGCCCACGGTGCGCGACAGGTCGGCGCCGGGGACGACGCCCTGCTCACGGCCGTGGCCCTCCAGCTTGATCAGCGTGGACGGCTCGTCGATGCCCTTCGTCTTGCGCCACTTGGCGACGGCCACCGCGAGCGCGGCGAGCAGTCCGTCGTTGACGCCGCCGTGGAAGGCGCCGGGGATCTTGGTGAGGAGCGCCTCGGTGACCTGCGGGTCGAGCTGCACCTGAAGGTGGTCCAGGGCGGTGCGGGTGTCGACGGCCGGGTCCAGGGGACGCGAGCCGAGCAGCGGGTCGGGCCCCTCCAACACGTTCTGCCACACGGGGAGTTCGGCGACCCGCTCGGGGCTCTTGGCCTCCTCGATCAGGGCGTGCGTCCAGCGGCGCACCGAGGTGCCGACGGCGTCGAGCTCCACCGCCCTGCCCTCGCGCACGGCCTTCCATGCGGCGGCGAGGTCGGGCAGCAGGATGCGCCAGGACACGCCGTCCACGACGAAGTGGTGCAGCGCGATCAGGAGGCGGCCCGCGCCGGTGGGCGGCGCGAACCACACGAACTGCGCCATGACGCCCGCGACGGTGTCCAACCGGCCGGTGGCGGCGTCGAGTTCGGCCTCGGCGAGCTCCTTGAAGGCAGGGGTGTCCCACTGGCCGTCGACGTCGACGCGCCGGATGAGCCCGGCGGCGTCCACGGACCCGGCCGGGGCGACGACGAGGCCGCCGCCGTCCTCGGTGACCAGGCGCGAGCGCAGGATGTCGTGGTGGTCGAGGACCGCGCCGATGGTGGCGGCGAGGCCCGACGCGTCGATGCCGACGGGCAGTTCGGCGAGGAGCGACATGGAGAACCGGTTGTGCCCGCCGCCGAGGCCGAGCATGTACTCGCCGATGGGCAGGTGCGGGAACTGGCCGGTGCCGCCGCCCTCGAACTCCTCCAGGACCGGGCCGGTGCCGTCGCCCCCGGCCACCGCGACGGTGGCGAGGTCGGCGACGGTGCGCTGCTCGAAGATCTGCCGGGGGGTGACCTCCCAGCCCTGGGCGCGGGCGCGGGAGACGACCTGGATGGAGCGGATGGAGTCGCCGCCGACGGCGAAGAAGTCGTCGTCGATGCCGACCCGGTCGAGGCCGAGGACCTCCGCGTACACGGCGGCCAGGACCTTCTCGGCGTCGCTGCGCGGCGCCCGGTACTCGCCGCCGGAGAACTCCGGCTCGGGCAGCGCCTTGCGGTCCAGCTTGCCGTTCGGGGTGAGCGGCAGCTTCTCCAGGACGACGAAGGCGGACGGGACCATGAAGTCCGGCAGCTTCGTCGACATGAACTGCCGCAGGTCCTTGGACTCGATGCCGGCCCGCATGTCGACTTCGGCGTCGGAGGTGTTGGTGAAGGCGGGCACCACATAGCCGACGAGCTGCTTGCCGCCCCCGCCCTTGCCCTCGCGCACGACGACGGCGGACTGGGCGACGCCGGGGTGCGCGGCAAGGGCGGCCTCGACCTCGCCGGGCTCGATGCGGAAGCCGCGCACCTTGACCTGGGTGTCGCCACGCCCGACGTACTCGAGCTGCCCGGCGTTGTTCCAGCGGGCCAGGTCGCCGGTGCGGTACATGCGCTCGCCCGGCACGAACGGGTCGGGCAGGAAGCGCTCGGTGGTCAGGTCGGTGCGGCCGTAGTAGCCGCGGGCCACGTTTCCGGCGACGTACAGCTCACCGGCGACGCCCGCGGGGACGGGGGTGAGGCCCTCGCCGAGGACGTAGGTGCGCATGTTGCCGAGCGGGGTGCCGATCGGGGCGACGCCGCCGGCCGGCCACTCCTCGTCGCCGTCCACGGTGAACGCGGTGGCGTAGAAGGACTCGGTCTGGCCGTACGCGTTGACGATCCGCACGCCGGGGAAGGCGGCGCGCACCCGCTCGGCGAAGGTCGCCGACAGCGCCTCGCCCGCGAAGACCAGGGTCTCGACCTGCGTGGACTCGGCGATCTGGTCGATGAGTTCGGCGAAGACGGACGGCACCGTCGAGATGACGCTGCCGTTCCAGCCGCCGCGCTCGCCCAGCACCAGGACGTCGCGGACGACCTCGACCGTGCCGCCGTGCGTGAGCGTCGTGAAGATCTCGAACACGGACACGTCGAAGTTGATGGACGTGCCGGCGAGGGTCCGCGAACCCGCGTGGATGCCCACCCGCTCGGCGAGCCGCAGCACACCGTTGACCACGTTGTGGTGGGTGATCGAGACGCCCTTGGGCGTGCCCGTCGAGCCGGACGTGTACATCACATAGGCAAGGTCGTCCGGCCGCAGCGCCCCGGTCCGATCGGTGTCGGCAAGGTCGGTGGCGTCGCCGGAGTCCAGGTCCAGCTGGTCGACGAAGACGGCGGGCAGCTCGGTCTCGGGCAGCACCGACACCGTCTCGGAGTCGGTGAGGATCAGCTGCGGCGCGGAGTGCTCCAGGATGTACGCGAGGCGGTGGCTCGGGTACTTGGGGTCGATCGGCAGATAGGCGCCGCCCGCCTTCAGCACGGCGAGCATGCCGGTGACCAGCTCGGCGGAGCGCGGCAGCGACAGGGCCACGAGCCGGTCGGGGCCGACGCCGCGTCCGACGAGTTCACGGGCGAGCCGGTTGGCGCGCGCGTTCAGCTCCGCGTACGTCAGGGACACGTCGCCGGATTCGAGGGCGACGGCGTCCGGGGTGGCGGTGACCTGCCGCTCGAAGAGCCCGGCGAGGGTGAGGTCGGGGGTGGGCTGCGCCGTGGCGTTCAGGCCGTGCACGAGGCGCTCGCGCTCGGCGTCGTCCAGGACGTCGATCGAGCCGATCGCGATCGACGGGTCGGCGGTGACCTGCTCCAGGACGCGCACGTAGCGGGCGCCGATCGCGGCGGCCGTGTCGCGGTCGAACAGGTCAAGGGCGTACTCGACGGTGCCGCGGGCGCCCGGCCCGTCGTGGGCCGGGGCGATGTTGAACTCGAGGTCGAACTTGGCGGTCTTGGTGTCGAGCTGGTCGAACTCCAGACGCGCCTCCAGACCCGGCAGCTCCACCTCGGGCCGCCCGATGTTCTGCCAGGCGAACAGGACCTGGAACAGCGGGTTGTACGCGGTGGAGCGGTCCGGGTTGAGGATCTCCACCAGGCGCTCGAAGGGCGCGTCCTGGTTGTCGTAGGCGGCCAGGGCCTTGTCCCCGACCTGTTCCAGGACTTCCTCGAAGGTCGGGTTGTCGGCCATCTGCACGCGCAGGACCCAGGTGTTGACGAAGAAGCCGACGAGTTCGGCGAGGTCCTCGTCGGTGCGGCCCGCGATCGGGGCGCCGATCGGGATGTCGTCGCCCGCGCCGAGGCGGCTGAGCAGCACCGCGAGCACGGACTGCAGCATCATCGACATCGTCAGGCCGCGCTCACCGGCCATCTCCTCGGCCCTGGCCAGCAGTTCGGGCGCGATGTGGAACTCGACGGTGTCACCGCGGTGGCTGGCCACCGCCGGACGGATCCGGTCGGTGGGCAGCGCCAGCGGCTGCGACATGTCGGCGAGCTCGTCGCGCCAGTAGTCGAGCTGGGTGGAGATGACGCTCTCCGGGTCGGATTCGTCACCCAGCAGATCCCGTTGCCACAGCGTGTAGTCCGAGTACTGCACCGGCAGTTCGGGGAAGTCCGGCTCCTGCCCGGCGGCGCGCGCCGTGTAGGCGAGCGTCAGGTCGTTCAGCAGCGGCAGGCCCGACTCGCCGTCGGCGGCGATGTGGTGGAAGAGGAGCACGAGGACGTGCTCGTCCGGAGCGTGCCGCAATATGCGGGCGCGGATCGGTATCTCGGCGTCCAGGGCGAACGCGTAGGACACCGTCTCGCGTATCGCCGCCTGCACGTCGCCGGGGTCGACGTCCACGACGGGCACGTCGATCCGGGCGGCGGCGGGCTCCAGGATGTCCTGGTACGGCACGCCCTGCTCCTCGACCAGCAGCGTCCGCAGGCTCTCGTGGCGGTCCACCAGATCCTGGATCGCCGCCGCCAGGGCCTGAGTGTTCAGGTCGCCGGTCAACCACAGCGCGAGAGGCACGTTGTACGTCGCCGATGGACCTTCGAACTTGTCGATGAACCACAGTCGGCGCTGAGCGAATGACAACGGGATCACTTGGGACTACTCCTTGTTCATCTTGCGCAGTCGTGGCCTGGCGGCGCTCGGCCGGCCGGTCCCCCCCGCGCTGTCCAGTCGGTCCGACAGGTCGGCGATGGTGGAATGCTGGAAAAGGGTGCGCATCGTGACGTCGAGCCCGAGCGTGCGCCGGATGCGGCCCTTGATGCGGGTCGCCTTCAGCGAGTTCACGCCGAGCGCGAAGAAGTCGTCGTCGATGCTGATCGCGTCGATGCCGAGCACCTCCGCGAAGAGGGCGCACAGGTCCCGTTCGCGGTCGGTGCGCGGTGCACGGCCCGCCGGGGCCTTGGCGCCCTCGGGGTCCGTGCCCGAGGCGGGCAGTGCGGTGGGGTCGATGAGTCCGGCCGGGGTCAGTGGCAGCCGCGGCACGGTGACGAACGCCTCGGGGACGGACGCCGCCGGCAGCAGCCGGGCCACGAACTCCCTGAGTCCGTCGGCCAGTTGGCCCTCCCCGGCGGCGCCGGTCCCGTCCGGGACGACGTACGCGACGAGGCGGGCACCCTGCGGCGCGGCCGGGTCGACGACGACCGCCGCCTGTGCCACGTCCGGGTGGGCGGCGAGGGTGTCCTCGATCTCGGCGGCGTACACGGGGCGGCCGCGCACCATGAGCCGCGGCCCGGCGGTCCCGAGGGCGACGACCCGGCCCGCGGAGTCCAGGCGCGCGATCACAGGGGTGCGCACCATCCGCGACCCCGGCGTGAACGGGTCCTCGACGGTGTTCGGGGTGTCCGCGGCGAGCGGCCCCGCGAGGTACAGCGATCCCGCGACACCGTCCGGTACGGGCCGCAGCCCCGGCGCGAGCACATGGGCGCGCCAGACCGCCGACTGCGGCCTGCCGAGCGGCACCGCCCCGACGCCGGTCCAGTCCTGGTCGGCCGGGACGACGTGGGTGAGCGCGGCGGGCGCGTCGGCCGTGCCGTACACGGTGACGATCCGGGCGCCGGGCAGTGCGCCGCGGGCGCGGCGCACCAGGGATCCGGTGGGCACGGCGCCGGTCAGCACGACCGTGCCGGCCGTCGGCGCCCCGACCTCGTGGATCAGCAGGTCGGCCAGGAGCGCCGGGGTGGTGGTGACGACGTCGCCGCGCCACTCCCCCACCTCCTTCGAGCCGATCTCCACGCTCGCGCCCGTGCACAGCGCGACCAGGGCCGCGCGCACCGTGGCGTCGGCGTCGCCGGCGAGCAGGACGAGGGTGCGGGAGCCGGGTCCGACGCCCGCGGTGCGGGCCGTGTCGAGGGCGGCGGTGACGAGGCCGCCGTGCGTGACCTCGACGCGCTCGCCGTCCGCGTACGTCACCTGCGCCGCGGCCCCGGCCCGGCCGGACAGGTCGGCGGGGGCGGTGTCGGGGGTGGAGTCGGCGGTGTCGGCGCCGGTCAGGACCAGGGCGGGGGCCGGGCCCTGCGGGCCGTGCCCGGCCGGGTCGCTCAGGGTGTACGCGGCACCGGACTTGAGGACGCCGAGCACGGCCGGCAGCAGGTCCGAGTGGTCCGCGCCGAGGTCGATCCCGACGAGTGCCCCGGCGCCGATGCCGTCGGCGATGAGGCGGTGGGCGACGCGGTTGGCGCGCGCGTCGAGCTCCGCGTACGTCCACGTCGTGCCGCCGACGACGACCTCGGTGTCCGGCAGGGCCGCCACGTGCTGCGCGAACAGCGCCGGGACGGTGGTCGCGGGCAGCGCCGGTGTCTGCTGGGGCGCGGGCCGCGGCAGGACGCCGACGGAGGCGACGGTCTTGCCGGTGTCGGCGACGAGGGCGCGCAGCACCGCCAGGTACCGCTCGGCGATGTCGGCCGCGGCGCGCTCGGCGAACAGGTGCGGCTGGTACTGGAGGGTGAAGCCGAGGTCGGGGTCGGAGGTGACGATGAGGGTCAGCGGGTAGTTGCTGCCGCTGGTCTCGGTGCGTCCGGCGAGGGTGATGCCGGCCGCCTCGCCCGCCCGGTCCAGTTCGCTGCGGTCGATCGGGTACGACTGGAAGACCACCATCGTGTCGAACAGGGCGTCCACGCCGAGCGCCTCGTGGAGGTCGCTGAGGCTGTGGTGGTGGTGGTCGAGCAGCGCGGTCTGCCGGGCCTGCAGTCCGGTCAGCACGTCGGCGACGGTGTCGTCGGCCGCGTACCGCACCCGTACGGGCACGGTGTTGATGAACAGGCCGACCATCGACTCGACGCCGATCAGACCGGCGGGCCGCCCGGCGACGGTGGCGCCGAAGACGACGTCGTCGCGGCCGGTGAGCTCGCCGAGCAGCAGCGCCCAGGCGCCCTGTGCCAACGTGTTGACGGTGACGCCGAGTTCGGCGCCGCGCTGCTGCAGCAGGCGGGCCTCGTCGGCGGGCAGCGCGACGGTGACCTCGCCGTAGACGCTGGTGTCGGCGGCGGGCTTGGCGTGCGGGGCGATGCGGGTGGCCTCGTCGACCCCGGCGAGTTCCTCGGCCCAGGCGCGGGCCGACTCCTCGCGGTCCTGGCCGGTCAGCCAGGCGAGGTAGTCGCGGAAGCCGCGCGGTGCGGGCAGCGCGGCGCCGTCGCCGTCGGCGGCGTACAGGCGCAGCAGGTCGAGCAGGAGCAGCGGCTCGGACCAGCCGTCGAACAGGGCGTGGTGGATGGTCAGGACCAGGTCGAAGCAGTCGGCCGCCCGCTTGACGAGGGTCAGGCGCAGCAGCGGCGGCGTGGTCTGGTCGAAGTGGCGGTTGTGGTCGTCGGCGAGGTACGCGGCGACCGTCCGCTCGCGCTCCTGCTCGTCGAGGCCGCTGACGTCGAGGTCGTGCCAGGGCAACTGGACGCCGTCGAGGACGAGTTGGACGAGCCGGTCGTCGTCGCCGGTGACGAACGCGGTGCGCAGGGCGGTGTGCCGGTCGAGCAGGGCCTGCCCGGCGGCGCGCATCCGGGCCGGGTCGACGGGTCCGTCGAACCGGAAGACGGTCTGGACGTGGTAGGCGTCGAAGTGCGCGTCGCTCATCTGCGACTCGAAGAGCATCCCGGACTGCATCGGGGTCAGCGGCCAGACGTCGGCGAGGCCCGGGTAGCGGGCGGCGAGGTCGTCGCCGGGAGTGAGCAGCGGTCCGGTGGTGGCGGCGTCGGCTCCGGTGGGCGCGCTCGTTTCGGCGTGCCGGGCGAGGGGGGCGAGCTCGGCGACGGTGCGGGACTGCAGGACCTCCCGGGCAGTGACCTCAAGACCCTGGACCCGGGCGCGGGTGACGACGCGCACGGCGCGGATGCTGTCGCCGCCGAGCGCGAGGAAGTCGTCGTCGAGGCCGACCCGTTCGACGTCGAGGACGTCGGCGAAGACGGCGCACAGGGTGGTCTCCTCGGCGGTGGAGGGGGCCCGGTAGGCGCCCGTCTCCGCGGCCTGCGGCTCGGGCAGGTTCTTGCGGTCGACCTTGCCGTTGGGGGTGAGCGGCAGCTGGTCGAGGACCAGCACGGTCGAGGGGACCATGAACGCGGGCAGCTTCTGCGCGGCGAGCGCGGTCAGTTCGGCGGGGTCGGCCACCTGGCCGTCCTCGGCGACGACGTAGCCGACCAGCTTGCCGGCGTGCGCGGTGACGGCCGTGGCCTGCACGGTGGGGTGCGAGCGCAGCACGGTCTCGATCTCGCCGAGCTCCACCCGGTGCCCGTTGATCTTGACCTGGAAGTCGCGGCGGCCCAGGAACTCCACGAGGCCGTCGCGGCCGTCGTTGAACCAGCGGGCCATGTCGCCGGTGCGGTAGATACGGTCGCGGACCTCGCCGCCCTCCCAGCTGTGGCTCCACTCCACGAACCGGGGCCCGGTCAGGTCGGGCCGGTCGAGGTACTCGCGGGCGACGCCGATGCCGCCGAGGCACAGCTCGCCGGTGACGCCGGGCGGCACGGGCTGCAGGTTGTCGTCGAGGACGTACAGGTGCTGGTTCATCATCGCGACGCCGTACGGGATGCTCGACCACGCCGGGTCGACCTCGCGGATGTCGTACAGCGTGGTGTAGATGGACGCCTCGGCGGCGCCGCCGCACACCAGGAACCTGTCCAGGTTGGGCAGATGGGAGCGGACCCGGTCGGGCAGCGGCACCGGCATCCAGTCGCCGCCGCTGATGATGTTGCGGAGGGAGGTGACGGGCCCGGAGCCGGTCTGTTCGAGGTTGTCGACGAACAGCTCCAGGAGGGCGGGCGCCGAGTTCCACAGCGTGGCGTTCTCAGCGCGCACCAGTTCGACCCAGTGCGAGGGGTCCTTGACGCGCGCGGCCGACGGGATCAGCAGGGTGGCACCGGCGACGAAGAGCCCCAGGTAGTCCAGGCAGGACAGGTCGAAGCTGGGCGACGACAGGGTCAGGACGGCGTCGCCGCGGCCGGTGCCGAACTGGCCGTTGACGTCGATGAGGTTGTTCATCACGCCCCGGTGGTGCAGGGCGATCGGCTTGGGACGCCCCGTCGAGCCGGAGGTGTGGATGATGTAGCAGAGGTGGTGCGGCTCGGCGTTGATCTCGGGGTCGTGCGCGGGCCAGTCGGCGCACACGTCCCGCTCGCGCTCCAGGAACAGCATGCCGCCGCCGTCGGCGCCGTCCACCAGGTCGCGGCGGCTGATGGTGACCGCGCACCGGGTGCCCTCGACCATCGACGCGATCCGCTCGGCCGGGTACTCGGGGTCCAGCGGCACATAGGCGCCGCCCGCCTTGAGGGTGGCCCAGATGCCGATGACGAGTTCGGGGGAGCGCTCCAGGAGCAGCCCGACGCGGGTGTCGGGGCCGACCCCGAGGGAGCGCAGCCGGTGGGCGAGCCGGTTGGCGCGCTCGTTGAGCTCGCGGTAGGTGGTGCGGACGCCGTCGTGGACGTAGGCGATCGCGTCGGGCGCCTCGGCGACCCGCGCCTGGAACGCCTCGTGCAGGAGCACGCCGTGGTCGACGTCGGCGTGGGTGTCGTTCCACTCGACCAGCTGGCGGTGCAGCTCGGCGCCGGTG
The DNA here is from genome assembly GCF_050510915.1 of Streptomyces odontotermitis. NCBI lineage: Bacteria > Bacillati > Actinomycetota > Actinomycetes > Kitasatosporales > Streptomycetaceae > Streptomyces > Streptomyces odontotermitis. Next base: position 51,639 of record NZ_JBNJLS010000014.1, on the reverse strand, counting down.
AGGAGCTTCAGGTGGGCGACGTCGCGGCCGGGGTCGCGCACGGCGTCCTCGAGGAGCGTCGTGTAGTGGGCGAGCAGCCGTGCGGCGGTGTGCTGCCCGAACAGCTCGGCGTCGTAGTGGAGTTCCAGCGCGCCGGGTCCGTCGGTGACGGCCCGCACGACGAGGTGGATCTCACGGTCGGTGGGCACGGCGGTGTCCTCGCCGGCCGCGGCGAAGTGCAGCGAGACGGGCCCCGGTTCGGCGACGGGCGCGACGGTCGCCGCCTCGGCGAGCTCCCGCAGCGTGGCGGTGCCGGTCACCTCGTGGCGCACCTGGCCGGCGTGGCCCGTGCCGCCGGTACGGACGAAGGCGACCAGGTCCTGTCCGGTGTAGCGGTGCAGCAGCGCGGCGAACCCGGCGAGCAGCAGGTCCTCGCGGCCGATCCCGGCGGCGGGCAGCGGCAGCTCCAGCGGTACGCGCTCCACGGCCGTCGGCCCCGCCGGTCTGTCCGCGGTGCGCGGGCGGTCCGTGGGCAGCAGCACCGAGGGCCACTGCCGGGCGTCCAGGTCCGATGTGAAGGCGTCACGCGTCAACGTCCTGCTCCTATCGGGGGGTTTCGGGTGCTTGAAAAACAAGGAACATCTGGACGATAAGCAGCGCTTCGATCGCCTCACAATGCGTTCAAGTGGCAACGAAAAATGGACAGTTGTTTGCTCGATGGATATCGGATCGCTGACCGTGCGGTTGATCGCGACGACCGCTCAGAATGGCTGAAAATTTGCCCGGATAACCGAGCCGAAATGTCGCCGGGACTTTCTCTTTCCGGATTCCCCGGCCGGCCCGCGGCCTTCGCACCGCGGGCCGGCCGGAGCCGTGGTCAGCCGGCGGCGACCACCTCGGTCTCCGGCACTCCCCCGGCGGCGGCACCGGCCGCGGCGAGGGCCTCGGCGATCCCGGCGACCGTCGGCGTCTCGTACAACTCGTTGGTGGTCAGCCGCACCCCGAAGGTGTCGGTGATGCGCGCCAGCAGGCGGGTGGCGCGCAGCGAGTTGCCGCCCACGTCGAAGAAGGAGTCGTCGCGGCCGATGGTCGGCTGGTTGAGGACGTCGGTCCAGATCCCGGCGATGGCCTGCTCCACCGCGCCCTCGGGCGCCACGTGCTCCTTGCGGGCACCGGCCCGCTTGGGGCTGGCGTCGATGAGGAGCTGCGTGGTGTCGACGGCGCCGTTCGCATCGGTGGGGATGCGGGTCACCTCCACCAGACGCACCGGTACGGGGATGCCGGTCAGCGCGTCGCCCAGGGCGGTCTGCACCGTCTTGGGGTCGATGCCGTCGGCGGTGTAGGCGAGCACGACCTCGCGGGCGCTCAGCTCGCCGGGCGCCAACTCGGCCTGGATCTGCGGGTTCTCGGGGTCGAGCCCGACCATCAGGTAGTGCTGCTCCAGACCCGCCGCGGTGAGGAAGAGCCGCAGTCCGGTCTCGGGGTCGATGGCCCGGTAGCCGCGCAGCCGTGCCGGCTCGGCGGACTGGCTCTTGTTGACGCCGACGCCGGTCCACATGGACCAGGCCAGGCACTGCACGTCGCGGCCGCGGTCGTGGCGCCAGTGGTCGGCGAAGCCCACCAGGAAGGCGCTGGCCGCCGAGTAGGCGCCGAAGGAGTGGCCGCCGAACTCGCCGTTGACCGACCCGAACAGGACGAGCGAGGCGTCCGGCCTGTCCTCCAGGACCCGGCCGACGGCGAGGGTGCCGCGCACCCGCGCGTGGTACAGGTCGACGAAGGTGTCGTGCGTCTCGCGGACCAGCGCGTGGTCCTCGAGGTTCTTCCACTGCGAGGTGGGGTCGGCGGCCGCCAGGTGCAGCACGCCGTCCAGGCTCCGGCCGAAGTGCTCCTCGGCCTCGGCGACCGCGGCCTGAAGGGCGTCGGCGTCGGCGACGTCGAGCCGCCGGTAGAGCACGGACCCGAAGTCGGAGAGGTCCGCGAGCCGTTCGGCCTTCTCGCCCTGCGGCTCGGAGCGGCCCACCAGGAGCATGCTCAGTCCGTAGCTGGCGAGGAGGTAGCCGGCCAGGTCGCTGGCGATGCCGCCGAGTCCGCCGGTGACCAGGTACAGGCCGCCGGTCTTCACGGGCGAGGCGCCGTTCGCGTCGGCCTCGTCGACCGGGCGAAGCCGCGGCTGCCAGCGCTTGCCGGAACGGGCGGCGACCACTCCGGAGTGGGTGGGGTCGGCCAGTTCGGCGCGGAGGGCGGCGGACCACTGGTCGGTGGCGGCGGGCAGGTCGAGCTGGCGGATGGTCTCCTTGGGCAGCTCGGCGACGGCGGTGCGGATCAGGCCGGGCAGGGCGCAGGTGCCCAGGTCCAGGGTGTCGCCGTCCTGGACGTGGACGGCTCCCCGGGTGAGGACGAGCAGCAGCGGGTGGCCGTAGGTGCCGTCGGCGAGGGCCTGGATGACGGCGGTGACCTCCTTGCTGGTGGCCTCGAGCCGGTCGGCGGGCGCGGTGCCGTCGGAGCCGTCGGACCCGGGCAGGCTCCAGGCGAACACGACGGAGTGCAGGCGCCCGTAGATGGCGGTGACCTCGGCGAGGACCCGGCGCACATGGTCGGCGTCGCCCGGCACGACCCGGTAGTGGTCGGGCTCCTGCTCGGCGAACGCCTCGCCCCGGCCGACCACGACGACCTGCTCGTCGGCGAGGCCGAGCAGCGGCAGGTGCTCCGCCTCGGCGAAGACGACGCGGGGGCCGCAGTCGGTGTCGAAGTGGAGCCGGGTCTGGCCGTCGGCGGTGCGCGCGACGGCGTCGGGCAGCTGGGCCCACTGGCGCTCGAAGTACCAGGTGGGCGGGGCGGTTTCGGCCTCCGGCTCCGTGTCCTTCTGGATCTGGTCGTCGAACTCCCCGGCCTTGAGGGCCTTCACCAGGGCGGCTCGCTGGATCTTGCCGCTCGCGGTCTTGGGGAAGTCGGCCTCGGCGACCGGCACGAGCAGGTCGGGGGCGATACCCGCTTCCCGTACGAGGGTGGCGCGCACGTCCTGGAAGGTCTGGTCGAGCGACGCCTGGTCCCAGCGGGCCGGCACGAAGAAGATCACGAGCCGGTCGGAGCCCTCGCCGGGCTCGCTGACCCCGGCGGCCGCGGAGAAGGTGACGCGGACCCCGTCGACCTGCTCGACCAGGCTCTCCAGCTCGTGGGCGACGAAGTTGGCGCCGCGCACGATGATCTGGTCCTTCTTGCGGCCCGCGATCACCAGTTCGCCGTCGTGGACGAAGGCGAGGTCGCCGGTGCGGAACCAGCCGTCGGCGGTGAACGACTCGCGGTTGGCCTCGGCGTTGCCGTAGTAGCCGGTCATGATCGTGACGCCGCGGATCTGCAGCTCGCCGATGCGGCCCTGGGGCAGCAGGTTGCCCTTGTCGTCGACGACGCGGATGGTCACGCCGGGGATCGGCCTGCCGACGGTGGAGAAGGACACCGCGTCCGGGCCGCCCAGGCTCGACTGGTCGAGGATGCGCAGCTCGCCCTCGAAGGAGGACGGGGCGACGACGACGGTGCCCGCGGTGTGGTCGTCGCGGTTCTGGGTGGCGTAGGTGACGCCCGAGCAGGTCTCCGACATGCCCCACACCGGCATGACGGCGTCGGCGGGCAGGCCGTGCGGGGCGAGGAGTTCGGCGAAGCGGTGGCTGGTGGCGGCGATGACCGGCTCGCCCGCGTTGTCGAGCTCCTTGACGTGGGAGAGGTCCCAGGAGCGCTTGCCGATCTCCTCCGCGTACTCGTTGACGAGGTTGAACGCGAAGTTGGGCGCCCAGGTGTTGGTGGCCCCGTACTGGTCGAGCCAGTCGAGCCAGCGCAGCGGGTCGCCGAGCACGTCGTTGATGCGGCCGTTGACGTGCAGGCAGCGCAGGAACATGTCGCGGACGTTGAAGTAGACCATCGTGACGTGGTCCAGCGGCATCCAGATGAGGCTGACGTCGTCGGACGTGTAGCCCCGGCCCTGGGCGACGGCCCACGCGCGGTGCGCCACCGAGTGGTTGGCGTGCTGGACGCACTTGGGCATGCCGGTGCTGCCCGAGGTGAGCAGGTTGATGACCGGGGTGTCCGCCGTGGTCGCGTACCAGTCGGTGTCGGGCTCGTGCTCCAGGAGCTGCTCGACGGTGAGGATGCGCACCGTCGACTCGCCCCACAGCTCGCGGACCTCGGTGAGCGCGGGCGCGGTCGCCTCGTCGGTGAGCACGACGGGGTGGTCGAGCAGGTCCCAGGCGCCGCGCAGCTTGCGGTTGGACTCGTTGGGCGCGGCGTAGGTGGTGGCGACGGCGACCGGGGTGGGCACGAACCCGCCGAGGATGCACGCCCAGAAGGCGGTCATGTAGGCGCGGTGGTCGTCGAACTGGAACAGCGCCGCGTCCCCGGGCTCCAGGCCCGCACTCCGCAGTCCGCCGAGGACCCGCTGGGCCTCGGCGAGCAGCTCGGGATAGGTCTGCATGTCGGGCTCGCTGCCCGCGCGCAGATAGATGGTGCCCTTCTCCGGGGCGAGTTCGGCGGCTTCCTTCAGCGCGGCCTGCAGGGTGACGGGCGCGCCCTCGGGGATGCGCAGCTCGCCGCCGTCGATCTTGGAGGACGGCGCGTCGGTACGGACGCGCGCGACCGGCGCCGTGTCCTTGGCCGGGGCGGCCTGCGGGGCGGGGGCGGCGGGAAGCGCCTCCTCGGCGGCGGGGGCGGGGGCCGCGGCGCGGGCGCCCTGGCGCACGACGGCCACGGCCTCACGGACCCCCGGCACGGTGCGGGCCCGCGCCGCGAGCCCCTGCACCCGGGCCTGGTCGAGCGATTCGTACGCTTCGGACATCGCCATCACTTGCTCCCTGCCGTCTGCGGCGCCGGCAGCGTCCGGCTGATGAAGTCGACCAGCTCGGCGGCCTGGCCGAGGAAGTAGAAGTGCCCGCCGTCGAACAGGCGCAGGTCGAAGGAGGCGTTGGTGAGCTCGCCCCAGCCCTGCAGGGTGTCGAGGGGGGCGCGCGGGTCGTCGTCGCCGCTGATCACGGTGATGGGGCTGTCGAGCGGGGCGCCCGCGGCGACCGTGTGGTTCTCCCACAGCGTGAAGTCGGCCCGCAGGGTCTCCAGGAGCGACTCCATGACGTCCTCGTCGTCGGCGATCTCCTGCTCGATGCCGCCGAGCGAGACGACCTCGGCGGTCAGCTCCTCGTCGGTGAGGTCGTGCAGGCGCCGGACGCGGTGCAGGGTGCCGGGCGCGGGCTGGGCGGACAGGAACAGGTGCGCCGGCTGCGGGCCGCCCTTGGCGTGCAGGGCCTTGGCGACCTCGTAGGCGAGGATCGCGCCGCCGGAGTGCCCGAAGAACGAGAACGGCCCGTCGAACACGGGGCGCAGCGCCTGGGCGAGCACCTTCACCAGCGGGGCGACCTTGGTGGCCGGGTCCTCGGCGATCCGGTTCTGCCGGCCGGGCAGCTGCACGGCCGCCAACTCGATGTCGGACGGGACCAGTTCGGCCCACTCGGCATAGGCGCCCGCACCGGCGCCCGCGTGCGGGAAGCAGATCAGGCGATGGCGGGCTTCGGGGCGCCTGGCCCGCCATATCCAGGGGGTCTCGGCGACCAGGTCCGCGCTGTCCACGGTCATGCGCTCACACCTCATAATCAGGTTCTTACGAATGCGAAAAGCGAATTGCCTCACGGAAGTTCGCCTGCGGAAAAAACGCCCGTCCGGTGAATTCATGAACCGGATTTCACGGGGGTGACGATCAACTCGGGTGGCACGTGTGCAAAAAGGTTCCGCCGCCTTCTCGCGGCAGCCCACCGGCCGTCGGAAAGGTGGTCACATACGTCGCGTCTCCAGCTCGTTGGCGAACCGCAGCCAGTGATCGGCGCAGCGCCGCGCGGCCTGGACGAGCACGGCGGTGCGGTGGCCGGGCACGCTCTGCGCGAGCCGGCGCCACTTCGCCTCGTCGCCGATGGAGTGGAGGCTGAGCATCTGCAGCAGCAGCCGCCCGGCGTCGGTGCGCAGCGAGGGGTCCTTGCGCATGTTCGGCAGGAGCGGGCCGAGCGCGGCGGCGACGGAGGCGGGGGCGCGGGGGATGTCCCGCTCCACCGGCCTGCGGGCCGCCGTGGCGGGCAGCCGCTCCTTGGGGGTGTGGCAGCGCGTCGGGACGGGGTCGAGTCCCTGCCGGATCCGGTCCCGTACGTCCTTGGCGGTCGCGGGGGCGATGCCGGCCCGCCCGGCGATCTCGCGCAGCGACGCACCGGGGTCGGCGGCGATGATCTGGCCGGCGCGGCGGCGCCCGTCGGCCGCCCGCAGCGGCCGCACCCTGCCGTCACGCCCCACTCGTGCGTTCGACTGCTCGCTTCCGCCGGTCGAACGGCGCCGGATCGCGGCGACGGTGCTGGCGGCCAGGCCGGTGATGGCGCCGATGCGCCGGTCCGACCAGGTGAGGTGGGCCCGCAGGATGCGGGTGGTGGCGGCCGTGCGGTCGGCCTGCGACAGCGGCAGCCCGCTGTCCACGTTCAGCCGCACCGCGAGGGCGAAGACGTCCTCCTCGCCGCCCTCGAAGAACTCGGCCTCGATGGACTCGTCCCCGCGCAGCCGTGCGGCGCGCAGCCGGTGCATGCCGTCGACGACGCGCATGGTCGCGCGGTGCACCAGGATCGGCGGCAGCGCGCGCTCCAACTGCGCGAGCGCACGGACGTGTTCGGGGTTCTCGCCGTCGACCCGCGGCGAGTCGGCGGGCAGCAGCGCGTCCAGCGCCACCGTGGCGCACCCCCCGGCGGCCGGGGCGCCGCACTCGGCGGTCACGGTCGCGGACGTGGCTGGAACCAGATCGAGACTCATCACTCACCCTCCCCCGCGGTTCAAGGCCAGTCGGCCAGGGCCGTAGCAACCCGTCCACGAAAAATACCAGTGCGCGGGTTTTTTTTCGAGCCCTTTGTGGCCTGTTTCGCGCGGCTCGCGCGCCGTGCACGCCCGGCCCTCGGACCAGGAGAAATCGCCCGCAGCCGCGCCCGGGGGACGGGGAACACGGCTGCGGGAGCTGGTGCGACCACACAGAACAGGGGTCGACCGCGCGGAAACGGGGCACCCTGTGCCGGTAGCGAGATGATCAAAACATACCGGTTTCCTGGTTTGCCAGACCGTACGTCGTGCGCTCTTGCGCACGACGTACGAAAGGCCGTACAGTGTTCGCAAGAACGGTCGGCCGCACCATCCCCCGGGTGCGGTCGGCCGTCCGAACCGTCCCGGCAGACCGAGGCGCGGCCCGGGCACGGGAGACCGCCACCCGAGGAGCCTCCGGTGTTGAAGCAGGAACGCGCCGTGCGCACCCGCCGCTCACTCGTCCGCACCGCGGCCGAGGAGTTCGAGCGCCACGGATTCATCCAGGCACGCCTCGCGGACATCAGCGCGGGCGCAGGGGTCAGCGCCGGTGCGCTGCACTTCCACTTCGAGCACAAGGCGGCGGTGGCCGCCGCGGTCGAGGAGACGGCGGCCGTGGCCCTGCGCCGCACGGCGCGGGCGGCCCAACTGCCGGGCGGGACCGCCCTGCAGCGGCTGATCCGCACCACGCACGCCCTGGGCCGGCTGCTGCGCGAGGACGTCGTGCCGCGCGCCGGGCTCCAGCTGAGCGGTGACGACGCGCACGACTCCGCGCTGAATCTGCGCGGGGAGTGGCAGGGCTGCGTCCGGCGCCTGGTGCACCGGGCCGACGCCGAGGGCCAGCTCGCCGCGCACGTCTCCCAGCAGGACGTGGTGACCGTCGTGATGGCGGTGGCCACCGGCTTCGAGCGGCTCGGCCGCAGGAACACCGACTGGCTCTCCGCCCACCGGATCAGCGGGTTCTGGGACCTCGTGCTGCCCTGCGTGGTCACGCCCGGGGCGCTGCGCTCCCTGACCCCGGACCACGCCGAGTTCAAGTCGCCCTTCCCCGGGCCGGCCGGCCCCGTCGTGCGCCCGCTGCCCGAGCACCTGTTCAGCCGCTGACGGCAGGACGGGCCGGGGCGCGTCGACCACTCACGCGCACCGGCCCGTCCCGTGCCGCCCCTGTTCCTTAACTCCTCAATTCCTCAACTCCTCAACGCCGTGCTCCCTACTCCCTGGCCGCGGCGCGCACCGGCCCCGCACCGTCCCGCGCCCGGCCGAGGCTCGGGCGGCTCTTGGCGGCCTTGAGGTGGCCGGAGAGCTCGGCGATCGTCGCGTGCTGGAAGAGCAGGCGGATGGACGCCTCCAGCTGCAGGGTGCGGCGCATCCGGCCGATGATGCGGGTGGCCTTCAGCGAGTTGCAGCCCAGCGCGAAGATGTTGTCGTCGATGCCGACGCGTTCCACGCCGAGCACCTCCGCGAACAGCTCGCACAGCGCCTCTTCCTGCGGGGTGCGGCCCTTGCGGTAGCCGCCCGCGTCGTCGCCGCCGGACTCCGTGACGGCCGCCGCATCGACGGTGCCGTCCGCCGTGAGCGGCAGCTCCGCGAGCGCCACGACCGAGGCGGGCACCAGGTACTCGGGCAGCCGCCCGGCCGCGAAGGCCCGTACGGCATCGGTGTCCAGCTCCCCGGCGGCGGGCAACGGCACGACGTAGCCCACGAGTTGCACGCCGCCGCCGTCGCCCTCCTGGGCGCGGACCACGGCCTGCGCGACGTCCGGGTGGGCCGCGAGGACCGCCTCGACGTCGCCCGCGCGGACCCGATGGCCGCGGATGCGCGGCAGGTCGCCGCCCTGGCCGACGTACTCCAGGGAGCCGTCGGCGCCGATGCGGGCCAGGTCGCCGGTGCGGTACATCCGGGACCCGGCGGGCCCGTACGGGTCGGCGACGAACCGCCCGGCGCTCGCGCCCGGCTCGTCCTGGTAGCCGCGGGCCACGTCCCCGGCGACGTACAGCGTGCCGGTGACGCCGTCGGGCACCGGCCGCAGCGCCGGGTTCAGGACGTAGGCGCCGGAGTCGGCGGCCGAGGCGGCGAGCGGCAGGCGGCCGTCGCCGGTGGCGTCCGTCGCGTCGTACGCGGCGCCGCGCACCGTACCGGCCGGGCCGTACACATGGACCACGCGCGCCCCCGGCACGGCCTGCCGCACGCGCCCGGCAAGCGAGCCGAGCAGCACGTCGCCGGTGACCGCCACCGTGCCCGCCCGCAGCGGTGCGGTGGACTTGTTCAGCAGGTCCGCCAGGTACGGGGCGACCGTGCTGATCACATCGCCGCTCCAACCTCCGCTGTCCGACAGGGACTTGGCGTCCTGGAGCACCTCGGCGCTGCTGCCCGCGCTCACCGCGGCGAGCAGTTCGAGGGCGAGCGCGTCGGCGCCAGGGGAGGCCGCGAGCAGCCGCGTCCCGGCCGTGAGGCCCACGCTGCCCGCGAACCGCACCGCCTCGGCGGCCAGGGTCCGGTGGCTGAGCGCCACCTTGCCCGGAGCGCCGTCGGCCGTGCCCGGCCGGCGCAGGGCCGCCAGGTGACCGGGGCGCAGCGGCCCGGTGCGGTCGGCGTCGCCCGGGTTGCCGGGGTCGGCGCCGTCGCCGGGCATCAGGATGTCCGCGACGTCCGCCGCGGTGAGCACGTCCGCCGTGGCCGGCTCGGCGAGCAGCTGGTCGCGCTCCTGCTCGGCCGCCGGGTCGAGCAGCACATACGCGGCACCGGACTTGAGGGTGCCGAGCAGCGCCACCGCGAGCTCGGCGGAGCGCGGCAGGGCGATGCCCACCACGGTCTCCGGGCCCGCGCCGCGCCGGATCAGGGCGCGGGCGACGCGGTTGGCGCGGGCGTTGAGCTCCCCGTACGAGAGCGAGCCCTCCGCCAGGACCAGCGCGACTGCGTCGGGGGCCGCCCCGGCCTGCCGCTCGAAGAGCGCGGGCAGCGTGTCTCCCGCGTCCTCGGCCGCGGCAGGCGCGGCGAGCCGGGCGCGTTCGGCGTCCAGGAGTACGTCGACCGAGGCCACCGTGCGGGCGGGGTCGGCCACGAACTGGCCGAGCACCCCGTCGAGGCGGGCGGCGATCGACTCGACGACGCCCTCGCCGAAGCGGCCCTGGTGGTACTGCAGGGTCAGCTGGACGTGCGGGTCGGTCTCGACGATCAGGGCGAGCGGGAAGTTCGCCGCGCCCTCCGCCTGGATCCCGGCGACCTCGAACCCGGCTGCCGCGGACGCCTCGGCGATCCCGGCGTGGTCCACCGGGTAGGACTGGAACGCCACCAGGGTGTCGAACAGCGTCTCCAGGCCGGTGGCCTGGTGGATCTCGGTGAGGCTGTGGTGATGGTGGTCGAGGAGGGCGGTCTGCCGTCCCTGAAGGTCCGTCACCAGGTCGGCGAGGCTGTCGCCGGGGGTGCAACGCACCCGCACAGGAAGGGTGTTGATGAAGAGCCCGACCATGGACTCCACGCCCGGCAGCGTCGCGGGCCGCCCGGAGACGGTCGCGCCGAACACCACGTCGCGGCGGCCGGTGAGCTCGCCGAGCAGCACCGCCCAGGCGCCCTGCACCAGGGTGTTGACGGTGACGCCGAGCTCGGAGGCGCGCGCGGTCAGGCGGCGCGAGAACTCCTCGGACAGGCCGAGCGAGACCTCGCCCGCCCCGTCGGTCGTCTGCGCGCGGGGCGCCGTGGCCGGGGCGAGCAGCGTCGGCTCGTCGACCCCGGCGAGCTCCTCGGCCCAGGCGCCCGCGGTGACCTGCTTGTCCTGCCGGGCCAGCCAGGCCAGGAACTCCCGGTAGCCGCGCACCTCCGGCAGCGCCGATGCCTCGCCGTCACCCGCGTACAGGCGGATGAGGTCCTGCAGCAGGATCGGCTCGGACCAGCCGTCGATGAGGACGTGGTGGGTGGTCAGGACGAGTTCGCTCGCGTCCTCGCCCACGCGGACGAGGGTGAGGCGCACCAGGGGCGGCACCGCGCGGTCGAAGTGCGCGGCGTAGTCCTCGGCGAGGAACCGCGTGAAGGCCGCCTCGCGCTCGCCGTCGGCGAGGCCGCTCAAGTCGACCTCCTGCCACGGCAGTTCGACGCCGTCGACGACGAGCTGCACCAGGTTGTCCTCGGAGTCCGGCACGAAGGCGACGCGCAGGCTCGGGTAGCGGTCGAGCAGGGCCTGCCCGGCCGCCCGCATCCGCCCGGCGTCGACCGGCCCGGTCAGGTGGAAGACGGTCTGCATCTGGTACGCGTCGTAGCCGCTGTCGCTCAGCGTCGACTCGAAGAGGATGCCGGACTGCAGCGCGGTCAGCGGCCAGACGTCGGCGAGGCCGGGGTAGCGCTCCTGCCAGGCCGCCAGGTCCGCCGGGTCGGGCGTGAGCAGCGGCTCGGTGGAGGCGGTGGCCGCGGTGGTGTCCGTGCCGGTGACCTCGGGGGCGAGCACGGCGACCGTACGGGACTGCAGGATCTGCCGGGGGCTGACCTCCAGGCCGCGGGCGCGGGCCCGGGTGACGACCTGGATCGCGCGGATGGAGTCGCCGCCGACGGCCAGGAAGTCGTCGTCGACGCCGACGCGTTCGACGCCGAGGACCTCGGCGAAGACGGCGGCGAGTATCTCCTCGCGCTCCGTGGCCGGGGCCCGGTAGGGGGCGCCGGTGCGCTGCGGCTCGGGCAGGCCGAGCCGGTCGAGCTTGCCGTTCGGGGTGAGCGGCAGCTTGTCCAGGACGACGATCGCCGACGGCACCATGTAGTCGGGCAGCTTCGCCGCGGCCAGACGCGTCAACTCGTCGGTGTCGAGGGCCGCTTGGGGGTCCTCGGGGACCACGTACCCGACGAGGCGGCTGCCGTCCTTGGCGACGACGACGCTCTGCCGCACGGCGGCGTGCGCGCGCAGCACCGCCTCGATCTCGCCGAGCTCCACGCGCAGGCCGTTCAGCTTCACCTGGAAGTCCGCGCGGCCCTGCAGCAGGAGCAGCCCGTCCGGCGTGAACCGGGCGAGGTCACCGGTGCGGTAGAGGCGCTCGCCCCGCACCGGCCCGTGCGACCACTCGAAGAACCGCTCGGCGGTCTTCTCCGGCTGGTCGAGGTAGCCGCGCGCGAGGCCGGTCCCGGCGAGGAACAGCTCGCCGTCGACGCCGGGCGGCACCGGCTGCAGCTCCTCGTCGAGGAGGTAGGCGCGCTGGTTGGCCATGGGACGGCCGTACGGGATGCTCGCCCACTGCGGGTCGACCCGCTCGACCTCGTAGATCGTGGAGTGGATCGACGCCTCGGTGGCGCCGCCCATGACGATGAACCGCAGCTCCGGCGCGAAGGCCCGGACCCGGTCGGCGAGCGGCACGGGCACCCAGTCGCCGCCGAGCAGCGCGAGCCGCAGCGAGGCGAGCGGCCCGGCGCCGGTCTGCTCCACCTGGTCGGTGAGCAGGCCGAGGAGGGCCGGGGCGGAGTTCCACACGCTGACGGACTCGGCGCGGATCAGCTCGACCCAGTGCGAGGGGTCCTTGGTACGGGCCGCCTCGGGCACGACGGCGGTGCCGCCCGCGAGGGTCAGGCCGAGGAACTCGTACACCGACATGTCGAAGCTGGGCGACGACAGGGTGAGCACGGCGTCGCCGGGGCCCACGCCGTAGCGGGTGTTGAGGTCGGCGAGGTTGTTGAGGACGCCGCGGTGGCGCAGCGCGATCGGCTTGGGCTTCCCCGTGGAACCGGAGGTATGGATGATGTAGCAGAGGTGTTCGGGGCCGGAGGTGGCCCCCACGTTGTGCTCGGGTCCGGCGGCCAGCGTCGCGGCGTCGCGGTCGACGAGCACCAGCGGGCGCCCGCCGTCCTGGTCCGCGGGCAGGTTCGCGGTCAGGTCGCTGCGGCTGACCATCACGGCGCAGGAGGTGCCGCCGACCATGGTGGCGATGCGGTCGGCGGGATAGTCCGGGTCCAGCGGCACATAGGCGCCGCCCGCCTTGAGCACGGCGAGCTCGGCGACCAGGAGCTGCGCGGAGCGGTCGAGGCAGAGGCCGACGCGCACGTCCGGGCCGACGCCGAGGCCGCGCAGGTGGTGCGCCAACTGGTTGGCGCGCGCGTTGACCTGGGCGTACGTGAGCCGCTCCGCGCCGTGGACGACAGCGATCGCGTCCGGGGCGCTGTCGGCGCGCGCCTCGAACGCCTCGTGCAGCGTGCCCTGGTTGGGCAGCTCGGTCTGCGTGGCGTTCCACTCGACGAGGACGCGGTGCAGCTCGTCGTCGGTGAGCAGCCGCAGCCGGGCCACGGCCTGCTCCGGGGCGCCGAGGGCGTCGGCGAGGAGGGTGCGGTAGTGGCCGAGCAGGCGCAGCGCGGTGGTGTGATCGAAGAGGCCGCCGTCGTAGTGGAGCACCAACTCCTCGCCATTGACGGCGAGTTGGAGCTCGTACGGAGCGCCGTCCCCGGGGGCCGCGGCCGGGCCGGAGGCGAAGGCGACCGTGGCGGAGCCGGTGGCGGGGCCGTGACCGGCCGTCAGGGCGGTGAGCGGTGCGTCCGCGGCGACGGTGAAGCGGAGCTCGCCGTCCGGGCGGGCCAGGGCTATGCGCTCCTGGCCGGTGTAGCGGTACAGGAGCGCGGCGAAGGCGGCGGCCTGGAGCTCGGACGGCGCGGCCGCGGACGCCGCGTCGAGCGCGGCGTGTTCGACGGCGGTGCAGCGGGGCGCGGTGCCGGGACGGCGCGGCCGGTCGCTCGGCACGAGAGCGGGCGGCCACTCCTGGGACGCGGAGTCCTGGTGACTGGCGGATGTCATCGGCGGGCTCCGATCAGGGACGCCTGGGCGTCCTCGAACTGCTCGGCGGGCAGCGGATACCGCGTGCACAGCCACCGCACCTCTTCATGGACGTTGGCGACCAGCAGAGGGTCGATCTGGTACTCGGTGTCGGTCAGCGCGTGGGTGTGCTGCAGGACGGTGTGCATCAGCTCGGCGCACTCGTGCATCTGGTCGGGGCCCATGCCGCGCTGGGCGAGGATGTTGGTGCCCAGGCGCAGCCCGCTGGTGACCAGCGGCGGCTTGGTGTCGCCGGGGATGCGGTTGCGGTTGGCGAGGATCCCGCACTCCTCCAGGGCACGCTCGGCGACCACGCCGCTCAGGCCGGTGTTGGAGGCGTCGATGAGCACCATGTGGTTGTCGGTGCCGCCGGTCAGGACCCGGTAGCCGAGGGCGTGCAGCTCCGCGCTGAGCGCCGAGGCGCTCGCCACGATCCGCGCGGCCGTCTCCTGGAAGGCGGGTTCGGCGGCGACCGCGAAGGCACGGGCCTTGGCGGCGATGGACGCCGGGCTCGGGGTGCCCTGCGACTGCGGGAACACCGCACGCTGGATGAGCCGGTTCAGCGGGGTGCGGCCGTCGGGTCCTGGCGTCTGGAAGTCCTGGCCGCTGAGGATCAACCCGCCGCGCGGGCCGCCCAGTTGCTTGTAGGTGCTGGTCGTGGTGATGTGCGCGACGTCGACCGGGCTCGGGTGCTGTCCGGCCGCGACCAGGCCCGCGATGTGCGAGATGTCCGCGAGCAGATACGCGCCGACGGAGTCGGCGATGGTGCGGAAGCGCTCGAAGTCCACCGTGCGCGGATAGGCGCTCACCCCCGCGATGATCACCTTGGGCCGGTGCTCCAGGGCGAGTTCGGCAAGGCGTCCGTAGTCGATGTGGCCCGCCTCGTCCAGGCCGTACGACACGGACGTGTAGTGGCGACCGCTCACCGAGGCCCGCGACCCGTGGGTGAGGTGGCCACCCGCGTCCAGGTCGAGGCCGAACAGGGTGTCGCCCGGCTTCATCAGGGCGGCCAGGACCGCGAGGTTGGCCGAGGAGCACGAGTGGGGCTGGACGTTCGCGTAACGCGCGCCGAACAGTTCCTTGGCGCGGGCCACGGCCAGCCGCTCGACCTCGTCGAACTGGCGGGCTCCGGGGTGGTAGCGGGCTCCCGGGTAGCCCTCGGCCGTGACGTTGGACAGTGCGGCGCCGCCGGCGGCGAGCACCGAGGGGTCCGCGATGCTCGCCGAGGCGATCATCGCCAGCGTGGCCTTCTGCTGGCCCACCTCGGCGTCGAGCAGGGCCGCGAGTTCAGGGTCGCTGCGCTGCAGGGATTCGATGCCGACACGCAAGAGTTCCGCTTGCTCGCCCACCACACCTGGCTGACGGGTCATCTCACTTGTACCTCTTCTCGCGCGCTTCAGCACGCCTGGAAGGATCTGCGATGCCGGCGGCCGCAGCGCGGCCGCCGGCCGAACCGGCCACAGCGGACGGCTGTGGACCGGTAAGTCACAAGAAGGCCCCGCACCGTCATGAGGAGGCCATCTCGGCCTGCGCCTGAGTGGTCAGGACATAGCCGCGCCCCCACACGGTGCGCACGGTCAGGCCGAGCACGCTGATCCGGTGCCGGATCCGCATCACGTGCAGGTCGAGGGCGTTGCGGGTCATCGGCCCCTGGTCATGGCCGAGTTGGAAGCGCAGCGCCTCGCGGGGCACGACCTTGCCGTAGCGCCCGACGAGGAGTTCGAGGAGCTCCGCCTGCTTGGGCGAGACGGCCACCGACTGGCCCGCGAACCACAGCACGCCGTCCTCGTCGAGCTTCGGCTGGCGGTTCTGGCGGTAGCGGTGCACGAGGGCGTCGGCGCGGGCCTTGAGGTCGGGCGACGCGACGGGAGCGCGCACCCAGTCCTCGTAGATGTCCTCGCAGACCGGGGCCTCGAGCCCCGCCTCGACGACAAGGATCCGGGGCAGCCCTCGGGACCTGCACTCCTCGCGCAGCTCCTGCTGCACGGGCCAGCGCAGCAGCTGCACTTCTTTGTTCACCGATTCGGTTCGGACCTGGGTCCCGTGGGAGATCATCTGCACTCCGGTTCTCTAGCAGCGTGCGGAATGGGCAGCGGCCGAGATGGCTGGGCGTTGAGGTGTTCGCTTCGGTCAGTTGAACGGCGTATCGGAAGGTGCTGGTCCGGTTTCCGATGCCTCGTTCTCAAGTCCCTGGCTCCCCCTGAGGCCGCCTCAACCTGAAAGAAAAATACCAGCCAGCGGGTTTCTTTTCTAGCCTTGCTCCTGGCCTCTCCCAGTGGCTCGCGCCCCCTCCCGATGACACCCCCGATCCGGACCGAGTCAGTCCGGGAAGCTCTCCATAACCCCCAACTGACCTGCAAATACAGGGAGTTGTCAGAGGTCACAGAAGGAAGGACCGGGCAGTCGGGAACGGAGCGGACCGGGCCGCTCACACGCTGGTTACGCCCTCCGTCCGGAGTTACTTCCGGGGTCGGCATGGCACCAGATCAGGTCAAGAAAATACCGGTCCTCGGGTTTTCTGTCTGCGGATCAACTGTCCAGAATGCCCGTATCAACTGCTCGCCCGGCCCCACGCCTTGTTCAGGAGACCGCCCACGCACAAAAGGACGGCCGCCGGCCGGTCCGCCGCGCGCCCCCTCGCGCACAGCGTCCGGCCGACGGCCGTCCATGTTCCGGCCCCGGGCGCCGTCAGGTCGGCGCCCGGGGCCGGTGCTCAGGCCGCCGCGTCGTAGACCTCGCTCACCACGGCGTCGAGCGCTCGGCGGAACCGGTCGAGGAACACGGCCACGTCCAGGTCCGAGACGATCAGCGGCGGGGCGAGCCGGATGACGTCCGGCAGCGCCGCGTTCACCAACAGGCCCTCGTCCTGGGCCGCTTGCTGCAGCAGCGGCGCGAGCTCCTCGGTGAGGGCGATGCCCACGAGCAGCCCCGCCCCGCGCACCTCGCGCACCAGCGGGTGGCCGATCGCCTCGATGCCCCGGCGCAGCCGCTCCCCCGTCCAGCGCGCGTGGCCGAGCAGCCCCGCGCTCTCGATGGTGTCGAGGACCGCGAGGGCGCTCGCGCACACCACGGGGTTGCCGCTGAAGGTGGAGCCGTGCGCGCCCGGGGTGAGCAGGTCGGCGGCCGGTCCGAAGGCGAGGGTGGCGCCGATGGGCAGGCCCCCGCCCAGGCCCTTGGCGAGGGTCACGACATCGGCCTCGACCCCTTCGGCCTCGGCGGCGAACCAGCGGCCGGTGCGCCCGATGCCGGTCTGCACCTCGTCGAGGACCAGCAGGGTCCCGGTCGCCGCGGTGATCTCGCGGGCGGCGGTGAGGTAGCCGGGCGGCGGCACGATGACGCCGTTCTCGCCCTGGATCGGCTCCAGGATGACGAACGCGGTGTGCTGGGTGACCACGGCGCGCAGGGCCTCGATGTCCCCGTACGGCACGTAGCTGATGTCGCCGGGCAGCGGCTGGAACGGCCGCTGTTTGACGGGCTGTCCGGTCAGTGACAGGGCGCCCATGGTGCGGCCGTGGAAGCCGCCGGTGGCGGCGACCATGTGGCGGCGGCCGGTGAGGCGGCCGATCTTGAAGACGGCCTCGTTGGCCTCGGCGCCGGAGTTGGAGAAGTACACCCGGCCGCGGCGGCCCGCGAGTTCGACGAGTCGCTCGGCGAGGGCCACGGTGGGCTCGGCGATGAAGAAGTTGGAGACGTGCCCGAGGGAGGCGACCTGCTCGCTCACCGCCTGGACGATCGCGGGGTGGGCGTGGCCGAGCGCGTTGACCGCGATGCCGCCGAGGAAGTCGAGGTACTCCTTGCCCTCGGCGTCCCAGACCCGGGTGCCCTGGCCGCGAACCAGGGGCAGGCGCGGGGTGCCGAAGTTGTCCATCATGGCGCCCTGCCACCGTCGGGTCAGGGGCGCGTTGCCACCGTCGTTCATGCCGCAGCTCCCTCGTCGGACGAGTCGGACGTGTCCGTTGACGCGACGGCATCGGGCACGACCATGGTGCCGATGCCCTCGTCGGTGAATGCCTCGAGCAGGATCGAGTGCGGGACCCGGCCGTCGATGACGCGGGCGGTGCGCACCCCCCTCTGCACGGCGTGCAGGCAGCCCTCCATCTTCGGGATCATCCCGCTGGCGAGGCTGGGCAGCAGTTCGGCGAGTTCGGTGGCGGTGATACGGGGGATGACTTCTTCGCTGTGGGGCCAGTTCGCGTACAGACCCTCGACATCGGTGAGGATCATCAACATCTCCGCACCCAGCGCGGCAGCAAGAGCCGCCGCAGCGGTGTCCGCGTTGACGTTGAACACCCCACCACCCGCAGCATCCTTCGCATCCACCGGACGCGCGATGGAAGAGATGACAGGGATACGACCGTTGTCGATGAGCGCCTGCACCACACCGGCATCCACATCGGCGACCTCGCCGACCCGGCCGATGTCCACCGACTTCCCGTCCACCTCGGCATAGCACTTGATGGCCGTCATCAGCCGGGCATCCTCCCCCGTCATCCCGACCGCATGCCCACCATGCTCGTTCAGCAGACCCACCAGCTCACGCTGCACCTGACCAGCCAAGACCATCCGTACGACGTCCATGGTCTCGTCATTGGTGACCCGCAGCCCGGCCTTGAACTCACTGTCCATACCCAGGCGTTCCAGCTGAGCACTGATCTGCGGGCCGCCACCGTGCACGACGACGGGGTTCAGGCCCGCGTGCTTCAGGAAGAGGATGTCCTCGGCGAACGCCGCCTTCAGATCATCGTTGACCATCGCGTTCCCGCCGAACTTGATGACAACGGTCTTGCCGTGATGACGCGCCATCCAAGGCAGCGCCTCGATCAGAGTGTGGGCCTTGGGCATCGCCGCGTGCTTGCGGGTGCGGCCGCGGCCGGACGGATGCGGAGACGGAGAAGCGCTCATGAGGCGTACTCACTGTTCTCGTGGACGTATGTGGCGGTGAGGTCATGGGTCCCGATGACGGTGGAGTCGGTGCCGGCGGCGAGGTCTCGGTGGCCGTTCTCTCCGGTCCCGGCAGCGGTGCGCATGGCCGCTCACATCGGCCACCGCTGCTCGCACTGTCATGAACCTTCCGGTCGACAGGCATGTCTTTTTAGCCCGCCCGGGGATCTCTCATCAATCAGTTTCACCATGGGCATGTCATGTTCAAAAGCGCCGAGCCCCCTTCGTCCGTGCACGTCGGAGGGGGCTCGGCGGCGGGGCCAGGACCGCTGGGTGGGCAGGGCCTCTCGGTCAAAGCCGCTCGGTCAGAGCCAATGAGCCAGAGCCAATGAGTCAGGGCCGCTGAGTCAGGGCCGCTCGGTCAGGCTGCCGGATCACGTCTGGTCGAGCAGTCCGCCATGGAGCGCCTCGACATGGCTGAACCCTTCGGCGGACAGCACCGGGACGGCATCGACGGTCTGCGCGTACTGACGGCGTACGACGTCGTCCGGCACCCGCAGCTCCGGCGGGCGCAGCGCGTTGCGCTCCAGGCACACCTCGAGCGGCGTGGTCAGCACGAGCGCGGTCGCCGGCACCCGGTGCCGCTCGGCGATGTCGAGGAGCCGGGCACGCATCGCGGGATCGGTGTTGGCGGCGTCGACGACGGTGGTCAACTGCCGGGCGAGGCGCGCCTCCAGGACCATGCCGAGGATCAGCACGGCCTCGTCGGTGGCGTCCGGGCGCAGCGCGTCGTCGCAGATCAGCTCGCGGAACGTCGCCAGCTCCAGGACGCGGTGCGCGGGCCAGGCACCGGCCAGGGTGCTCTTGCCGCTGCCCGCGGCGCCGACCAGCACGATCAGGGACGGGTCCTGGGTGAGGGGGTCGGGCACGGCCGCTCCTTTCGATGGTGAGTGGGTGCCGGCATCGGCAACCCAGTGCGCCACCAGTGGGAGGGCCCCCGTGGGCGTGGCCGACGCCCGTCCCCCCACGAGTCGCTGTCAAGGATCCTTCATCGCCGCCCGCCCCGTCCAGCAGGACAGGGCCGCCCCGCAGTTCAGCCGAGGCTCAGAGGCGGACGGGCAGGGCGACGGCGTGGATCCCGTCGCCCGGCAGGGACAGGTACGTGAGTTCGTCCCGGGCCACCGCGAGGCGCGGCCCGGAGTGCCGCAGGAACAGCCGGTCCAGGACCACCTCGGCCTGGAGGCGGGCGAGCGCGGCGCCGACGCAGTAGTGCGGGCCGTGCCCGAACGCCATGTGGCCCACGCCGCGCCCCGGTTGCCGGGTCAGGTCGAGGCGGTCGGGCCCTTCCGGGAACTCCCGCGCGTCGCGGTTCACGCCGAGCAGCGGGGCGGTGACCGCCTCGCCGCGGCGCACCGTCACCCCACCCAGCTCCAGGTCCTCGGTCGCGTACAGCGAGGCGCCCATCTGCACCGGCGAGGTGAACCGCAGCAGTTCGGACAGGGCGCGCGAGGCGAGCAGCTGCGGCCGGGCGCGCAGCGTCGCGATCTGGTCGGGATGGTCGAGCAGCGCGAGGACCGACTCGCAGATGAAGTGCGTGGTGTGCAGGATTCCGGTGGAGACGAGCAGCAGGAACACCGAGATCATCTCGGTCTCGCTGAGCGGCAGCCCCGCGAGCCGCTCGGTGCGGATCAGTTCGGAGACCAGGTCCTCGCCGGGCCGCTCGCGGCGCCGCACGATCAGGCCCTTGGCGTAGCCGACGATGCCTTCCAGGGCCGGTACGAACGCCTCGGGCACCCCCGAGGAGTAGTCCCGCATCCACGCGCTCAACTGCGCCTGGTCGTCGGGGTCGACGCCCATCAGCTCGCACAGCGCGGTGCCGGCGAGGGGGTGGCACAGCTCCTTCGCGAGATCGGCCCCGCCCTTCTTGCACAGGGCCGCGACCAGGTCGTCCGCGGTCCGCTCGACCCGGTGGCGCAGGGCCGCGATCCGCCGGACGGTGAAGGCTCGTGTGACGACGGTCCGGGTGCGGGCGTGCTCGGCGCCGTCGCTGAGCACCATGCTGTCCAGGTACGCGCGGTACTCGGCGGGCAGCCCGTACGCCTCGATCATCTGGTCGGCGATGCTGGGGCCCTCGGGATCGCCGGGGTCGTGCAGCGCCGTGCCGTCGCGGATGAACCGCGGGTCGGCCAGGGCCTGTTTGGCCAGTGCGTAGCGGGTGATCAGCCAGACCGGGGTCCGCACGCCGGGCAGCAGCACCCGTACGAGGGGTGCGCGCTCGCGCAGCGGTGCGTAGGTGGCGGGGTCGCTGATGCGGTCGGAGGTGAGGCTGAGGGCGGTCTCGTCCGCGGTCTCGGTGTCGGTCTCGGTCTCGGTCTCGTCCAAGGTCTCGGTGTCGATCTCGTCCGAGGTCTCGGTGTCGATCTCGGGGGGCGCCGTCATGACCGGCCGTCTCCTCAGGGCTTCAGTTCGAGCGTGCAGGACTTCACGCCGCCGTCGGCCTTCATCAGTTCGGAGAGATCCACGCCGACGGGGACGTAGCCCCGTGCGCGGAGCTGTTCGGCGAGGGTGTGGGCCACGTCCGGCAGGAAGACGTGCAGTCCGTCGCTGACGGCGTTGAGCCCGAGCGCGTCGGCGTCCTCCGGCCCGACGAGCAGGGCGTCGGGGAAGAGCCCTTCGAGCACCTCGCGGCTGCGCGGTGTGAAGGCTTGCGGGTGGTACATCACCTCGTTCCCGTCGAGCACCGTGAGTGCCGTGTCGAGGTGGTGGAAGCGCGGGTCGGCCAGCTCCAGGCTGATCAGCGGCCGCTTGAGGACGTCCTGGGCCTCGCGGTGCGCGTCGGGCGAGCTGCCTTCGTCCCGCCCCGCGAGGATCCAGTAGTCGGTGACCAGGAAGTCACGCTGCCCGTCGTTGAACTGCCGGGCCTCGTACGGCTCGGCGTATCCGGCGGCCTGGAACCACGCCTTGTGGGCTGTCCGGGCCGTGTCGGTCTGCTGCCCGGCGGCTGGGTGGGGCCGGGTCGTGGGGGCCTGCCCGGCGGGGTGGGGCCGGGCGAGCAGCACATGGCCGTCCATGATGGTGGCGGCGTGTGCGGTGAAGACCATGTCGGGGCGGCCCGGCACGGGTTCGATCAGGTCCACGGTGTGGCCGAGGGACCGGTACATCTCGTACAGCCGCTGCCACTGCCGCACCGCGCGCAGGGTGTCCACGCGCTCCGGCGGGTCCCAGGGACTCACCGTGTGCCGGATGTCGAAGTACACCGGACGGCACATCAGGTAGTGCCGGGGCCGGACGGTCCGGCGCCGCACGGGCAGGGAGACGGGGAACAGGTAGGGCGGGGCGAGGACGGGGGCAAGCACCGCGGCGGAAGACATCACCACTCCGGAAGGCCGGTCGGTAGGAGTTCACCAGGTCGCCCGGTGACGGGCCCTGCGGCCCGTCACCACGGGTCGTGCTCAGCGGCCCGCGCGGGGCGCGGGGGTCAAGCGGCCCAGGCCGGGCCCAGGTCCGCGGGACGGGCTCCGCTCCAGCTCTGCTGGATGTACAGCAGCGCCTGGTGCATCCCCACGCCCTCGCCGGGCCCGACCCGCATCTCGGTGCGGGCCTCCTCGGACACGTCCGCGGTCTCGGCGGCGACGTCGGCGGCTTCGGCGACGTCCACGGAGAGATCGGTGCTCATGTGCGGCCTCCTCTCGTGCTCGACTCGTGCTCGATTCGTGCTCGACTCGGCTTGCTGGGCGGGGTGTTGGCCGGCCCGCCGTTCAGGCGGCGGGGCGCAGCGTCATGCTCTGCTCCCGGGCGGCGAGTGACTCTACGATCTCGCCGCTGCGGATGGCGATGTTCGACAGCAGCGAGGAACCGAGGCCGTGCGTGTGCTCGGTGCCGCCCTGCAGGTAGATACCGACGTCCAGGTCGTCGGTGGTCAGGATGCGGTAGTCGCGGCTGATCTGGAAGCGTCCCTCCTCGTCGCGCAGGCAGTACGCGGCGGCGTCGCCGAGCAGCTCGGTCGGGTCCATCGACTCGTAGCCCGTCGAGAAGATCAGGACGTCGAAGTCCATGTCCTGGGTCTCGTCGGTGCGCACGGACTGCAGGGTGACCCGG
This sequence comes from Streptomyces odontotermitis, assembly GCF_050510915.1. NCBI lineage: Bacteria > Bacillati > Actinomycetota > Actinomycetes > Kitasatosporales > Streptomycetaceae > Streptomyces > Streptomyces odontotermitis. Next base: position 29,054 of record NZ_JBNJLS010000014.1, on the reverse strand, counting down.
ACCTCGTCGCCGACCTGCTTGACCGCGTCGACGCGGGACAGGTTCAGGAAGTTGAGCCGGGGGGTGCCGGCCACCTCGTCGCTGTAGGCGCGCTGGTAGAGGTCGCGGATGATCTCGTCGTCGGCCACTCCGTAGTTGGTGTTGCGGTGGTAGCGCCAGAACGAGTCGCGGGCGCGGGCGGTGCCGTGGAAGTAGTCGTCGACGGCGTCGGCGTCGAAGATCTGGTTGGCGAAGGGGGTGTCGTCGGCGATCGAGTAGCCGTACGACGGCATGATCGCGGACACCTGTGCCCCGGGCAGCTGCTCGTAGCAGTACCGGAGGATCTCGGCGGCGCTCTGGCCGGCCCCCACGACGGCGACCCGGCGCACGTTCGTCTTGTCGAGCTCGCCGAAGCGGCCCAGGAACTCCGAGCTGTGCCAGACGCGTTCGTCGCGGTCGATGCCCGGCGGCATCTTCGGCACCAGGCCGGTGGAGATGACGACGTTCTTGGCGAGCAGCTCCTTGCCCGCGCCGCCCTCGAGGGTGGAGTCGACCTTCACCTTCAGGTGGCCCATGGGGCCGTGGCCTGCGCCGTCGGGCAGCTGGACCGCGGTGACGCGGGAGTTGTACGCGACGCGGTCGGAGAAGCTCGACGCCGCCCAGGTCAGGTAGTCGTGGAACTCGCGCCGCGTCGGCATGAAGTCCTGGTTGTTGACGAACTGGGCGAGCCGCCCGGCCTCGTGCAGGTAGGAGATGAAGCTGAACTGCGACACCGGGTTCCGGAACGTCGCCAGGTCCTTCAGGAACGAGATCTGCATCTTCGCCGTCGGCAGCAGCATGTTGCGGTGCCAGCCGAAGGCGGCCTGCTGCTCGACGAAGGTGGCGGCGAGCGGGGTGTTTCCCTTGCCGTTGTGTTCGTCCAGCGCGATGGCCAGTGAAAGGTTGGACGGACCAAATCCTATTCCTACGACGGAGTACTCGTCCGAATAGGCGCTCATGGGGCCTCCCGCCCGTTGAGTAAGAAACCGTGCGTGCCGATTTCTGAAGTCGGTGTCAGTGCAGAATGGGACAGCCGCCGCGGATGTCCGACGGGTCGAGACGGCTCATCAGATCGGCCGTCTCTTGATACCGGGTCGAATCCCGGCCGGCGAAGTCCTTCAAGACGAGCTCGCGGGTTGCGGGCTCTTGCTCCTGGCTGAGCTTGAAATACCCCTCGGCCTCGGTCACTTCGATACGGAACGCTCCTACGGAGGGCAGGATCGTGCCGAAGTAGTCGATCGAGGACTCCATGTCCCAGCCGGAGCCGAAGTCGTCCTCGTAAGCCGTGACCGTCGCCTTGCAGATCTCCATGCTGTCTTCGCCGACCCCGGCAGCCTCGATCTTCTGGAACACGCCGTGCACATGGACGGCGGTGAAGTCCCAGGTCGGGGCGGCGGGGTTGAACTGGTAGACGGTCGGAGAGACATAGGCGTGCGGGCCGGAGAAGGTGAGCAGGACCTGCGAACCCGTTTGCAGTGCCTCCCAGTGCGGGTTCTCCCTGTTCATATGTCCGACGAGCCGGTAGCCCTCCAGGCGGTCGCCGTGTTCCCCGGTCATTTCCGGGTCGGCTATGACCGGCAGGTGCGTGGCGTAGGGGACCCCGTCCTCAGCTCCATTGCTGACCATTATGGCCATCGGGTTGAGGCGCATCAGGTCGCTCATCCACGAGCTGTCTGGCTCACGAAAAGGTTCGGGAACGAACATTCATCCTCCTTCGTGATTCGTCTCCGTGGACTAAATAGAAGGTATCCGCCGAGGAAGCACGCACACCAGTGTTCAATGTCTTTCAGTAGCACACAAAAAAAGCGGCCCGAAGGCCGCTCGCACCAGCATCACCGCTGGTCACACACCCACAAAAGGGCAGCACGAATTCCGGCACGGAATCCCGCTCGCCCGCGCCGGTACGTGAATTGCCGAGTAATTGCCGGAGAATTAGTGAAGTAATTTGCTTACGTTAAGTTTGCGACAGGTCAACCTTCCAACGTATCCGTCACAGACACCGGCACACAACCCTCGATGGCCCCCTCTGGAAGGGCCCGGCATACGACGAAGAAAGATACACGGAAGGTCTCGGTAAGAAGTAGGAAAGAGAGAAGGTCAGGCAGCTCCGAAGGGGCAGGAGAAGGAGGAGTCGGCCGGCGGATCCGAGGACTCGCCGGGACGTCGGGCGAGCCCGGCCACCCGGCCGCCCGGCCCAGCAGATTCAGGCCATACGGGCTTCAGGCCGCGCGCGACCCCGACGGCACCGGGACGGCGGCGACACCTCGCCGCTCGAACGGATAGTGGACGACCGCGCTCTCGACCGCGCCCTCGACGACGACGGCAGCGGCGCCCTCGACCTCCTCGGTCCCGTCGAGCGAGCTCAACTCCCCCACGAGAAGCGATGGTTCGGCGGCGATCCGCCGCAGCACCCCGGCGAGCCGGAGCGCGACCGCGTCAGCGGCGTCCTGGTCGAAGAGGTGGCGCTGGAAGCAGAGCGAGAGATGCAGCGCGGGCCTGTCGTGGGCTACTACGGTCAGGGCGTACGGGGTCCCGGCGTGCGAGCGCATGCCGGTCACGCCGATGCGGGACGAGATGCCGAGCGCGGCGGGCGTCAGGGCGCCGACCGGGTACGCGTCGTAGGCGACCGACGTGTCGAACATGCCCTCCACCTCGGCGAGTTGGAGCAGCCCCGTCGCCACGTGCTGGTGGTCGGCGAGCGCGGCGCGGCTGTCGCGCAGCCGGGCGAGGAGCTGGGCCGCGGTGTCCTCGGGCGCGCAGCGCAGCCGCAGCGGGGTCGTGCCGCCGAACGGTCCGATCAGCGCGTCACCGTCCGTGAGCGCCTCGGGCCGACCCGCGTGGGTGACCCCGAACAACAGATCCTGACGACCCGTCAGCCCGGCGAGCACGATCGCCCAGGCGCCCTGCACCAGCGTGTCCACGCCGACATCGAGGCCGGCGGCGCACCGGGAGAGCTGTCTGCGCTCACGCGCGCTCAGCCTGACCTCGCTCTGCCCGAAGCCGGGGTGACCTGCTCCGGCCTCGGCGGCCGGGACGGGGACGGGGCGCCGAGTGCGCCGGCCCGCGACGGGCGCGAGCAGCGTGGGCCCGTCGATCCCCTCGAGTTCGTCGGCCCAGACCCGCGCGGCCTTGTCGCGGTCCTGCCCGGCGAGCCAGGTCAGGACGTCGCGGTGGCCGGAACGGGGCGCGGGCAGCGAGCCGGCGTCGTCGCCCGCGTCGTACAGCCGCAACAGGTCGCTGAGCAGGGGCCGCACGGACTCGCCGTCGAGCAGCGCGTGGTGCGCGGTGACGACGAGGTCGCACCGCTCCACGCTTGTGCGGACCAGCGTCATCCGCAGCAGCGGCGGCGCGGCCACGTCGAAGCGGTGCGCCGCGTCCTCGGCGAGCAGCCGGTCCAGGGCGGCGCCGCGGTCCCCGATGTTGATTTCACTGAAGTCGACGTCGCGCCACGGGAGTTGGGCATGCGGGACGACCACCTGACGGCGGCCGCCGCCGAGGGCGGGCACCACCGCGGTGCGCAGGTTCGGGTGCCGGTCGACGAGGTCCTGGGCGGCCTGGCGCAGCCGGGCGGAGTTGATCTGCCCGTTCAGGTGCGCGACGACCTGGAACTGACCGGTGTCATAGGCGGAGTCGGCCACGGGTCCCGTCAGGGACGCGGGCAGCTCGGAGTGCGCGAGCACCTCCGACTGCGCCGCGGTGAGCGGCCATACGTCGACGAGCCCCGGATAACGCCCGGCCCATTGCTCCATTTCCGGCTGGCTCACCGAAACGAGCGGCAGGTCCGTCGATGTCAATTCCCCCGCGCCCCTGGCCATTCCGCCACCCCATCCCTCGCTGTGAAAGCTGCCCCCTGAAAGAGCAGAGTTACATTTGCGCGAGAGAAGAGGAACCCCGGTCAAACGCCCTTGACTGTGCGCGGTCCCTTGCTCGTTGCTCCGGATCTCGTGCTGCGGACCTCCTCGGGCCGACTCGTCCGATCAGGTCCGCGCGGCCGCGACCTGCGAGGGCACCGTACGCAGCGCACCACCGCCGAAGCCCGTGCCCGAGTCCGCTCCGGCCCCGTCGGCCGTACGGAAATCCGCCGCGCTGTTCGACTCCGCGTCCTCCGCGTCCTCGAACACCGCTGGTCCCCGGCCACTTCCGTCGAACCGGCAGGGGTAGGGCAGCTCACCCAGTACATGCAGCAGCGCGGTGATCCCAGCGAACTCCCCCGGCCAGCGGAAGACCACGGAGGCCACCGGCCCGTGGCGGGCGGCGGTGACGGCGAGGACCCGGCGGATGTGCTCGACGTCCCCGGCCACGACACGAAAACGCCCGTCGCCCTCCACGGCGAACTCCGTCCCCGGACACACCTGGACCAGCACGCCCGGCACGCCCGGCACACCGCTGTCCGCAGCGACGTGCTCCTCGCTCCACTCCTCGGTGAAGACGACGCACGGGCCGCGGCGGGCTTCGGTGCGCCCGGCGACCACCAGCGAACTGTCGTGCACGAAGGCGAGGTCCCCGGTCCGCAGCCACCCGTCGTCGCCGGCGGCACCTTCGCCCGCCTCGGCCGCGCCTCTTGTGCCGGTGCCAGGACCGGCTTCGGACACGGCCCGGGCACCGGGTTCGGACGCGGCCTCGCCCCAGTAGCCGCTCATCAACGCCGCGCCGCGGACCTGCAGTTCACCGACCCGGTCCTGCGGCAGCACCTCTCCGTCCTCGTCCACGACACGGATGCCCACCCCGGGCAGCGGCCCGCCGGCCATGGCCAGCTCGACACCGTCACCCGCCGCCCCGCCGCGCGGACCGGCCGCGTCGACGTACCGCAGCGGCCCGCCGAAGGAGGACGGCGCGACGACGACACCACCGGCCGCCCGGTCCTCGCGGTGCCGCAGCGAGTACGTCACTCCCGAGCAGGTCTCGGACATCCCCCAGCACGGGGCCACGGCATCGGCGGCCAGGCCGTGGGGGGCGAGCAGCTCGAGGAAGCGCTGACTGGTCGCGGCGCACACGGGCTCGCCCGCGTTCACGAACTCCCGGACGCGCGACAGGTCCAAGCCCCGTCCGGCCACCTCGTCGGCGTGGCTGGTGATCAGGGCGTACGCGAAGTCGGGCGCCCAGGTGTTGGTCGCGCCGTAGCGGTCCATCCAGTCGAGCCAGCGCGGCGGCTCGTCGAGGAAGTCGTCGATGCGGCCGCTGATCTGCTGGCACCGCAGAAAGACGTCACGGACGCCGTAGAAGATCATCGACTGCTGCTCGGGCGGCATCCAGACGAGGCTGACGTCGTCACCGCGGTAGCCGCGGGCCTGCACGGCGGCCCAGGTCCGGGCGGCGACGGAGGAGTTGGTATGCACGGCGCACTTGGCGCGGCCGCTGCCGGTACCCCGGGTCAGCAGATGGACGACCGGATCCGCGGCCCCCGCCGCGTACCACCGGCTGTCGCGCCGCCGCCCGCCCAACTCCCCCACACCGAGGATCCGCAGCCCCTCCCCCTGCCCGCCCCACAGCCGGCGCAACTGCTCCAGTCCGGGCCGGGTGGCGTCGTCGGCGAGGACGACGGGGCACCCGAGCAGCAGCCAGGCGTGGTGCAGGGCGCGGTTGGCGGGGTGGTGCCGCGCGTAGGTGGGGGCGACGGCGACCGGCGTCGGCACGAATCCGCCGAGCACACAGGCCCAGAACGCCGTGGTGAAGTCCCGCTGTTCGTCGAACTGGAAGAGCACCGCGTCACCCGGCTGAAGCCCGGCGGCACGCAGCCCGCCAAGAACGACCTCGGCCTCGGCCAGCAGCTCCGGGTAGGACTGCACATCGTCCTCACACCCTGCCCGCAGATAGCGGATGCCCTTCTCCGGAGCCAGCTCGGCGGCGCGGGCCAGCGCCCCCTGCAGCGTCGTCGGCTCGCCGTCGGGGACGAGCAGCTGCCCGCCGTACACCTCGGAGAGGGGCATGGGCTCGACCTCCAGTCAGTCCGTCACACCGTCAAGGACGGCTCGTGCGTGCTCGCTTACTCACTCACCCAAAGCAATCTCAAAGACCAACATCAGCAGCTCAACGGCTCAGTGAGACTCGGCAATCACATCCGCCGCGTCTCGAGCTCGTTGGCGAACCGCAGCCAGTGGTCGGCGCAGCGCCGCGCGGCCTGCGCGAGCATGTCGGCGCGGTGCCCGGGCACGCTGCGCGCGAGCCGGAGCCACTTCGCCTCGTCGCCGATGGAGTGGATGCTCAGCATCTGCAGCAGCATCCGGCCCGCCTCGGTGCGCAGCGAGGGGTCCTTGCGCATGTTCGGCAGGATCATCCCGAGGGCGACCGTGGAGGTGCGCGCCGCGGGCCGTTCGGTCACCTTGGCGGGCATCTCGGGCACGGCCGAACTCGCCTTCGCCGACTGCCTCCTGGAGGGCAGCGGGTCCTGTCCCTGCCGTATGCGGTCCCGTACGTCCTTGGCGGTGGCCGTCGCGATCCCTGCCTGCTCGGCGATCTCCCGCAGCGAGGCGCCGGGGTTGGCGGCGATCACCTGGCTCGCCCGCAGCCGGCCCTCGGTCGCCTGCAGCGGACGCACCCGGCCGTCCCGGCCCACACGGGCATTCAACTGTTCATTACCACCGGTTGAACGACGCCGGATCGAGGCGACGGTGCTGGCCGCGAGCCCCGCGTTGGAGGCGATCCGCCGGTCCGACCAGTAGGGGTGGGCCTGCAGGATCCGCTTGGCCGCGGCCGTCCGGTCCGCCTGCGAGAGCGGCAGTCCATGGGCGATGTTGAGCCGCACCGACAGAGCGAAGACGTCGTCCTCGCCCCCGTCGAAGAACTCCACCTCGATGGACTCGTCCCCGCGCAGCCGCACGGCCCGCAGCCGGTGCATGCCGTCGATGACCCGCATCGTCGCGCGGTGCACCAGGATCGGCGGCAGCGGCGTCTCCAGCTTGGCGAGCATCTGGATGTGCTCGGTGTTCTCGCCGTTGATGCGCGGGGAGTCGGAGTCGAGCAGCGAATCGGTGGGCACCATGGCCCGCTGTCCCGGGGTGCGGTCGTCCACATCGGAGGCCGGCGTCGTGTCGACCCGGGCCGGTTTTCCATCGGCGGTGACGACCAGTTGAAGACTCATGAGAGGGCCCCCCTTCGCGCCGCGGAGCCGGTCCCACCAGCCGCCGGTCCACGGTCACGCATATCTGCATCGTTGGTGTTGACGTTCGGAACGTGCCTGTACACGTACGGCTCCCCTCTATGGCCGTATCAACCCGAGACCTAAAAAATACCTGCCTGCGGGTTTTTTTTCGAGGCCCAGAAGATGATTCTTAGCCGCCCCGCCTCTCCCGACCGAGGCTCAAAACGGCCCGCAGCCGCACCCGGGGGGACGGGGGGCGCGGCTGCGGGAGTCCGGGAACCACACGGAGAGGGACCGGAGAAAGGCGAGCTCAGAGGGCATCTGAAGGATGCCGTGGGCCCCGGGAGGTGGACCCGAAAACTCGCCCGATTCGGGAGGCACCGGCCCCGTCCGTGGGCTTCTCAACCATAGGAACATACCGCCTTCCTGGTTTTCAAGAACTCGCAAGAAACCCCGCCGGACCGCCCCCTCGCGGCCGCCGCCCCACATCCGGAATACTCAATTCACGTCGCCCGCGATCACTTTCGCGTCAGACATGCCTCAGTCACACTTGATGTAGCGTGCATCGTTAGAGGTGGCCGTACGCTGTGCGATATGCCGCACGCCGTACGGACTCCCCCCACCGAAGCGCCGTTCGCCGAGCAGACCGGGAAGCACCCCCACTACCCGACGAGGGGCGCACAGAGCGAGCAAAACGAGTGAACAGAGATGCTGAATGCCGTACTTGCGAAGACTGCACCAGGCTGGCCGAGTACCGCTCTAGAAAATAAACCGCAGAGTTGGTTTGATAACTGTATGGTGCACCCCTCCCCGAGGAGCCACCGGTGTTGAAACAGGATCGTGCCGTTCGCACCCGCCGCTCACTCGTCCACTCCGCCGCCGAGGCATTCGAGCGGTACGGGTACGCGCAGGCGCGGCTGACGGACATCAGCAGCAGCGCGGGCGTCAGCCCCGGCGCGCTGCACTTCCACTTCGAGAACAAGGCAGCGGTGGCCGCCACCGTCGAAGCGACCGCGGCCGAGTCGCTGCGCCGCTCGGCCTGGGCGGCCCAGCCGCCCGGCCTCAACCCCCTGCAACGCCTGACGAACGCCTCGCACGCCCTGGCGGACCGCCTCCGCCGCGACGTCGTGGCGCGGGCGGGCTTCCGCCTGAGCGGCGATACGGCCTACGCGAATGAGCTCAACCTCCGCAAGGAGTGGGAGAGTTGCGTCCATCGGCTCCTCGACGAGGCTGCTGGCCAAGAACTGCTCGCCGAAGGCGTCGACCAGCCCGACATGGTCGCCACGATCGTGGCGGCAACCACCGGATTCGAGGTCCTCGGCCGCCGCAACAGCCAGTGGCTCGCCCCCGAGGCGATCACCTCGTTCTGGCGCCTGCTGCTGCCGTGCCTGGCCTCCGCCCACGCCCTACCCCTGGTCGACCCGGGCCCTCTGCGTCCGGAAAACAACGGAACGGTACCGGAGCAGGGGCACTGACCCTCTCCGACGTAGACACCACCGTTCGGCCGGCGCCCTTGGCGTGAGGTGTCAGGGGCCCGGCCGAAGGGTGGTGTGGAGAGCGGGAACTGGCTGATACCTCAGCGCACTCCGCTGCCCCGGCTGCCGGCAGCCACGAGCACATCGAGCGAGGACGACTCCACAAGTCTTGGCAGCATCAGCGCCCAGAACCGCGTGAGGGTGCCGTGCGAGAGCCACCGCTCGTCCTGGCTGCCCAGCGTCTCGAAACCGACCGTAGCGGCCACCACCGCGGTCACGACGTCCTCCGCCGATACGCCGCTCGCCAGCCTGCCCTCCCTGGCCGCGCGCTCGAGGATTCCCTCCACCCAGCTCTGCCAGATGCGGCGGAGGTCGTCTCCGGGCCCGGAGTGCTCCAGGTTGTCGGACAGATCGAACCCGGCTCGCAGCACGACGTCCTGGCTCAGACCTCGTATGAGGTCGTGCGTGGCATCGATCAGCATCTGCAGCGCATCCTTGGTCTCCTGGGCCACGATCCGGCCCAGTCGCTCGGCCGCCGCCGACCCGACCGCGTCGGCCAGGGCCGCTTTGCTGGAGAAGTGGAAGTGCAGCGCCCCGTTGCTGACCCCGGCGCGTGCGCTGATCGTGGCCAGGGACGCCACCTCGAACCCGTCGCGGTCGAACAGCTCGGCGGCGGATTCGATCAAGGCGTTGCGCGTACGCACCGCGCGTTCCTGTCTGGCCATCAAAGGGGACTCCGTGAAAGCGAAGGATGGGGATCCGTCGGGCCTCGTCACCGTCGATGACGCTGGGAGCGGCCACACCGGCCAGGGGTGTCCTGGCCGGTGTCATGCTGTCGGCCTGATCCAGCACGCCGTCAGATCTCTTGAACAGCACACCGGGTCACGACCGTACGGTTCCCCCGTCTCGCCCCTGGCCGGTGGGTGGTCCCGCCACGCGGGCCACCCGTCAGCCGCGTGCCCGAGTCCACGGTACGGACGGCCCCTGCCCTCTCACCGTGCCAGGGATCGTCTGCCCCTCTTGGATTAGGGCTGGCCTTCATGACGCGTACCAGAATAACAAACCGCTAGGATGGTTTCTATAATGGCCATCGATGCAGACCTACAAAGAGAGAACCGCCGCCCTCCGGTGCAACCGGAGCAGTCACTGCTCACGGAGCAGACCACGGAAGCGGCGGAGGGAGCCCACGCATGCCTACCAACGCAACGTCCCCCCTGCCCTCAGGGCAGGGGGGACACGCCCACTGGACATGAGTGGGACGGTACGGAGGCCGGGAGCGGTCCCCCCGTCTCCACCAGATTCGACCGACGCCGTCTGGGCACGCCGCGTCAGCCCGCCACAGCCAGGGCTTCCGCTTTCGTGCGCTCCATCTCGGCCCAGATACGGGCACCTCGGTCGGCGGAGGTATCGAGGCGCGCCAGGATCGCGGGCGCGGTGATGGCCGGCAGCACATGCTTGTACAGCACGGACGCGCGCTGTTCCATGTCCTGCCAGTGCGACGCGTAGTGCGAGAACATCTGGTTCCCGTGGTACGCGCCCACGGTGAACTCCGCAGTCTCCCGAGGGTTGACATGCGGCAGCACCTCGCCGCGCTCCTGCGCCTCGGCGAGGACTCCCGCAAAGAGGTCAGTCCACCGGGGCCAGCTGGAGCCGTACTTCGCCCTTCCCTCCGGGTCCGACTCGAGCCGGGCGCCGGCACGGAGGATTGGATCATGGACAAGCTGGTATGCCAGCAGCATGCCGATGTCCACCCACTCCTGCATCTTCAAGTCCTGCGGAGGCCGAGCCTCTTCGATCTGCTCGTCGAGCACCCCCTTGGCCAGGGCTTCCTTCGAATCGAAGTGGAAGTACAAGGCGCCCTTGGTCACGTCGGCGAGCTCAAGGATCTGCGCGACCGTCGTGTTGGAGTAGCCGGTCTCGGAGAACGCCACGGCCGCCGCATTCAGAACGGCCCGGCGAGTCCGAATCGCACGCTCTTGCTGGGCCATCCGGGCCTCCCTTCATCTGGGCGAGTTTCGCGCGAACGCGAGGACAAAAGAAACCGCATGGAACGTAGTTTAGCTGTACGCTCCCCGGGTTTCCATGCGCCGAAAAGTTGAAATGGAGCCTTTTGCGCACCTTGCCCCATATTGAGTTCGACGAATCTCACCATGCAAACAGGGTGGATGGGTGGATTCCGATCTCCACTCTGCTCGGGATGGACCGTGGCATTCCGCTTCTCCGGCCACTGAGTCAGGCAACGACTTCTGGCCCCAGAAGCACGGGAAGGGCGGAGTGGCCGTTGCTGATGAACGACTCCTGCATCCTCAACTCATCCTGTGGCACCCCGAGTTTGATCTGCGGGAAGCGGGCGAAGAGGGCTTCGAGCGCAGTGGTCACTTCGAGCCGGGCCAGTGGACGACCGAGGCAGTGGTGCACACCGTGGCCGAAGGCCACGTGCTCGCGCAGAGTGCTCCGGGTCAGGTCGAACTCGTCCGCGTCATCGCCATACCGCCATGGGTCGCGCGAAGCCGCGGCGAACGACAGCAGGATGGGCGTGCCCCGGGGGATGGTCGCCCCATCCACCTCGATTTCCTCGATGGCGAAGCGGAAGGGCATGTTCGCGAAGACGCCGTAGCAGCGGAGCGTCTCGTCGACCACATCCTCCCAGGAGGCCACACCGCTGCGCACCAGTTGCAGCTGGCCCGGATGGCTGATCAGGGCGTGGATCGCCTGCTCGATGAGGTTCACCGTGGTCTCGATCCCCGCACCGACCATGAGCAGGAGCATGTCGAGCAGCTCCTTTTCACTCATCCCCACTCCCCCGTCGTCGCGCGCGGTGATGAGTTCGCTGACGAGGTCGGCGCCCGGCGCGGCACGCTTGGCAGCGATGAGTTCCTGCAGGATCTCGTAGAGCTCCGACTGGTTCGCCTGGGCCTCCTCAGGGGTGGCGGAGGTCCTGAATGACACCCCGATCACCCGTTGCAGATCGGCGTGGCGCTCTTCCGGCAGCCCCAGCAGCTCGTTGATGACCAGAGTGGGCAACGGCAGCGCCAACTCCCGGCGAACATCCACGATTTGCCCCTGCGGGAGGGCGGCGAGACGGTCGAGCAGTTGATCAGTAATGCGTGCCACCGCGGGCTGCATCGCGGCCGTACGACGCGCGGTGAACGCCCCGGCGACGAGCTTGCGCAGACGCGTGTGCTTCTCTCCGTACGCCGTGAGCATGTTGCGCACCGACACCCAGATCGACAGGGGCCAGGACCCGTCGACCTCACCGCTGATCCAGTCCGGCCAGTGCTGATACGCGTCCTTGGAGATCCGGGGATCGATGGACAGCCTTCTGATCAGGTCGATGTCGGTCACCGCCACCCCATGGACGCCGCCAGGAAGAAGTACCGGGGCGACCGGGCCCCGCGCACGAAGCTCCGCGTCGGCCCGCGGGTCCCGGCCGGTCGAAGCAAGGGCGTAGGGGCACTGCTGGCGGATCATCGGCAACCTCCCGGGGGACTGGGGCAGATCAGCCCCTCGCCATACGTACGGGTTAAGCAAGGTCCGATGTTAAACCAGCCAGTTGGTTTCTTGATGCTTCACTTGAGCCTTGAAAATCAAACCGGTGGGTATGTATCTTATTGGTCTAGCTTCCAGCCCACCTCCTGGGGGAGAGGTCCATGACCTTGTTAGTGGTTAAGAAGGAAGAGTCCCGCCGGACCGACACGCTCAAGGAGGCCCGCAGCGCTATGGCGCTGGGCGATCTCCCTCGGCTGACGACCACGGTTCCCAGGGAGTACGTGCACCGCGCCTCCCTGGCGGAAGTCTTCCTTACCAGCTGCGAGAAGATCGACGAAACCCGGTTCTCACTCACCGCGCAGCTGCCTCGTGCCCATACGTTCTTCAACAGCTCCGACGGTCTCCAGCACGACCCGACGCAGATAGGCGAAACGTTGCGTCAGGTCACGCTGTTCCTCGGCCACTCGGACTTCGGAGTGCCACTGGGCTACCACTTCGTGCTGTGGGAGCTGACTTTCGCGGTGCACACGGAGCAGCTCATCATCGGATCGGCGCCCACCGACCTCACGCTGGACGTGGTCTGCACAAACCTGGTGAAGAGGGGAAGCAAGGTCTCCGAGTTCACCCTTGAGGCCACGGTCTGGCGCGACGGACAGCTCGCCGCCACCGGCAGCACCCGCACCACGTGTGTCTCGGAGACGACGTACCGGCGACTGCGGGGCTCGTCCTCCGCCGGGGCTCTCAGCACGGACCGCAACCGGAACTCCGCTTATGTGGACCCCTCCGCATTCGGCCGCGTGCTCTACCGCGACGTGGTGCTCGATCCGACGAACGCGCCCAACCGGTGGCTGCTGAACCCCGATCCCCGTCACCCCATCCTGTTTGACCACGGGGGCGACCACATCCCCGGCATGGTCCTGGTCGAGGCCGCTCGCCAGGCTGCCTACGGCCTGCTCGCGCCCGGCTTCTCGCTGACCCCGACCTCGATGTCCACGGACTTCTTCCGTTACGTCGAGTTCGAAAGCCCCTGCTCCATCGAGGCGACTCCGCTGCCGGTCCAGCAATCGGGTGTCCTGAGTGTCCATGTGACGGGGCATCAGAACAACCAGCAGGTGTTTGCTTCTCAGGTATCGGGCACGTTGTCCGAATCCTGAACGACCCGCACTACCGTGCCGCGGCAGCCGCCGCGCGACGGCCCAGGACTGCCAGGATTGCGGTCCGTGCCACTTCTCCGGGCACGGGAAAAGATCCGGGCAGTCCTTCGTCATGTGCGCTGCCGGACGGCTTCGCGGCCGGCGCCGCCTCGCCCCGCGAAGCCCGTACACAGTCGGATCCCCCATCGCCGATCGCTCCCCCACGTTCCGGAACGGCGTCGGGCACGTTGGCCCCCGCCTCCCCAACGGCCCACGACTGCCCATCAGTTCCCGTGCCCCGCTCGGCTGCGGAAGACAGCGCTGGCCACCGTCCGTTCACGCTGCCGAACCAGCAGGGTGCGGCCCCCGGGAACGACCGCGACGACGGTGGGCACGTCCCATGCAGCGAACCCCGCAAAACTGACGTCCAGCCCGCCGACACGCGCGTTCCGGTTGTCGGTGTCCTCGGCGGCATGCGCGGCCTGCCGCAGCGCGTCGAGCAGCAACCGCTCAGGTATGTGGCCACATCCGCCGACGGCCGTACGGTCGCGCCCGGCGGCGCTCAGACGCAGTCGCCAGGTATTGCTCACGCCACCGTGCGGCGCGGCCAGCAGCACATCCCGGGAACGCCGCCGCCCTACCTCGGCGGGCCGCAGCGGCGTCAGGGAGCACTGCGCCGCCCCCTCCCCGGCGCGGCCACCCCGGTCCCGAGCCGTGCGCTCATGCCGCCGAAGTGCCCTGTAGCGCCGGGCACTCATGGCCTCCCAACGCAGCCGCACCCGCCCCCGGCGCACCCCACCGGCCGACAGGACCGTATTCATGCTCAGCTGGCGCCAGGACGGAGAGGCGGCGATGGGCGCGGCAACGGAGACATCCAGCCCCACCGGTACCGGCCCCACGACGTGCGGCGGAAGCTTGGGGTGCTCGTCCTCGATCTGGATGTGCCGCAGCGCCAGCAGATGGTGTGGCGGCAGCCGGTAGTGCCGCTGCGCGATGACCTGCCCCGCCCGCTGCGCCGTCTCCAGGAAGAGCAGGAGGTCGCGCGGACCATCCGGATCGGCGGAGCAGAGTTCGTCGCCCCGCGGCCACAGCCCGGACACAGTGAAGTGATGGGTCCCGCGGCGCACCACCATGAGGGCTTCTGACGCATCGTCCTGGCCACGCTCCGCGGCCAGGACTGGCGAGTCAGCAGCAGTGGCGCACATGACGAACCTTTCCCGCAGCAGGTCCTCCACGACAAGGAGGATCCAGCCGTCCGATCGTTCAGTAACCCGGCGATTGAGCAAAAATATACCGCACACCCGGTTCGTTTCAATCACTTGCGCAGGCTCATTCGGGGCTCTTGGCAGTCCCGTTCGAGAGACACCGCCCCGGCAAGGACGCGTACCGACCGACCAGGAGGTACATGTGACCTGCCGGTTCGCCGCCGTGAACTCGTCACGTCCTTCCTATGCGAGCTGGACGAAGCCGCGTGATTGGCTGTTCCCCACCATCCAGTGCCCGCCCGCCCCACCCTCGACAGGAGAAACGATGAGTCAACACCAGCCGCTCTCCGGCCGCTTCGACGTGCTGCCGATGGAGAGCATGATCTACGGAGCGGGCACCGTGGACCGGGCCGGAGCCGAGTGCGAGCGACTCGGCATGACCAGGATCTTCCTGGTCCTCTCGGCGAGCCTGGGCCGAGCCAGCGACATCGAGAGCCGCCTCCGTTCCCAACTCGGCGACCGCATAGCCGTGGTGTTCACCGGCAGCGAGCCGCACGCGCCCGAGCAGGTCGTCCTCGACGCGGCCGCGCAGGCCCGAGAAGCCGGGGTGGACGGCTTCCTCGCCGTGGGCGGCGGCAGCCCCATCGACATCGCCAAGGCAGTCAACCTGTGCCTCACGGAGAAGGTGACCACCCGTGAGGAACTACTGAAGTACGCGGTGAAGTTCACCTACCCGGACCAGCTCGAGATCCCGTCGATGACCGGCGAAGGGCTGCCCCAGGTGGTGGTGAGCACGACGCTCTCGGCAGCCGAGTTCACCCACATCACCGCCGTCACCGACACGGTGGACCTGGTCAAGAACCTCTATCTGGACAATGCCCTGATGCCGGAAGTGGTCATCCACGACTCCGAGCTGCAGCAGTTCACTCCGCGTCAGCTCTGGGCGGCCACCGGCATGCGAGCGGTCGATCACTGCATCGAATCCCTGTGCTCCACGCAGGCACAGCCGGTGACCGATGCGCTGTGCACGGACGGCCTGCGGCGCCTGGCGACGTACCTGCCGATCTCGGCATCCGACGCGTCGGACACGCATGCGGCGGGCGAGTGCCAGATGGGAGCCTGGCAGTCAGCCTTCGGGATCACCCAGGTGTTCGTCGGGCTGAGCCACGGCATCGGCCACCAACTGGGCGCCCGGCACGGCATCCCGCACGGCGTGACGTCCTGCGTGATGCTCCCGACCGTCCTCGCCTACAACTACGAGCGCACCCGGGAGCAGCAGGCGAACATCGCACGGGTCATGGCGGACGCGATGGGAGTCCCCGTGCCCCAGGACGGCGCGTCCGGCATCGTCCGCCAGTTCGTCGACTCGCTCGGGCTCCCGACGACTCTCCGCGAAGTCGGCGTCACACCGGACGACTTCCCGCTCATCGCCCGCGACGCCATGCAGGACTTCGTCGTCGCCCACAATCCCCGCCCCGTCCAAGGGACGGCAGACGTGATCAAGATCCTCGAGCAGGCTTACTGACCGGTGCTCCTTGAGCTCAGCCCTTGAACTTCCTTGTGGGACAGCAGATTTGGCTGCGATACGGGCAGTGACAGCGAACGCTTCGGAGCGGGCGCCAGGTCAGCACCACTTGGGTGCACCGCCCCCGATTCCCCGCCGAAGCTCGGCGCCGACAGGATCGCGGCTCATCAGCGGTCCGGGAACACCCCGCACCCGGACACTTCCGTCGACCGTCGTGCGGCATCTCACCGGGATGCCGCACGACGACTCACTCGGGCCGGTGGCCTGCCGGTGTGGCCGTCCGGGAAGTCGTCAGCCGACCGAGTACGCGATGGCGGCGCGAACACCCCCGGCCCGGAGCTGAGCCGCACGCCCCTCCCCGTCAGACTCTGCTCCCCCGCCACCTCATCCTCCGGCAGCGCCCGCGCAGCAAACTCCCCCAGACGCCGCGACCACCCCTCACCCTTCCCGGAAACCCTCGCCCGCGGCTGCTCCCGCTCATGCTCCGAGCCCCGCAACAACCGCAGCCACAGAGCCTGCCCCTCCGCATTGAACCGCCCCAGCTCCTCCCCATGCCGGGCCCGCGCCCCCTCCTCGCAGGGACCACAGAACCACGTACGAGCGCTGACCCCCTCCCCCGTACGACAGCCGGTGCACCCGCCACGCACCACCGACGCCCCGCCCCGGCACCCCGCACACCGCAACCCGTCCCCCAACTCCCCCTCACGCCCGCACCCCGCGCACTCCCCCCGCCGAGGCGTCCCCGCACACGCCGGACACAGCTGCTTGCCCTTCCGCGACCCATGGAACGTCCGATCGCACCGAGGGCAGAGCGTCACCTGCGGAAGCTGCGACATCAGCCAGGCCATGGGCCGGTCGATCACCCCCGGATCATCCGGCTGGCCCGGATCTCCGGCCACCGACATCGGCGCGAACCGTGCCTCGAGGTGAGCGCTCAACTCCCGCACCGACATGGCCCTGAGCACGGCGCCGACCGCTGCCCGGACAGTGATCAGCTGCGTGGGCCGCAACCTCCCGAGCAGCGGCGACACCACCTCGAGCACCTCACGTACGTCCCGCCGCACCGCGACATCGTCCCGACTCCGCCTGCTGTTCCTCTCCGCGCGCAGCGCGTCTCCCCGGTCGACTGCACCGGGCGGCAGCAGAGGCTCCTCGTGGAACTCATCCCTCGCGTACGCGCGCGCGTCCCGGCAGCGGTCCCTAGCCCCCCCAACGGCTTCGCCGGAAACCAAGATCTCAGCGGGGGGTTCATCTGATGCAGAAACCACCGGGGGGTGATTGGTGTGGAGCAGTGCAGTACCGGGGAGCTCTGAAATCCCAACCCCGTCGGCCTCCCCACCGCCCCTGACCTGGCCCATCTGCTCTCCACTCGACGCCTGGTTCCCAAGGGCAGCAACAGGGTGGTCAGACACAGCAGTTGAACCCCCAAACCCCGGCGCGCGCCGCGGCACGGGCACGGCGGCAAGACACTCCGGATCCCGTTCGTGGGCCGCCGCCACCGCGGCCACCCGCACCCGGCTCACGCTGTTCAGTCCCGAAGCGACGTCCTTGCGGACGACGTCGACCACACCGAACGCCCGCAGCCGGTCCAGGACCTTGGCCCCGGCCGAGGCCGAACACCCCAGCAGCCGCGCCACCGTCGCCGCGGGCCTGCCACGCCGCTTGTCCACCGAACCGCCGCACAACCGCAGCGATCCGTCCGCGCGAGTGCGCAGCACCATCAGCAGCAAGGCGAGCCGATCCGTCGCAGCCCCCCTCCCTCGGCGCTCCGCCAACAGCCCCGGCGCGGTCGCCGCCCGGCCCACCGGCGCCCAACCCGGCCCGAACAGCGCCTCGCACAGACGCAGCAGCGTCGCCAGCTCCTTGCGGGACAGCGCCAGCAGCTGCCCCGCCACCGCTCCTGCCCCTGTCGCCTCTGCCGCTCCTCCTGTCCCCGCGTCACGCCGAGCGCGCCAGAAAGGCATCACGACGCACTCAAGCCCCACGACAAAACCCGTCCGGTCTTTCACCCGTCTGGTCTGCACGCAGGTTGACGCACGCAGCGCGGGCAGCACCGCATGGTCGATCGTCGACTCGGACACCCCGATCCAGCGGCCCAGCTCGGCCGCCCGGATACGTGTACGACAGCTGGCCGCCTGAGCCTTCGCGAACAGCACCACAGCGGACAGCCGCGCGGCGTCCGAGAGACCGGCCAGCGAGGGATCCCCGAGGAGCGCCTCGATCGCGCCCTGCAGCCGCTCCCGGGTCCTGCGGCCCAACTGCAGAGGATTTCCAGGCATGTTGGGAGCCTCTACGGCTTCTCCGACCTGACCGGACGTCACGGGCCGCAGCCGAGGCGACGGGGAGAAGCCTGAGGCGGAAGCCGCGAGGGCCTGGGCGGTACTCACCGGAGAACCACCGCGGGTGTCACCGCGCCGCCACGGGGCAAGAAGGAACGGAGCGCCCCGTGGCTGACTCGGGGGTTCCGCTTCGTGCGAGGAGCGGGCTGGAAGTGATCGCTTCCCCTCGCGGATCGCGGTGCGAAATGGACGGAATGGTGGCGTTTCTGGCTGGTTTTGTGGGCGTGAAGTGACGCGTTGATGCCGATTTGAGGCAACACGAAACCAGCCCTCATGAGGGCAGCTATGATGTGCTCCAGCTAGTAGAAGGATCCGGCTATGTAGTGGGATCCGGCTATGAGGAGGGCTCCCGCTATGCAGGGGCTCTTGCAGGGGCGGTACCTCGAAGCGACTGAGTTCTCTGGCGAGTGAGTTGGCCGGTTCGGGCGCCGCAGCTTATGAGGAGTGTTTGGTCATCGTTGGTTGGTGCCGATCAGTCGCACCGCACCTCTGCTCGGCCTGGGGAGGCAATGAAATGAGCTCGGTGCGCTACGGACGGCCGACGATGAGCTTCCCTCCTCACTAGCGGCACCATGCGGTGTCGCTCGACTTGAGTGGTCCGGGGGCCCAACCCCGGACCACTTTTTCGTTGTCCGGACTCCGCGGGGGACAAGTCAAAGCACGGAGCTGGTCGTTCCGTTCAGGCGGCGGGCTTCGCGGCAGCCGCGCGCTTGGTACGCGCCCGGCTGCGATCAGGCAGCCCCGCTATGGCATCGGGCAGCTCGGAGACCCACAGCCCGACCGGGACACGGAAGGCGGCGCGGCCGTTGAGATGCTCCAGATCGAAGGCGGCACGCTCGGCCGGGGTCGTGACCAGGTGGATCGAGTCCTCGAGCACCCACAGAGCGGTGTCGGGCGTGGTGTTGGGATCGGACGCGGCCTGGCGCGCCGCCTCCACGGCAGTGGACTGCCACAGCTCGAGGTCCTGGCGCGCACTGCGAGCGCGCCGCTTGCCGGGCCAGGCGATCTGCGTGACGAAGGCGTACACGCGCAGCGCGACCACCGAGTCCTCGAAGTGAGGCTCGTAGAGGATGCCTTGGTCGCGCGCTTTCCACGCCCACGACTCACTCAGGCCGGCCGCGACTGCGACGGCGCTGGTGCTGAGCTGCTTGCTCACTCCAGACATCAGTTCCCTCTCCCGAGGCGCAAATGTGTTGATCGTGCTGCACACCGTAGCGCATTCGGCGCACACCCACTGCGGTGTCACTAGAAACGCGCGTGTCGCCAATCTAGTCACGGTCCCCCGCTACGCCCGTATTTGAGCCCCCATCATCTTGCCAGAAGGGCGATTCATGGCGAATCGATTCTTCATTGGGTCTAGTGTCACGCAGCTAGTTCGACAGCTAGGTACATGCATAGCTAGTCAGATCGTTAGTCAGGCAGCTAGCAACAGCGAAACATTCATCACTGCACTCATCGCAACAACCCGCAGATCAGAAGAGGGGCGTGGCCAGCGCCTGACGGCTGGTCACGCCCCTCTGCTCCCTCGCGGGCCCTCTCACGAGGCGCCCGCGGCACTCCTACTCGACCGCAGCACTTCCCGTGCGACCCCGACGAACCGGTCGGAGCAATTCCCCTTCCGCGTCGAGCGCTTGAAGAAACCGCTCCAAAGCGGCTGAAACCACGTACAGGCCGCGACGCCCGTAATCGGCCTCTTGAAGCCCCTGATTGAGTGTCGACACCAGCGCGTACGTTCGCTCCCCCACCCGATAGGTGGACTGCTTGCCCGGCTCGACGAAGCCCATCCGCTCGTCCAGGAACTCCTGCGCCATGGCGATCTGTTCGCTGACGTTGTGCGGCACGTGCCGCAGAGCCGCATCCAGGTAGTGCCCCTGGCCCAGCATCGCGTTGCCCGACGACCGCCGGTCCGCCTTGATGCGCTCCTTGAGCAGCGCGAGCACCTCCGGCTCGATCCGGAAACCATGGCTCCGCCACCGCTCCGAATGGATCTTGGCCTCGGCGAAGCTCTGGTGCAGCGCGTCATGCGCCCATCGCCGCACACCCTCCTCCGACTCCTCACCCGTCGAGTCGGCTTCGGGACGCGCCGCCGGGACCACTTCGGCCACGGGCTCGACGACGGGGGCGGCCGGTGAGCGGGGCGCAGCTGGTGCGCTCGGCGCGGCCGCCGTCTTGCGGGCGGCACGTGATTCACGGGTTCGAGACGTACGAGGCGCCGGCCGGGGCTCCTCGGCAGGCGCGGCGGGTTCCGGCTCGGCAGCCGAGGCGGGAGCTGGAGCTGGAGCTGGAGCGGCGGTCGCCTTGGCCTCGCGGGCTTGCTGCGGCACGGCCGCCTCACCCGACTCGGCCGACGGCACCTCCGCCGCCTTGGCCTCGAAGTCCTGAGAGGGCACCGGAGACACCGGGGACACCGGGACTTCCACTTCCGGTTCCGCCGGGACCGCTCCCCCACCGAGGAACGATCGACCGGCCACCGTGTCGGCGCCTTCGATGAGCCCTTCGATCAAGGCGGCTCCCCCGGCCTTGAAGTGATTGGGGGCCTTCTTCTTGGGCTTGCCGCGCGGCGACGGCTTCGCGGAGTTACTCAACGGGCGCACCCGTCAGCTCGATGTGCTCGGGGGTGTCCCACTTCTCGACCGGCTGCTGCATCCGCTCGAGGATCTGCATCATCAACTGCCCGTACAGCTTGCCGGGAGAGTGGCTTGCGTACCGGACCGCGGCCGGAACCCCGTACGCGAAGGAGTCCGAGATGCGGTTGTCGATGCGGATGTCGGTACTGAAGGGATGCAGCCCCGCCTCGAGCATGCCGTTGCGGATGTTCACCTCCTGGGACTTCCACTTCGACGGCGGGTTCGAACGGTTGAGCACAGCGCCCAGATACTGCGGGTCGCACTCACCACCGGTGCGGTCCTTGACATAGCGGACCGTGCCCCGGGTCGCCGCCGCGCCCTTGAGCGCCGGGTATTCGGGAACACACACGGTGATGACGAAGTCCGCGGCCGCCAGCGCGGTCGCCGACAGCGAAGAGACCGCCGGCGGCGTGTCGATGACGGCGAAGTCGAAGTGATCGGCAGCGTCGAGCAGCATCCGGCGGAGCACCGGCGTGGACTGGTACCCCTTCTTATGGATGAGGTCCTGAGCCGCCGTCATGGTCGACTCCTCACAGGCCAGCAGATGCAGAGACCCGGCGTCCTCCCACTCGGCCAGGAGCTCACTGCGGTCGAACCACACCGACGGCAGATCCATCCGCATCCCCTGGATGCGTGCCTGCAGCACCCACCCCAGGGAACGCGCCAGCTGGTTCTCCCCCGCCAGGTTCACACCAAGGGCCGTTCCGGCCTGGGCCTGCGGGTCGAGGTCGACGACCAGGACCCGCGCACCCGACAGCGCAAGCCCCGCACCGAGATTGACGGTGGTGCTGGTCTTGCCGACCCCTCCCTTCTGGGTTGCGACGGCAATGACCTTCATCGCTTGTTCCGCCTCTCTGCGCGCTTGGCTCGCGGCCTACGTTCATTACGTTTCGCCGCGTGACACCAGGTCGTTCGCCGGAGATTCCACGCCAACGAGCAGGAGAGGAGGCAGTTTTATCGGCCTGACCTTCCCAAATGCGATGGAGGGCACCGGCTGTGGATCTAGTGACAGGCGGATCGATCACGCATGACGATAACAGGAACGCCCGTCCCGCCGAGGGAGACTCGCCAAGACACACCCGCCTCACGTGCACTTCCTCGCCTCGATGGTGCCTCATCGTCGGTCCGAGCTCTAGACCGACAGCTCGATGCCTCGACACCTCGGCACGTCGCTCGCTCGTCCGCGCACACGTCCGTCCGCCTGCCTGTCCGTCCGGCGAGCAGCGAGCAAGACAGCACGTCGGTACGTCCGCTGGTCCGCTCGTCAGCTCGCGCGTACGCGGGGAACGCCGTACGTCAGCAACGCAGTCAGCGAGCAACACGGTGCGTCAGTAAGTGCGTTCGCAAGGGGGCTCGTCAGGTGACTAGATGCATCGCTAGTTAGCAAGCTAGACAGCTAGCTAGCAACAGCACTGCAACTAATCATGCATAAGACGATGCAAGTAACAGGCTATAGCTAGCTGCAAACATCAAACTGTCCATCAGTTCACACATAGTTACTTCGGAAGCTATATGGCAACCACTACTGAAGAAGACATGAATCCATGCAGAGTTAGAGCTATCTATCGTTATATTTGCAGGTCAGGGAGCTAGTGCCTTGCTAGGTGGAGAGTCGACTCCCCCGGCCCTGGCCGCCTCCTCAAGCACTCCTGGGCCAGCCTTCCGCCCACTGTGGGGCGCTTGATCGAGCTCCACCAGCAGCAAGTTGAATCTAACGTGTTGAGGCACAGGGAGCAGAGATTCGTTAGTAAGGTGTCCAACGTGAGTTCTCAAGACACCGCCAACGACCGCGAGAAGATTGTCTCCAAGCTGCCGACCTGGCTCCGGCAGGACCTCAAAGTACGAGCTGCCCAGCACGGCATCGAGATCCAAACAGCCGTAGAGCAAGGCATCGACGCCTGGAACGCCCTCGCCTCCGCCCCCGGAAACATCGATACATCCGGCGCCGCATCCTTCTCCACCTTCCTCCCCGAAGGCCAATGGGACACCTTCCGGCAGACGGCGGCAGACCGACAGACCTCCCTCATCCAAGGGCTCGCCCAGTCAGTACAGCTCTGGCTGGAGAAAAACCCCGCCCCCACCATGCAGCGGACCAAGCACCCCAGGCGTCGCATCGTCTGCAACCAGAAGGGCGGCGTCGGCAAGACCGCCGTCACCGCCGGCCTCGGCGCAGCCCTCGCCGAAGACCACGACGCCCTGCACCCCGTACGCATCTCCAAGCACCTCGCCGCGCAACTCACCGACACACCCGGACCCGACGACAACCCCCTCGAAGTCGAAGACCTCCCCGGCCTCGGACGACGCGTCCTGCTCGTCGACTTCGACCCCCAGCGCCACCTCACCAAACAGCTCGGGCAGGACGAGATCCCCATGGACGGGGAGACCGAAAGCCTCAGCAAGCACATGACCGGCCAAGCCAAGGGCAGCATCCGCGACCTCGTCGTCACCATCACCGACGAGCGATACGGCGACCGCCTCGACCTCCTGCCCGGCTGCCAAGACGGCTTCCTCCTGGACGTCGCCCTCTCCCAAGTCCGCTTCCGCGAAGCAGCACTCGAGCGCGCCCTCGCGCCCCTCGAGCCGTTCTACGACGAGATCATCGTGGACTGCCCGCCCAGCCTCGGCCTCAGCATGGACACCGCGATCTACTACGGCCGCCGCCGAGAGGACGAGCCTCCAGGCAATTCCGGCCCGCTCATCGTCGTCCAGGCCGAAGACAGCAGCGCCGACGCCTACGACCTCCTCGTCACCCAGATCGAAGACCTGCGCGACGACATGGGCATCGAAATCGACTACCTCGGCATCGTCGTCAACCTCTACGACCCCCGCCGAGGGTTCATCGCCACCTCATCCCTGGAGGCATGGGTCGCCATCAAGGACCCCCGTGTCGTCGCGGTCATCGGTGACCTCACCGATCAACGCAAGGCCGTACGCCTCAAGCAACCGCTCCTCTCCTTCGCACCACGCGGAGAGCAGTCAGTGACCATGCGCGCCCTCGCAAGGGAGATCTCATGAGCGGCACCGTCGCCGACCAACTCGGCACCGGCGCCTCCTTCGGACGCACCCGCACAGGAGTCAGCGCACGACGCCAAGCCGTAGCCGCCACCGCCGGCGCCCCCACCGCCGGTGCCCCCGACGCACGCCTGCGCACCCTGCCCCTCGAACACCTCGTCCCCACCCGCTTCAACCCGCGGCGCAACTTCGGCACCGAGGAAGACCTCCGCGAGTTCGGCCTCAAACTCCAGAAGAAGCAACTCCAACCGGCTGTGGCCGTCACCCGCGCCGCATACCTCGCACTCTGGGAAGACGAGGAGAACAACCTCGGCAGCGCCCAGTACGTCATCGCCAACGGTGAACGTCGCTACCGAGGCTCCCTCGCCGCAGGACTCACCACCCTCGAAGTGGTCGTCGACGACGACATCGCCAAGTCCCGCGCAGACTTCCTCGACGCGATCCTCTCCGAGAACAACGACCGCGAAGACCTCGACCCCATCGAACGAGCCCTGGGCATCGAAACGATGGTCGCCGAGCTCGGGGGAGCGGACAAAGTCGCCGAGCACTACAACAAGTCCAAGCCCTGGGTCAGCAACCAACGCAAGCTCCTCAAGCTCACCCCCGAACTTCAGCAGCTCATCAGCAGCGGAGAAATGTCCGTCCGTATCGGCCGCGACATCGCGGGCTTGCCTCACGCCGAGCAGAGCACCGCCTGGCAGGCCGAACTGACCCGCCGTGCCGAGGCTCAGGCGATGCCCCGGACCCGCAAGCCGAAGAGGGAGAGCACCAGCACCCCCGACAACACCCCTCGGTTTACCGCGGTAAACCAGCAGCAACCCACCGAGGCAACCGAGCAACAGCCCATGGAGGCGAACCAGCAGCGATTTACCGCGGTAAACCACCAACGCACCCCCGCACCTTCACCCCCGCCCACCGACCCCGAACAGCAGCAACCCCCCAGACTCCCCTACGACGACGGCCCGTTTCTCGCCCAACACCTGGGTAGGAAGATGGACAACAGCTCCTACTTCACGATGCTCCGGGTCCTCCTCGACCAAGCTCAGCAAAAGGACCCCGTAGCCTACGAAGACCTCCTCGACCACGTCCTCGCACAACGCGGCGAAACCTCCCGTACGCGCTGACACCCGGTCGACTGCAGAAGGCCCGCGCCTGCCCGGCCTTCAGGCGATGAGCTCGCGGGTGAGCTCCATGAGCTGCTTGCGGGCCTCGGCGTCGTATGCCTGCTCATGCGCCGTGATTTCCGTGTACTGGTCGAAAAAGCGGCCGGTGGTGGATTCCAGACCTGGGTCGGTGATCAGCCGAACCGTGGGACGGACGCCTTCGTCAAGGCTGGTTGTAGGTGTGATACCGACCTCACGTACAGCCTGAGTGTCCATCCCAAGGGCAGGTATAAGGGTGTTCACGGTGACGCCGGAATCCTGGAGTTCCTCGGCAAGGTCGAAAGTTGCCATAATCATCGCGAGCTTGCTGCGCCTGTAGGAGGCCATCACCTCGTAGTCCTGCTTCAGCATGACGTCGTTGAAGTCGATTGCCTGCCGCCCGGTCGAGGAGACATTGACGATGCGGGCAGGTGCGGAAGCTGTGAGCAAAGGCAGCAGATCACGGGCGAGAGCGTACGCAGCGAGGTGATTGACGGCGAAGTGCAGCTCGTGGCCCTGCACACTCACCCTTCTGCTACGTGGTTCAGGACCGCCGCTGGCTATCGCATTGTTGACAAGCACATCGAGGCGAGGTTCAGCGGCGCGAACCTGCGCCGCCATGTCATGTACTTGATCGAGGTCGGAGAGATCGGCGAGATAGGTACGAACCGTGGCGTCCCGCTCTGCAGCCCGCAGGTCTGCTGCGACCGCCTCGAGACGGGTGTGGTCGCGACCATGCAACAGGACAGTGTCGCCACGCGCAGCGAGGTCATAGGCGATTCCACGGCCGAGGCCCTGTGTCGTGCCGGTGATCAGCACAGTGCGTCGAGTCATGAGGACGAGATTGGCATACGCGGTAGCTCCCGGGCAGCCCTCACTGCCTACCGCAGGCCCGCGGCAGCGGGTTCGCACGCTGGAGGAGTTACTGAAACAGTTCCCGGCCGCTGGCACTGAGGTGGACCGCAGACCGCTGGCGGTCTTTGAAGAGCTGACCGGGACCGGTCCGTTCACCGAGCTGCCGAATCCGCAGGAGCTTTCGTGAGCGAACTGACCGGCAACCGCATGCGCGACACCGCCGCTCGCCTCGGCCTGCCTCATCTGGCCGAGGCGCTGACCGACTGCATTCGCCGCGCGGACGAAGGAAAGCTGGGATACCTGGGCCTTCTGGACCTGGTGTTGTCGGAGGAACTTGCGATCCGTGACGACCGCCGGTACCGCCAGGGCCTGCGGCTGCCGCACCACATGACCCTCGAGGACTACGACTTCGCCTTCCAGCCCGAACTGGAACCACGCAAGGTTTTAAAGACCTGGCCACGCTGGCACTTGTCGAGGCGAAGGCGAATGCCGCCCTGCTGGGGCCGCCCGGCGTCGGCAAGACCACATCGCCGTCGAGCTGGCGGTAGCTGCCTGCCGGGCCGCTACTCGATCTACTTCACCACCCTCGACGACATGGTCCGCAACCTCAAAGCTGCAGAGACGGCTGGTCACCAAGCTCACCAGCTACCTGCGGCCCAGCGTCCTGGTCGTCGACGAGGTCGGCTACCAGCCTTTGGGAGCGCGCCGAGGCGCATCTGGTCTTCCAGGTGATCTCCAAACGCTACGAGAAGGGGTCGACCATCCTGACCTCGAACAAGAGCTTCGGTGAGTGGTGACAGGTCTTCGGTGACGAGGTCTTGGCCACCGCGATCCTCGACTGGCTCCTGCACCACTGTGACGTGATCTCCATCAACGGCCCCAGCTACCGACTGAAGAACCGCCTCCAAGCCCTCGACGCCGAGCCCAGCACCGACTGACCTGGGGACGCTCGTCCGTATGTACCTGAGGAATTGAGCGGTCCTGGCAAGATTTTCGTAGCCGGAGATCATCAAGGGGACGCGGTCCGGTCGGTACAGCGTCGTCTCAAGTGCGCGATCAGGACGACGCGTTGATGAAGGGGTGGGATGCCGGCGCGACCGCTCATGATCCGCTTCTGGAGTTTCACGTCCGTTACGCGCCCCTCGTTCATTCCTGAGCTGTAGCGGGTGATGATCCCTTGGACTGCCTCGGCCCGATCCACGCGGATCCCCTTCGCCAGACTGGCTAGGGGTGGGTGTCCGTTGGTGGTGAGCTTGTCGAGCCAGCCGGGCAGCCCGGTGGCGTCACGCTGGTCCGGCATGGCGGCGAACTCGCGGACCAGCCCGTGGACGTGAGCGAGTTCAGGACAGTGACTGAACAGCAGGCGGAGGCGTTCCTGGGTGTCCGGGCCCCGTCGCTGCGGTGGTGTGATGATCCACCGGGCAGTCTGGAACGGCGAGGGCTCACTCCTGCTCGGCGCCGGGATGGCGTGCAGCGTGTTGCCGCCGGCGATCCTCGCCGCCTCGGAGTTCGCAGGCGACGAGGTGAGGATGGACGCCGCCGTCAACTCGCTGCAGAGCGTGGGTGGTTCGATGGCCTTGCCACACTGGTCATAGTGGCGACGCAGGCCCGGGGATGCCGAGGCCGGAATGCCGTACGGCTTCGCGACGGGCGCGGGGTTCGCCGCGCTGGCGCTGTCGGCTCCTCCGGTTGGGCGGCAGGCTGTTTCGGGTGAGTGCGGCGTTCACCTGAAATCATCCGGCAGATGTCGCACTTACCGAAACTCACCAAGATCAACTGGATACGTAGTCGAAGCGGTAGCCAGTGGGGGTGGCGGTGATGTGGCCTGGGTTGGGGAAGTGGGCGGTCAGAATGAGGGTATTGGTGTCGGCATAGGTTTCGCAGAGCCAGCGGCGGGTCGCTGCTGCCTGGGGCGGGGCTTGGTCGCCGCCTTGGGGGAGGTCTAGGTCGTCGAACTGGAAGGGGTGGTGGATTACGTCTCCGGTGATGACCGCCCGGTGCTGGCCGCTGGTCAGTTCGACTATGAGGTGGCCGGGGGTGTGGCCCGGGGAGGGGAGCAGGCGGATGGCGAGGTCGTCTTCGGCCAGCACGGTGTGGGGGAGGTCGACGATGCGGGCTTGGCCGGAGGTCAGCACGGGCTGGACGCTGTCCTCGAAGGTTCGTGCCAGGTCGGCGAGGATCGGGTCGGTCGGCTGGGAAGTGTGGTTGGCCTTGTGGGCATCGAACTCCTCGCGGGCGAAGAGATAGGTGGCGTTGGGAAAGGTGGGGTGCCAGCGGTCTTTGGCGAGGCGGGTGTTCCAGCCGCAGTGGTCAGGGTGCAGGTGGGTGGAGACCACGATGTCCACGTTGGACTCGGTGACGCCAGCTGCGGTGAGGTTGTTCAGGTAGTCGGTGTGGAACTGGTGGTGCGCTAGTAGTGCTGGTCGGTGTTTGTCGTTGCCGTTGCCGCTGTCGGCCAGCATGGTGAGGGTGGGTGTGCGGATCAGGTAGGTGTGGATGCCCAGGATGAGTTCGCCGGTGTCCGGGTCCACGAGCCGTGGCCCCAGGGCGGCTGCAGCGGTGAGGTGTTCGTCGGTGATGTCTGGGAACAAGTCGCGCGGAGCGAAGGGCCACCGGTCCAGTTCGGTGATCCGATCAATGCGCGCGGGCCCCAGCGACAGCGTCCGCATTTCTGATGTCCTCTCCAGTAGGCGATTACTTGCCTACACCGTATGCCAGGCCGTGGGAGGGCAAGATCAGGTTTGGCGGGGTGCAGGGCAGCGCAGCAACAGGGAGCTTTGAGATCCCGGAGCGCTACCTGCTCCCGCAGGCGATCTACCAGGGCTTTTGTCGAGTCCTACCGTCTCCCTGAGCTCGTCATGCAGACCTGCGGCCACAGCTTGCCGGGAAGACGGCACGGGCGTACGGTCTTCCCCGTACCAGAGCTGACGGGCATACAAGGAGAACTGACCAGGGTTCGCTTTCGGAAGGAATTCGAAGAATTTCAACGTCAGAATGAGAACCCAAATGAGACGCCGAAAAAGAGGCACCGCCCGTTCCTTTAGTCAGCTGAGGAATTTGCGGAGCGAATTCTTGTAGCTCGAATTGCGGAGCAATTTGAGCCGCGGACAACGGAGTTGTCCGCATTCGGCAGCGGAGCTGCCGGCCAGCCGCGCG
>NZ_JBNJLS010000013.1:0-223298 GCF_050510915.1 Streptomyces odontotermitis | reverse complement strand
TTCGGGGTCTTGCTCCGCTTTCCGGCCTTTCGGCCTTCCGGCGGTGTCGACTCTATCAGATCCTTTCGGGCCTGATTCCCGGTCAACTCGGGCTGTCTTTGCGGCTGTTGGGCCGTTCCGACGAGTGAGACTTTAGCGGAATCTCGGCTCCCGACCTAATCGGGCTGCGTCCTTCGAACGCGGATTCCACATTCCGTAAAAGCGCACGGAAATGAAACGACGACGAGCCATGAGGCACGACATCGATCACTTGAGTGGGTCTTGCGGAATGGCTGCCCGGGGACCGGCCAAGTGGTCGGCGCTCACGTCGGGCAACTCGGAGAACACTACGTATCGGGGTAGGGGCTGTCAACCTCGGCTGCCGGGCCGCCGGGGGCCCGTGAAGGAGGCTCGGTAGGCGCGGGGGCTGGTGGTCAGGCGGGCCGCGAAGTGCTGGCGCATCGTGACCTCGCTGCCGAAGCCCGCGCGGCGGGCCACCTCGGGCATGGGCAGGTCGGTCTGCTCGAGGAGCTTCTGGGCCGCGGCGATGCGCTGGTCCAGGAGCCAGCTGAGGGGGGTGGTGCCGGTGGCCGCGGTGAAGTGGCGGGCGAAGGAGCGGGGGGACATTCCTGCGCGGGTGGCCAGGTCCTTGACGGTGAGGGGGTCCTGGAGGTTGCGGAGCGCGTACTCGCGTACGGCGGCGAGGGTGTCCGCGTCGCGGTCGGCGCGGGGCGTGGGGTGCTCGATGAACTGGGCCTGGGAGCCGGTGCGGAAGGGGGCCGTGACCATCGAGCGGGCGATGGTGGCGGCGGCCTCCGATCCGTGGGCGAGCCGGACCAGGTGGAGGCAGAGGTCGATGCCCGCGGCGGTGCCGGCCGCCGTCCAGATGTTGCCGTCCTCGATGAAGAGGGCGTCGGGGACGACGGTGACCTCGGGGTACTGGGTGCGGAGGAGGTCGGTGAGGCGCCAGTGGGTGATCGCGCGGCGGCCGTCGAGGAGGCCCGCCTGGGCGAGGGTGAAGGCGCCGCCGCAGAGGGCGGCGATGGGGATGCCGCGGGTGTGGGCGCGGCGGAGGGCGTCGAGGAGGGGGGCGGGGGCCGGGCCGAGGTGGTCGTCGAGGCCGGGGACGACGATCAGGTCGGCGGGGGTGAGGCGGTTCAGCCAGGAGAGCGTGCGGTCGGGGGTGAGGGTGAGGCCGCCGCGGAGGGGGATGGGCGTGGGGCTCGCTGCGGGGCGGTGGAGGGAGAAGGGGGGTGCGCCACGGTCGGTGCGGGGGGTGCCCCAGACCTCTTGGATCACTGAGACGTCGAAGGGTCTCACCCCGGGGAAGGCCAGCATGGCGATGCGCTGAGCCGGCTGGTCGGTGGACCTGGGCTGCATCTTGGTGGCCCTCCTGCTCGTGAGTCGCCCAGCGACGGGGTGCCTGCGGGCGCGGCGGTGACTGGCAGTAAACCATCGATCAGTGGCTTTTGGTGGCCTGGGAAGGTGTGGGGCCGCGCGGCAGGATCGTGGGCATGGAGATCGCAGAGAACGCAGCGCTGGTCGTCGTCGATGTGCAGCAGGGGTTCGAGGAGGAGGGGTTCTGGGGAGCTCGGAACAATCCCGGGGCCGATGACAACATCGCCTCACTCATCGATGCCTGGCAGGAGGCGGGGCGGCCCGTCGTCTTCGTACGGCATGACTCGCCCAAGCCGCAGTCGCCGCTGCGGCCCGGGTACGCGGGCAACGGCTTCAAGGAGTACGTCGAGCAGCGGCGCGGGAAGGGGGCGGGGGCCGAGCTGCTGGTGACGAAGAGCGTGAACTCGGCCTTCTACGGGGAGCCGGATCTCGACGCGTGGCTGAAGGGGGCCGGTGTCGCGCAGTTCGTCGTGGTGGGGATCCAGACCAACATGTGTGTGGAGACGACCGCGCGGATGGGCGGGAATCTGGGGTACGAGGTGATCGTCCCGCTGGACGCGACGCACACCTTCGATCTCGAAGGCCCCTTCGGCTGGCGACGGAGTGCGCAGGAGCTCGCGGAGGCGACGGCGGTGTCGCTTCATGGGGGCGGGTTCGCGAAGGTCGTGACGACGCGGGAGCTCGTAGGCCGCCCATAGACCGTACTTTTGGACGATAGTGGCTGGTTTTAAGAGGCTTAGGGTGACTCAGGCAAGCTTTGTCTGGTTTGAGTCTCTTCTGGTTGGAGTCCGCCGATGCAGTCGCGTCCGCGCTCGCGTTCTCGTACGGCCGTGCTGTGGGCCGCCGTCGCCCTGAGCGTGGCGGCGTCGGCGGCCCCGGCGAGTGCCGTGAGTGCCGTGAGTGCGGTGAGTGCGGTGAGTGCCGCGGGTCAGGATCACAAGGTGCATGTCGTCGTCCTGCGGCTGCATGTGCTGGACCGGATCAATGCCCGCATGGAGGCCGAGGTGCACCGGCTGCGGACGCGGGGGGACGCGGACGAGGCGCGGGCCATGGAGCGGCGGCTGCGCGCGGGGCGGGATGTCGCGCGGCAGCTGCACGTCGTCCTGGGGCGGTAGCCCGCCCCCTCTCGGCCCGGTGTCAGTTGTTGTTGCCGGTGGCCAGTTCGCGGCTGCGGTCGCGGGCCGCTTCGAGGGCGGCGATGAGGGCCGCCCGTACGCCGTGGTTCTCCAGCTCGCGGATGGCGTTGATGGTCGTGCCCGCGGGTGACGTGACGTTCTCGCGGAGCTTGACCGGGTGTTCGCCGCTGTCGCGGAGCATCGTGGCCGCGCCGATCGCGGACTGGACGATCAGGTCGTGGGCCTTGTCGCGGGGCAGGCCGAGCAGGATGCCCGCGTCCGTCATGGCCTCGACCAGGTAGTAGAAGTACGCGGGCCCGGAGCCCGAGAGCGCCGTGCAGGCGTCCTGCTGGGTCTCGGGGACGCGGAGGGTCTGGCCGACGGCGCCGAAGATCTGCTCGGCGTGTGCCAGGTGCGTGGCGTTGGCGTGGCTGCCCGCCGAGATGACGGACATGCCCTCGTCGACCAGGACCGGGGTGTTCGGCATGACGCGGATGACGGCGACGCCGTCGGGCAGGCGCTCCTCGATGAAGGCCGTCGTGATGCCCGCGGCCGCGCTGATGATCAGGCGGTCGGGGGTGAGGTGCGGGGCGAGTTCGTCGAGCAGCCTGGCCATGTCCTGCGGCTTGCAGGCGAGGATCAGGGTGTCGGCCTGCTTGGCGGCCTCGGGGTTGGAGACGGCCTCGACGCCGTAGCGGGTGCGGAGCTCGTCGGCGCGCTCCTGGCGGCGGGTGGTGACCAGCAGGTCGGCGGGGGCCCAGCCGCTGCGGATCACCCCGCTGAGCAGGGCTTCACCGATCTTCCCTGTGCCGAGTACGGCGACCTTCTGACTGCTCATGCGCGGGCCCTCCGGGAGTGTCGTGTTCCGGGGTCATCCTCGCATCGGGCCCGCTCAAGCGGTACGGCGCCGGAGCGTGGCCGCGCCCAGGGCGAGGACCAGGAGCGCGCAGCCCGCGACGATGACGGCGTCGCGGACGAAGGCGCCGGTGACGGCGGGGTGGCGCAGGACCTCGTTCATGCCGTCGACCGCGTACGACATGGGCAGGACGTTCGAGATCTTCTCCAGGACCGGCTGCATGTTCTCGCGTGCGGTGAACAGGCCGCAGAGGAGGAGCTGCGGGAAGATCACCGCGGGCATGAACTGGACGGCCTGGAACTCGGAGGCCGCGAACGCCGAGACGAACAGGCCGAGCGCCGTGCCGAGCAGCGCGTCGAGCAGCGCCACGAGCAGGAGCAGCCAGGCCGAGCCGGTCACGTCCAGGCCGAGGGCCCACAGGGCGAGGCCGGTGGCGAGGGCGGACTGGACGATGGCGAGGCCGCCGAAGGCGAGGGCGTAGCCGGCGATGAGGTCGCCCTTGCCCAGCGGCATGGCGAGGAGGCGCTCGAGGGTGCCGGAGGTGCGCTCGCGGAGGGTGGCGATGGAGGTCACCAGGAACATCGTGATGAGCGGGAAGATGCCGAGGAGCGAGGCGCCGATGGAGTCGAAGGTGCGCGGGCTGCCGTCGAAGACGTAGCGCAGGAGCAGGAGCATCACGCAGGGCACCAGGATCATCAGCGCGATGGAGCGGGGGTCGTGGCGCAGCTGGCGCAGGACGCGGGCGGCGGTGGCGAGGGTGCGGTGGGGGTTCATGGCGTCACCTGGATTCGGGGTGGCGGGGGTTGGCGTCGCGGGGGGCTGGGGTTGCTGTGATGGCTTCGCTCGCCTTGTTCGCTCTGTTCGCCTCGTCCACGAGGTGGAGGAAGCCCTCCTCGACGGTTTCGGAGCGGGTGCGGGCGCGGAGTGCGTCGGGGGTGTCGTCGGCGAGGATCTCGCCCTCGCGCATGAGGAGCAGGCGGTGGCAGCGCTCGGCCTCGTCCATGACGTGCGAGGAGACGAGGAGGGCGGCACCGCGCTCGGCGGCGATGGTGTGGAAGAGCTGCCACAGGTCACGGCGGAGCACGGGGTCGAGGCCGACGGTCGGCTCGTCGAGGACGAGGAGTTCGGGGGTGCCGAGCAGGGCCACGGCGAGGGAGACGCGGCCGCGCTGGCCGCCGGAGAGGTTGCCGGCGAGGGAGTCGGCGTGCGAGGTGAGGTCGACGTCCTCGATGGCTCGGGCGACGTGGGCGCGGCGGCGTTCGGCGGCGGCGCCGCGGCCCGGGTCGAGGACGGCGGCGAAGTAGTCCAGGTTCTGACGGACCGTCAAGTCGTCGTAGACGGACGGGCTCTGGGTCACGTAGCCGATACGGGAGCGCAGCTCGGCGGCGCCCGCCGGGCGGCCCAGGACGCGGAGGGTGCCGCTGACCTTGGCCTGGGTGCCGACGACGGCGCGCATCAAGGTCGACTTGCCGCAGCCGGAAGGGCCGAGCAGGCCGGTGATCTGCCCTGGGGGGACGGTGAACTTGATGCCCTTCAGGACGGTGCGGGGGCCGCGGACGACGGTGAGGGCCTCGGCCTCCACGGCCGGGGTGGCGGCGGCGGTTTCCGTGGTGGCGGGGTCACGCGCAATATTCACCATGCGATGAATATTGCGCGTGCGGGGGTGCGGGGTCAAGCGGGCTTACGGGTGCCGCCGCTTTGGAGTGCCGTCGCTTTCGGGTGCCGCCGCTTTGGAGGTACGGGCTGCGCCGTTACGAGTGCGGGCCCTCCTTGCGTACGACCGTCACGTCCACGGCGTACGCCTCCTCGACGATCCCGTCCGGGAAGGCGGCCAGGAGGTGCCTGCGCTCGTCTTCCAGGACGGGCGCCGCCGCCTCCGGCCCGAGCACAGCGAAGTACGAGCGGCTGCCGAGGTGGGCGAGGCTGACGTCGACGGGGACCCGGCGGCGCCAGTGCAGGCGCCGGGACGCGACCGTGATTGGGCCCTGCTTCTGACCTTGGGCCTGGCCTTGGGCCTGGCCTTGAGTCGCCGACAGCTTGGGGGCGAGTCCCCGGATGATCGCCGGCGCCTCCCCCGTGATGCCGTGCGCGTGGTAGCCGGACAGGCGGGCCTTGAGGCGTTCCTCCTGGGCGACGGACGTGTGTACGTCGGGGTCGGGCACGTTCCACCAGAGGGCGAGGGATCCACCGGGGCGCAGCACGCGCAGGGCCTCGGGGAGCGAGCGGGCCGGGTCGGTCCAGTGCCATGCCTGGGCGTAGGTGACGAGGTCGGCGGAGGCGTCGGCGAGCGGCAGGGCGTCGCCGGTGGCGCGGATCAGGGGGACGGCGGGCAGGCCGGTGCGGAACTGGGCGGCCATGCCGGGGCCCGGCTCGACGGCGGCGACGACGCGGGCGCCGTGGTCGAGGAGGAGGCGGGTGGCGATGCCGGTGCCCGCGCCGACGTCCACGGTGCGGGCGCCGTGGATCGGGCGGTGGGCCAGTTCCTCGATGGCGGCGAAGAGGTGGGGCGGGTAGCCGGGGCGGGCGGCGGCGTACTGGGCGGCTACGGAGTCGAAGGAGAGGGCGAAGTCGCCGGTGGGTTCGGAGAGTTGGCTGGGTCGGTCGGGGTGGCCGGGGTCGCCGGGGTGGCCGGGGTGATCAGGGGTGGTGGGGGCGGACGGGGCCGAGGGGGCGTCGGGGGCGGCGCTGTGGTGAGGGGGTGTGGGCTCGGGCTGGGAGGTACGGGAGGTGTCCGGCATGGGGCCATCTTGGCGACCGGGCTTGGGGGCGTCAGCCCGTACGGCAGTCAGTCCCAGCAGACGTCAGTCCCAGCAGACGTCAGCCCCACCAACCGCCGGCCCTCTCAGCCGCCGGCCCCTCGGCCTCAGCCCCCTCAGCCGTCCCCGGCGGCACGCCGCTAGCTCTTGCGCTTCTTCTTCGAGCTCTTCGACGGGTTGCCCGTCCTGCGCGACGTGCGGCGTTCGTACTGGTCGCGGGCCGTCTCGTACTCCTCGCGGTGCAGTTTCTCGCCCGGGGCCTCGGTCAGGGAGCGGAAGAAGTAGGCGAGCAGGACGCCGATGAAGCCGATCGTCATCAGGCTGCGCATCGACGCCACCGACTGCGGGTCGTGGCGCTTGGAGAAGCCGTCCCACGTGCGCCGGAACGCGATCGCGCTGCAGATCGCGAACATCACCACGACCAGGAGGTTCACGAACTTGCCGACGTCGGCGATCGCGAGGCCCTGGTACGCGAAGCGCAGTACGAAGCAGCCCGCTGCCGCGGCGAGCAGCGCCCCGGCGGCGACGCCCGCGCGGCGCGCCCCGTAGCCGTTGTCGTGGCCGACCCAGGTCGTGCCGAAGAACCGGATCGGCTCGGGCTGCGGGCCGGGCGGGGTGCCCGGCGCTGATACCTGGTCTGCCTCGTTCACATCGCTCACGTTTCGATTATCGCCCGGCCGCCGTCGCCGGGCCGCCCGCGGGCTCGCCCTATTCGTCCCCCTCCTTGCCTCGCCAGGGGGCCGGACCGCTACTTTGTGCGCACAGGCAGCACGAGTGCAGACAAGCAAGCTCAGACAAGCAAGCGCAGACAAGTACAAGCGCAGACAAGTAAGTGCAGACGCGTAGCGGCAGCGGTCAGCAGTAGCAGCACTAGTACGGGCGGCCGGGGCCGCACAGGGGAGGTCGGAGACTGTGTCGCTCCGCGAGGGAGATCCGCAGGACATCGGCGGCTATCCGCTCGAGGCGCGCCTCGGCTCGGGCGGGATGGGCACCGTCTATCTGGCGCGCACCGCGTCGGGGCGGCCCGTGGCGATCAAGCTGATCCACCAGCAGTTCGCGGCCGACGACGAGTTCCGCACCCGCTTCCGGCAGGAGGTCGCCGCCGCCCGCCGGGTCAGCGGCGCCTTCACCGCCGCCGTCGTGGACGCCGACACCGAGGGCGCGCAGCCGTGGATGGCCACGACCTACATCGAGGGCCCCACGCTCGCCCAGCGCATCGCGAGGCGCGGCCCCGTCGGCGGCGCCGAGCTGCGCGGCCTCGCCATCGGCCTGACCGAGGCGCTGCGTGACATCCACCGCGCGGACGTCGTGCACCGCGACCTCAAGCCGTCGAACGTCGTCCTCTCCCCCGAGGGCCCGCGCGTCATCGACTTCGGCATCTCGCGCGCCGCCGACCAGCAGACGCTCACCATGACGGGCCGGGTCATCGGCACGC
Source organism: Streptomyces odontotermitis (assembly GCF_050510915.1). NCBI lineage: Bacteria > Bacillati > Actinomycetota > Actinomycetes > Kitasatosporales > Streptomycetaceae > Streptomyces > Streptomyces odontotermitis. The sequence goes on along the minus strand of NZ_JBNJLS010000013.1, from coordinate 215,759 downwards.
CGCCGTTCATGTCGCCGGAGCAGCTCCAGGCGCCGCGCGGCGTCGGGCCCGCCTCCGACGTGTTCTCGCTGGGCACGCTGCTCGTCTACGCGGCGACCGGGCAGGGGCCCTTCGACGCGGACAGCCCGTACATGACGGCCTATCAAGTCGTTCATGAGGCGCCGGAGTTGGGGGACGTCCCGGAGGTGCTGCGGGCCGTCGTCGAGCCGTGTCTGGCGAAGACGCCGGACACGCGGCCCTCCGCGAACGGGCTCCTGGAGCAGCTGCGGGACCTGCCGACGGACCTCGGCGGGGCGGGAGCAGGTGCCGCGGGAACCGGGAGCGGCGTCCGTCGTACGCGGGACATGGACACCGAGCACGCGGGGCCGCCGTCGCACGGGCGGGGCAAGCCCTCGGCCGCATCAGACCCAGAACCAGAACCAGCATCAGAACCAGCCCCCGCCTCCGGGACCGCCTCCGGTCCCGGTCCCGGTTCCGGTTCCGGTTCCGAGCGGACCCTCATACGGCAGCGGCTGCGCAAGCGGTGGCGGCCCGTGCTCGCCGCCGCCGTCGCGGTCGCGGCGATCGGCGGCGGGATCGCGGCGCTCACGGCGGGCGGCGACGGGTCCGGGGCCCGGGTCAGCAAGGACAGCGGCCGGGACGGCAAGGGCCGCACCCTCGCGGCGGCCGAGCAGCCGCTGCCCGGCGACTTCAAGCCCTGGCACCACACCGTGCGCGGCGGCTCGATGCCGGACGAGCTGCGCTGTGTGGCGCGCGACGACTCGGTGTTCTGCGGGGGCGGCGGCGTCGTCGGCACCCGGCTGCGGGCCGCCGACGGCTCCCGGGTGTGGACGGTCAAGAGCCCCGGCGTACCGGTGAGCGGCCTGCACCTGGTCGGGGTCACCTCCGACACCGTGCTCGGCTACCGCATCCCCGCCGAGGGCGGCGAGGAAGTGGTGGCCCTCGACGCCGAGAAGGGCGACGAGCTGTGGTCCGCGCCGTCCGGCGCCCAGTCCGCCGCCGTCGCCGGGGGCCGCTCGCAGGACGCGGTGGTGGCCGGCTCGACCGTCCTGACCGTCGACGGGAGCCGGACCCACATCGAGGCCCGGCAGGCGCACAGCGGCAAGCTGCGCTGGCGGGCGCCGTTCCCCGCGGGCTCCGAGTGCACTCCGGTGGCGGCGGGCAAGCGGGCGTACGCGATGTGCGCGCCGCTCGGCGAGACCGACAGCACCGCGGTGCGCCACCCCTCCCTGCACCCGCTCGGCCTCTCCTCCGGCGAGCTCGGCCGGACCATCGCGCTGAAGGGCCAGCTCCAGCCGCTCGGGACCGCGGACGACGGCTCGCTCGTGCTGGTGCGCCAGCGCGTGAAGGGGCCGGAGCTGTTGGGGTACGACGCGGTGGTGCGGGTGGACCCGAAGAGCGGCTCCGCCACGTACGAGCCGCTGAAGAAGACGTATCCGGGGACGCCCGGGCTCGCGGACGGGACGGTGTACGTGACCGCGCAGACCGGGCAGGTCACCGCGTTCGACCCGGCGAGCGGGGCGCTGAAGTGGTCGCGGCAGTCCGGGATCGAGGGGGCGTCGGGGCCGGTGGCGGCGGACGGCGTCCTGTACGTCAGCTCGGCCAGCGGCCGGGTCACGGCGCTGGCCGAGCGGGGCGGGGCCCGGCTGTGGACGACGGATCCGCGGACGGACGGGCTCACGGGTGAGTCCAACGCGAGCGGGCGGGTGGCGGTCGCGGGGCGGGTCGTGGTGGTGGCGGCGGACAAGAACGTGGTGTTCGCGTTCGACGCGGTGCGGCCGCCGGAGTCCGGCTGACCCGGGGCTTTTCCGGCTGGGAGTTCCGCCGCACTCGGCAGCGCGGAGCCGTTCAGCAGCGCGGAGCCGTTCAGCAGCGCGGAGCCGTTCAGCAGCGCGGGGCCACGTAGCCGTCGCTGCCGGTGCGGACGTAGGTGTCCGAGACGTAGCGGCCGCTGCCTATGCGGTCCCAGATCCGGGAGGTTCCGGTGGGGCCCTTGACCAGTTCGCCGGGGCGCTGGCAGGTGATGGTGACGCGGGTGCCCTTGGGCAGGTGGCCGATCTTGGGGTACGAGGTTCCCGGGCCGGAGCGGACGTTGACGTCTGCGGCCAGGGGGTAGGACTTGGCCCCGGTGGCGGCGGCCTCGGTGACGGTCTCTCTGGCGAGCTGGTCGCTCATGGGTGTCTCCCCCGTGTGTGTGGTGTCGGGGGCGGAGACGTCTGGGGCGGGTGGGCTGGTTGCGTTTCCTTTCCCCGGTCCCGCCCCTTCCCGACTGCATCTATTGGCGCGCTCCGCGCGCGGGGCCGACTCCGTCGGCCCCGGGGCACCCGATATCGCCTTAAGGGCTCGGGGCGAAGCCCCCGGACGGTCACCCCAGTCGGGAGACGTCCCTGACCGCGCCCTTGTCCGCGCTCGTCGCCATCGCCGCGTACGCCCGCAGTGCCGCCGAGACCTTGCGCTCGCGGTTCGCGGGGGCGTACACCCCGTTCAGGGCGGACTCGCGGCGGGTCAACTCGTCGTCCGCGACCAGGAGTTCGATCGTGCGGCCCGGGATGTCGATGCGGATCCGGTCGCCGTCCCGGACCAGGGCGATCGTGCCGCCCGAGGCCGCCTCGGGCGACGCGTGGCCGATCGAGAGGCCCGACGTGCCGCCGGAGAAGCGGCCGTCCGTGATCAGGGCGCAGGTCTTGCCGAGGCCGCGGCCCTTGAGGAAGGAGGTGGGGTAGAGCATCTCCTGCATGCCGGGGCCGCCCTTGGGGCCCTCGTAGCGGATGACCACCACGTCGCCGTCCGTGATCTGCTTGTTGAGGATCTTCTCGACGGCCTCCTCCTGGGACTCGCAGACCACCGCGGGACCCTCGAACGTCCAGATCGACTCGTCGACGCCCGCCGTCTTCACCACGCAGCCGTCGACGGCGAGGTTGCCCTTGAGGACCGCCAGGCCGCCGTCCTTCGAGTAGGCGTGCTCGACGGAGCGGATGCAGCCGCCCTCGGCGTCCGTGTCCAGGGCCTCCCAGCGCTCCGACTGGGAGAAGGCGGTGGCGGAGCGGACGCAGCCGGGCGCCGCGTGCCACAGCTCGACGGCCTCGGCGGAGGGCGAACCCCCGCGCACGTCCCAGGTCTTGAGCCAGTCGGCGAGGGAGGCGGAGTGGACCGTGTGCACGCCCTCGTTGAGCAGGCCGCCGCGGTAGAGCTCGCCGAGGAGGGCGGGGATACCGCCGGCGCGGTGCACGTCCTCCATGTAGTACGTGCGGTCCTTCGCCACGTTCGGGGCGACCTTGGCGAGGCACGGGACCCGGCGCGAGACCGCGTCGATGGCGTCCAGGCCGAAGTCGACGCCCGCCTCCTGGGCGGCGGCCAGCAGGTGCAGGATCGTGTTGGTGGAGCCGCCCATCGCGATGTCGAGCGCCATCGCGTTCTCGAAGGCGTCGAAGGTGGCGATGTTGCGCGGCAGGACCGTCTCGTCGTCCTGCTCGTAGTAGCGCCTGGTCAGCTCGACGACCGTGCGGCCCGCGTTCTCGTACAGCGCGCGGCGGGCGGTGTGCGTGGCGAGGACCGAGCCGTTGCCGGGCAGGCTCAGGCCGATGGCCTCGGTCAGGCAGTTCATGGAGTTGGCCGTGAACATGCCGGAGCAGGAGCCGCAGGTCGGGCAGGCGTTCTCCTCGATGCGGAGGATGTCCTCGTCCGAGACCTTGTCGTTCACCGCGTCCGAGATCGCGTCGACCAGGTCGAGGGTGCGGACCGTGCCGTCCACGAGGGTCGCGCGGCCGGACTCCATCGGGCCGCCGGAGACGAAGACCGTGGGGATGTTGAGGCGGAGAGCCGCGTTCAGCATGCCCGGGGTGATCTTGTCGCAGTTCGAGATGCAGATCAGGGCGTCGGCGCAGTGGGCCTCGACCATGTACTCCACGCTGTCCGCGATCAGGTCGCGGGAGGGCAGCGAGTAGAGCATGCCGCCGTGGCCCATCGCGATGCCGTCGTCGACCGCGATCGTGTTGAACTCGCGCGGGATGCCGCCCGCCTCCGTGATCGCCTCGCTGACGATGCGGCCTACGGGGGCGAGGTGGGTGTGGCCCGGCACGAACTCGGTGAAGGAGTTGGCGACCGCGATGATCGGCTTCCTGCCGATGTCCGCGCCCGGTACCCCGGAGGCTCGCATCAGGGCGCGTGCGCCCGCCATGTTGCGGCCGTGGGTGACTGTGCGGGACCTCAGCTCGGGCATCGTCGCTCGCTCCTTCAGGGACGTCAGAGACGTGACGTTAAGACTGCGGTCGAGCGTACGCCGCCGCTCCAAGATCTGGACAGGCTGTCCGGATGACGGGACGGCTGTCTCGCTGAGCGACCAGATCCCCAGGTGCGGGCCGGGGTCTCTCAGTCCCCCGTCAGATGCCCCTGCACCACCGGCGCCACCCGGGCGATGACCTGCTCCGCGTCCGCCGACGCCAGCGGCTCGACCTTGATCACGTAGCGGAGCATCGCGGTGCCCACGAGCTGGGCGGCGGCGAGCGTGGCCCGCAGTTCGGCGTCGGGCAGTTGAACGCGGCGGGCGATCCGGCCGAGCAGCTGGGCCGCGACCAGGCGCCGGAAGACCGCGGCCGCCGTCTCGTTGTTCACCGCGGAGCGCACGATCGCGAGCAGCGGGGCGCGGGTCGCGGGGTTCTCCCAGATGCCGAAGATGAAGCGGGTCAGGCGCTCCCCGACGCCGTCGAGCGGGCCCTCGTCGATCGCCCCGGAGGCCGAGAGCGCGGGCAGGAAGGCCACCTCCACGGCCGCCTCGAAGACCTGTTCCTTGGTGCCGAAGTAGTGGTGCACGAGCGCCGAGTCGACCCCGGCGGCCTTGGCGATGGAGCGCACCGACGTCTTCTCGTACCCGCGCTGCGCGAACTCCTCGCGGGCCGCCGCGAGGATCCGGTCGCGGGTGGCCGGCCCCGCCGCCGACTCCGTGCGGGAGGGCCGTCCCCTGCGGCGCGGAGCGGTGGCCGTCACGGGCGCGAGGCCGTCGCCGAGGAGGCCAGGTGCAGGCGGGTGTAGGCGAGGGCCTCGGCGAGGTCGGCCTCGCGTTCGGCGCTGGACATGGCGCGGCGGGTGTTGACCTCGATCACCACGTGGCCGTCGAAGCCGGTGGTGGCGAGGCGCTCCAGGAGCTCGGCGCAGGGCTGGGTGCCGCGGCCCGGGACCAGGTGCTCGTCCTTGGCGGAACCCTTGCCGTCGGCGAGGTGGACGTGGCCGAGCCGGTCGCCCATGCGGTCGATCATCTGCATCGCGTCCGTGCGGGCGGTCGCGGTGTGGCTGAGGTCGACCGTGAAGTGGCGGTAGTCGTCCTTGGTGACGTCCCAGTCGGGGGCGTAGGCGAGCATCTCGCGGTCGCGGTAGCGCCACGGGTACATGTTCTCGACGGCGAACCGCACATCCGTCTCGTCGGCCATCCGCCAGATCCCCGTGACGAAGTCGCGGGCGTACTGGCGCTGCCAGCGGAACGGCGGGTGCACGACGACGGTCGAGGCGCCCAGCTTCTCGGCGGCGGCCCGGGCCCGCTGGAGCTTCACCCAGGGGTCGGTGGACCAGACGCGCTGCGTGATCAGCAGGCAGGGCGCGTGCACGGCGAGGATCGGGATCTGGTGGTAGTCGCTGAGGCGGCGCAGCGCCTCGATGTCCTGGCTGACGGGATCCGTCCAGACCATGACCTCGACACCGTCGTAGCCGAGGCGCGCGGCGATCTCGAAGGCCGTCGCCGTCGACTCCGGATAGACCGAGGCCGTCGACAGGGCGACCTTCGCATCCGGGATGCGCACCACTGGTTCTGCCACGAGGGACAGAGTACGGGCCCTCGCTTCGCCCCGGGGAGCCCGGGGGATCCGGGGCATCCGGTCTCGGCCGATACGCGTCCCCGCCTCTCCCCGTCCCCCTACGTCGGCAGGTGGTCCAGGCGCCGCAGGATCACGCCCTCGCGCAGCGCCCACGGGCAGATCTCCAGCGTCTCGACGCCGAAGAGGTCCATGGCGCCCTCGGCGACCAGCGCCCCGGCCAACAGCTGTCCGGCCCGGCCCTCGGAGACCCCGGGCAGCTCCGCGCGCTCGGCGGCGGTCATCCCGGCGAGCTGGGGCACCCACTCCTCCAGGGACCTGCGCTTGAGCTCCCGCTGAACGTAGAGTCCCTCGGCGCTGCGGGCGGCGCCCGCGAGCCGGGCCAGCTGCTTGAAGGTCTTCGAGGTCGCCACGACGTGGTCCGGCTTCCCGAACCTGCTGAACTCCCCGACCGTACGGGCGATCTGGGCGCGGACGTGGCGGCGCAGGGCCTTCACGTCGGCGGCGTCCGGCGGGTCCTTGGCCAGCCAGGACGCGGTGAGCCGCCCGGCGCCGAGCGGCAGGCTGACCGCCGCGTCGGGCTCCTCGTCGATGCCGTACGCGATCTCCAGGGAGCCGCCGCCGATGTCGAGCACGAGCAGCTTGCCCGCGGACCAGCCGAACCAGCGGCGGGCCGCGAGGAAGGTGAGCCGGGCCTCCTCCTCGCCGGTCAGGACCTGGAGGTCGACGCCGGTCTCCTCGCGGACGCGGCCGAGGACCTCGTCCGCGTTGCTGGCCTCGCGCACGGCGGAGGTCGCGAACGGCAGCAGGTCCTCGACGCCCTTGTCCTCGGCGGCCTGCAGCGCCTCCCGCACGGTGGCGACGAGCTGGTCCACACCCTCGGGGCCGATCGCCCCGGCGTCGTCGAGGAGTTGGGCGAGGCGCAGCTCGGCCTTGTGCGAGTGCGCGGGCAGCGGCCGGGCACCGGGGTGGGCGTCCACCACCAGCAGGTGCACCGTGTTCGAACCGACGTCGAGGACTCCGAGTCTCATGTACGGAACGCTACGCCGGGTCGGGGCTCCGTCGGTCTTCGGCCAGGCTTCAGCGCGCATACCCTTGAGTCGTGCCAAAGACGAAAAAGGCGAAGACCGACAAAACGAAGGCATCGAAGTCGGGGAAGCCGAAGGACGCGAAGCAGGCAAAGGGCGCGAAGAACGCCAAGGGTCCGGCGCCGGACGAGAAGGGCCTCGACTTCGCCCGTGCCTGGGTGGAGTTCCCGGATCCGGCGGACGACGAGCAGGTCTTCCGCTGCGATCTGACATGGCTGACCTCTCGTTGGACCTGCATCTTCGGCAGCGGCTGCCAGGGCATCCAGGCGGGGCGCGCGGACGACGGCTGCTGCACGCTGGGCGCGCACTTCTCGGACGAGGACGACGAGAAGCGCGTGGCGGGCTTCGTGGCGCGCCTCACGCCCGACATCTGGCAGCACCACGACATCGGCACGGAGACGGGCTGGGTGTCCGAGGACGAGGACGGCGAGCGCCAGACCCGCCCGTACAACGGCTCCTGCATCTTCCAGAACCGGCCGGGCTTCAAGGGCGGCGCGGGCTGTTCGCTGCACATCCTGGCGCTCAAGGAGGGCCGCGAGCCGCTGGAGACCAAGCCGGACGTCTGCTGGCAGCTGCCGGTGCGGCGCACCTACGAGTGGATCGACCGGCCCGACGACACCCGCGTCCTCCAGGTCTCCATCGGGGAGTACGACCGCAGGGGCTGGGGCCCCGGGGGCCACGACCTGCACTGGTGGTGCACCTCGGCGACGTCGGCGCACGGCGCGGGCGAGCCGGTGTACGTCTCGTACCGGCCGGAGCTGATCGAGCTGATGGGCAAGGCGGGCTACGACCGGCTCGCCGAGCTGTGCGAGGAGCGGCTCGCCTCTCAACTCCCGCTGCTGGCACCGCATCCGGCGGATCCGCGCTAGGACGTCTTACGGAGGTCAGTTGCCGCTCGGGCCCGGGTCGCCGCTGTCGCTGGGCGGCGGCGACGTGTCGCCCGGGTCGGACGGGGTGGTCGTGGGGTCCGAGTCGGTGGGCGTCGGGGTCGGGTCCGTGGGGGTCGGATCGGTCGGGGTGGGGTCCGTGGGCGTGGGGTCCGTGGGGGTCGGATCCGTCGGGGTCGGGTCCGTGGGCGTGGGGTCTGTCGGCGTCGGGTCCGTGGGGGTGCCGGGGTCGGTGGGGGTGGTGGGGTCCGTGGGGTGCGGCGAGGTCGAACCGCCGCTGCCGTGGCCGTCGATGGAGATGACCGCTCCGGAGGGGGCGATCGCGATGCGCGCGCGCCAGTGGCCCGACGGCTCCCTTCTTTGATCGACGTACACCTGGATCGTGACCGTCTCGCCCGGCCGCAGCGTCCCGGAGGACTGGCTCAGATAGAGCCAGGAGGCGCCCGTGCGCGCCGACCAGTGGACCGGTGCGCCCCCGGAGGCCGTCAGCGTGATGAGCGTCGTGCCGCCGCTGGGCTGGGCCTCCACGGTGAGCCGCCCGGGGCCCGTACGGGAGTCGCTGGGTGCCTCGCCGCCGCTGATGACCTCTACGGAGACGTCGGGTGAGCGGCTGCCCGCGGTGAAGCGGGGGTCGGGGGTGGTGTCGGCGTTGCCCGCGTTCTCGTACCGGTCCCGCGCGCGGTCGCCGTCCATGCCGCCCGGGTCCTCGGCCTCACTCGCGGAGACCGAGCTGCCGCCCTGGCCCTCGCCGGTGAGCGGGCCGCGGTAGGCGGCCCAGAGGGCGAGCACGGGGGCGGCCACGACGGTGGCGACGACCGTCGTCGTGACGGCACGCGCGCGGAGGCGGTCGCGGCGGGCGGCGTGGTCCTTCGGGTCCATCGGGAAGCCCCGCCGGTCGAAGCGCGGCGCCCCGCCCCTGCGGCCGGCGCGCGGGCCGTGGGCGAGCGCCATGTGCAGGGCCGCGCGCGGGGCTTCGAGCACGGGAAGCACCGAGGACCCTGCCGGGGTGGCGGCGGTGCCGGGCCAGGTGCCCGCTCCGGCGCGCTCGGCGGTGCGGCGGCAGCGGGGGCAGTCGTCGACGTGCCGGACGAGCTCGCGGCGCAGGGCGGTGCCGAGGAGGAGCTGGTTGTCGCCGGTGAGGCGGGCCACGGCCGGGCAGGTGCCGGTCTCCACGACGGCGAGCGCGGCGCGGGTGCGCTCGACCTCGCAGGCCGCGGAGGCGAGCAGCTCGCGCGCGCGGGCGGGGTCCATGCCGAGGACGGCGGCCACTTCGGCGGGGCCGAGCTGGTGGCGGACGGCGAGCTCAAGTGCCTCGCGCTGCTCGGGAGTTGTGCCCGCCGCCTCCGGCCAGGCCAGCTGGGCCAGCTCGCGGGTGCGCTGCCGCTCGGCCTCCGGGGACAGCGGGGCGGGCCCGGGGTCGCGGGAGTGACGGCGGGACGGGACGGAGGCGGGGGCGGGAACCGCCGTGGCGGCGTGGGCCTGGCGGCCGCGCTTGGCCTCGGCGAGCCGGCGCAGACAGACCCAGCGCGCGAGGGCGTAGAGCCAGGGGCGCAGATCCGTTTCGGCAGCCGGAGCGTGCGCGCGTGCGCCCCGGCTCTCGGCGAGCGTGAGGACGTCGGCGAGGGCGGCGGTGGCGGCGTCGTGGTCGCACAGCACGGAGAGGCAGTACGTGAACAGGCCGTCCAGGAACGGCTCGTGGCGCGGGGTCGACGGGGAAGCCGACGAGGACGCGGCGGATGATTCGGGCGCACTCTTCGCCGAGCGCGCCGCGGACCGGGACGGCGCGCGCTTTCGCGCGTCTCTGTGCGCCCGGTGTGCGCCGGTTGCGTACGGGGAGGTTTCCGGCCTGCTGCTCATCACCCGTGCGACCGTAGGCGGATGATGCCGGGCCCTTCTCCCCCCTTGAGCACTTTTAATCCTTACGGGTGAACAGATCCCTCAAAAGGGGACAGGAAGCGCAGATTCCGGCGACCACGCGCCCCTGACTCGGGAGCGCGAGCGGGACTGTCAGTCTCCCCCGCTACGGTTCCGTGCATGGCTGCCCGTACGAAATCGACCAAGGACCGGCCGTCCTACCGCTGCACCGAGTGCGGCTGGCAGACGGCCAAGTGGCTCGGCCGCTGCCCCGAGTGCCAGGCGTGGGGGACGGTCGAGGAGTACGGCGCGCCCGCTGTGCGCACGACGGCCCCCGGCCGCGTCACCTCCTCCGCGGTCCCCATCGGCCAGGTCGACGGCCGCCAGGCCACCGCCCGCTCCACCGGCGTGCCCGAGCTGGACCGCGTCCTCGGCGGCGGCCTGGTGCCCGGCGCCGTGGTGCTGCTCGCGGGCGAGCCCGGCGTCGGCAAGTCGACGCTGCTCCTGGACGTCGCGGCGAAGGCGGCCAGCGACGACCACCGCACCCTCTATGTCACCGGCGAGGAGTCGGCGAGCCAGGTCCGCCTGCGCGCCGACCGCATCAAGGCGATCGACGACCACCTGTACCTGGCGGCGGAGACCGATCTGGCCGCCGTCCTCGGCCACTTGGACGCGGTGAAGCCGTCCCTCCTCATCCTCGACTCGGTGCAGACGGTCGCCTCCCCGGAGATCGACGGGGCGCCGGGCGGCATGGCCCAGGTCCGCGAGGTGGCGGGCGCCCTGATCCGGGCCTCCAAGGAGCGCGGCATGGCCACCCTCCTGGTGGGCCACGTCACGAAGGACGGCGCCATCGCCGGCCCCCGCCTCCTGGAGCACCTGGTCGACGTGGTGCTGCACTTCGAAGGCGACCGCCACGCCCGCCTCCGCCTGGTCCGCGGCGTGAAGAACAGGTACGGGACGACGGACGAGGTCGGCTGCTTCGAGCTCCACGACGAGGGCATCACCGGCCTCGCCGACCCCAGCGGCCTCTTCCTCACCCGCCGCGCCGAGCCCGTCCCCGGCACCTGTCTCACGGTCACCCTGGAGGGCCGCCGCCCCCTCGTGGCCGAGGTCCAGGCCCTCACGGTCGACTCGCAGATCCCCTCCCCCCGCCGCACCACGTCCGGCCTGGAGACCTCCCGCGTCTCGATGATGCTGGCCGTCCTGGAGCAGCGCGGCCGCATCAGCGCGCTCGGCAAGCGCGACATCTACAGCGCGACGGTGGGCGGCGTGAAGCTCTCCGAGCCCGCCGCCGACCTCGCGGTCGCCCTCGCCCTGGCCAGCGCGGCCAGCGACACCCCGCTGCCGAAGAATCTCGTCGCGATCGGAGAAGTGGGCCTGGCGGGCGAGGTCAGAAGGGTCACGGGCGTGCAGCGCAGGCTGGCCGAGGCGCACCGCCTCGGCTTCACCCACGCCCTGGTCCCCGCCGACCCCGGCAAGGTCCCGCCCGGTATGAAGGTCACCGAAGTCGCCGACATGGGGGACGCGCTGCGTGTCCTTCCCCGGTCCCGTCGCCGAGAGGCCCCACGGGAGGAGGAAGACCGCCGGTAGACTTTGCCCTGGTCTCGCCCATCCGTACGAAGCAAGGCGTGCGGCGGGGGGCTTGGACAACCTGCGACCCGAGGAGTGCAGTGGCAGCCAACGACCGGGCAGCAGGCCCCGGCAAGCCCGGTGGCGCCTTTGGTGCCGATGGTCTGATGCGCGCCTCGCTGAGCGCGGTCGCGCCCGGCACGGCCCTGCGCGACGGCCTGGAGCGCATCCTGCGCGGCAACACGGGCGGCCTGATCGTCCTCGGCTTCGACAAGACCGTCGAGTCGATGTGCACGGGCGGGTTCAACCTGGACGTCGAGTTCACGGCGACGCGCCTGCGCGAGCTCTGCAAGCTCGACGGCGGCATCGTCCTCGACAAGGACATCACCAAAATCCTGCGCGCGGGCGTCCAGTTGGTGCCGGACCCGACGATCCCCACGGAGGAGACGGGCACGCGCCACCGCACCGCGGACCGCGTCAGCAAGCAGGTCGGCTTCCCGGTCGTCTCCGTCTCCCAGTCGATGCGCCTCATCGCCCTCTATGTCGACGGCCAGCGCCGCGTCCTGGAGGACTCGGCGGCGATCCTCTCCCGCGCCAACCAGGCCCTCGCGACCCTGGAGCGCTACAAGCTCCGCCTGGACGAGGTCGCGGGCACCCTCTCCGCCCTGGAGATCGAGGACTTGGTGACCGTGCGGGACGTCACCGCGGTCGCCCAGCGCCTGGAGATGGTCCGCCGCATCGCCACGGAGATCGCGGAGTACGTGGTGGAGCTGGGCACCGACGGCCGCCTCCTCGCCCTCCAGCTGGACGAGCTGATCGCGGGCGTCGAGCCGGAGCGCGAGCTCGTCGTGCGCGACTACGTCCCCGAGCCCACCGCCAAGCGCTCCCGCACGGTGGACGAGGCGCTCGCCGAGCTGGACTCGCTCAGCCACGCGGAGCTGCTCGAACTGCCCATCGTGGCCCGCGCGTTGGGCTACACCGGCTCCCCGGAGGCGCTGGACTCGGCGGTCTCCCCCCGCGGCTTCCGCCTCCTCGCGAAGGTCCCCCGCCTCCCCGGGGCCATCATCGACCGCCTCGTGGAGCACTTCGGCGGCCTGCAGAAGCTGCTCGCCGCGAGCGTGGACGACCTGCAGACGGTGGACGGCGTGGGCGAGGCCCGGGCCCGCAGCGTGCGCGAGGGCCTCTCCCGGCTCGCGGAGTCCTCGATCCTCGAGCGCTACGTGTAACGGTCGGCGCCCTCAAGGGAGTTGGGGCGCCGCACCTCCGTAAGACTCCGTGAGCCTCAGTCCTTCTCCAGCACGAACGACGCCCGCGCCGACCCCAGGCCCGGCGCCTTCGCCTCCACCAGGTACGTGCCCGGCTTCGCGGAGCCCGCGGGCGGCGTCGCGCAGTGGTCCGCGCTCGGCTTGCGGTCCCACTCCACGGCGTGGGTGACCTTGCCGTCGGCGGGGACGCGCAGCAGCAGGGAGCCGCTGCCGCCCGGGCAGTCGTCCGAGGACCAGATCTCGTCGTCGGTGTCGGCCTGAGTGATCGTCAGCACTGTCTCGGCGCCGCCGAGATCGAGCTTGCAGGCCCCGCCCGAGCCGTTCGTCGCGGTCACCTCGAACTTGGGCTTCTCCCCGACCTCGTACGAGTTCTTGACGCTGCGCAGCGTCAACTTCACGTCGCCGCTGGTGCAGTTGGGGAGGCGGGACCCGGCGGGCAGCCGGTCGCCCGAGCCGCCTCCGCCCTTCGCGCCGTCGTCGGAGCCGTCGGCCCCGCCGGAGCCGGACCCGTCACCCCCGCCGCCCCCCGAACCGGAGCCGTCACCGCCGCCGTCTCCCGCACCGCTGCCGCTCGACTCGTCGCGCCCGCCCGGGTGTTCGCTGATGGCGGGCCCGGAGCCCGAGGGGCCGGGGGTGATGGAGGTCGCGGGGCCCTTGTCGTTGGGTCCACCCGCACCGTTCTTCCCGTCCCCGCCACCGGAGGTGACGACCCATAGGACGAGGAGGAGGAGCAGTCCGAGGACGGACAGCAGAACGGCCCTCCGTCGCCAGTAGATGGAGGAGGGAAGCGGCCCGACCGGATTGCGCAGAGATCCCACGGCCCAAACCTTACGAGAGATCCGCGGCTTCTCCTGCCCCACCCGCCGCCCTCGGCCACATCTTTTGCCGATCATCATCCCGGATCCGGGCGTCTCCCCTGTCTTTCGTCAGGGGTACGAGGGGCCGATCGCCAGGTGTGACGATTCGGGTCCACTCCGTACCGTCCGTAATCATGGACACCATGGACGACGATCTCTACCGCGACATCACCGATTTCGCCCACGACACTCCCTCGTGGGTGCAGCACCTCGCCGAGGTGTGGACGGAGCTGGGCCTGCTGCTCTTCGGCGTGCTCTTCGTCGTCGCGTGGTGGCGGGCGCGGCGCGGTGATCCGCGCGCCGTCGCGGTCGCGGTGCTCGCTCCGCTGGCCACGGCGGTGGCGTACGTCTGCAGCGAGCTGATCAAGTCCGCGGTGGACGAGGAGCGGCCCTGCCGGGCGGTCTCGGGCGCCGTGACCTCGCTCGTCGAGTGCCCGCCGCACGGCGACTGGTCGTTCCCCAGCAACCACTCCACGATCGCGGCGGCCGCGGCGATCGGGCTCGCGCTCGCCTGGCCGCGGATCGCGGCGCTGACCGTGCCGATGGCGGTGCTCATGGCCTTCTCGCGGGTCTTCGTCGGCGTGCACTACCCGCACGACGTGGCGGTCGGCCTGGTGCTCGGCGCCGTCCTCGCCTTTGTCGTCGTCCGGCTCGCGACGCGTCCGGCGACGCGGGTGGTGGAGGCGATGCGCGGGTCCTCGACGGGGCTCGTGCGCTGGTTCGCGGGCCCCGGCCCGGCCCGCCCCGCCCACCTCACGACGGCCCCGCCGCAGGTCCCCGACACCCCGACGATGACGCTGCCGCGCCACGACCCCCGACAGACGCCCGCCGCAGGCCACCACCCCCACGCACCGGCCTCGGGCCACGACCCCCACGCACCGTCCGCGGGCCACGCCCCCCACGCACCGTCCGACGGCCAGGCGCACACGCCCTCGGACGGCCGCCCGCACCGCCGCTGAGCCCGGCTCACCGTCACCGGGTCACGAGGCCCGCCTCGTACGCCACGATCGCCGCCTGGACGCGGTTCTTGACCCCCAGCCGGTCGAGGACCGCGCTCACATACGCCTTCACCGTCCCCTCGACGAGGCCGAGCCGGTCGGCGATCTCCGGGTTGGACAGCCCCTCGCCGACGAGCCCGAGCACCTCGCGCTCGCGCGGCGTCAGGACCTCGGTGCGGGCCCGGGCCTCGGCGGCCCGGCCGAGCCGCTGGGCGCCGAAGCCGTCGATCACGTGGCGGGCCACTTTCGGCGACAGGAAGGCCGCGCCGCCCGCCACCGCCCGTACGCCCGCGATGAGTTCATGCGGATCACCGGACTTGAGCAGAAACCCGGTGGCACCACCGCTGAGGGCCCGCGCGATGTAGGCGTCCTCGGAAAAGGTCGTCAGCATGGCAACGGCGCTCCCCGGTACCGTCCGGACGATCTCCTCCGCCGCCGCGAGCCCGTCGAGACGCGGCATGCGGATGTCGAGCAGGGCGACGTCGGGCCGGTGGGCCTGCGCGAGGGCGACCGCCGCACGCCCGTCGGCGGCCTCGGCGACGACGTCGATGTCCTGCCCGGCGGCGAGGATGGCCCGCACGCCCGCCCGGATCATGGCCTCGTCATCGGCGAGCAGGACGCGGATCACGACGCACCCTCCTCGGCCGCCGGGCAGGCACCCGACACCGCCCCCCGCACCACGCGGCCATCCTCATCACTGCCACGTCCACGACCAACACGCACCACTCGCATCACTGCGCTCACCACGCTCACCGCATCCACTCCTTCTCCTCCTCCTGCACTTCCTGTCCCGTACCGGCCTTGGGGATCACGCTCTTCGCCACCAGCCTCGGCCCGTCGGGTCCGGCCCCCGCAAAGCACAGCCTGAAGTGCGCGACCGTGGTGAAGAGTTGGCCGCTGGCGCGGTAGTAGCGGCAGTCGGCGCCTGCCGGGGCGCGGGGTGCCCGGTCGGCCGGCGGGTCGTCCTCGGCCCGGTCCGGAAGCAGGGGCTGTACGTCGGTCAGGGCGGCGCCGAGACGCAGGCGCGCGTAGTCGTCGGGGTCGAGGACGGAGTGCGAGCGCGAGTACGCGTACCAGCCGAAGGCCCCGCCCACGAGCAGCACTCCCGTGCCGACGGCGGCGCCGAAGGCGAGGGCGGTGCGGCGCCGGGCGAGGGCGAGCACGGTGCCGGGGGTGCCCCGCGGCTCCTCCGGCACTCGCGGGGTGCCCCCGGCCGGGACGCGGGCCCGGATCCGGAACCCGCCGTCACCGTGCGGCCCCGCGTCGAGGCTCCCGCCGAGCGCCGCGAGCCGGTCCCGCAGCCCGGCGAGACCGGAGCCCCCGCCCAGTCCTGAACCAGCCTGCCGGGGGCGTTCGTTGGTGACCGTGACCAGGGTGGCGGAGGGCTCGTGGTCGACGCTGACCTCGACGGGCGCGCCGGGTGCGTGCTTGGCGGCATTCGTGAGGGCTTCCTGGACGACCCGGTGGACCATGTGGTGGCGACCGGCCATGCGATCGCCCCTGGTCAACTCCCGAACTCCCCCGTCACCCACCTCATCACCCACCTCATCACCCACTTCATCGCCCGCCTCCTCGCCCGCCTCCTCGCCGGCCCGCTCCCCGCCGACGTAGCGCACGTCGAGCCCCGACTCCGCGGCGCGCGCCACGAGGGCCTCGACCGTCTCGCCGGGCGGGGCCAGCGGGGCCGGTTCGTCGTCCTCCTCGCGGAGCAGGCCGATGATCCGGTGGAGCCGGTCCGTGGCGTCGGAGGCGGCGGCACGCAGGTCCGCGGCGGCCTCGCGGTGCCGGTCCGGCAGGTCGGGGGCGACCTGGAGGGCGCCCGCGCGGACGGCGATCAGGCTCAGCTCGTGGCCCAGCGAGTCGTGCATGTCCTGGGCGATGCGGGCCCGTTCGCGCAGCCGGGCCCGGTCGGCGACGATGCGCTGCTCCTGCTCCAGCTGCTCGGCGCGGGCGAGCGCGGCCGTGGTCAGCTCGCGGCCCTGGCGCCCGTAGCGGCCCGCGAGCCACGGGAACACCGCCCCGAAGAGCAACGTCCCCATGAGGACGAGCCACTCCACGACGGGATCCACGTCCCGTACGACGATCTTGGCCGTGCCCACCAGGGCGACCGCCCCGAAGGCGAGCAGCGCGGGCCGCTCACGGCGCGCCCGGCGGCCGAGCTGGAAGGCGAAGACGGCGAGCGCGGCACCGTACGAGAGCGAGAAGAGGGACGGGCCCGCGGCCAGGCCGAGGCCCGCCGCGAGCAGGAAGGCGAGCAGGGGGTTCCTGCGCCGGACCGCGCAGGCCAGGGCGAGGGCCATGAGCGAGGCGAGCTGCTGTGCGGGGCCGGTCGGCTCGTTGAAGCCCAGCCGGTCCACGGAGAGCGCGGGGGTGGCGAGGGCGGCCCAGAGCAGGGCGTCGGCGAGGCGAGGGCTCTTCACGGTGCCGACGGTACGGGGGCGGGTGGGGGCGGCGCCCCTGCCGATCGTCAGGGTGCGGGTGCCCCTGCCGGGGGCTGCGCCCCCGGACCCCCCATCGGCGCTGAACGCGCCTCGTCCTCAAACGCCGGACGGGCTGAAAGACCCCCCCCGAGGCTGAAGGGGCCTGCCCTCGCGCGGGATGGGGGGGGAGGGCCCCGCGCAGCAAGGCGAGACGGCCTGCAGACGGAGGACCGGCGCAAGGGGTGGGGACGCGGCGGTATGTCCGCCCGCAGTACAGCACCCCACCCAAGCCAGTACTCATGCACCCGTCCGGCGCCCGAGGCGTTTCGAGGACGGACATACCGCCGCGTCCCCACCCCGCCCCACCACCCACCAGCACCCGCCCGCCAGCACCCGCCCACCAGCACCCGCCACCCACCCCCGCGCCGTTGTCCCCACCCCCACCGCCCCCGTGGCAGGATCGGGCGTGCCATGACTGCGCCCACGAAGCCCATGCCGCCCCAGCCCTCCGAGCCGACCGAGCCGATCGAGCCGTCCGGGCCGTCCGCAGCCCCGACCCCCGACGGCGCCCCGCTGCACACCCCCGTCATCGCCTGGTTCGACGCCAACGCCCGGGACCTCCCGTGGCGGCGCCCCGACGCCGGCCCCTGGGGAGTGATGGTCAGCGAGTTCATGCTGCAGCAGACCCCCGTCAGCCGCGTCCTGCCCGTGTACGAGCAGTGGCTCGCCCGCTGGCCGCGCCCCGCCGACCTGGCCAAGGAAGCGCCGGGCGAGGCCGTCCGCGCCTGGGGCCGGCTCGGCTACCCGCGCCGCGCCCTGCGCCTGCACGGCGCCGCCGTCGCCATAACGGAACGGCACGGCGGCGACGTCCCCGCTCTCCACTCCCAGCTGCTCGCGCTGCCCGGCATCGGCGAGTACACCGCCGCCGCGGTCGCCTCCTTCGCGTACGGACAGCGGCACGCGGTCCTGGACACGAACGTGCGCCGGGTCTTCGCCCGCGCCGTCACGGGCGTCCAGTACCCGCCGAACGCCACCACCGCCGCCGAGCGCAAGCTCGCCCGCGCCCTGCTGCCCGAGGACGAGCGGACCGCCTCGCGCTGGGCCGCCGCCTCCATGGAGCTGGGCGCCCTCGTCTGCACCGCCAAGAACGAGAACTGCGCGCGCTGCCCCATCGCCGCCCAGTGCGCCTGGCACGGGGCGGGCAAACCCGCGCACGAGGGTCCCGCACGCCGGGCCCAGACCTACGCGGGCACCGACCGGCAGGTCCGCGGCAAGCTGCTCGCCGTCCTGCGGGAAGCCGTCGCACCGGTGCCGCAGGCGGTGCTCGACCGGGTCTGGGACGAACCGGTGCAGCGGGCCCGCGCCCTGGACGGCCTGGTCTCCGACGGCCTGGTGGAACCCCTGCCCGACGGCCTGTACCGACTACCCCTCACGTAACACCCGCAACACACCGCGCAACACACACGCATCGCTCGTAACGCTTCACCCGCGCCCACCCGACCGTCACCCCGACCCGCAAAACGGGCATAACGCCGCATAAAACCCCGCTCTCACCTGCAGGTTTACGCGTCGCCTACTTCTGTTACACAACCGACGGACAGCCGTGCGCCCTCCGCTGGCTGCTCCGCACAGCCTCGTGACAACGCCTCCGTAGCTTCATTTCTGTCAGCGAGACACGACGAGGCAACGGGTCGGAACGGAGGCGGTTGGGTATGGCGCACGGCGAGGTGCTCGAGTTCGAAGAGTACGTCCGCACTCGGCAGGACGCCCTGCTGCGCAGTGCCCGGCGCCTGGTCCCGGACCCGGTGGACGCCCAGGACCTGCTGCAGACGGCGCTGGTGCGGACGTACGGCCGCTGGGAGGGCATAGCCGACAAGCGGCTGGCCGACGCCTACCTCCGCCGCGTCATGATCAACACGCGTACGGAGTGGTGGCGCGCCCGCAAGCTCGAAGAGGTTCCCACCGAGCAGCTGCCGGACGCCTCCGTGGACGACTCCACGGAGCAGCACGCCGACCGCGCCCTCCTGATGGACATCATGAAGGTGCTCGCACCGAAGCAGCGCAGCGTCGTGGTGCTGCGACACTGGGAGCAGATGTCCACCGAGGAGACGGCCGCCGCACTCGGCATGTCGGCCGGAACGGTCAAGAGCACGCTGCACCGGGCCCTGGCCCGGCTCCGTCAGGAGCTGGAGAGCCGCGCCGCCGACGAGGAGTCGGCTGGGCCCGCTGCCCGCGCGTTCGAACGTGAGGAGCGGGAGCGTTGCGCGGCCTAGGTACTGGGGCCAACGAGCCACCCCCGGGTCCACCTTCCAGGTGGGTCTGGGGAACAGCGTTGAAGGCGGGGAGCACGGCAGCGGTCGTGCTCGCCGCCCTCGGGCTTTTCATCACCGCCTGCTCGACCGGCGGCTCCGGCACGCGTGACGAGGGACCGGCACGCACGGACCCCGCGAACTCGGTGCGCCCCGCGGCCCCCGACTCCGCCGTCCCCGCCGAGCCCGCCCCGTCCGCGACGGCGATGAACAACAGCGAGGCCGTCAAGCTGGTGAAGGACGACCCCAAGGTCAGCGAGTCCATCAAGCGCGACCTGCAGCCCTGCGTCGCGGACGAGTACCCGGTCGACGTGAGCTCGGGGGACCTGACCGGCGGATCGGCCCCGGACATCATCGTGAACGTGATGACCTGCGGAGACGCCGTCGGCGTCGGCACCTACGTGTATCGCGAAGAGGGCAAGAAGTACCAGAATGTCTTCCGGGCCGAGGACCCGTCGGCCTACTCGGAGATCGACCGGGGCGAGCTGGTCGTGACCCGGCAGCTGTACGACAAGGACGACGACCTGGCGTACCCCTCCAGCCAGCTGGTGACCACGTTCAGGTGGGACAGCGAGGAGGGCAGGTTCCGGCAGCAGGGCAAGCCGGTCCGGAACGACTACGGGAACACGACGAACGGCAGCGACCCCACTCCGGACAGCTGACCGCCGCCCCTTCACACTGGGACCGAAGCACCGCTTCACACGGAACTGCACCACCGAAGCACCACAGCACCGCACCACCGCACCACAGCACCGCACCACCACCGCACCACCGCACCACAGCACCGCACCACCACCGCACCACCGCACCACCGCACCACCGCACCACCGCACCACCGCACCACCGCACCGACCAGAACAACCCCGGAGACTGAGAGCACCGATGGCAGAACAGACACATGTCCTGTTCGTCGAGGACGACGACGTCATCCGCGAGGCCACCCAGCTCGCCCTCGAGCGGGACGGCTTCGCGGTGACCGCCATGCCCGACGGCCTCGCGGGCCTCGAGGCGTTCCGGGCCGACCGCCCCGACATCGCCCTGCTCGACGTGATGGTGCCGGGCCTGGACGGCGTGAGTCTGTGCCGCCGCATCCGGGACGAGTCGACGGTCCCGGTGATCATGCTCTCGGCCCGCGCCGACTCGATCGACGTGGTGCTCGGCCTCGAGGCGGGCGCCGACGACTACGTGACCAAGCCGTTCGACGGGGCGGTCCTGGTCGCCCGCATCCGCGCCGTGCTGCGCCGCTTCGGCCACGCGGGCGGCCCCGGCTCGCCCGCGCCCGCCGGCGAGGAGGGCGCCCCCGGGGACGGCGGGGTGCTGCACTTCGGCGACCTGGAGATCGACACGGAGGGCATGGAGGTGCGCCGCGGCGGCGAGCACGTCGCCCTCACGCCGACCGAGATGCGGCTCCTGCTGGAGTTCTCCTCGGCGCCGGGCACGGTGCTCTCCCGCGACAAGCTCCTGGAGCGCGTGTGGGACTACGGCTGGGGCGGGGACACCCGCGTCGTGGACGTCCATGTGCAGCGGCTGCGGACCAAGGTGGGCCAGGACCGCATCGAGACCGTCCGCGGTTTCGGCTACAAGCTCAAGGCTTGACGGGGGACCGGAATGAACAGCGGGGCAGCGGGGACCCTGCGCCACCGGGTGCGTTCGGCACTCGGCAAGGGTGACGAGGGCCTGCGGGAGCGCGTCCGCACGGCGCTCGGCGAGGGGCTGCGCACAGGCGTGCGCTGGAAGATCAGTGCCGCCGTCGCCGCGGTCAGCGCCCTGGTCGCGGTGGCGCTGAGCCTGGTCGTGCACAACTCCGCGCGCGTCACGATGCTCGACAACGCGCGCGACCTGGCCGACGAGCGCGTCCAGATCGCCCAGCGGAACTACGAGGCGGGCGGGTCGCCCAAGCGCAAGCTGACCCCCTACCCGTTCGGCCAGAAGATCGACGACCCCGAGCTGCCCATGGAGCTGCGGGCGAAGATCGCTCCGGGGCGGCGCGCCACGTACATCAAGGAGAACTCGGACGGGGTGCCCGACATCTGGGCCGCCGTCCCGCTGAGCAACGGCCACATCCTGTCCGTGCACGACCGCTTCACGGACCGCAGCTCCACCGTGATGAAGGACCTCGACCAGGCCCTGGTGATCGGCGGCGTCGCGGTGATCTTCGGCGGCTGCGCCCTGGGCGTGCTGATCGGCGGCCAGCTCTCCCGGCGGCTGCGCAAGGCGGCGGCCGCGGCGGGAGAGGTGGCGCAGGGGCAGTCGGACGTACGGGTGCGGGACGCCATCGGCGGTGTCGTACGGGACGAGACGGACGACCTCGCGCGCGCCGTCGACGCCATGGCCGACGCCCTCAAGCAGCGCCTGGAGGCCGAGCGCCGGGTCACCGCGGACATCGCGCACGAGCTGCGCACCCCGGTGACGGGGCTGCTCACGGCGGCCGAACTGCTGCCGCCGGGCCGCCCGAGCGAGCTGGTCAAGGACCGCGCCCAGGCGATGCGCACGCTGGTCGAGGACGTCCTCGAAGTGGCCCGCCTCGACGGCGCGTCCGAGCGGGCCGAGCTGCAGGACATCATGCTCGGCGAGTTCGTCACCCGCCGCATCGGCGTGCTCAACGACGACATCACGGTCACTGTCGTGCACGAGTCGGAGGTCACCACCGACCCGCGCCGCCTGGAGCGCATCCTCGGCAACCTCCTGGCCAACGCCGCGAAGCACGGCAAGCCGCCCTTCGAGGTCAGCGTCGAGGGCCGGGTGGTCCGGGTGCGCGACCACGGCCCCGGCTTCCCCGAGTCCCTCCTCGAGGAGGGCCCCAGCCGCTTCCGCACCGGCAGCGCCGACCGCGCGGGCCACGGCCACGGGCTCGGTCTGACCATCGCGGCGGGCCAGGCCCGGGTGCTCGGCGCCCGCCTGACCTTCCGCAACATCCGCCCCCCGGGCGGCGTCGCGCACGCCCCGGCCGAGGGCGCCGTCGCGGTCCTCTGGCTCCCGGAGCACGCCCCGACGAACACGGGCAGCTTCCCGATGCTGCAGCTCCCGGACAAGCCGAGCAAGTGGGTCAAGTAGCAACTGCCGGGCGCCGGGCGGCCGTTGAGACACAGGCCCACTGAGCGGCCAGGCCCCCACATCCCCGTACCGCCCTACCGCCGTACCGCCGTACCCCCGTAGAACTGCGATGCCCGCACCCCGCAGCGCCCGCCCCGGACATACGCAGACCCCCGGACATGCGCAGGCCCCCGGCGCCGGGGGGACGCCAGGGGCCTGCGCGGCCGGGAAGTGACGGGCGGGTCAGACGGCCTCTGCCACCGCCTTGTCGCGCGCCTCAGGTGCGGCGTCCCCAGCCGCACCCCCGGCCGGTCCCTTGTCGCCGGACTCGGACGGGCCCGAGCCCCGCAGCGGCGTCTCCTTCACGAAGAGGGCCGCGATGAGCACGGCCACCGCGATCGCGGAGCCGAGCAGGAAGGCCGCGTGCGTGCCGGACGACACCGCGTGCTGGTACGCCTCCCGCGCGACGGCGGGCAGCTTCTCCAGGGCCTCCTTGGTCAGCTGCGCCGACTTCTCGGTGGCCTGGCCGCCCGTCGCACCGGCCCGCTCGGCCATCTCGTGCTGCACCCGGTTGTTGAAGAGCGCGCCCATGATCGCGACACCGAAGGACGAGCCGAGGGTGCGGAAGAGCGTGGCCGAGGACGAGGCGACGCCCATGTCCTTGAGCTCCACGCTGTTCTGCGCGACCAGCATGGTGATCTGCATCAGGCAGCCCATGCCGATGCCGAGCACGACCATGTACAGCCCCGTGGTGAACCGCGAGGTGCCGGTGTCCATCTGCGCGAGGAGCACGAGCCCGGCGACCATGAACACGCCGCCGACGATCGGGAAGAGCTTGTACTTGCCGGTGCTGGTGGTGAAGCGGCCGGCGAAGAACGAGACGGCCATCATCGCGAGCAGCAGCGGCAGGAGCAGCAGGCCGGAGTTGGTGGCCGAGGCGCCCTGCACCGCCTGCTGGTAGAGCGGCAGGAAGAGCATCGCGCCGAACATCACGAAGCCGGTGATGAAGCCGATCACGGACATCAGCGAGAAGTTGCGGCTGCGGAAGATGTGCAGCGGCATGATCGGCTCGGCGGCCTTGCGCTGGACGAAGACGAAGCCGACGAGCGAGGCGATGCCGATCCCGATGAGCTCCATGATCATGGCCGAGCCCCAGGCGTACTCCGTGCCGCCCCAGGTGGTGACCAGCACGAACGCGGTGATGCCGATGGTGAGCAGCGCGGCGCCCAGGTAGTCGATCCGTCCCTCGGCCCGCTTCTTGGGCAGGTGCAGGACGGCGGTCACCATCGCGAGGGCGACGATGCCGATCGGGACGTTGATGTAGAAGGCCCAGCGCCAGCCGAGGTGGTCGGTGATGGTGCCGCCGACGAGCGGTCCGCCGATCATCGCGACGCCCATGACGGCCGTCATCATGCCCATGTACTTGCCGCGCTCGCGCGGCGAGACCAGCTCACCGATGATCGCCATGACGCCGACCATCAGTCCGCCCGCGCCGAGGCCCTGGATCGCCCGGAAGCCGATCAGCTGCCCCATGTCCTGGGCCATCCCGCTGAGCGCGGAGCCGGCCAGGAAGATGACTATGGACGAGAGGAAGGCGCCCTTCCGTCCGTACATGTCGCCGACCTTGCCCCAGATCGGGGTGGAGGCCGCGGTCGCGAGCGTGTAGGCGGTGACCACCCACGACAGGTGCTCCATGCCGCCCAGGTCGCCGACGATGGTCGGCATCGCGGGGCTCACGATCATGTTGTCCAGCATCGCGAGGAGGATCGTGATCATCAGCGCCATGAGCACGACGCGCAGACTGCGCGGCTGCGGCTCGGCGGCACCGGCCGCGGCCGCGGCCGCCCCTTCCGTCTCCCCCGGCTTCTTCAGTTCCGTCGTCATGATCCCCACTCCCCGTATGGTCCGGTTCCCCAGCTACTTACTTGCCGCCCGGCAAGTTGACTACACTGAGGGAAGGTAGACCCCTAACTAGCCGGGCGTCAAGTAAGTTCATGACGGGCGGGCAGACGTCGGGCATACATCGGCACGAGGAGCACCACGATGGGCACGGGCACTGGCAAGCAGCAGCGACGCGGGGACACCCGCGAGCGCATTCAGAACGTGGCCCTGGAGCTCTTCGCCGAGCAGGGGTACGAGAAGACGTCACTGCGCGAGATCGCGGAGCGGCTCGAGGTCACGAAGGCGGCGCTGTACTACCACTTCAAGACCAAGGAGGACATCCTCAGCAGCCTCTTCGAGGATCTGACCGGCCCCATCGACGAGTTGATCGTCTGGGGCAAGGAGCAGCCGCGCACCCTGGAGACGAAGCAGGAGCTGCTGCGCCGCTACGGCACCATCCTGGTCTCGGCGGCCCCGCTCTTCCGCTTCATGCAGGAGAACCAGGGCACGGTCCGCGACCTGAAGTCGGGCGAGGAGTTCCGCGGCCGGATGCTCGCGCTGTACGACATCCTCAAGGATCCGGACGCCCCCATGTCGGACCAAGTGCGCTGCTTCAGCGCCCTGTTCACGATGCACGCGGGCATGTTCGCCCTCAAAGACGTCGACGGCGACCCCGAGGAGAAGCGCAAGGCCATCCTCGAAGTCGCCGTCGAACTGGTCACGCGCGCACACGAGGGCGCGTGACACAGACGCGGATACGGGGGGTCCGTCAGACGGTCACGCCCTGCGCGCGCAGGAAGGCGACCGGGTCGACCGCGGAGCCGTAGTTCGGCGTCGTGCGGATCTCGAAGTGCAGGTGCGGGCCGCTGGAGTTGCCCGTGTTGCCGGAGAGGGCTATCTGCTGGCCGGTGCCGACGGCCTGGCCGATGCGGACGTCGACCCGCGACAGGTGCGCGTACTGCGAGTACGTGCCGTCGCTGTGCTTGATCACGACCGCGTTGCCGTACGCCGGGCCGTCACCGGCGCCGTTGCCGCCGGCCTTCACGACGGTGCCGCCGTGCACGGCCGAGACAGGGGTGCCGACCGGCACCGCGAAGTCCTGGCCCGAGTGCTTGTGGGACCACATGCTGCCGCCGAGACCGAAGGTCGCCGAGAGCGTGTAGTGCTGCACCGGGTCCTGCCAGGCGGCGGCCTTCTTCGCGGCGGCCTGCTGGGCCTGGCCCGCGGCCTTGGCCTGGGCGGCGGCCTGCGCGTCGAGGGAGGAAGCGGCCACGGCGGGCAGCGCACCGGCCTGGACGTCGCCGTCCGCGGCGGAGGCGACGCCGGCACCCAGCATCGCGGTGACTCCGACGCCCGCGGCGACGGCCGCGACCCGCGTGCGGAGCAGGGGGGAGCCGGGATGGTGGGACTTGGCGCGCTTCGACATTTCGAATGACCTCCGGGGCTTTACGGCTGAGGGGGTACGTGGGGCCGCCACATCCCGGGGGTCCCTGGGGGCATGGCGGCCATGACAGACACGACGGGACCCGGCCCACGTGCAGCACGTGTCGCCGGGTCGGCCTCACCTTGGTAACCCGCCGCCCCACCCCCGCCCAAAACGCCCTTCTACTACCCAAAGCCGTAGTGAAAGGTCCGGATTTCCCCTCCTTGACACGACCAAAATGGGACAAACACCCATCGGTCTCGTATCGAAATCTCTCGGGCCGCGAAGGTTTGGCCCCAGGTCGCACCCGCCCCGCTCCCCCGCCACCTGCGGCCCGGCCGCTCGTCACGCCGGACGCGACGAAGGTCCCGGAGGTTGCGGACCGAAAGTCCCGACGTCGCGCACGGGCGCATCCACTATTCCGCCTAGTACCGGACAAATCGCCTGTGCGTCATGTCACCGCGCCCTAAGATCCACTGCCCCGCGAATGTGACGGCCACTACGCTCACGCGCATGGATCCCGCGGTCATCGGCACCGGCTCGCGGCTCGCCTCGCGGGCTGTCTCCCCCTTGGTGAAGAAGCTGTTCGTACGGCCGGGACCGGGCGCGGGCCTGGTCGACAAGCCCGTACGCCTCGACGCTCTCATCTCCTTCACGGGAGAGAAGCGGAAGCTGACCGAGAAGGACCTGGCGAAGCTCGCCCGGGAACTGGTCCACCAGGCCCTGCGGGCGGGCGAGCGCCCCATCGCCCCCGACGAGCAGCGGGCGGTCGCGGACGCCCTCGCGCGGACGCTGCACGCGCTGGGTGACCTCTCGCTCACGGATGTGGAGGCGGTCGAGCTGGGGCATGAGGCGCTGGCGCGTCGGTTGCGGGCCGCGAGTGGCTCCCCCGAGGGGCACCTCTCGGCGGACGCCACGTACTTCTACGAGCGCCTGCTCACCGCGACCTGCCTCCAGATCCTGCACTTCTTCACGCGGCGCTCCACGTTCGTGGCGGCGACGCTGGTGGCGCAGAGCCGGAGGCAGGGTGAACTCATCGCGCTCGTCGATGAGTTGATCGCGCGGAATCCGTTGCCGGGGGCGGAGGACGTGGGGTTCGAGGAGCGGTATCTGGCGTATGTGGCGCGGAAGTACGGGCAGCTGACGATCTTCGGGATCGATCTGGCGAACTCGCCGGGGAAGTGGCCGTTGGATGTGGCGTACATGTCGCTGGAGGCGACGGCGCGCAGGCAGGACCTGACCGCCTGGAACGACCTGTCGTCCGGAAGCGGAAACAACCCGTGGGCAGAGGAGCCCCTCCCCGCCGACCAGGCCCTCATCACCCACGACCGCGTCCTCCTGCGCGGGGAGGCGGGCTCCGGCAAGACGACGCTGGTCCAGTGGCTCGCGGTGAGCGCGGCCCGGCAGGACGCCCCGGCCGACGAACGCATGGCCCACCTCCACGACCGCGTCCCCTACGTCCTGCCCCTGCGCACCCTCACCCGCCACGGCGAGCGGCTCCCCGCCCCCAAGGACTTCCTGGCCGCCGTGGACTGCCCCCTCTCGGGCGAGCAGCCCGGCGGCTGGGAGTCCCGGGTCTTACGAGCAGGCCGCGCCCTCGTCCTCATCGACGGCATCGACGAGGTCCCGGACACCGAGCGCGCCCGCACCCGCGCCTGGCTCGGCGACCTGATCGACGCGTACCCCGGCAACCGCTGGCTGGTCACGTCCCGCCCCTCCGCTGTACGCGAGGACTGGCTCGCCGACGAGGAGTTCACCGAGCTCACCCTCTCCCCCATGGGCCGACGCGAGGTCGCCGCCTTCATCAAGCGCTGGCACAGCGCCGCGACGACGGGCGCCCCCGACGAGGACGCCGCCCTCTCCTCGTACGAGAATCAGCTGCTCGAAGCGGTCAGGACCAAGCCCGATCTGGGCCGCCTCGCCACCAACCCCCTGATGTGCGGCCTCATTTGCGCCCTCCATCGGGACCGGCGCGGCTTCCTCCCTCTCGGTCGGAAAGACCTCTACACGGCTGCCCTGTCGATGCTCCTGACCCGCCGGGACCGCGAGCGCCACATGAACGTGCCGGATCTGCGCGAGGAGCCCCAGCTCCAGCTCCTCCAGCGGCTCGCGTATTGGCTGATACGCAACGGCCGTACGGTGATGGACCGTTCACGGGCAGAGACGATCATCGCGGACGCGCTCCCGTCCGTGCCGGAGGTCGCCGCGCTCGGCGACGCGCACGCCGTCTTCGACCACTTCCTCCAGCGAAGCGGCCTGCTCCGCGAACCGGGCCCGGACACGGTCGACTTCGTCCACCGTACGTTCCAGGACTTCCTGGGCGCGCGGGCCGCCGTCGACGAGGGCGACTTCGGGGTGCTCGCGCGGCACGGGGCGGACGATCAGTGGGCGGACGTCATTCGGATGGCTGTGGCGCAGGGGCGGCCGCGGGACCGGGCGGAGCTCCTGGAGGAGTTGATCGCGTTCGGGGATGCCCGTGACGAGTCGGACCGCATGCGGGTCCACCTGCTCGCCGCCGCCTGCCTGGAGCACGCGGCGGAGCTGACGCCCGCCGTACGGGAGAAGGTGGAGCTGCGGGCGGCGGGGCTCATCCCGCCGCGAAACCGGAAGGACGCCCAAGAGCTGGCGACCGCCGGCCCCATGGTCCTCGACTTGCTGCCCGCCCCGGACGGGCTCAGCAACGAGGATGCCTGGCGGGTGGCGATCACCGCGACTCACGTCCCCTCGGACGCCGCGATCCCCTTCCTTTCCCGACTCGCCCGCCACCCGGATCCCGCCGCAGGCGGTCAAGTCATGTGGGGGTGGACCCGCCATGACTGCCGCACGTACGCGGAGCAGGTCATCACCCAACTCGACGTCAGCACCACGGAGTTCAACATCCACAACGACGAGCAGGTCGCAGAGCTGGACCGCCTCGGCCTGCGCCCAAGGCTTCTGGACCTACGGGCCGCCGTCTCCCCCAAGGTCGCCTCCCGCCTGCTCATCGCCTGCAAGCCCACCCAGCTGGCGCTGGCGATCCCCCCAAGCCAGCTGACCCCAGAGGCGCTCGCCGCACTGGACGAGCTGGACCACCTGCGCGTCATCAACATCAATGAACCCTGGAGCCTCTCCCTGTTCCCGGCCGAGGCTCCGCTGCGTACGCTCGGCATCTTCGACTCGCAGGTTCACCTCGCCGATCTCCAGGACATCGACAGGTGGGCGGAGCTCGACTGGGTCCGCTTCGGCCCCGGAGAGGGTCCGAACTCGGACACAACGTGGCAGGCCCTCGCCCAGCTCCCCCACCTCAGGCACCTGTCCTTGTCACCCGCCCTACTCGCGACGGCGCCTTCAGGGTCCCGTTTTCCGCATGTCCACGAGTTGGTGCTGAGCAGCACCGAAGGCTGGGACATCGGCGCGTCCCTCGTCGCGGACCTTTTTCCGGGCCTCGCCCGCCTGCAACTGAACTCGCTCCCCGTCCAGGCCACAGCCGACCTCACGCGCCTGGCACTGCCGCCGAACCTCCGGCACATGTTCGTCCCGGCCCCACAGGTGACCGGCATCGACGCCCTCCCCTCCCATGTCGAGGTACGGACTTACGACCTCGTCACCGATTGAGCTGAAACCACACCCCCTTCCCCACCCCCGCGGGCGTCACCCCGCACAGATCCGACAACGCGGTCACGAGAAACAGCCCCCGCCCACCGTCGTCTTCGGCGTCCGCCCGCCGGGGCGACGGCAGCCGGGAACTCCCGTCATACACGGCGATGCGTACGTGCTTCGCCCCGACGGCGGCTCTCAGATGAACGTCCCCCTTGGCGTGCCGATGCACGTTGGTGACCAGCTCCGAGGTGCAGAGCGCGGCGGCGTCACCGAGATGAGAGAGACCGAGGGCCTCCAGGGCGCCACGGACGAAGTCGCGGCAGATCTTGACGGATTGGGGATTACTGGGAGCGAACAGGGTGTAGCTACAGGGGAGTTCGGCATCGACTCCGGTTTGCGGTACGACGTCGGGTAGCCCCATGGGGCGCCTCCAAGGCGATGGGTCGCTCTTCGACTGATCGACGGATGGATGGCCGCCGCCCTCGCCCCGGCCGCAGTGGCTCTACCGCTCCTCACGAACAACTCCTCGTCCGGAACGGGAAGTTGGATCGGGCGGTGCGCTTCTGCGGGCAGGGCAGGGGCCGGGCAGGCGTGGCGGTACTGCTGTGTCGACAGCGAGGCTTCCGACATCGCTGTGTGAGCGTCGCCACACTCAACGTAGACTTCATCGGGCCACTAGTGCAACCTACTTGCCTCGATCGGTGGATCCTTCGCCCCCAAAGCGGCAAACTGAGCGCGAACTCCCAGGAGGACGACCCTTGGCTCTGCGGCTGCACATCACCGAGCGACAGCGACGGCTTGGCATCGAGCTCAGAAAGCTGCGCGAGAACGCCGGATTCAACCTCATCGAGGCGGCGGCACTCATCAACATGGGGCGCCCGCAGCTGACCCACATCGAGGCGGCCAAGACCGGGATGTCCACGGAACGCCTCCGCGCGCTCGTCAGTCGCTACGGTGCTACTAGTGGGCCGTACATTAATGAGCTGGTGCGCATGTCGGAGAGCAGCGGCAAAGGCTGGTGGTCCGAGTACCGCAAGGCACTGCCCCAGCAGATGCTCGATCTGGCAGAACTGGAGGATCGCGCAACTGTCATCGCGAGTTACGAGACACTGCTGGTACCGGGGCTGCTGCAAACCGAGCCGTACATGCGGACCTTGTTCCAGAACGCACGCCCGGATGCCACCCCCACAGAGATCGACACTCTCGTACGCTTCCGCCTCGCACGCCAACGCGTCCTCGCCGGGGAGCATCCACCCCAGTTCCACGTCGTCATTCACGAGGCCGCACTGCGCATGGTCGTAGGCAACCCCCCGATCATGCGCGGCCAGTTGGCACACCTGATCCGCATGGCCGCCAACCCACAGGTGACGATTCAGGTCCTGCCCTTCGACCAGGGAACGCAGGCGTGGCGAAGCGCCCCGTTCCTCCTCCTCGATCCCGGCATCACGGGCCTGGAGACAGTCTTCGTCGAGCACCCGGCCGCAGGGATGACCCTGCACGACGCCGAGGCCGTGTCCCAATACCAGGCGACCCTGGACGCCCTGGTCCACAGTGCACTGCCGCCCATCGACAACGAGGTCGCACCCGACCGCCACGAAGAACGGGACTCACTGGGCCTCGTTCAGCACATCCTGTACACGCACAGCGGAGGCCACTCATGACCGAGCTCACCTGGCAGAAGTCTTCCTTCAGCGAAGGTGGAGGTGCCAACTGCGTCTACGTCGCAGCGAACCCCGACACCGACACCATCCACCTCCGCGAAAGCGACACCCCGAACACCATCCTCACCACCACACCCGAGGCCCTCGCCGCCCTCATACGAACCCTCGCCACCCACCCACACGTTCGGATGACATGACACCAACTCCCCACCTGTAAATCCCTCTTACGCAAATCTCAGCCCCGTGAACAAGAACACGAGGCCCGAGGCCAAGACCATCCCCGCCCAGCAGAACACCGAGCCGAGCACCCAGCAGAACACCCAGACGGCCCTCCCCTCCTGGTACGGCGACCTACTCTCCGAGATCAAGGAAACCGTCACCGGCGCGAGGATCCGCGCCCAGCGGGCCGTCAACACAGAGCTGGTCCACACGTACTGGCAGATCGGCCGGCTCATCCTGGCCCGCCAGGAGAAGGAGGGCTGGGGCACCAAGGTCGTGGCGCGGCTCGCGGCGGACCTGAAGGCGACCTTCCCCAATCAGCGCGGCTTCTCGCGCCGCAACCTGATGTACATGCAGCAGATGGCCCGCACCTGGCCGGAGCCAATTGTGCAACAGGCCGTTGCACAATTGCCGTGGGGCCACATCACCGTCCTAATGAGCAAGCTCGAAACCCGCCCCGAGCTGGACTTCTACGCCACCGCAGCCGTCCGCAACGGCTGGTCCCGCGCCCTCCTGGACCGCTTCATCCACCAGAAGCTGCACCTCACCCAGGGCGCCGCCGCCAACAACTTCGCCGCGACCGTCCCCGACGGCTCCGACGCTCTCAAAGAGCTCGCCCGGGACCCGTACCGCCTCGACTTCCTGGGACTCGACGCGCACCACGCCGAGCGCGAGCTCGAAACGGCCATCGTCGACGGAATGATCCGCTTCCTCACCGAACTCGGCGTCGGGTTCGCCTTCGTGGGCCGCCAGTACCCCGTCGAGATCGGCGGCGACGAGTTCCGCATCGACCTGCTCTTCTACCACCTCAGGCTGCACCGCTACTTCGTCTTCGAGCTCAAGACGAAGGACGTGCGCCCCGAGCACGTCGGGAAGCTCAACTTCTATGTGAGCGTGGTCGACCAGATGGTGCGCGACCCGCAGCGCGACGACGCGACCATCGGCTTCCTCATCGGCGCCCGCCACAACAGGGCCGCGGTCCAGCTGGCCCTCGACGCCAGCAACAACCCGATGGCTGTCCCCTCCTACTCCACCCTCGCACCAGCGGAGCGCGAACTGATCCCCACCGAAGAGGACCTGTCCCGTGTCGTCCAGAACGCCATCGACTCCGTGAGCCCGGCCGGGACGCACAACACCCGTTCAGCAGACGCCGGTTGACCTACCCTCATCCCATGGTCGATGCAGCAGCCCTCGGTGCCCGCCTCGCCTCCTCCACTCTCACCCCCCTCATCAAGAAGCTCTTCGTCACGGACCAGCCAGGCGCGGCCCTCGTCGACAAACCCGTACGCATATCCGGCCTTGTCTCCTTCCGGCGGGAGAAGAACAGCGTCACGCCGAAGGACGTCCAGAAGATCGCCGACGAGCTCGTGCGCCGGGCATTCACCTCAACACCCGCCCACGAACGCCCCGTTGACGCCTCCGAGGCCCTCTCCGTCCGCAACGCCCTCGCGCACTCCCTCGCCGGTCTCGGCACCCTCACCATCGAGGACTACGAGGCGGTCGCGCTCGGCCCCGAGGAGTTCGCGCGCACGCTGCGGCAGCAGTCCGGCGCCTTCATCAGCGCCTCCCGGCTCAGTGAGAGCGGCGAGCTCTTCTACGAGCGCCTTCTGCACACCGCCGCCCTCCACATCCTGAACTTCTTCACGCAGCGCTCCACGTACATAGCCCGCCAGCAGACCCGGCAGACCCAGCAACTCGGCCGTCTGATCAAGGCAGTTGACGTACTCCTGGAACGCCTGCCGTCGCAGTCCGCCGAGGACGCCGCGTTCGAGGCGCGGTACGCCGAGCACATCACCCAGCGGCACGGCACTCTCACCATCTACGGGCTCGACATCTACGCCGGGACCAGCGAGTGGCCGCTGGACACCGCGTATCTGAGCCTGGAGGCCGAGCGGGGGCGGTTCGGGGACGGTGGCGAGGACGGGGCCCCGGTGGCCGCCGAGCGGATCCTCGCCATGCAGGAGCAGGTACTGCTGCGCGGCGTCGCCGGGTCCGGCAAGACCACACTCATCCAGTGGCTCGCGGTGAAGGCGGCGGACCGGACGTATGAGCACGGGCTGACCCATCTCATCGGGCGCGTGCCGTTCGTGCTCCCGATGCGGCGGATCGTGCGCCCCGCATCCGAACTCCCCATCCCCGGAGACTTCTTACGGGCCGTCAGCTGCCCGATCGCCGGGGAACAGCCGCCCGGCTGGGTGGAGCGGGTCCTGCGCGCCCGGCGCGGCATCCTCCTCGTCGACGGGATCGACGAGATCTCCGAGGAGCGCCGCGAGTCCGCCAGGCGGTGGCTGCGCGAGCTGGCCGAGACCTTCCCCGGCAACCTGTGGCTGGTCGCGTCCCGGCCCTCGGCCGTGCCCGAGAACTGGCTGGACGCCACCGGCTTCGCCGAGGTCACGCTCGCCCCGATGACCCGCGACGGCATCGCCACCTTCATCCGGCGGTGGCACCGCGCCGCCGGGGCCGACGAGTCCGTGGGGGCGGCCATGCTGCGCTCCGTGCGGATCTCCGACGAACTCGGCCGCCTCGCCACCAACCCCCTGATGTGCGGCATGCTCTGTGCCCTCCACCACGACCGGCGCGGCTTCCTGCCCCAGGGCCGCAAGCGCCTGTACGAGGCCGCCCTGACGATGCTCCTCGAACGCCGGGACGTCGAGCGGGAGGTCCACCGCAGGGAGGCGGCCCTTCCGTACGCGACCCAGATCCAGCTCATCCAGAAGCTGGCCTGGTGGCTGATCCGCAACAGCCGGGCGGAGCTGGACCGTTCGGAGGCGCTGCACATCATCGGGCAGGCGACGCCCTCGATGGGCCTGGGCGGCACCCCCGAGGACGTGTACGACGCGCTGATGCTGCGGTCCGGGCTGCTGCGCGAACCCGCCGAGGGGCGCGTGGACTTCCTGCACCGGACCTTCCAGGACTATCTGGGGGCGCGGCTCGCCGTGCAGGAGCTGGACTTCGACCTGCTCCTGAACAACGCCGACAAGCCCGAGTGGGAGGACGTCATTCTGCTTGCCGTCGCCCACGGGCGGCCCCGGGAGGCCGAGTTTATGCTGCGCCGACTCGTGGAGACGGGCACGTTCCGGGGCAAGCTTCTGGCCGCCGCCGGGCTGCCGTACGCGGCGGAGGTGGCACCGGACGTACGGGCCCTGGTGGAGGAGGGCGTGGGGTCGCTGATTCCGCCGCGCTCCCTCATGGAGGCCGACCAACTGGCCGAAGCAGGCGGTGATTTGATCCTCGGTCTGCTGCCGGGCCCCGAGGACATCGACAGCGGGACCACGGCCTACCGCGTGGTCGAGGCCGCGGCCCGGCTCGCCACCGAGAGCGCCCTGGACTTCCTCGTCGCCTTCCGGGGCCACCCGGGCGCCAAGGTCCAGCGGACCCTGGCCGGGGCCTGGGGCCGCTTCGACCGGGAGCGCTACGCCCAGGACATCCTCGCCCATCTGCCCCGACAACACCCGGTCATCGTCCACGGCCGCGAGGACCTGGAGACCCTCCGCGCCATCGGCGGCTGGCGGAACATCCGTGTCAAGGGCGCCTACCGGGTGGAAGACCTCACCGAGCTCATCGTCGCGGACCTGCTCACCCACCTCAGGGTCGAGGCACCCGACCCGGTCGAGAAGCTCGCCTGGCTCACGGCCTTCCCGAACCTCCAAGAGATCTACGTGGAGGTGGACCTGTCCCCGTCCTGGGTCGCCGCCGACGCCCGGGTACCGGCCGGAATCACCGTCATCACCCTGCCTGCCCAAGGGAGTTGACCTACCCTTGACTACTTGCCCCTGACTACGTGAGCCCACCACCGATCCCAGGACGCCCCCATGCCCATGGAGCCCGTCGTCCGCATCCCCTCCACCAGCGCAGCGCCCCTGATCCAACGGCTCTTCCGGGTCCCGCCCGACCCCCCGACGGCCCCCGAGCTCATCGCCGCCCGCACCACCTGGCGCGGCCCGCACGCCCCGGCCGGCCCGGATGACGTGCACCGCATCGCGGGGGAGCTGATCCAGCTGGCCGCCGAGACCCACTCCGCCCCGACGGCCGAACTCGAAGCCGTTGCACAGGTGTTGACGCGGACGCTGCTCGCCGCCGGAGAGCTCGACCTCACGGACGCCGACGCGGTGCGGCTCGGCCCGCAGGACTACGCGCGCCGGCTGCGGGGCGCCGTCCAGGGCGCAGACCGGGCGCTGACGCCGGACGCCGCCTGGTTCCACGACGAACTGCTCGTCGCCGTCTGCCTGCACGTCCTGCACCACCTCGTGCGCCACTCCCCGTACATCCAGCGCCACCTCCCGGAGCGCTCCAGCCGGATCCGTCAGCTCGTGGACCTCAACGACACCGAGGCCGCCGCCCGCCAGCCCGAACGCCCGCGCGAGGACGTCGAGTTCGAAGCCGCGTACGCCGAAGAGGTCGTGCGGCAGCACGGCTGGCTGCGCATCGTCGGCGTCGACTTCGCCAACGCGCCGGACCGCTGGCCCCTGGAGGACACCTACCTCAGCCTGGAGGCCGAGGAGTCCAGCGGCAGCGGCGTCGCGGGCGAGCAGCGCACCGTACTCCTCGCCGACCGGGCCCTGGAGGGGCACGAGCGGGTCATGCTGCGCGGCGTCGCGGGCTCCGGCAAGACGACGCTGGTGCAGTGGCTCGCGGTGGCCACCGCCCGCGCGGGCGCCCGCGTCCCGTTCGTCCTGCCGGTACGCCGGTTCGCCCGCGAGGGGTTCCCGGCCCCCGACGACTTCCTGAAGGCCGTGCGCCACCCGCTGGCCGACCGGGCCCCGGAGGGCTGGGTCGTGCGCACTCTGCTGTCGGGCCGCGCCCTCCTCCTCGTCGACGGCATCGACGAGGCTCCGGAGGAAACCAGGGGCGCCCTGCGCGACCAGCTCCGCCGTCTGCTGCGCATCTACTCCGGCACGGGCTGTCTGGTCACCTCGCGGCCCTCCGCCGTCGCGGACGGCTGGCTCGCCGAGGAGCGCCTCGCGGACGAGGGCTTCGCGGAGCTGTCCCTCGCCCCCATGTCCCGCGACCAGGTCACCCGCTTCGTCCGCGACTGGCACACGGCGGCCCGCAGCGACGACCACTGCCGCGAACAGCGCGACCGGGACGAGCTGAAGGAGTACGAGCAGCGCCTCCTGCACTCGGTACGGCTCTACCGCGAGCTCCGCCAGCTCGCCACCAACCCGCTGATGTGCGGCCTGATCTGCGCCCTGAACCGGGACCGCTCCGGCTCCCTGCCCAAGGGCCGCAAGGAGCTCTACGACGCGGCCCTGGAGATGCTCCTGCAGCGCCGCGACCCGGAGCGCGACGTCCTGTACGCGGACGACGTGCACCTCCAACAGGGCCCGCGGGAGCTCCTGTTGCGCAAGCTCGCGCAGGCGATGCTGGACGAGGGCGTCTCGGAGCTGCCGCGCGAGCGGGTCGTGGCGATCCTCGACGGGGCGCTGCCCGCGATCCCCTCCGCACGCGCCCAGGGCGACGGCGAGAAGATCTTCAGCCATCTCCTGCACCGCACCGGCCTGCTGCGCGAACAGGCGGACGTCTCCGTCGACTTCACGCACCGCACCTTCCAGGACTACCTGGCCGCGAAGGAGCTGGTGGCCCGCGGCCGGCTGCTCTCCCTCGTCGACCACGCCCACAAGCCCGCCTGGGAGGAGGTCATCCGCATGGCCGCCGCCCACGCGCGCCCCGAGGAGTGCGCCGAGTTCCTGGAGCGGCTCCTGTCCGCCGCCCCCAAGCTGCGCCGCCCGCAGGTCAACCACCGCCGTCTGATGGCCGTCGCCTGCCTGGAGCACGTCACGGAGCTCGACCCGGCGGTACGGGACCTCGTCCACGAGCGCACGAAGCACCTTCTGCGCCCGACGACGGAGCTGGCCGCCCGGGGCCTCGGCTGGGTCGGCCCGATCGTCCTGGAGCAGCTCCCCGACCCCGAGCAGGTCCCCGACGACGCGCAGGCGCTGCTGCTCGCCATCACCGCGACCCGCGTCGAGGACGACGCCGCCATCGACTACCTGGCCCGGCTGCGCGACCGCTCCTCCCTCAGCGTCCGCAACGAACTGGCCCGCTCCTGGCGCCGCTTCGACACGGAGCGGTACGCCCGCGAGATCATCGCCCACCTGGACCCGAAGGGCCTGTACTTCCCGGTCTCCGACACGGCCGAGCTCGCGGCGCTGCGGAGCCTGGGCGGGCGGCCCCGGGTCGAGCTGGTCGGCGTCATGGAGACCGAGGAACTCCGTGAGGGCCTGGAGCGCGAGAGCCTCACCCACCTCTGGCTCAACGCGGGGCCCGTGGACCCCGACATGGCGTGGCTGGCGCAATTCCCGAACCTGCGGGTGCTGCGCGTGAACCCACGGCTGCCGCGGGTGCGGAATGTCCCGGAGGGAATCACGATCACGGCGTAATCCCCTGAAGAAAGGGGCTGCCCCGGACCGTGGGAAACGGTCCGGGGCAGCCCCTTCAAGCATGCGGGCGCGGTCGCGCCCGGAGGCTATGCCTCCTTGCTCAGGTTCGGTCCGGCTCCGCCGCCCGTCGCCTGCTCGATCGGCGGGACGTCCGGCAGCGCCGTCTTCTCCTCGCCGCGGAAGGTGAAGGTCTGGTTCTCACCCTCGCCCTCCGTGTCGACGACCACGATGTGGCCGGGGCGCAGCTCGCCGAAGAGGATCTTCTCCGAGAGGGTGTCCTCGACCTCGCGCTGGATCGTGCGACGCAGCGGCCGCGCGCCGAGCACCGGGTCGTAACCCTTCTTGGAGAGGAGCTCCTTCGCGGACTGGGAGAGCTCGATGCCCATGTCCCGGTCCTTCAGGCGCTCGTCCACCTTGCCGATCATCAGGTCGACGATCTGGAGGATGTCGTCCTGGCTGAGCTGCGGGAAGACCACGACGTCGTCGACGCGGTTGAGGAATTCGGGGCGGAAGTGCTGCTTGAGCTCGTCCGACACCTTGTTCTTCATGCGCTCGTAGTTGGACTTCGTGTCGCCCTGAGCCGCGAAGCCCAGGTTGAAGCCCTTCGAGATGTCACGGGTTCCAAGGTTGGTCGTCATGATGATGACCGTGTTCTTGAAGTCCACGACGCGGCCCTGGGAGTCGGTCAGGCGACCGTCCTCCAGGATCTGCAGGAGCGAGTTGAAGATATCCGGGTGGGCCTTTTCGACCTCGTCGAAGAGAACCACCGAGAACGGCTTGCGCCGCACCTTCTCGGTGAGCTGGCCGCCCTCTTCGTAACCCACGTAACCGGGGGGCGAACCGAAGAGACGCGAAACCGTGTGCTTCTCGCTGAACTCCGACATGTCGAGGGAGATCAGCGCGTCCTCGTCGCCGAAGAGGAACTCGGCGAGCGCCTTGGAGAGTTCGGTCTTACCGACACCGGACGGACCGGCGAAGATGAACGAACCACCGGGGCGCTTCGGGTCCTTGAGGCCCGCACGCGTACGCCGGATCGCCTTCGAGAGCGCCTTGACGGCGTCCTTCTGGCCGATGACGCGCTTGTGCAGCTCGTCCTCCATGCGCAGCAGGCGGGAGGACTCCTCCTCGGTGAGCTTGAAGACCGGAATGCCGGTGGCGGTCGCGAGGACCTCGGCGATCAGCTCGCCGTCGACCTCGGCGACGACGTCCATGTCGCCGGCCTTCCACTCCTTCTCGCGCTTGGCCTTGGCGGCCAGGAGCTGCTTCTCCTTGTCGCGCAGGGAAGCGGCCTTCTCGAAGTCCTGCGAGTCGATCGCGGACTCCTTGTCGCGGCGGACACCCGCGATCTTCTCGTCGAACTCGCGGAGGTCCGGCGGCGCGGTCATCCGGCGGATGCGCATCCGGGAACCGGCCTCGTCGATCAGGTCGATCGCCTTGTCCGGCAGGAAGCGGTCCGAGATGTACCGGTCGGCCAGGGTCGCGGCCTGGACGAGGGCCTCGTCGGTGATGGACACACGGTGGTGCGCCTCGTACCGGTCGCGAAGGCCCTTCAGGATCTCGATGGTGTGCGGCAGCGACGGCTCCGCGACCTGGATGGGCTGGAAGCGGCGCTCGAGCGCGGCGTCCTTCTCCAGGTGCTTGCGGTACTCGTCGAGCGTGGTCGCACCGATGGTCTGCAGCTCACCGCGGGCGAGCATCGGCTTCAGGATGCTCGCGGCGTCGATCGCGCCCTCGGCGGCACCCGCACCCACGAGGGTGTGGAGCTCGTCGATGAACAGGATGATGTCGCCGCGGGTGCGGATCTCCTTGAGCACCTTCTTCAGGCGCTCTTCGAAGTCACCGCGGTAGCGGGAGCCGGCGACCAGCGCGCCGAGGTCCAGGGTGTAGAGGTGCTTGTCCTTGAGGGTCTCGGGCACCTCGCCCTTGACGATGGCCTGGGCGAGACCCTCGACGACGGCGGTCTTGCCGACGCCGGGCTCACCGATCAGGACCGGGTTGTTCTTGGTACGGCGGGACAGCACCTGCATGACCCGCTCGATCTCCTTCTCGCGCCCGATGACCGGGTCGAGCTTGGACTCACGAGCGGCCTGGGTGAGGTTCCGGCCGAACTGGTCGAGCACCAGGGACGTGGAGGGCGTGCCCTCGGCAGGACCGCCGGCGGTGGCGGTCTCCTTGCCCTGGTAGCCGGAGAGCAGCTGGATGACCTGCTGCCGCACCCGGTTGAGATCGGCGCCCAGCTTGACCAGGACCTGGGCGGCGACGCCCTCGCCCTCGCGGATCAGGCCGAGCAGGATGTGCTCCGTGCCGATGTAGTTGTGGCCCAGCTGAAGGGCCTCGCGGAGCGAGAGCTCCAGGACCTTCTTGGCACGGGGGGTGAAGGGGATGTGGCCGGACGGGGCCTGCTGGCCCTGACCGATGATCTCCTCCACCTGCTGGCGGACCGCCTCGAGCGAAATCCCGAGGCTCTCCAGGGCCTTAGCGGCGACACCCTCGCCCTCATGGATCAAGCCCAGGAGGATGTGCTCGGTGCCGATGTAGTTGTGGTTGAGCATCCGGGCTTCTTCCTGAGCCAGGACGACAACCCGCCGCGCGCGGTCGGTGAACCTCTCGAACATCGTTAATCGCTCCTCAGAGCGGTCAGGCAGTAAGGGGTCGGTCCCCTCCCTGTCCTTCCGCAGCTTAGTCCCGCAAGCGGGGACCGCTCATTCCAACTGCCGACACCCGTCCTTGGCCTCCTGCCCCGAACGCCGACATCTGCTCCAACCTGATGGTGCGAGACGATGTTCCCGCAGGCCAAGCAGTTACCCACTCCGCCACTACGCCGATGGCGAACGTGCGGCTGCTTCGCGAGCGTGTCGCCCCTCCCCACAAGGGATGTCTTACCCGTAAGGACTGACACTCCATGCGGCGCACCCCGGTTCCCTCCGCTACGGGCGAACACCCTTGCGCCGCCGAACCACCTCGCACGCCCCCAATTCGGACACTCACCGTATCCGAGTGGCGACCCGGCGTAACCCTTGGGGGGCTTGGGGTGTTGCTCCGGACATGGTCCCCACGGTGCCCCACCCCCGGCCCCCGCTCGACCGGAACGATCCGGTCCGGCGGTGGTACGAGCACGAGCTCGGCTGGGCGACCGCTCCGGGCACCCCGGTGCGGCTGCGCACGGGGCTGCGCTTCGACGTCCTGGAGCTGCCCGTGGAGGCGGGCCGCGCGGTGCTCCACCACCTCGGGCCGAAGGCGCCGGTGGCGGTGCAGGGCGGGGTGATGCGCATCCTGGTGGCCGCGGGCGGGGCGGACGAACTGCCGGGGCTGCTCGACTGGCTGGAGTGGGGCGGACTGCCCCTCGATCTCAGCGCGATCGGCGCGGGCGGGACGATCGAGGCCCCGCTGCCCCCG
The DNA here is from genome assembly GCF_050510915.1 of Streptomyces odontotermitis. NCBI lineage: Bacteria > Bacillati > Actinomycetota > Actinomycetes > Kitasatosporales > Streptomycetaceae > Streptomyces > Streptomyces odontotermitis. Next base: position 175,139 of record NZ_JBNJLS010000013.1, on the reverse strand, counting down.
GAGCTGGCAGGCGGCCACCCGGGCCTCACAGACGTACAGGGGGCCGCTGTCTGGCTGCGACCCCCCGAACCGGGATGTGAGGTGGAGCCGACGCTTCCGGCGCTGCCTTCCCTGGCGTCCCCCGACGGCCAGGGCCCGCTCCCCGGCGGCGGCACCGCGGGCTCCGGTCTGGTACGGCTCGTGGACACGGCGGCAACGCAGTGCCACCGGGTCCGACTGCGGCGAATGTGCCGTCAGCCGTTGGCCTTCTCGTAGGCCTCGCGGATCGACGCGGGCACCCGGCCGCGGTCGTTGACCTCGAAACCGTTGTCCTTCGCCCAGGCGCGGATCGCCGCGGTGTCCTGGTTGCCGCTCGCGGCGGGCGTACGGCCCTTGCCGCGGCCACTGGCACGCCCTCCGGTACGACGACCACCCTTGAGGTACGGCTCGAGGAGGCCACGGAGCTTGTCCGCGTTCGCAGTGGTGAGGTCGATCTCGTACGACTTACCGTCCAGCGCAAACGTCACGGTCTCGTCCGCCTCGCCACCGTCGAGGTCATCGACAAGAAGGACCTGAACCTTCTGTGCCACCGGATTTCCTTTCATCGATAACTTCTGGGCCGGTCCACGCGGCGTGAGCTGAGCCGCTGAATCGCCGTCCCCTGTTATATGCAGTACTGCAGTACGTCGGAAAGCAAACCGCTTTTGCTGGAAAAACACAAACCCCTGGGAGAGACCCACAGCCCCGAGCGGCCTGGAAACATGCGCGTTTCGGACATAGGCGACCGGGGCAAGGGGACTGCTCGGAATAGCTCCGCGACGATCACAGATGCAGAAGCATCCGGCTGTTGCCCAAGGTGTTCGGTTTCACTCGTTCGAGGCCGAGGAACTCCGCGACACCCTCGTCATAGGAACGCAGGAGCTCGCTGTAGACATCTCTGTCGACCGGGGCCTCGCCGATCTCCACGAAGCCGTGCTTGGCGAAGAACTCGACTTCGAAGGTGAGGCAGAAAAGGCGTCGGACACCGAGCCAACGTGCTGTCTGCAGCAACTTCCCGAGGATCTGGTGCCCCACTCCGGCGCCCTTGACCACAGGGCTCACCGCGAGTGTGCGCACTTCCGCTAGGTCTTCCCACATGACGTGAAGGGCGCCGCAGCCGACGACCTCCCCGTTGTCGTCGCGTTCTGCGACCCAGAACTCCTGGATCGACTCGTAAAGCGTCACGGTCGCTTTGTCGAGCAGGATGCCCTCACGGGCGTACGAGTCGAGGAGCTGGCGCACGGCCGGAACATCGGAGGCCCGGGCCCGGCGTACGGTAACCGCTTTCGCGCTGAGTTCGGCTGGCTCTGCTGGCATGGACGGACGCTATCGCCCCGGGGGCCGCTCCGTTGCCCCGGGGTTCTCCGGTCCTTGCACGATGCGCATCGCGTCGCTGAGCGCTTCTCGTTGTTCCGGCGACATCATGCCGAAGAAGGCGACGAGTGCGGCGGCGGGGTTGTCGCTCTGGGACCAGGCTTCGTTCATCAGTGCGGCCGCGTACGCGGCACGCGTGGAGACGGCCTCATATCGATAGGCCCGCCCTTCCGCTTCACGGCGCACCCAGCCCTTCTGGTGGAGATTGTCCAAAACGGTCATGACCGTGGTGTAGGCGATGGACCGTTCCTGCTGAAGGTCTTCCAGGACTTCTCGAACGGTCACGGGGCGGTTCCACTTCCACACCCGTGTCATGACTGCGTCTTCGAGTTCTCCCAATGGACGAGGCACAGCAGAACAATAGTGGGAGATGTCACTAATGCCGTGCTGGACGTGGCATACCTGCCATTTCCGCAACAAAAAGGGCGCACGACTCGGAATGCGAGCGAGTCGTGCGCCCTGAGTGAGCGTCGGGGGCGTGCGCCCGGTCAGGCGCCGCCGGTGTTCGGGGTCTGCCGGACGGCTTCGGCGCGGGCGACGGCGGCGTCCACGGCCGCGTCCTCCTTGGCCTTGTTGGCGCCGCCCTGGGTCTTCACGATCGTCACGATGAGACCGATGAAGAACACAGCCATCACTACGGGGGGTACGAGCGCGGAGACGTAGTCCATGCCCCCAGAGTAGCTAGCCCGCCTCGAGGTGCTGCGCCGGGTCCTCGGGCGGGGCGGGGCGGCGCTTGGGAGGGAAGACCTCGGCCGGGGTGGGGACGGGGCGGGGGTGCTCGGGCGTGGGGGCGGGGCGCTCGGCGGGCGGCTTGGGGCGGGGGTCGTCGGCGCCGCGGCCGCCGGGCAGGGCGAGCAGGCGGGTGCGCGACGCGGGCACCGGGGCCGGGGCGGGCGCCGCCGCGGGGACGCAGCGGCCCGCGAGGCGGGCGCGCACGGCCTGTTCGGCGAGGATCCGGCAGCGGTCGAGGAGGGCGGCCGCCACGGGGTTGCCGCGCAGGGCGCGCAACGCCGCGAGGTCGTCGGCGCCCGGCTGGTACCCCGAGCCGAGCACCTCCTCCAGGAGCGTGAGATAGCCGGCCGCGGTGCCGGGCAGGGCCGCCCGGTAGCGGGCCAGGTCGGCCGTCAGGAAGGCGCGGAGCCGGGCCGCCTCGCGTACCGCCTCGTCGACCGAGCCGGCGAGGCGGAGGCAGTCCTGGACGTCCGCGTCGGAAGCAGTACTGGGGTGCAGGGCGAGGGCCAGAGCCCGGCGGAGCACACGCAGCTCCTCCGCGCCGAAGGCCATGCCTCCGCGTGATCCGTATGGCGTGGGCATGGGCCGAGATTACGCGCCAATCGGACAAAATCCTCTTAACGCCAATTTCTGGCGTGGCCCGGGCGTCAGTCGGGGCGGCGACGGGAGAGCGCGAACGCGACGGCGCCGACGCCGAGTGCCGCCGCCGCGAGGACCGCGATCCAGACGAGGAGTCCGGCGCCGGTGTCGGCCAGCGGGGCGTCCTTGGTGGTGTGCGGCGCGCCGTCCGGGCGCGCGGGCTCCGGCGGGCGGGTGGGGGCCGGGCTCTCCGTGACGGTCACCGTCGCGGTGGCGCCGGGAGTGCCGGGGGCGCCTGGGGTACCGGGAGTGCCTGGGGCACCTGGGGTACCTGGGGTGTCGTACGACGTGAAGTGGGCGGTGTCCGGGCGGACTTGGGGTGGTCCGCCGACGGCGGGTGCGGCGGCCGCCTGGCCCGCCAGCGCGGTCAGCGCGGCCGCGGTCGTCGCCGCCGCGGCCCAGCGCCTCGTACGTCTCGCCCTGGTCTTCGTCTTCGTCACCCAGCCACGCCCATCAGACACCGCCCCAATTCCCGTCCCTGCGCAGACTCTTGCAGGGCCGGGATGGTTGTGCGCGACTTCTTGACGGTGCGTCAGCTGCGCGAGACGTTCCGCTCGTAGACCAGGCGCAGGCCGATCAGCGTCAGCCAGGGCTCGTGCTCGTCGATCACGGACGCCTCGCCGAGGACCATCGGGGCGAGGCCGCCGGTGGCGATGACCGTCACGTCGTCCGGGTCGCCGCCCGCGCCCGCCAGTTCGCGCGCCATGCGGTGCACGACGCCGTCGACCTGGCCCGCGAAGCCGTACAGGATGCCCGCCTGCATGGCCTCCACGGTGTTCTTGCCGATGACGCTGCGCGGCCGGGCCAGCTCGATCTTGCGGAGCTGGGCGCCGCGCACGCCGAGGGCCTCCACGGAGATCTCGATGCCGGGGGCGATGACGCCGCCCGCGTACTCCCCGCGCGCGGAGACCGCGTCGAACGTCGTCGCCGTACCGAAGTCGACGACGATGGCCGGTCCCCCGTAGAGCTCGACCGCCGCGACCGCGTTGATGATGCGGTCGGCGCCGACCTCCTTGGGGTTGTCCATGAGGATCGGTACGCCGGTCTTGATGCCGGGCTCCACGAGGACGGCGGGCACGTCTCCGTAGTAGCGGCGGGTGACCTCGCGCAGCTCGTGCAGGACCGAGGGGACGGTCGAGCAGATCGCGATGCCGTCGATGCCGTCGCCGAGCTCCTCGCCGAGCAGCGGGTGCATGCCCATCAACCCGTTGAGCAGGACGGCGAGTTCGTCGGCGGTGCGGCGGGCGTCCGTGGAGATGCGCCAGTGCTCGACGATGTCCTCGCCGTCGAAGAGGCCCAGCACTGTGTGGGTGTTTCCCACGTCGATGGTCAGCAGCATCAGTCCCGCACCGCTTCCCGCAGGTCGAGGCCGATGTCGAGGATCGGCGACGAGTGGGTGAGGGCGCCGACCGCGAGGTAGTCGACACCGGTGTCCGCGTACGCGCGCGCGTTCTCCAGCGTCAGGCGGCCCGAGGACTCCAGGAGCGCGCGGCCGTCGACGATGGCGACGGCCTCCTCGGTCTCCCCCGGCGTGAAGTTGTCCAGGAGGATCAAGTCGGCGCCCGCGTCCACGACTTCGCGGAGCTGGTGCAGCGTGTCGACCTCGACCTCGATCGCGAGCTCGGGGAAGAGCTCCCGTACGGCCTTGAACGCCTGGGCGACGCCGCCCGCGGCCACCACGTGGTTGTCCTTGACGAGGGCCGCGTCCGAGAGCGACATGCGGTGGTTGACGCCGCCGCCGCAGCGGACCGCGAACTTCTCCAGGGAGCGCAGGCCCGGCGTGGTCTTGCGGGTGTCGCGGACCTTCGTCTTCGTGCCCTCCAGGGCGTCCGCCCACGCGCGCGTGGCCGTCGCGATGCCGGAGAGGCGGCACAGGAGGTTGAGGGCGCTGCGCTCGGCGGTGAGCAGGTCGCGGGTGCGGGTGGTGACGCTCAGGAGCGGCTGGCCCGCCTCGACCCGGTCGCCGTCCTCGACGTGCCGCTCGACCTCGAACTCCTCCGCGCAGACCACGGAGAGGACCGCCTCGGCGACCCGCAGGCCCGCGACGGTGCCCGCCACGCGCGCGGTGAAGTCGCCGGTGGCGACGGCGTCTTCGGGGATCGTGGCGACCGTCGTCACGTCCACGTTCTCCGGCGAGAACTCCAGGTCCTCGGCGATCGCGAGATGGGCGAGGTCCTCCACCTGGAGGGGGTCGAGCCCCGCCTCGGCGAGGGCCTGCGCGAGGGCGGGGTCGAGGCCGCACTCCTCCATGCCGAGGGCCTCGGCGTCGGATCCGGCGCCACAGCCGCAGGCGTCGCCGCAGCCGCCGCCGGTCGGGGCGAGAGGGAGCTCGTCGGGGGTGCTGCTCACGGTCACTTCTCCTGGGTGCGGGGGAATCGGGCGGTCTCGGTGGTGTACGCGGCCTGGGTCCTGTTGGGATTCAGGCGTACGACGATATGGCGCCGCCAGGTGTCGTCGTCCCGCTCGGGGTGGTCTTCACGCCAGTGGCAGCCCCGGGTCTCCTCGCGGCGCAGCGCGGCGGCCACCAGGACCCGGGCCACGCACAGGAGGTTGGTGGCCTCCCAGGTGTCGACGCCGGGCTCGGCGGTCTTGCCCTCCTCGTCGAGGGAGCCGGCCGCTTCGGCGTGGATGCGGGCGAGCTGGGCGGCCGCCTGGGTCAGGGACTCGGCGGAGCGGAGCACTCCGGCGCCCTCGGTCATGATCCGCTGGATGGCGAAGCGGGACTCCGGGGGCAGCAGGGGGTGGACCGGCGTCTCCATGGCGACGGTTTCCGTGGGCACGCGCGCGTGGAGGGTGTTCTCACGGTGGCTCTCGACGATGTCCGCCGCGATCCGCTCCGCGTAGACCAGGCCCTCCAGAAGGGAGTTGGAGGCGAGGCGGTTGGCGCCGTGGACGCCGGTGCAGGCGACCTCGCCGCAGGCGTACAGGCCCGCGACCGTGGTGCGGCCCCGCGGGTCGGTGCGGACGCCGCCGGAGGCGTAGTGCGCGGCCGGGACGATCGGGATGAGGTCCGTGACCGGGTCGATGCCGTGGGCGCGGCAGGTGGCGAGGATCGTGGGGAAGCGGTTCTCCCACATGGCGGCGCCGAAGTGCCGGGTGTCCAAGTACATGTGCTCGGCGCCCTGTTCCTGCATGCGCCGCGTGATGCCCTTGGTGACGATGTCGCGCGGGGCGAGCTCCGCGAGCTCGTGCTGGCCCACCATGAAGCGGACCCCGTCCGCGTCGACGAGGTGGGCGCCCTCGCCCCGTACCGCCTCGGAGACCAGCGGCAGCTGGCCCTCCGCGTCCGCGCCGAGGAAGAGCGCCGTCGGGTGGAACTGCACGAATTCGAGGTCGCTCACCTCGGCGCCCGCGCGCAGGGCGAGCGCGACGCCGTCACCGGTCGACACCGAGGGGTTGGTCGTCACCGAGAAGACCTGGCCCATGCCGCCCGTGGCGAGCACCACCGCGGGGGCGTGCACCGCGCCGACGCCGTCGTGCTGGCCCTCGCCCATGACGTGCAGGGAGACCCCGGCCGTGTGGCCGTCGGCGTCCGTCAACAGGTCCAGGACCAGGGCATTCTCGATCGTCGGTACGCCGCGCGCGCGGACCGCTTCGACGAGGGCCCGGGAGACCTCGGCGCCGGTCGCGTCGCCGCCCGCGTGCGCGATGCGGCGGCGGTGGTGGCCGCCCTCACGGGCGAGCTCGATGCCGCCTTCGGAGTCCTTGTCGAAGTGGGCGCCGGCCTCGATGAGGCGGCGCAGCGCGCCGGGGCCCTCGGTGACGAGGGTGCGCACGGCCTCCTCGTCGCAGAGGTCCACGCCCGCCACGAGCGTGTCGTCCAGGTGCTGTTCGGGGGTGTCGCCCTCGCCGAGCGCCGCCGCGATGCCGCCCTGGGCCCAGCGCGTGGAGCCGTCGTCCAGGCGGGCCTTGGTGACGACGACGGTCTTCAGGCCGGCCGCCGAGCAGCGCAGCGCCGCGGTCAGTCCGGCCACTCCCGAGCCGACGACCACGACGTCGGCGGCGAGGGACCAGCCTGGTGCGGGGGCGTGCAGCCGTATTCCGGTGGCACTCATACTCGGGCTCCGAACGTCAGCGGGATGTTGTCGATGAGGCGGGTGGCGCCGACCCGGGCCGCGACGGCGAGGACCGCCTCGCCGGTGTGGTCGGGCCCGGCCTCCGTGAAGTCGGCCGGGTCGACGAGCGCCAAGTAGTCCAGCTCCAGCGGTGGCTGGCTGCGGGCGGCCTCGTCCAGGACCAGCCGGGCGGCGGCGCGGACGGCAGCGGGGCCGCCGGGCGAGGTGCGCGGGGCGGACTGGGCCACCGCGTGCGCGTCGGCCGCCGCGCGGGACTCGCCCAGGGCACCGAGGGCCGCGGCACGCGCGTGCGTGGCGGGTGCCTCGGCGGCCCGCGCGCGGAGGGCCTCCTCGGCCGCGTGCCGGTCGCGGCCCGCGAACAGGGCGTGGGACAGGGCGAGGGCGGTGCGGCGCTCGGCGGGCGACAGGAAGCGGTTCCGGCTGGAGAGCGCCAGGCCGTCGGGCTCGCGGACCGTGGGCACGCCGACGATCTCCACGTCGAAGTTCAGGTCGGCCGCCATGCGGCGGATGAGGGCGAGCTGCTGGGCGTCCTTCTGGCCGAACAGGGCGACGTCGGGGCGGGTGAGGTGGAGCAGCTTGGCGACGACGGTGAGCATCCCGTCGAAGTGGCCCGGGCGTGCGGCCCCTTCGAGCCGGGCGCCCATGGGGCCCGCGCTGATGCGGACCTGGGGCTCGCCTCCGGGGTAGACCTCCTCCGCGGAGGGCGCGAACACGACGTCCGCGCCCGCCTGTTCGGCCGTCTTCACGTCGGCCTCCAGGGTGCGCGGGTAGCGGTCGAGGTCGGCGCTCTCGTCGAACTGGAGCGGGTTCACGAAGACCGACACGACGACTTCGCCGCCCGCTCCCTCGGGGCCCGCCATGCGGCGCGCGGTGCGGATCAGCGTGGCGTGGCCCTCGTGCAGGGCGCCCATGGTCATCACGACGACGCGGCGGCCGTCGCCCCGCGCGCGGGTGCGCAGCTCGTCGGCGGTGTGCAGCAGTGCGGTCATCGGTCTCCCCCGTCCGTGCCCGGTCCGTCCGTGCCCGGTCCGTCCGTGCCCGGTCCTTCGGTGCCGGTCCCGTCCGTTCCCGTCCCCCCGCGCGGGCCCGTGCCGCCGCCCACGCTGCCCGCGAGGACCCCGAGGAGGTCCTCGGCGAGCTCCGGCTTGAGCAGGCCGTGGGCGAGCGCGCGGTCCGCGGTGGCGCGGGCCATCGCCAGATATCCGGCCACCGTCTGCGGCGCGTGCTTGCGCAGCTCCGCGACGTGGGCCGCCACGGTGCCCGCGTCCCCGCGCGCGACCGGTCCGGTGAGCGCCGCGTCGCCCGAGCGCAGGGCGTTGTCGAGCGCGGCGCCGAGCAGCGGGCCGAGCATGCGGTCGGGGGCCTGGACGCCCGCGTCCCGCAGCAGCTCCATGGACTCGGCGACCAGCGTGACCAGGTGGTTCGCGCCGAGCGCGAGCGCCGCGTGGTAGAGCGGCCTGGCCTCCTCCTGGATCCACTCGGGCTCGCCGCCCATCTCGATGACGAGCGCCTCGGCCGCGAGCCGCAGCTCCTCGGGCGCGGTCACGCCGAAGGAGCAGCCCGCGAGCCGCTGGACGTCCACGGGCGTGCCGGTGAAGGTCATGGCGGGGTGCAGCGCGAGCGGCAGCGCCCCGGCTCGCAGCGCGGGGTCCAGGACCTTCGTGCCGTACCGCCCCGAGGTGTGCACGAGGAGCTGGCCCGGGCGGACGGCGCCGGTCTCGGCGAGGCCCTCCACGAGGCCGGGCAGCGCGTCGTCAGGCACCGTCAGGAGCACCAGGTCGGCGCGCTGGAGGACCTCGGCGGGCGGGACCAGCGGGACGTCGGGCAGCATCGTGGCGGCCCGGCGGACCGAGGCGTCCGAGACGCCGGAGACGGCCACGGTGCGGTGCCCCGCGAGCTCCAGGGACGCGGCGAGCGCGGGGCCGACGCGGCCCGCGCCCACGACGCCGACGGTGAGCCGGGCCGGACGGTCCCTCGGATCGGGGTGCTGCCGGGGGCCTGGGCGGTCCCCGGGGGCCGGTTGCTGAGGTGCGTTCACGTGCTGACGCCTTCCGTTCCAGTCCGCTCGGGGTACCGGACGCCTCCGGCCCGAGAGGGGCCGGACCATTTCTCGTCATGTTAACGCGAATGCTTCAGGGCGCGTCGAGCGCTGTCCACAGGCTGTGGGCATTCGTACGACCGGGAGCGATGATCTGTGGATGACTGCGAACGACGAGGCGCCCGCCGAGCGCGCCGAAGTGACCCCGGAGCGGCGCCAGGCCGCGGTCCGCGGGGCCGAGCGCCTGCTGGCCGACCAGCCCCTCTTCACGCCGATCGGGGTGCGCCTCGCGGACCTGGCCGCGCGGGCGGCGGACGTCGTGGGCGCGGAGCAGCGGCCCGACATGTACGGGGACGGGGTCGTCGCCGCTCTGGAGGAGCGGGTCGCGGAGGTGCTCGGCAAGGAGGCTGCGGCCTTCTTCCCGACGGGCACGATGGCACAGCAGGTCGCCCTGCGCTCCTGGGCGGGCCGCACCGGGAACGCGACGGTCGCCCTGCACCCGCTCGCCCACCCCGAGGTCCACGAGCGGGACGCCCTCCAAGTGGTCAGCGGGCTACGGGTGGTGCACCCGACGCACGAGCCCCGGATGCCGACGGCGGACGAAGTGCGGGACTTCGAGGAGCCCTTCGGGACGCTGATGCTCGAACTGCCGCTCCGGGAGGCCGGTTTCGCCCTGCCGACCTGGCAGGAGCTGGAGGCGACGGTGGCGGCGGCCCGCGAACGGGACGCCGTGGTGCACTTCGACGGGGCACGCCTGTGGGAGTGCACCCCGCACTTCGGGCGCCCGCTGGACGAGATCGCCGCGCTCGCGGACACCGTGTACGTGTCGTTCTACAAGTCGCTCGGCGGCCTGGGCGGGGCCGCGCTCGCCGGGCCGAGCGCCCTCGTGGAGGAGGCGAAGGCGTGGCGGCACCGCTACGGGGGCCAGGTCTTCCAGCAGTTCCCGACCGCCGTGTCCGCGCTCCTCGGACTGGAGCACGTGCTGCCGCGCCTTCCCGAGTACGTCGACCACGCGCGCGTGGTCGCGGACGCACTGCACGAGGGCTTCCAGGAGGCCGGGCTGCCCTGGTTCCGCGTGCGCCCGGAGCGGCCGTACACGCACCAGTTCCAGGTCTGGCTGCCGTACGACGCGGACGTGCTCACCGAGACGTCGGTGCGCCAGGCCGAGGAGACGAAGACCCTGCTGTTCGGGCGCTGGTTCGCGGACGGGCCGCACGGCCTGTCCGTCACGGAGGTCACCGTGGGCGAGCCGGGCCTGGCCTGGATGGCCGCCGACGTGAAGGCGGCGGCCCTGGACTTCCTGGCCCGGCTGCCCCGGTGACCTCCCGGCACCGCACCGGACGTTACGTGTGGTGCGGTGCCCGATGGCCGGTGAGGAAGCGGGCGAGGGCGGCGCGGAACCGGCCGTGCGCGTTGCGCTCCTGGACGACGGCCTGGAAGCGGCCGTAGTCGCGCAGTTCGCGGACCGCCTGCCAGTCGTGCTGCCCGGGGGCGGGCGGGGTCGGGGCCTGGTGCTGGGCGGCACGGTAGGTGTCGAGCAGGTACTGCTGGGTGAGGCTCATGGCGTCTCGCCTTTCATGACAAAGGCCGCTTACCGGACACCCGTAAGCCAAGTGTGGGCCGGGTGCGGGCAAGAAGTCAGATGGATGGGTCAGAGGCGGCCCGGCTGTGGCGGGCGCCGACCGGGGTTGTCCCGGTGACCACCACACTGCGCCCGCCGCACCGGCCCCGTCGCGTCGATTGACGGCGATCGTCAATCGACGGCGGCGCTGTCGGTGGCCGGGTGCACCATGGCGTCATGAGCGTGCACATCGAGATCGCGGGACTGCCGCAGGAGCGGATCTTCTTCGAGCCGTCGCCCCTGGCCGAGCTGGGCGTAGCCCTGCACGCCCTCGCCGAGCCCGGCCACCACCCGGGCCTGCACGGCTGGGCCACCGCGACCACCGCCTCGCTCAAGCCCGACCTCGCCGACCGGCTGCACGAGGCCGACTTCCTGTGGCGGAACACGTTCTCGGACATCTTCATGCCGTTCGCCGGCCTCACCGACGGCACCGGCCGCCCGGGCGCGACGCTCACCGAGGAGCTGGACCTCCTGGACCGCCTGGGCGACGAGCGATTCGTCGCCGCCGCCCTGGAGTTCACCTGCGGCACTTCGTACAACGTGGGGGCGCCGTCCCCCCTCGTCGACAGCTACCGCCGCGAGCGCGCCCTGGAGCTGGCCGCGACCCGGGGCACCAAGCAGCTGGACTTCGCCGAGCGGCTGCTCCTCGACCCGCAGACCGTCCGCGCCTGGGTCCGCCGCCTCCTGGAGGACTGCGACGAGGCGTTCTTCGCGGACACCTGGCGCCGGGTCCGCCTGGAGCTGGCCGCCGACGCCCGCCACAAGACCGAGGTGCTGCGCCACAAGGGCCTCGCCGAGATGCTGTCGACGGTCTCCAGGGCGCTCTCCCTGGACGAGCGGGCGCAGCGCATCGTCGTCGACAAGCTTCCCCTGGGCTCCACGACGGCTGTGGACCCCGCGGTCGGCGCCGGGCTCCTCTTCGTGCCCTCGCACTTCGCCTGGCCGCACCTGATGGTCCTGCACGCCCCCGGCTGGCGCCCCGTCGTGCACTACCCGGTGGCCGCGCCCGAGCTCACCAACCCCACCTCCGTGGAGACCCTGGAGAAGCGCCTCACCGCGCTCGCCCACCCGGTGCGGCTGCGGCTCTGCCGGAACATAGCCCGCGCGCCGTACACGACAGGGGAGTTGGCGCACGCGAACGACCTGAGTGCGCCGGAGGTCTCCCGGCACCTCGCGGTGCTCAAGAAGGCGGGCCTGGTCACCACCCAGCGCCGCGGCCGGTACGTGATGCACCAGCTGGACGTCACGGTGGTCGCACGGCTCGGCAGCGACTTCCTGGAGGGCATCCTCCGGTAGCGGACAGGCATCCTCCGGTAGCCGGCAGGCATCCTCTGTGCAGAAGAGGCACCCTCCGGTGACCGGAGGCGTCGCTCAGGCCCCGCCGCCCCCGGCCCGCACCAGACCCGTCTCGTACGCGAGGACGACCACCTGCACCCGGTCGCGCAGATCGAGCTTGGTCAGGATCCGCCCCACATGCGTCTTCACCGTCGCCTCGGAGAGGACGAGCCGCGCGGCGATCTCGCCGTTCGACAGGCCCTGCGCGACCAGCACCATCACCTCGCGCTCGCGGTCGGTGAGCCGCTCCAGCTCCTTGAGCTGCGGCGGGCCGCCCGCGTTCGGCAGCATCGGCGCGAAGCGGTCGAGCAGCCGCCGCGTCGTGGACGGCGCGACCACGGCGTCACCGCTGTGCACGGAGCGGATGGCGGACAGCAGCTCACCGGGCGGCACGTCCTTCAGCATGAAGCCGGACGCGCCCGCCTTGAGCCCCGAGAAGGCGTACTCGTCGAGGTCGAAGGTGGTCAGGATCAGGACCTTCGGAGGGTTGGGGTCCTGGCAGATCCGCCGGGTCGTCTCCACGCCGTCCAGCTTCGGCATGCGGACGTCCATCAGGACCACGTCCACCGGGGTCGACCGCAGCGCCTCCAGGGCCTCGACGCCGTCGCCCGCCTCCGCGACGACCTCCATGTCCGGCTGCGCGGCCAGCACCATCCGGAACCCGGTGCGCAGCAGCACCTGGTCGTCGACGAGCATCACGCGGATCGACATCGGGGGTCCCTTCAGGGAAATCGGCGACAAGGAGTGGGGTGTGGGCTGATGACAGGTGTCAGTGTGCAGGCTTGAGCGGCAGCAGGGCGCTGATGCGGAACCCCCCGCCGGGGCGCGGCCCCGCGTCCAGCGTGCCGCCGACCATACCGACCCGCTCCCGCATGCCGATCAGGCCGTGCCCGCTGCCGTCGGCGCCGCCGTCCTCGTAGAGCTCGTGCGGCGCGCCCTTGCCGTCGTCCTCGACGAGCAGCCCCAGGCCGTCGTCGAAGTAGACGAGCCGAACGCTCGCCCCGGCGTTCTCGCCGCCGTGCTTGCGGGTGTTGGTGAGCGCCTCCTGGACGATGCGGTAGGCGGTGAGCTCCACGCCGCTGGGCAGCGGGCGCGGGGTGCCCTCGACCTTGAAGTCCACGGGCAGGCCCGCGGTGCGCACCTGCTCGATGAGCTCGTCGAGCTGCTCGACGTCGGGCTGCGGGACGTACTCCCCGCTCTCCTGGTGCTCTCCGGTGCGCAGCACACCAAGGAGGCGGCGCATTTCGGCGAGCGCCTGGCGGCCGGTCCCGGAGATCGTCTCCAGGGCCTGCTTGGCCTGGTCGGGGGCGGTGTCCAGGACGTACGCGGCACCGTCGGCCTGGACCACCATCACGGAGACGTTGTGCGCGACGACGTCGTGGAGCTCCCGCGCGATGCGCGCCCGCTCGGCCGCCACCGCCACCTTCGACTGCGCCTCGCGCTCCTTCTCCAGGCGGTCGGCGCGCTCCTCGAGCTGGGCGAGGTAGGCGCGCCGGGTGCGGATGGAGTCGCCGAGCACCCAGGCGAGCGCGAACGGCACTATCAGGAAGCCCGTGAAGAAGATCTGGCCGAAGGTGCTGGCATTCCTCTCGGGCCAGCGCAGCTGCGCGAGCGGGGCCGCGCACAGGCCGCCCACGAGGGCGAACCGGGAGGCCCACTTCGGGCCGTCGGCCGCGGCGGTGTAGATGATCACGAGCATCGCGAAGTTCGCGACGTTCGTCTCCACCCCGACGATCAGCTGGACCACGCCCGTGAACGCGGCGAGCAGCAGCATCTTCTCCGGCGCCCGGCGGCGCAGCGCCACGACGAGGCAGAGAGCCAGCAGCACGGGCAGCGCGACGAGTCGCGGTTCCTGCTGCTCCGCGTTGGTCTGCGCCACCAGGCTCATGCCGGAGATCCCGAGCAGGATGACGGCCCAGAAGCTGTCGACCCCGGTCGGGTGTCTGCGGAGGAAGTCGTAGAGGCGCTGCACGTAACCCAGCGTAGGCAGGCTCACGGCGCCCCGGGGTCAACCGGAGGTCCGATCCGTGCCTCGAACGCGTACTCCCCAAGGTGGAGGCCCGGCTTAGCCTTCTCGCTGTGATGAACGAGGCCCAGGGGACGAATCGGGACACGCGGCAGGGCTCGCGCGGCTGGCGCGAGGCGATGGAGGCCGCGCTGTACGGGCCCTCGGGCTTCTACCGGCGCCCCGAGGGACCCGCGGGGCACTTCCGCACCTCGGTGCACGCCTCACCGCTGTTCGCGGGCGCGGTGGCGCGGCTGCTGTGCCGCGTGGACGAAATCCTGGACCACCCGGACGAGTTGACCTTCGTCGACCTGGGGGCGGGCCGCGGCGAGCTGACGGCGGGCGTGCTGGCCGCGCTGCCCGCCGACGTGGCGGCACGCACGCGTGCGTACGCGGTGGAACTGGCCGAGCGCCCTCAGGACGTCGACCCGCGCATCACATGGGTCTCCGCTCCGCCCACCGGCGCCACCGGCCTCCTGTTCGCCAACGAGTGGCTCGACAACGTCCCCCTGGACGTCGCGGAGGTCGCCCCCGACGGCACGGCCCGCCTGGTTCTCGTACGCGAGGACGGCACCGAACACCTCGGGGAGCCCGTCGCCGGGGCGGACGCCGAGTGGCTGGAGCGGTGGTGGCCGCTGCCGCCGGAGCCGGGCCTGCGCGCCGAGATCGGGCGCCCCCGGGACGCGGCGTGGGCGACGGCGGTGGCGTCGCTGGAGCGGGGCCTCGCGGTCGCCGTGGACTATGCGCACGAGCGCGGCGCACGCCCGCCCTTCGGGACGCTGGCGGGCTTCAGGGAGGGCCGCGAGACGGCGCCCGTCCCGGACGGCACGGCGGACGTCACGGCCCATGTGGCGCTCGACGCCTGCGCGGCCGCCTCCGGGCTTCCCGGCGGGCGGCTGCGCACCCAGCGGACGGCGCTCGGCGCCCTCGGGGTGAGCGGCGGACGCCCGCCGCTGTCCCTCGCCTCCAGCGACCCGGCCGGGTACGTGCGCGCCCTCACGCGCGCGGGCGAGGCCGCCGAGCTGACGGCGCGCGGCGGCCTCGGCGACTTCGGATGGCTGAGCCAGGCGGTCGGGACCGCGGACCCGCTGCCCCTCGACCCGCCCCCGGCCGGTCCCCTACTTGTCGATGTCCCCGACCACGAAGAAGAGTGACCCCAGGATCGCCACCATGTCGGCGACGAGCTGGCCGGGCAGCAGCACGGCGAGGGCCTGGATGTTGTTGTACGAGGCCGAGCGGAGCTTCAGGCGGTACGGGGTCTTCTCGCCCTTGGACACCAGGTAGTAGCCGTTGATGCCGAGCGGGTTCTCCGTCCACGCGTACGTGTGCCCCTCGGGCGCCTTCAGGACCTTCGGGAGGCGCTGGTTGATCGGGCCCTGCGGGAGGTCCGCGATCCGGTCGAGGCAGGCGTCCGCGAGGTCGAGGGCGTTGTGGGTCTGCTCCAGGAGGCACTCGAAGCGGGCCAGGCAGTCGCCCTCCTCGCGCGTGACGACCTTCAGGGTGTCCTGCAGTTCCCCGTACGCGAGATAGGGCTCGTCGCGGCGCAGGTCGAAGTCGACTCCGGAGGCGCGGGCGATGGGACCGCTCACTCCGTAGGCATGCACCGCCTCTTCGGAGAGCACGCCCACGCCGCGCGTCCGCCCCCGGAAGATCTCGTTGCCGAGCACCAGCCGGTCGTACACGTCCATGCGGGAGCGCACCGACGCGACCGCCGCCCGCGCGCGGGACGTCCAGCCCGCGGGCAGGTCCTCCTTGAGGCCGCCCACGCGGTTGAACATGTAGTGCATGCGGCCGCCGGAGATCTCCTCCATCACGTTCTGGAGCTCCTCGCGCTCCCGGAACGCGTGGAACACCGGCGTGATGCCGCCCAGTTCGAGGGGGTACGAGCCGAGGAACATCAGATGGTTCAGGACCCGGTTCAGCTCGGCGAGCAGCGTCCGCGTCCACACCGCGCGCGGGGGCACCTCCATGCCGAGCATGCGCTCCACGGAGAGCACGACGCCGAGCTCGTTCGAGAACGCCGACAGCCAGTCGTGCCGGTTGGCCAGCATCACGATCTGCCGGTAGTCGCGCGCTTCGAAGAGCTTCTCCGCGCCTCGGTGCATATAGCCGATGACCGGTTCGGCGTGCTCGATCCGCTCGCCGTCCAGGACCAGGCGCAGCCGGAGCACGCCGTGCGTGGACGGGTGCTGGGGGCCGATGTTGAGCACCATGTCGGTGCTCTCCGCCGCACCGCCGATGCCGAACGTGGTCGTCTCCGTCGAGGGGCTCATGCGCACAGTCTGTCGTACGCGCGCGCGGGTGTGACCTTCCGTCCCGCCCCGCCTCCCGGCCCGGGGGCGCTGTCGGGCGCGGTCCGTACGCTTGAGGCATGGAAACGGGGACGGCACAGACGGCGGAACCACCGGGGCAGCGGCCCGAACCGGTGTGGACGGGGCTGCCGAAGGGGCTGCTCTCGATGCGGCGGCTCCTGCTCGTGGTGTGGATGGTGCCGATCGCGGTGGCCCTCGGCGTGCTGCTCGGCCTGTTCGTCGGGCCGGTGTGGGCGGCGTTCGCGGTGCTGCCGCTCGCCGCCCTGGTCTGGGGCTGGCCGATGCTGGGGCGCAACTGGCGCTCGTGGCGGTACGCGGAGCGGTCGGACGACCTCCTGATCAGCCGGGGCGTGCTCTGGCGCGAGGAGACGATCGTGCCGTACGGCCGCATGCAGCTCGTCGAGGTGACGTCCGGCCCCGTGGAGCGGCACTTCGGGCTGGCCAGCGTGCAGCTCCACACGGCCGCCGCCGCGACCGACGCCCGCATCCCCGGCCTGCTCCCCGAGGAGGCCGAGCGCCTCCGCGACCGGCTCACGGAGCTGGGCGAGGCCCGATCGGCGGGGCTGTGAGCGACGTACGCGAGTCGGAGGAGGCCCCGGACCGGCCGGGCTCCGAGGACGTACGAGAGCGGCGCCTGCACCCCTTCACGCCCCTGCGCCGCGCCTGGGCGCCCGTCGCGGTCGTGGTGGGCTGGGCGGTGCACGACCCGAGCGGGGCACAGCAGCGGGCCGCCGAACTGACCGCGACCACGCTCCTGCTGATCCTCGCCGGCATCCTCGTGGCGGGCTCCGTCTACGGCCTGCTCAGCTGGTGGTTCACGCACTTCGCGGTCACCGACACCGAACTGCGCATCCGCACCGGCCTGTTGTTCCGGCGCACCGCCCACATCCGCCTTGACCGGCTCCAGGCCGTGGACGTGACCCAGCCCCTGGTGGCCCGGATCGCGGGCGTCGCCAAGCTGAAGCTGGACGTCGTCGGCGCGGACAAGAAGGACGAGCTGGCCTATCTCGGTCAGGAGGAGGCCGCCGTGCTGCGGGCCGAACTCCTCGCGCGGGCGGCCGGGTTCGCCCCCGAGCAGGCCCGCGAGGTCGGCGAGGCACCGGTGCGCGGCCTCCTCCATGTGCCGCCGCGCATGCTCGCCGTCTCCTTGCTGCTCACCGGCGGACCGTGGGCGATGCTCGTCGCCGCGCTCGTCGTGCCGCCCCTGCTGTGGATGGCCACCCACAGCGTGTGGACGGTCATCGCGACGGGGCTGCCCATGCTGGGCGGCGCGTTCGCCTCCAGCGCGGGACGCTTCATCGGGGAGTACGACTGGCGGGTGGGCGAGTCCCCGGACGGGCTGCGCATCGACCACGGCCTGCTCGACAAGGCCCACGAGACGGTGCCTCCGGGGCGGGTGCAGACGGTGCGTGTCGTGGAGCCGATGCTGTGGCGGCGGCGCGGGTGGGTGCGCGTGGAGCTGGACGTGGCGGGCTCGTCCAACAGCGTCCTGGTGCCGGTCGCGACGCGCGAGGTCGCGGAGTCGGTGATCTCCGGGATCCTGCCCGGGGTGCGGGTCCCGGCGCCCGAAGAGTTCTCCCGGCCGCCCACGCGCGCGTGGTGGTGCGTTCCCGTCTGGTGGCGGGGGTTCGGACTCGCGGTCACCGACACGGTCTTCGCCGCCCGGCACGGCCTGCTGCGCCGCCGCACCTCGCTCGTACCGCACGCGAAGGTGCAGAGCGTGCGGCTGACGCAGGGCCCCTGGGAGCGCTACAGGGGCGTCGCCGACATCCTGGTCGACACGGGCGCCAACAAGACGGTGACCGCCCGCCTGCGCCCCGCGGAGGAGGCGGCCCGGCTCCTCGAAGCCCAGGCCGACCGCTCCCGTACGGGACGCAGGGAGGCGGCCCCGGACCGATGGATGACGTGAGGGAGAGATGACGTGAGGGAGAGCTCTCCCTCAGGCTCCCTCGGACTCCCTCAGGTTTCCTCGGGCTTCGTCAGGCTTCGTCGGTCTTCAGGTTTCGCGGACTTCTTCAGGCTTGCAGTGCCGTCCGCAGCCGGCCCACGTCGATCTGCTCGGTCTCGTCGTGCGCGGTGAGGTCGATGACCTGGCCCACGCCCCGCTCGGCGTCGTCGGGCGAGCCCTGCTTGAACTCCGCCTCGGACTCCGCCTTGTGGACCGCGAGGGCCTCCTCGCCCACCACGTCGGCGAGGTCCTCGTTCTGCACGGCCTCCAGGGCGGCCGGGGCCGCCGCGGCCTTCGCCACGCTCTTCGTACCGAAGAAGTCGAAGCCGCCCTCCACGGCCGGGCGCCGCACCGGCGCGGGCGGCACGACGGCGGCCGCGGCCGGAACCGTGAAGTGCTGCCCGGCGACCGGGTGTTCCTGGCCCCGGTCGTGGCCCTCGGCCTTCCCCTCGGCCTGTCCCTCGGCCGCCCCCGACGGGGCATCGCCCGTGCCGCTCTCCGCGGCAGCCTCCCCCGCGTCCCGCGCGCCCCGCGCGTCCCCCGCCGAACCGCCCTTCTCCAGACGCGCCAACGCCGCGTTGGCGCGCAGGTAGAGCGACGGCGTGGGGCTGGTGGCCGGACGGGCATGGCGGGCCGGAGGGGTCGGCTGGGCCTGCTGGGCCTGCTGGGCCGTGGGAGCCGGGCACGCGGCCGGCTCGAGCCCGGTCGTCGTGGTCCGTGCGTCCCCACCGGGAGCGCCCGGCGGCAGCGCCCGCGCCGGGGCCGACGCCTCGATCGCGAGGAGACGGCGCCCCTCCAGCGCGCTGGCCCGCTCGGTCTCCGCGGTCGCGTACCGCCGCAGCAGCGCCGCGTGTTCGTTGCGCAGCGCCGCCAGCTCGGCCCGCTTCGAGCGCAGCTTCGTCTCCAGCTTGCCCCGCAGCTCCCGGGACTCCTCGAGGTCGGACTCGAACTCGGCTATCCGCTCCTCGTGCCGCCACTCGTCGCTCGCCCGGGACCTGGCGAGGTCGGCGACGCGCTTGCCCGCTGTGAGGTCCCAGCGGCGCATGACGAAGGAGCCGACGACGGCCGCCGCCGCGGCGGCCGAGACCAGGCCGCGGAGCACGACAGGTTCCGTGAAGGCCCAGGCGCCGCCGGCGCAGAGGACGGAGAAGCCTGCGACCGCCGAGGGAGGAAGCAGCCTGTGCAGGGGTGGGGAATGGCGGTGACGTCCACGTGGCATGGCCAGAAACTTACCGCGCGTAGGCGAAGTCTGGTGCCCCGCCTAGCAAAAATACGGGCAGCTCACCAATATCTTCGCTCAACTCCCCTCCCAAGGGGCACACTTCGACGAAAGTTCAGTCGAAACTTCAACTGATCGACGGCCACTTCAACTGACCGGCGGCCGCTTCAACTGACCGTCCGGCCCTTCCCCGGACCGGTCGGGCAGTTGAAGCCCGTCAACGCCCCGTCCGCCTCAGCGGGTCAGATGAGGCCCTTCGACTTCAGATACTCCTCGGCGACATCCGCTTCCTTCTCGCGCTGCTCGTCGACCTTCCTGTTGAGTTCAACAAGATCATTTGTGGTCAGCGTCTTGGTGAGCTTGGCGAGCGCGTCGGCTATGCCCTTGTCGCCCGCGGACTCGGCATTCACGACCGGAAGGATGTTGTCCGCGTTCTGCAGCTTCTTGTCGTCCTCGAGAAGCACCAGGCCGTAGCCCTTGAGCGTCGCGTCGGTCGTCGTGGTCAGCATCATCTGGTCCGTGCCGTTCTTCACGGCCTGCTTGGACTGGGTGGTGCCGACGCCCTTGGGGTCGATTCCGTCGACGTCGATGCCGTACTTCTTCTTCAGGCCCGGCGCGCAGAAGGGCCGCGTCTCGCATTCGTCACCGGCCGCGATCTTGACCTTCTGGCCCGACTTCCCGAGATCCGAAAGGGTCTTGAGCTTGTGCTCGGCCGCGTATTCCTTGGTCACCGCGAACGCGTTCTGGTCGACCGCGCCGCCGGCGGGCAGCACCTTGAGACCCTGGGGGCCGGCGAGCTTCTTCAACTCGCCCACCGTGGCGTCAAGATCACTCGACGCCACGGGCTTCGCCTTCGGGCCGTTCTTCTTCAGGTTGAGGAATTCGGCGAGCGTCGCGGCGTATTCGGGAGCGACATCGATCGCGCCCTTCTTGAGCTGGGGCTCGTACACCTCGCGGTTCTGCACGATCTGCACCGACGCGTCATATCCCGCGTCCCGCAGCACGCCCGCGTACAGCTCGGCGAGGACCTTCTGCTCGGTGAAGCGGGCCGAACCCACCACGAGCGAGCCCTTCTTGTCGCCGCCCGCCTTGTCCGAGCCCTTGTCCTTGTTCTCCAGGCTGTCCCCGCCGCACGCGGTGAGCCCCGCGGTCAGCGCCACGACGGCCACGGCCGCCCCTGCCATCCGTCGCGCGCGACGCGTGTTGCTCTTCATCGGTGAACCACCATTCGAGATCTGGAGAATCGACATTCAGCGCGCGGCGGCCTTCGACCGTCCCCGCATGGGATCAAAGACCCGCCCGGTGACCACCAGGACCCCCTCCACGGCGAGGGCGAGCATCGCCACGAGGAAGGCGCCGGCGACCACTTGCGGCGTGTTCTGGAGGTTGAACCCGGCCGTGATGATCCGCCCGAGTCCCCCCTCGCCCGCCATCGCGGCCAGCGTGGCCGTGGCCACCACCTGCACCCCGGCCGAGCGGACCCCGGTCATGATCAGCGGGTACGCCAGCGGCAGTTCGACGCGCAGGAACAGCTGACGGCCGTTCATGCCCATCCCGCGCGCGGCCTCGACCACCGACCGGTCCACCTCGCGCATCCCGATGTAGGCGTTGGTGAGCAGCGGCGGGATCGCGAAGAGCACCAGGGCGATCAGCGTCGGCGCGTCCCCGTGCTCCCCGAGCGGGGTGAGCGTGAGCAGGATCAGCAGGGCGAGGGTGGGGACCGCACGGCCCACGTTCGAGATGTTGACCGCGAGGGTGCCGCCCTTGCCGATGTGGCCGAGCAGCAGCGCGAGGGGCAGCGCGATCGCGCAGGCCACCGCGAGGCACACGCCGCTGAAGTACAGGTGCTCGGCGAGGCGGTGCCACACCCCCTTCTCGCCCTGCCAGTTGGCGCCCGTGGTCAGCCAGTCGTACGCACCGGATATCGCGTTCATGCGGGTTCAGCCACCTTGACCGGGTCCGCCTTGCGGGAGGCGCGGCCGGGACGTATGCGATGGGCCCTCGTCCACGGCGTGAGCAGCCGCTGGAGGCCGAGCAACAGCAGATCGGCGACGACGGCCAGGAGGACGCACAGGACCGATGCCGTGAGGACCTGCGCCTTGAAGGACGTGTCGAGGCCGTCCAGGATCAGCGTGCCGAGGCCGCCGTGGTCCACGATCGCGCCGACCGTGGTCAGGGCCACCGTCGACACCGTGGTGATGCGGACGCCGGCCAGCAGGGCGGGCAGCGCCAGCGGCAGTTCCACCTCCCACAACAGGCGCAGCGGCCCGTACCCCATGCCGCGCGCGGCGTCTCTGGCCTCTTCGGGGACGGCTCTGAGGCCCGCCAGGATGTTCCGCACGAGGATCGTCAGTGAGTAGAGCACCAGGCCCGTCACGACGAGGGACGCCGAGAGCCCGAAGAACGGCAGCAGCAGCGAGAACATCGCGAGGGACGGGATCGAGTAGAGCACCGTCGTCACACCGAGGATCGGGCCGCCGAGGAACGGCCAGCGCCGCGCGAGCAGCGCGAGGGGCAGCGAGACGGCGACCCCGATGGCGACCGCGGCCACGGTGATCCCCACGTGCTGCAACGTCGCGTCGGTCAGCTCCTGACTGCGGGTGCGGAGATATTCGCCGCAGATCCAGTCGTTCGTCACCAGACAGTTCTGCTCGCTCACGCGCCCCACCTCCCCCGAATCCGCGGCCGTATGCCGAACGCCCGGACGCTTTTCCCCCGTGTCTGGCGACCCTAACCCCCAGCACTGACAATCGGTGAGACTCGTCGTCCTGGCGCAACATGGCCTTCACACTCCGCCCGCCACAATGGGGAATCATGATCCGGTTCGAGCACGTCACCAAGCGGTACGCGGACGGCACCACGGCCGTCGACGACCTGTCCTTCGAGGTCGCGGAGGGTGAACTCGTCACGCTGGTCGGCCCGTCGGGCTGCGGCAAGACCACGACGATGAAGATGGTGAACCGGCTCATCGAGCCCACGTCCGGCCGGATATTCCTCGAAGACAAGGACATAGCGGACGTCGATCCGGTCCAACTCCGGCGCCGCATCGGCTATGTGATCCAGCAGGTCGGCCTCTTCCCGCACAAGACGGTCCTGGAGAACACCGCGACCGTCCCGCACCTCCTCGGCGTCAAGCGCGCCAAGGCCCGCGAGCGCGCCGCCGAGCTCCTCGACCTGGTCGGCCTCGACCCGGCCACGTTCGGCTCCCGCTACCCCGAGCAGCTCTCCGGCGGCCAGCGCCAACGCGTCGGCGTGGCCCGGGCGTTGGCGGCCGATCCGCCGGTGCTCCTGATGGACGAGCCGTTCGGCGCGGTCGACCCGGTCGTACGCGAGCGGCTGCAGAACGAGTTCCTCCGCCTCCAGCAGGCCGTACGCAAGACCGTGCTGTTCGTCACACACGACATCGAGGAAGCCGTCCGGCTCGGGGACCGCATCGCCGTCTACGGGCACGGCCGCATCGAGCAGTTCGACACCCCGTCCACCGTTCTGGGCGCGCCCGCCACGGACTACGTAGCGGACTTCGTCGGCGCGGACCGCGGTCTGAAGCGGCTCTCCGTGACGCCGATCGAGGAGGGCGACCTGGAGCAGCCGCCCGTCGTGCACCTCGACGACCCGCTGCCCGCGACGCTGGACGCCCGCTGGGCGGTCGTCCTGGACAGCGAGAACAACCTGCACGGCTGGCTCTCCGCCGAGCACGCACGCCTCGGCAAGGGAACGGTGCGCGAGCACGCCCGCCGCATGGAGGCGTGGCTGCCGGTCGGCGCGAGCCTCAAGCAGGCGTTCGCCACGATGCTGCAGCACGACGCGGGCTGGATCGCCGTCATCGACAAGGAGAGCGAGGGCCGCTTCCTCGGGGTCCTCACACCGGCCCGGCTGCACGAGGCGCTGCGGCGCTCGACGGCGGCCGACGCGCGCGACATCGCGCGCGGGGACGTGGAGTTGGAGTCGGTGACGTCGGTCGCCGGAGCGTGAGCGGGGCTCTCGGGGCTGCGGGACTCTAGGACTGCGGAACTCTGGGACTGCGGGGCTCCGGAGCCGGGGCTAGGTCTGGGGCTTCGCCGCGCCCGCGGAGCCGGGCGCCTGGTCTCCGAGCCGCCCGCTGATCCACTGGAGGGTGGCGGGGATCTCGCGCCGCCACGTGTTGAAGTTGTGCCCACCGCTGTCGAGCGTGATGGACGAGACCCTGGTGGGTGACTTCACCTTGTCGATGAACTTCAAGGTGTCGTGGTAGTTGTCCTCGCCCTTCTTGCTGCTGCTGACAAGGAGGGAGGTCTTGGGCGGCGGCATGTGGTCGAGGTACCACATCAGGTTCGCGCGGTTCTCCAAGTCCTTGTTCCCGTGGAAGAGATCGCCCGTCGTGACGTCGATGGGCGCCTTGTAGTAGGCGGACAGGCCCGCCCCCGCGGCGTAGACGTCGGGGTGGTGCATCGCGAGCTTCAGGGCGCAGTAGCCGCCCGTGGAGTCGCCGATGATGCCCCAGTTGCCGGGCTTCTTGCTGACCCTGTAGTGGTCGGATATCGCCCCGGGCAGGTCCTTCGCGAAGAACGTCTCGGTCTGCGGGCCGCCGGGGATGTCCACGCACTCGGTGTCCCGGGGCGGCGCGACGGTCGGCCGCAGCATCACCAGGATCATCGGCTGCATCTTGCCGTCCTTGGCCTGCTGGTGGGCGGTCTGCGGGTAGTGCAGCCCCTTGATGAGGGCCTCGGCGGTGCCGGGGTAGCCGGTGAGCACGACGGACGCGGGGAACGTGCGGTCCTTGTACTGCGGTTGGAAGTACTCGGGCGGCAGATAGACGTACGCCTGGCTGGCTATGTTCGAGTTCAGTCCGGAGACTTTCACCTTCTGGATCTGGCCACCGATCCTGGGCGTCCCGCCGCCCGGCACGTTCACGGCCTGCTTGCCGTCCACCTTGACGGGCCCGTGCGCGCCCGGACCGGTGTCGTGGTCGACGACCACGCCCTGCTCGGTCTCCTGGCCGAAGAGGTCGGCCCACGTCGCGTAGAAGCCGAACGCCTGGTTGGCGGCGAGGCCGACGGAGGCGAAGATCGCCACCTGGGTGGCGAGCAGCAGCCCCACTCGGCCGGTCACGGCCTTCCAGGAACGCCGGGCCAGCCGGGGCCACAGCCAGACCGTCCCGATGAACAGGACGACGGCCAGTAGCACCGCAAGTGCCAGCACTTTGTTACTCGTGAGACCCATGAGGAGATCCTGCCTGCGCTTTCTTCCTGGTGCTCGCGCCCGGTCCCGCGGGACGCGTTTGTCGATCCGGCAGGAGACAGTTTTCGGTCGCTTTTGCCAAGGGGAGTGAACCCACGTCCCCGACCCGACGTCCTAGAGGGCGCAATGTCGCCGGATGCCGCTTTGGCACCGGAATCAAGGTCTCTCGCAGAACCACGGGATGCGATGTCTGTCAGGATAGATGGGGAAATGTCGGGCACGGTTCCGGTTGACGACAGCCGGACCGACGCCAGCCGGATCAGGCGGATCCTTCGCGGCCCGCGCCCCGAGGCCGTCCCGACCTTCGTCGCGAGAGCCTGCACGCTCGTCGGCCTGCTCAACATCGCGGCAGGCGTCTTCCCGCGCTTCCGGCACAGCCGGATGCACGCCATCGCCGAGGTCCTGCCCGGCGCCCTCGGCCCCTTCGCCGCCGCTCTGGCGCTCAGCTGCGGCGTCCTGCTGCTCCTGCTCGCCCACGGCCTGCGGCGCAACAAGCGGCGGGCCTGGCGGGCCGCCGTGGTGCTGCTGCCCGCGGGCGCGGTGGCGCAGTTCGCGTACCGGCACTCGGTCATCGGCGTGCTGATCTCCGTCGCCCTTCTCGCGCTCCTGTTGCGCCATCCGGGTGAGTTCAAGGCCCTGCCCGACCCGCGCAGCCGCTGGCGGGCACTGGCCAATTTCGTGCTCCTGGGAGCGGGCTCCATCGGCCTCGGCCTGGTGATCGTGAGCGCCCACCCGAACAAGGTCGTCGGCGACCCGAGCATCACGGACCGACTGGCCCACGTCATGTACGGCCTGTTCGGCCTGGAGGGCCCCGTCGACTACGCCGGGAACACCTCCTGGACGGTCGGCGCCTCCCTGGGCGCCCTCGGCCTGCTCACCGCCATCACCACGATCTACCTGGCCTTCCGCCCCGAGCACCCGGCCGCCCGCCTCACCGACGACGACGAGGCCCGCCTTCGCGCCCTCCTGGAGAAGCACGGCAGCCGCGACTCCCTCGGCCACTTCGCGCTCCGCCGCGACAAGGGCGTCGTGTTCTCGCCCAGCGGCAAGGCGGCGGTCACCTACCGCGTCGTCTCCGGAGTGATGCTCGCGAGCGGCGACCCGATCGGCGACGTGGAGGCATGGCCCGGCGCGATCGAGCGCTTCATGGACGAGGCGAAGGCCCACTCCTGGACCCCGGCCGTCATGGGCTGCTCCGAGACCGGCGGCCAGGTCTGGACCCGCGAGACCGGCCTCGACGCCCTCGAGCTGGGCGACGAGGCGGTGGTGGACGTCGCGGATTTCTCCCTGTCCGGGCGCGCGATGCGCAACGTGCGCCAGATGGTCAAGCGCATCGAGCGCAATGGCTACGAGACGCGGGTCCGGCGCATCCGTGACCTGGGCGAGGCCGAGCTGGAGCGCATCCAGCTCGCCGCCGACGCCTGGCGCGGCACCGACACCGAGCGCGGCTTCTCCATGGCGCTCGGCCGCATCGGCGACCCGAACGACGGGGACTGCCTGATCGCCACCGCCCACAAGGCCGACGAGGAGCCGGGCCCGTACGGGGACCTGAAGGCCGTCCTCCACTTCGTCCCCTGGGGCAAGGACGGCGTCTCCCTGGACCTCATGCGCCGCGACCGCGCGGCCGACCCGGGCATGAACGAGCTGCTCATCGTGGCCGCCCTGCAGGCCGCCCCGAAGCTCGGCATCGCCCGCGTCTCGCTCAACTTCGCGATGTTCCGCGCCGCACTCGCGCGCGGGGAGAAGATCGGCGCGGGCCCGGTCCTGCGCGCCTGGAGGGGCCTGCTCGTCTTCCTCTCCCGCTGGTTCCAGATCGAGTCGCTGTACAAGTTCAACGCGAAGTTCCGGCCGCGCTGGGAGCCCCGCTTCGTGGTCTACCGCTCCTCCAAGGACCTGCCCCGCATCGGCTTCGCCGCGATGCAGGCCGAGGGCTTCGTGACGCTGGGCCTCCCCGGTTTCCTGCGTCGCGGCACCCCCAAGCGCCGCCCCTGCCCGCACCACGCCCACGACCACGAGGTGCAGGCGGCCTAGGGCCTGCTCCCGGAGCGGCATGGCGGCCCCGCGCGCGGGCCAGGCCGTGTCGTCACATCCCTCGTCGTCGCCCGGAGGCAGGCGGGGGATGTGACGACACGGCCTAGGCTGGAGGCATGAGTACGTTGCGTGGGCGGGGCCAAGTCGCCGGGCTGCCCGAGTGGGACCGCTGTGCGGTCATGGGCGTCGTGAACGTGACGCCCGACTCCTTCTCCGACGGCGGCCGCTGGTTCGACACCACGGCCGCCGTCAAGCACGGCGTGGACCTGGCCGCCCAGGGCGCCGACCTCGTGGACGTGGGCGGCGAGTCGACCCGGCCCGGCGCCACGCGCGTGGACGAGGACGAGGAGCTGCGGCGCGTGGTCCCCGTCGTGCGGGGTCTGGCCGCCGAGGGCGTCACGGTCTCCGTGGACACCATGCGCGCCTCCGTCGCCCGGCAGGCGCTCGCCGCGGGCGCCGTCCTCGTCAACGACGTCAGCGGGGGCCTCGCCGACCCCGCCATGGTCCCCTCCGTGGCCGCCGCCGGGGCTCCCTTCGTGGTCATGCACTGGCGCGGCTTCCTCACCGACATCAACGTCAAGCCGGTGTACGAGGACGTGGTCTCCGAAGTCGTCACCGAGCTCCACGCGCGCGTGGAGGCCGCCGTCGAGGGCGGCATCGCGCCGGAGCACATCGTCGTCGACCCGGGCCTCGGCTTCTCCAAGGAGGCCGAGCACGACCTGGCGCTCCTGGCCCGCCTCGACCGGCTCCAGGAGCTCGGCCGCCCCCTCCTGGTCGCCGCCTCCCGCAAGCGGTTCCTCGGCAGTGTCCTCGCGGGCCCCGAGGGCGCCCCGCCGCCCGCCCGCGAGCGCGACGCCGCCACCGCCGCCGTCTCCGCCATCGCCGCCCACCAGGGCGCCTGGGCGGTGCGCGTGCACGAGGTGCGGGCGACCGCCGACGCCGTCCGCGTGGCCCGCGCCGTGACCGGAGCGGCGGCCGTCCGATGACGGGCGCGTCGGGCGCCTCGGCTCCCAAGGAGACCGACGCCGAGCAGGTCGAGACCGCCAACACGGCGTTCTACGAAGCCCTGGAGCGCGGCGACTTCGACGCGGTGTCCGGCCTCTGGCTGGAGGACGGCGAGTACCACGAGGACGCCGAGATCTCCTGCGTGCACCCCGGCTGGCCGGTGCTCACGGGCCGCGGCGAGGTCCTCAGGTCGTACGCGCTGATCATGGCGAACACGGAGTACATCCAGTTCTTCCTGACCGACGTGCACATCGGCGTCGCCGGTGACACCGCCCTGGTGACCTGTACCGAGAACATCCTCAGCGGCGGCCCCGCCCCCGAGGCCGGCGAGGAGCTCGGCCCGCTCGTCGGCCAGCTCGTCGTCGCCACGAATGTGTTCCGGCGCACATCCGAGGGCTGGAAGCTCTGGTCACACCACGCGTCACCCGTGCTTGCCGAATCCGACGACTCCGAGAGCGACGAGACACCCTCATGAGTGGGTAGGGGCCAAGAAGTGGTTGGGATCACACCGCCTGGGTAGGGGCGGCTACCAGCCCGGACCGCCGTATTCCGCGAGGGGTCGGGCCCCCCGCGGGCGAGCGCTGTCGGTGCTCGCAGGTAGATTCGATTGAGGCTGCTGTGCCGACCGCACTCGGTACAGGACGGCCGTTACCGACGACTGCAGGAGTGATTCGCGTGGATCGTGTCGCGCTGCGCGGCCTGAAGGCCCGCGGGCACCACGGTGTCTATCCGCGGGAACGCGAAGAGGGCCAGACCTTCATCGTGGATCTTGTCCTTGGCCTGGACACCCGGGCGGCCGCGGCCGACGACGACCTGGCGAAGACCGTGCACTACGGCATCGTGGCCGAGGAGGTCGTGGCCGTCGTCCAGGGCGAGCCCGTCGACCTGATCGAGACGCTCTCCGAGCGCATCGCCCAAGCCTGCCTGAAGCACGACGGCGTCCTGGAGGTCGAGGTGACCGTGCACAAGCCGGACGCCCCGATCACCGTCCCGTTCGACGACGTGACCATCACGATCACCCGGAGCCGAGTATGACTGCGCCCTTCAAAGCAGGTCAGAGCGACCCGACCGTCCAGCCGGTGCCTGCCTCCGTCGTGGAGCAGGTGGATGCCGCCGACACGACCCTGTCGAACCCGAAACGCGCCGTGATCTCCCTCGGCAGCAATCTCGGCAACCGCCTGGAGACTCTCCAGGGCGCCATCGACGCCCTCGAGGACACCCCCGGCCTGCGCGTGAAGGCCGTCTCCCCGGTGTACGAGACGGAGCCCTGGGGCGTCGAGCCGGGCACCCAGCCGACGTACTTCAACGCGGTCGTCGTGGTGAAGACGACCCTCCCGCCCTCGTCCCTCCTGGAGCGCGCCCACGCCGTCGAGGAGGCGTTCCACCGCGTCCGGGACGAGCACTGGGGCCCCCGCACGATCGACGTGGACATCGTGGCGTACGCGGACGTCGTCTCGGACGACCCGGCGCTCACCCTCCCCCACCCGCGCGCGCATGAACGTGCCTTCGTGCTCGCCCCCTGGCACGACATCGAGCCCGAGGCGCAGCTCGCCGGCCGCGGCCCGGTCGCCCAGCTCCTCGACACCGTCACCCGCGAGGGCGTCGCAGCCCGCGCCGACCTGGAACTCCGGCTGCCCGAGTAATCGTTAGGGTCTACCGGGTACTCGCACAGGGAACAGGGGATAGGGCACCGTGAAGCAGCTGCGCGTCCGGACGCTGGCCGGACTCTTCGTGGTGGCCGGCGTGCTGTCCTGGGCGGGTGCCCGCCTGTGGGACTCGGTCGGTTCGCTGCCGCGCGTCCCGCTGGCCGCGCCCATCGTCCTCGCGGTGATCGCCGCGGTGCTGCTGGCGACGGCCCTCTCGCTCCGTGCCCGGCTGCGCGCCCAGCGCGAGCGGCGCCCCGGCGCCAAGGGCGTGGAGCCGATGATGGCCGCCCGCGCCGTCGTCTTCGGCCAGGCCAGCGCCCTGGTCGCCGCCCTCGTCGCCGGGATGTACGGCGGCACGGGCATCTTCCTGCTCTCGTATCTGGACGTCCCGGCCCGCCGCGACCAGGCGATCTACGCCGGGTTCTCGACCCTCGCGGGCATCGCGGTGATAGCGACCGCCTTCTTCATGGAGCGCGTCTGCAAGCTCCCCGAGGACGACGACGAGGACGGCCACGGGGGCGCGGCCTCCCCGGTCTGACCACGCCCCGCACCAGCCCACCACGCCCGCCCTTACAGCAGCGTCCCGCCCTCGACCCGCGTCTCGTCGAGGATCCCGTCGAGCCGCGCGAGGACCCCCGCGTCGAGCGTCACGCGCGCGGCTGCGAGGTTCTCCTCGATGTGACCGGGCGTACGGCTGCCCGGGATCGGCACGACGTTCGGGTCCTGGTGCAGCAGCCAGGCGAGCGCCAACTGCGCCGGGGTGATGCCGAGTTCCTCGGCGATGCCGCGCACCGGGGCGAAGCGGTCGTTGTTCGCCTTCAGGTTCGCGGCGTCGAAGCGCGGCGAGTTCTGCCGGAAGTCCCCCTCGTCGACCTTGCCGACCTGCCCCGTCAGGAACCCGGCCCCGAGCGGCGACCACGGCACCAGACCGACACCCAACTCCCGTGCCGTCGCGAGCAATTCCGCCTCGGCGGGCCGCCACATGGACCACTCGATCTGCACCGCGGAGACCGGGTGCACGGCGTGCGCGGCCCGCAGCTGCTCAGCCGTCACGTTGGAGAGCCCCAGATGACGTACGAGACCGTCCTGGATCAGCTCCGCGACCGCCCCCACGGTGTCCTCGAAGGGCACCTGCGGGTCCGGGAAGTGCGGGTAGTACAGGTCGATGTAGTCCGTCCCGAGCCCGCGCAGGCTGGCCTCGGCATAGCCGCGCACATGCTTGGGCTCGGCGTTGACCGCCAGCTCCCCGAAGGCGTACCCCACGGGGAACGGGTGCGCCTCGACGCCCTCCGGAAGCCGGAAGCCGAACTTGGTGGCTATCGCGACCTGTTCGCGGCGGCCCTTCAGGGCCTTCCCGACGAGCCGCTCATTGTGTCCGTCGGCGCCATAGCCGTCCGAGGTGTCGATGAGCGTGGCACCCGCGTCGAGCGCGGCGAGCAGGGCTCGCTCGCCCCGCTCGTCGTCGACCTCCCCGTACACGCCGGGCGAGAGCACCATCGCTCCGTAGCCGAGCGCGGAAACCTCAAGGCCGCCGAGCCGGCGGGTGGGCAGTGACTGCTGCTGAGCCATGACAGGCATCTCCGTCCGGGACATACGCAAGAACAGGTCCGTAACAGTGATCCGTTACGCCCCAGAGTCTTCCGCCGCCCGACACCGCCGTCCAATGCCTCTTCCCATAACCTCCGGCTATGAAAGGGGGTTCCTCCTGGAGGGCCCCTCCTGGGGAACGCCCCCGGCTACAGCAGCGTCGCACCCTCGACCGGCGTCTCCTGGAGGATCCCGTCGAGCCGCGCCAACACATCCGGGCCGAGGGCCACTTGTGCCGCGGCGAGGTTCTCCTCGATGTGCTTCGGCGTGCGGCTGCCCGGGATCGGCACCACATTCGGGCCCTGGTGCAGCAGCCAGGCGAGCGCCAACTGACCGGGGGTGATGCCCAGTTCGGCGGCGAAGCCCCGCACGGGCACGAACCGGTCATTGTTGATCTTCAGGTTGGCGGCGCCGAAGCGCGGCGCGTTCCACCGGAAGTCGCCCTCGTCGACCCTGTCGACCTGCCCTGTCAGAAAGCCGGCCCCGAGCGGCGACCAGGGCACCAGACCGACACCCAACTCCCGCGCCGCCTCCAGCAGTTCCGCATCGATCGGCCGCCACATCGCCCACTCGTTCTGCACTGCCGCGACCGGACGCTCGGCATGCGCCGCCCGCAGCTGCTCAGCCGTCACGTTGGAGAGCCCCACATGCCGTACGAGACCGGCGTCGATCAGCTCGCCGACCGCCCCCACCGTCTCCGCCAACGGCACCTGCGGGTCGGGGAAGTGCGGGTAGTACAGATCGATGTAGTCCGTGCCCAGCCTGCGCAGACTGGCCTCGGCATAGCCGCGTACGTACCTCGGGTCGCCGTTGACCACCAGCTCGCCGAAGGAGTACCCCACAGGGAACGGGTGCGGCTCGGCGCCCTCCACGAGCTGGAGGCCGAACTTCGTGGCGAGCACGACCTGTTCGCGGCGGCCCTTCAGAGCCTTCCCGATGAGCCATTCGTTGTGCCCGTCGGGGCCGTAGTCGTCCGAGGTGTCGATGAACGTGACGCCCGCGTCGACCGCCGCGAGCAGCGCACGCTCACCGCACTCGTCGTCGACCTCCCCGTAGATCCCCGGCGAGAGGGGCACCGCACCGTAGCCGAGCGCGGACACCTCGAGACCGCCGAGCCGACGGGTGGGCAGTGACTGCGGATCCATGAAAGGAATCTCCGTCCGTGATGTACGTCAGACCGTGATCCCCCACGACCACCAGTCTTCCTCACCACGGATCGGTGTCCCCTGCAACAGAAGGGAAGTTGAGAGAAATCCTCTGATCAGCGCCCGATGATCAAGCTCATCGCCTCATTGCGCGTCGCCGGGTCCCGCAGCTGGCCGCGGACCGCCGACGTGATCGTCTTGGCGCCCGGCTTGCGCACCCCGCGCATCGTCATGCACATGTGCTCGCACTCGACGACGACGATCACCCCGCGCGGCTCCAGGATCTCCATCAGGGAGTCCGCGATCTGCGTGGTCAAACGCTCCTGCACCTGCGGGCGGCGCGAGAACACGTCCACCAGGCGGGCCAGCTTCGACAGGCCGGTGATCTTCCCGTCCGTCGACGGGATGTAGCCGACGTGGGCGACGCCCACGAACGGCACCAGGTGGTGCTCGCAGCTGCTCTGCACCTCGATGTCCTTCACCAGGACCATCTCGTCGTGCCCCAGGTCGAACGTCGTCGTCAGGACGTCCTCGGGCTTCTGCCACAGACCCGCGAATATCTCCCTGTACGCGCGTGCCACGCGGCCGGGCGTCTCCCTGAGGCCCTCCCGGTCCGGGTCCTCACCGACCGCGATCAGGAGCTCCCGCACGGCGTTCTCGGCCCGCTTCTCGTCGAACTCACCGATCGTGCCCTCGCCGTCGAGCGTCACGGGGTCGGTCATCTGTGCCTCGTTCCTGTGCGTGTCACGCCTGGTTCACCGCGCGGCCGGAAAACGCCGCCGCGCCCCCCAGGCTAAAACCTGGGGGGCGCGGCATCCATTCCGGGCCTGCTGGGGCAGGTGGGATCAGCTCTCGGGGCGGTCCTCCGGGGCCACCTCGATGGGCTGGGTCTCACCCGGGGCGGCGGTCACCGCGGGGGTGGCGCCGTTCGCCCCGTTCGTCAGCGACAGCTCCTTGGGGGAGAGCACCGGCGGGCGGGTCGAGGGCGTACGCCGCGAGGAACCGGTCCACGCCGGGCGGGCCGGGCGCTTCACGATCGGCGCGAAGATCTCGGCGATCTGCTCCTTGCCGAGGGTCTCCTTCTCGAGGAGCTGGAGGACCAGGTTGTCGAGAACGTCGCGGTTCTCGACGAGGATCTCCCACGCCTCGTTGTGCGCGGTCTCGATGAGCTTCTTGACCTCTTCGTCGACCAGCGCGGCGACCTCTTCCGAGTAGTCCCGCTGGTGCGCCATCTCGCGCCCGAGGAACGGCTCGCTGTTGTCGCCGCCGAACTTGATCGCACCGAGGCGCTCGGTCATGCCGTACTGCGTGACCATCGCGCGGGCCGTGGTCGTGGCCTTCTCGATGTCGTTGGCCGCGCCCGTCGTCGGGTCGTGGAAGACGAGCTCCTCGGCCGCGCGGCCGCCCAGCATGTACGCGAGCTGGTCCAGCATCTCGTTGCGCGTGGTCGAGTACTTGTCCTCGTCCGGCAGGACCATGGTGTAGCCCAGGGCCCGGCCGCGCGACAGGATCGTGATCTTGTGGACCGGGTCCGAGTTCGGAGACGCCGCCGCGACCAGGGCGTGACCGCCCTCGTGGTACGCGGTGATCTTCTTCTCCTTGTCGGACATGATCCGCGTGCGCTTCTGCGGACCGGCCACGACGCGGTCGATCGCCTCGTCCAGCATGGAGTTGTCGATCAGCTTCTTGTCGCTGCGGGCGGTGAGCAGCGCGGCCTCGTTCAGGACGTTGCTCAGGTCCGCACCCGTGAAGCCCGGCGTACGGCGCGCGACCGCGGACAGGTCCACGTCCGGAGCGACCGGCTTGCCCTTCTGGTGGACCTTGAGGATCTCCAGACGGCCCTGCATGTCCGGGCGGTCGACGGCGATCTGCCGGTCGAAGCGGCCGGGGCGCAGGAGAGCCGGGTCGAGGATGTCCGGGCGGTTCGTGGCGGCGATCAGGATGACGCCGCCCTTCACGTCGAAGCCGTCCATCTCGACGAGCAGCTGGTTGAGCGTCTGCTCGCGCTCGTCGTGGCCACCGCCGAGACCGGCGCCGCGGTGACGTCCCACCGCGTCGATCTCGTCGACGAAGACGATCGCCGGGGCGTTCGCCTTGGCCTGCTC
The DNA here is from genome assembly GCF_050510915.1 of Streptomyces odontotermitis. NCBI lineage: Bacteria > Bacillati > Actinomycetota > Actinomycetes > Kitasatosporales > Streptomycetaceae > Streptomyces > Streptomyces odontotermitis. The sequence goes on along the minus strand of NZ_JBNJLS010000013.1, from coordinate 141,086 downwards.
GAAGAGGTCACGGACTCGGGAGGCACCGACACCGACGAACATCTCGACGAAGTCGGAACCGGAGATCGAGTAGAACGGCACCCCGGCCTCACCGGCGACGGCACGCGCGAGCAGCGTCTTACCGGTACCGGGCGGGCCGTAGAGCAGCACACCCTTGGGGATCTTGGCGCCGACGGCCTGGAACTTCGCCGGCTCCTGGAGGAACTCCTTGATCTCGTGGAGCTCCTCGACGGCCTCGTCGGACCCCGCCACATCGGAGAAGGTCGTCTTCGGGGTGTCCTTGGTGATCAGCTTGGCCTTGGACTTCCCGAAGTTCATGACCCGGGAGCCGCCGCCCTGCATCTGATTCATCAGGAACAGGAAGACGACGACGATGAGGACGAAGGGAAGCAGCGAGAGCAGGATCCCGACGAAGGGGTTCTGCTTCGACGGCGAGACGGTGTACCCGTCCGGAATCTGCTTGTCCTGGTACTTGGCCTGCAGAGTCTTGGCGATCTCGACGCCCTGGTCGCCGATGTAGCTCGCCTGGATCTTGCTGCTGTCCTTGACCTTCTGGCCGTCCTTGAGCTCGACCTTGATGATCGACTCATCACCGGTGGTGAGCTTGGCGGACTCGACCTTGTTGTCGTTGATCGCCTGCACGACCTGGCCGGTGTCCACCGTCTTGTAGCCGCCGGACGAACCGACGACCTGCATCAACACGACCACGGCAAGGACGGCCAGCACGATCCACATGACTGGCCCACGGAAGTATCGCTTCACGTCCATCCATACGGAGCGGAATTCGCCCCGTCCCTCCTGCCATAGTGAGTTTGATAAAGACTGTTCTTCGGACGGTACCCCAGCATTGTCACCCGAAGCCGCACGGGACGGCTGCCAATCCCGCCTTCGCATGCTCCAACGGCGGGAAACGGGTGAGGGTTCCCAAGCGTCCTACAGAGGTTGAGCCTTGCGCCAGCGGCGCCGCTCAGCCGCCGTACACGTGCGGCGCGAGCGTGCCGACGAACGGCAGGTTCCGGTACTTCTCCGCGTAGTCCAGGCCGTAGCCCACGACGAACTCGTTCGGGATGTCGAAGCCGACCCACTCCACGTCGATCGCGACCTTGGCGGCCTCCGGCTTGCGCAGCAGCGTGCACACCTTGAGGGAGGCGGGCTCGCGCGAGCCGAGGTTGGAGAGCAGCCAGGACAGCGTCAGCCCGGAGTCGATGATGTCCTCGACGATCAGGACGTGCTTGCCCTTGATGTCGGTGTCCAGGTCCTTGAGGATGCGGACCACTCCGGAGGACTGGGTACCCGCGCCGTACGAGGACACGGCCATCCAGTCCATCGTGAGCGGGGTGGACAGGGCGCGCGCCAGGTCCGCCATGACCATCACGGCGCCCTTGAGGACACCGACGATCAGCAGGTCCTTGCCCGCGTACTCCACGTCGATCTTCGCGGCCAGCTCGGCCAGCTTCGCGTCGATCTCTTCCTTGGTGATGAGCACCGACTGAAGGTCGGTGCCCATGTCTTTCGCGTCCACCCGCATCACTTTCGGTCGTCCCACCGGCCGGGCCGGGTCTCCCTGATCCCCCTGCGGAACAGGACCCTCGTCAGCCTTGCCGGATGACCAGTCTGCCACCCTGCCGCTGAGCGACCACCTTGCCGGGGAGATTGATGGCTCCCTGGCCTCGCCAGCCCGTGATCAGCCGGTCGACTTCCTCGATGTGGCGCGCGAACAGCGAACCCGCCGGCGCCCCCGCCTCGATGGCGGCACGGCGCAGGATCCGGCGGCGTACCGCGGGCGGCAGCGCGTAGAGCTTGGCGCACTCCAGGAGCCCGGCGGGATCGCGCACCGTCGACTCGGCCTGGGCGGCCCACTCGTCGAGCGCGTCGGCGTCGTCCCGGGACAGCTGGGCCGTCCGGGCGAGGGCCTCGACGACGCCCTTGCCGAGCGCCTTCTCCAGGGCGGGCAGGCCCTCGTGGCGCAGGCGGGAGCGGGTGTACGCGGGGTCGGTGTTGTGCGGGTCGTCCCAGACGGCGAGGGACTGGACCATGCACGCCTTGCGGGCGGTCTGCCGGTCGATGTGCAGGAAGGGGCGGCGGTAGCGGCGGGGCGCCCCGGAGGTGCCGGAGACGGCGGCCATCCCGGACAGCGAGCGGATGCCGGAGCCGCGGGCCAGGCCGAGCAGGACCGTCTCTGCCTGGTCGTCACGGGTGTGGCCGAGCAGGACCGCGGCGGCGCCGAGGCGCTCTGCGGCGGCGTCGAGCGCGGCGTAGCGGGCGTCGCGGGCGGCCGCCTCGGGGCCGCCGTCCCGGCCGACGTCCACGGCCACGGACTCCACCGGGTCCAGGCGCAGGCCGGTGAGCCGGGCGACAACCTCCGCGGCACGCAGGTCCGAGCCGGGCTGCAGGCCGTGGTCGACGGTGATGCCGCCGGCGCGGATGCCGAGCTTGGGGGCTTCGAAGGCGAGGGCTGAGGCCAGCGCCATGGAGTCGGCGCCGCCGGAGCATGCGACGAGCACGAGCGGCGGGGGCGGCGGCTCGTGTGGGGTCTGTGGGGGGACGTGCTCGATGCGCTGGGCGTGTTCGGTCAGTACGTCGTGGAGTACGCGGCGGACCGCCAGGCGTATCGCCGCGACCGCAGGATGGGGACCCATGTCCGGTATCCCTTCAGGAAATGTCGGTGTGAGCCTCGGACCAGTCACTGAAGACCAACTGGGGAAACCGAGTCTCGTCACGCCCCGGAAGGACCCGGACGCCCCGAGAGTTCGGTCACTCAGAGTGTGTCGATGGTGACAGAGCCGAGCCGTTACCCGAGCATCGCACGCCTACCCATGGCTCACGGTCCCTCGGACGGGTGATTGCGGGGGCGTTCTCCTGCCACCGGCCGCATCCAGTTCCTCACTCTGCCTTACGGTGCACCCGCGCGACCCAGTCCGCCGGTTTGGCGATCTCCGCCTTGGTCGGGAGCGTGTTCGGAGAGGTCCAGACGCGGTTGAAGCCGTCCATGCCGACCTCCTCCACGACGGCGCGCACGAAGCGCTCCCCGTCGCGGTACTGGCGCAGCTTCGCGTCCAGGCCGAGGAGCTTGCGCAGCGCCTGGTCGAGGCGGCTCGCGCCGCGGGCCCTGCGCTCCTTGAACTTCTCGCGGATCTCGGCCACCGACGGCACCACGGCCGGGCCCACACCGTCCATCACGAAGTCCGCGTGACCCTCCAGAAGGGACATCACGGCGGTGAGGCGGGCGAGGATCTCGCGCTGGGCGGGGGTCTGCACCAGCTCGACGATGGAGCGGCCGCCGTCGTCCTGCTCGCCCTCGGGGCGGCCGCCCGCGAACGACTGGGCGGCCTCGCGCACCCGCTCCAGGACCGTCGTCGGGTCGACCTCGGTCTCGCCCAGGAACGACTGGATCTCGCCCTCGAGGTGGTCGCGGAGCCAGGGGACGGCCGAGAACTGGGTGCGGTGCGTCTCCTCGTGCAGACAGACCCAGAGCCTGAAGTCATGCGGGTCCACGTCGAGTTCGCGCTCCACGTGGACGATGTTCGGGGCGACGAGGAGGAGCCTGCCGCCGCCGTTCTCCCCGGCCGGGAGCTCTCGGGTGGCGGGGGCGAAGGTCTCGTACTGGCCGAGGACGCGGGAGGCGAGGAAGGAGAGCAGCATCCCGAGCTCCACGCCGGTGACCTTGCCGCCGACCGCGCCGAGCATCGCGCCGCCGGGGCCGCTGCCGCGCTTGTCCTGCATCTTCTCCAGGAGGGGCTTGAGGATCTCCCGGAACCCCGCCACGTTCGCCCGGACCCAGCCTGCTCGGTCCACTACGAGGACGGGGGTGTCGTGGGTCTCGTCCGTCCCCATCCTGGTGAAGGAACGGACGTGCTCCTCCGAGGACTTGGCGTGCCGCCGCAGCTCCGCGACCACCGCGCGCGCCTCGTCCCGGCTCACCTCGGGGCCCGGCCGCACGAGCCGGGTCGCGGTCGCCACCGCGAGATTCCAGTCGACCATCTCGGCACCACCGATGCTCGTCATGCCGTCAACGGTACGTGGTCGGCTCCGCCTGGGGAGGGGGGTTGGTCCCCGAGGTTGCTCCTGGCTTGCCCCTAAGGGTGGGGCGGCCCCCGGGGCTTCGCCCCCGGTCCCCCGTCGGCCTTCGGCCTCCCCCTCAATCGCCGGACGGGCCTATTCGTCGCGGCAGCCGCAGTTCGCCAAGGACGACGCCATGTGGTCCAGGGCCGCCTGCGCCGCCTGGGGGTCCGTCGTGCCGTCCGCCATGAAGGCGAAGACCAGGAAGCGGCCGTCCGCGTCCACGACCGTGCCCGCGAGGGTGTTCACGCCCGTGAGCGTGCCGGTCTTGGCGCGGACGACGCCCGTGCCCGGGGACTCCTTGGGGTAGCGGTCGACGAGGGTGCCGGTGAAGCCCGCCACGGGGAGGCCCGTGATCACGGAGCGGAGCTGGGGGTGGGCGGGGTCGGCCGCGCGGGCGAGCAGGGTGGAGAGCAGCTCCGCGGAGAGGCGGTCGGCGCGGTCCAGGCCGCTGCCGTCGGCGAACTTCGTCCCGGAGAGCGGGAGTTCGAGCTTGCCGAGCTGCTTCTCGACGGCCTTGCCGCCGCCGTCGAAGCTCGCCGGCTCGTCCGAGGCGAGCGCCGTCTGGCGGGCGAGGGCCTCGGCGATGTCGTTGTCGCTGTGCGTCAGCATGCGCTCGACCAGGGAGGACAGGGGCGGGGACTCGACCTTGGCGAGGGACTCGGCGTTGCCGGACGCCTTGGAGGGGCCAGGGGCGTCGGAGGAGACGTCCACGCCCTCGTCGCGCAGGAGGTCCGCGAACTTCTTGGCCGCGTCGGCCGCCGGGTCGCCCGCGCGCGGGGCGGGGCCCGAGGAGGAGTCGTCGAGCCGGCCCTCGTCCGCCATCAGGGCGCTGACCGGCGAGAGGTTCTCGTTCGGGCCGATGGGGTGCAGGGGCGGGCCCGAGTACAGCGACGTGTCGTACGAGAGCTTGATCTTGCTCTCGTCGCGGTCCTTCAGGGCGCGGGCCGTGTCCTCGGCGAGGTCGCGCAGGCTCGCGGACTGCGCCACGTACTTGCCGTCCTTGCGGGCGGTCAGCGTGGGGTCGCCGCCGCCGACCAGGACGACCTCCTTGGTGCCGGGTTCGATGACCGCCTTCGTGGCGATGCGGTGGTCGGCGCCCGCAGCGGAGAGGGCCGCGACCGCCGTGGCGATCTTGATCGTGGACGCGGGCGTCGCCGCCGCGCCCGCCTCCTTGCCGTAGATCCGCTCCCCCGTGGCCGCGTCGAGGACGACCGCCGAGCGGTGCGGACCGAGGGCGTGGTTCTTGAGGAGGGGGTCCAGGACGTCCGCGAGGGCGCGGCCCGTCGGCGCGGGCGCCGAGCCCGCGGGGGCACCGAGCCCGCTGAGCACGGAAGGAGCGCTCGGGGCCGCTTCGGGCGCCCCCGCGACCGTACCGCCGTCGTGATCTGCGCCACCCCCGGCCTCCTGGGAGGCCGCCCAGTCGCGCTCCGCCGTACGCTGACCCGAGGAGTCCCAGGGACCGGCCGCGGCCACAGCCCCGGCCGCGATCGCAAGCCCGACACCGGCGGCACCCGCCGTGAGCTGCCAGGTCTTGAGCTTCACGGCGCGCTCCGACAGCTTCCGGACAGGAGGCTTCGGAAGCCGACTCAAGAGCTGCGATGGTTTGAGCTCGGGCACGACGACCAGCCCCTTTCGCGATCACACACGTGCGTGAGGGACACTTAACCACCCGAAGTATGTGCTGATCATGGAGGAGCCACCCGTGGAGTTCGACGTCACCATCGAGATTCCGAAGGGTTCGCGGAACAAGTACGAGGTGGACCACGAGACCGGCCGCATCCGCCTTGACCGTCGACTCTTCACGTCCACCAGCTACCCCGCGGACTACGGCTTCGTCGAGAACACCCTCGGCGAGGACGGTGACCCGCTGGACGCGCTGGTCATCCTGGACGAGCCGACGTTCCCCGGCTGCCTCATCAAGTGCCGCGCCATCGGCATGTTCCGGATGACCGACGAGGCGGGCGGCGACGACAAGCTGCTGTGCGTCCCGGCCTCGGACCCGCGCGTGGAGCACCTGCGCGACATCCACCACGTCTCCGAGTTCGACCGTCTGGAGATCCAGCACTTCTTCGAGGTCTACAAGGACCTGGAGCCCGGCAAGTCCGTCGAGGGTGCCGACTGGGTCGGCCGCTCGGACGCCGAGGCCGAGATCGAGCGTTCCTACAAGCGCTTCAAGGACGAGGGCGGCCACTGAGCACCCCCCTTCCTGGCCGACGGGCCGCTCGACCCCTGGGGGTCGGGCGGCCCGTTCGCGTATTCGTGCGCATACTGACGTACGAGACGTACGTGGGGTACGCACGCGCCAAGTGAGGAGCGAGGGCAGGTCGTGGCGGAGCCGGACGCGGAAGACCGCAAGCCGCAGTCGGACGAGGCGCGCAGCGCCTTCAGCCAGCCCAGCGGGGTGATCGCGCAGACACCCGCACCGGAGGACGAGTCGCAGACGACGTCGGAGTTCGCGCTCCCCGACGGGCTCGCCACGCCCGCCTCGTCCACCCAGGAGACGGAGCGGTCGGCCTTCAGCACGCCGCACACCTACAGCTCGCGCAATCCCCCGCCCGCGTTCACCCCGGCGCAGGGCATACCCATGGTGCGGCTCACCAAGGACGTGCCCTGGCAGGACCAGATGCGCACGATGCTGCGCCTGCCGGTCGCCGAGCGGCCCGCGCCCGAGCCCTCGCAGAAGCAGGAGGACGACGCGGGGCTTCCGGTGCCGCGCGTGCTCGACCTGACGCTGCGTATCGGGGAGCTGCTGCTCGCGGGCGGCGAGGGCGCCGAGGACGTGGAGGCCGCGATGTTCGCGGTCTGCCGCAGCTACGGGCTCGACCGGGTCGAGCCGACCGTGACGTTCACGCTCCTGTCGATCTCGTACCAGCCGTCCCTGGTGGACGACCCGGTCACGGCGTCCCGGACGGTGCGGCGCCGCGGCACCGACTACACGCGGCTCGCGGCCGTCTTCCAGCTGGTCCACGACATCAGCGACCCGGAGGTCGACGTCTCCCTGGAGAACGCGTACCGGCAGCTCGCGGAGATCCGCCGCAACCGCCACCCCTACCCGGGGTGGGCCCTGACGGCGGCCAGCGGGCTGCTGGCGGGCGCGGCGTCCGTGCTGGTCGGCGGTGGGGTGCTGGTCTTCGTGATCGCGGCGTGCGGCGCGATGCTCGGCGACCGGCTCGCCTGGCTGTGTGCGGGGCGCGGGCTGCCGGAGTTCTACCAGTTCGTGGTGGCCGCGATGCCGCCCGCGGCGCTCGGCGTCGCGCTGAGCCTCTCGCACACCCAGGAGGTACGGGCGTCCGCGGTCATCACCGGTGGGCTGTTCGCGCTGATCCCGGGGCGGGCGCTGGTGGCGGGCGTGCAGGACGGCCTGACCGGCTACTACATCACCGCCGCCGCACGGCTCCTGGAGGTCGTCTACCTGATCGTGGCGATCGTCTGCGGCGTGCTGCTCGTGCTCTCGCTCGGCGTGATGCTGGACGCGACGGGGCTGAAGCCGGAGACGACCTTCGAGCAGGTCCCCACGCGGCCCGTGGTGCAGATCCTGGCGTCCATGGCGCTGAGCCTCGCCTTCGCGATCCTGCTCCAGCAGGAGCGCAACACCGTGCTCGCCGTGACCCTCAACGGGGGCGTCGCCTGGATCATGTACGGGGCCCTGGCGCAGACCAACCTGAAGCTGTCGCCGGTCGCGGCGACGGCGATCGCGGCCGGGCTCGTGGGGCTGTTCGGGCAGCTCTTCTCGCGGTACCGGTTCGCTTCGTCGCTGCCCTATGTGACGGCGGCGATCGGGCCCCTGCTGCCGGGTAGCGCCACGTACTTCGGGCTGTTGGCGCTGGCGCAGAACGACATGAACCGGGGGCTCGGCTCGCTCACCAAGGCGGTGGCCACCGCCCTGGCGATCGCGATCGGCGTGAACCTGGGGAGCGAGATCTCCCGGCTGTTCCTCACGGCGCCCACGGCCGCGGCCGCGAACCGCCGGGCGGCGAAGCGGACGCGAGGGTTCTGAGCCGCGGGGCCGGAGCCGCAGGGACGGAGCCGCAGGGACGGAGCCGCAGGGACGGAGCCGCAGGGCCGGAGCCGCAGGGTCAGGGCAGCGGGGTCAGCGCTTGGCGTGCCTGCCCCGGGTCGGCTGGGGGGCCGCGGTCTCGCCCGCCGCCGGTCGCTCCTTCTTCGCCTTGCTGCGTGCCCGCAGGAACTCGATGGCGATCGGGACCACCGAGATCAGGACGATGAGGACCAGGATCGCCTCGATGTTCTTGTGGACGAACTCGATGTTGCCCAGCCAGGCGCCGAGGAGGGTGACGCCGGCGCCCCAGAGGATGCCGCCGAGGATGTTGAAGGTGATGAAGGAGCGGTAGCGCATGCCGCTGACGCCCGCGATGATCGGCGTGAACGTGCGCACGATCGGCACGAAACGGGCCAGGACCAGGGACTTCGCGCCGTACTTCTCGAAGAACTCGTGGGCCTTGACCACGTTCTCCTGCTTGAAGAGCTTGGAGTCCGGGCGGTTGAAGAGCGAGGGCCCGACCTTCTTGCCGAACAGGTAGCCCGCCTGGTCGCCGACGATCGCGGCGACGCAGATCAGCACGACGGCCAGCCAGAGCGGGAAGTCCAGCTTGTTCGTCGTGATCAGCAGGCCCGTGGTGAACAGGAGCGAGTCGCCCGGCAGGAAGAAGCCGATGAGCAGGCCCGACTCCGCGAAGACGATCAGGAGCAGGCCCCAGATGCCGAACTGGTTGAGCAGGTAATCCGGATCCAGCCAGCTTGGTCCGAGCGCAAGCGTCGTCACGGTTCCGGGCTCCTGAGGGTGAGGGGGCGATGCCGCCAGCGGGGCGTTGCGGCCGGTGTGGCCGCCCAAAACTATCAACGCCAGGTGTCGCCACCAGGTTCCACTGCTCTCCCCAGGGTGCACTGCGCGCGAACCAGGACAAAGCTGTGCTCATGAGCATTGACGATTTCGGCGGCGGCCTGAACCCCCAGTCCGACGTCCTCGTGGTGACCACCAACGACGTCCCCGGCTTCCGCGTGCAGCGGGTCATCGGGGAGGTCTTCGGCCTCACGGTGCGGTCGCGGCACCTCGGCAGCCAGATCGGCGCGGGCCTGAAGTCCATGATCGGCGGCGAGCTCAAGGGGCTCACCAAGACCCTCGTGGAGACCCGCAACCAGGCCATGGACCGGCTCATCGAGCAGGCACGCGCGCGTGGGGCGAATGCCGTGCTGATGTTCCGCTTCGACGTCACGGAGGCGATGGACGGAGCGGCGGAAGTGTGCGCGTACGGCACGGCCGTCGTGATCGAGGCGCAGCCGTAGCCCCACCGGGGCCCACTGCTCCTGCCCCGCCGGGAACCGCTACTACTTCTTGCCGGCTTTCCCGCTCTTCCCGCTCTTTCCGCCCCGCAGCCTGCCGATGAGCCGCTTCGCCTCGGCCCGGTTCTTGGGGTCGTCGGCGGCGCGGCGGGCTTCACGCACCGCCCGCCGCCCCTCGGGGCTGCGGGCGAACTTCGTGACGCGGGAGAGCAGTCCGGACATGACGCCTCCTGGAGTCGGTGCGAACCCCCGTATCCCCGCAGTGTCGACCCGCCGCCCCGTTCTGTCACGGGGCGGCGGCGCCCCTCAGGCCGCCCGCGCCTCGTTCGCGAGGATCGCGTCCCGCATGAAGACCGCGAGGCCCGGCCGGATCGCCTCGTAGACGGCCGTGAAGCGCTCGTCGTCCACGTACATCCTGCCGAGGCAGGAGTGCAGCTCGTGCGGGCACGCGTAGTGGGACCGCGTGATGAAGAGGCGGTGCTCCTCGGCGACGTCCATCGCCTCCGTGGAGTCCGCGGCCAGGCCGCGTGCGAGGACGTCGGCCATGCGCGCGTGGATGGCCTCCATCTCCGTGTTGATCCGCTTCCAGTCCTCCTTCGTGTAGGAGGCCGCCTTGCGCTGCGACTCGCGGTACGCCTCGGTGTCGCCCCAGCGCTCGGCGACCTCGTCCGCGTACTGGTCGGGGTCGTGGTCCCCGAAGACCTCGAACTTCTCCTCGGGCGTGAGATTGATGCCCATCTTCCGCGCCTCCATGGCATTTTCGACGGCGGCGGCCATCTTCTGGAGCTTCTCGATGCGGTCGGTCAGCAGCTCGTGCTGGCGCCGCAGATGCGCCCGCGGATCGACCCGCGGGTCGTCGAGCAGGCTCGCCACCTCGTCGAGGGGGAAGCCGAGCTCCCGGTAGAACAGGACCTGCTGCAGCCGGTCCAGGTCCGCGTCGCTGTAGCGGCGGTGGCCCGCGTGGCTGCGCTCGCTCGGGGCGAGCAGGCCGATCTCGTCGTAGTGGTGCAGCGTGCGCACCGTGACCCCGGCGAATCCGGCGACCTGTCCCACGGAGTAGCTCATGGCGTCCGGTCCCTCTGGCTCGTGTTTCTTCGTACGCGCTTCAGCCTGGGTCCTCACGTCGCGTGAGGTGCAAGTCCAGCCGCCACGGGACTTCCTAGCGCTCGTCCCCGGGGTGCCGCTCCCCCGTCGCGTACGGGTTCTCCTCGCCCTCCGCGAGCACCCCCACGAAGGGCTCGCCCTCGCCCGCGAAGGTGTAGGCGCCGCCTTCGATGCGGGCGATCAGCTCCTTGGTCCACTCGGCGCCGTTGTCCGCCGAGCTCACCCAGAAGTTCATGATCTCGCCGATGTGGCCCAGCTGCTCGGGGCCGTCCTCGGGCGTGTAGTACTCGGTGACGGAGGTGCGCCAGGCCGCGATGCGGTGCACCCGCTCCTGGAGCAGGCCGACGACCTCCGCGCGCGGCAGGTCCACCATGAACCCGAGCGCCGCCGCGAGGACGTCGGGCTTCTGACCGTACGCGGTGAGGGACTCGCGGAGCAGGGCGAGGAACTCCTCGGTGCCCTGCTCCGTGATCTCGTACTCCGTGCGCGGCGGGCCGCCCACCGTGGACGGGGCGATCTCGTGGGCGCGCAGCAGTCCCTGCTTCGCCATCTGTTTCAGGGCGTGGTAGATCGAGCCCGGCTTGGCGTTGGACCAGTCGTTGGCGCCCCAGTACTCCAGGTCGTTGCGGACCTGGTAGCCGTGGGCGCGGCCGTGCTGGCGCACCGCGCCCAGGACCAGGAGCCGGATCGCTGACATCTCGTAACCCTTCGTACCCCTCAGTCTTCAACTTTGACTAGGGTACGCCGGGGCTAGCCCCGCTGTCCGCTCTCCTCGGCGACCAGCTCGAACGCGGTCTTGCCGTCGAGGGACTCCCGGATGATGTCGGCGTGGCCCGCGTGCCGGGCGATCTCCTCGACGAGGTGCAGCATCAGCCAGCGCATCGACACGACGCCGTCCTTGGGGAACCAGGGCGCCGGCGGCAGCGGGAAGGTGTCGTCGAGGCTGGGCACCTTGCGGATGAACTCCTCGGTCTCCTGGGCGACTTGGTCCCAGAAGGCGAGGACACCGGCGACCGTCTCGGCGCCAGTGAGCACGAAGCCCTCGCTCCAGGTCTCCTCGGTGCGCTGCCGCTCGTTCGGACGCTGCTGCGCCATGCGCAGCCAGTTCAGCTCCACCTCGGCGACGTGCTTGACGAGCCCCGAGAGGGACAGCTCGCTGGCGCTGGGGGTCTGCGCCGCCTGCTCGTCCGTGAGGCCGAGCACGGACCTGCGCAGGCCGCCGCGCTGGGCCTCCACGAAGTTGAGGAGCGCGCCGCGCTCGTCGCCGTGGGCCTCTGCGTTGACGTGAGTAGGCATGGTGACCTCTCCCTGCTCGGGTGCTGCCGGGCTTTCCGACACCACCCACGTTACGGACCCTTGCGGTCAGGTTCTGTCCGCAAGTCCGTACGGGATCGGGGAAGCCGGGGAGAGCTCAGAACGGGAACCGCGAGCGCCCGTGCTGCACCGAGATCCACTTGTGCGTGGTGAACGCCTCCACCGTCGCATCCCCGTTCAGGCGGCCGATGCCGGAGCGCTTCTCGCCGCCGAAGGGCACGATCGGCTCGTCGTGGACGGTGCCGTCGTTGATGTGGATCATGCCGCTGTGCAGGCGCTTCGCGAGCCGGACGCCGCGCTCGACGTCGCCGGTGTGGACGGCGCCGCTCAGGCCGTACGGGGTGTCGTTGGCGATGCGGACGGCCTCGTCCTCGCCGTCGAAGGGGACGAGGAGGGCGACCGGGCCGAAGATCTCCTGGGCCAGGACCGGGGAGTCGGCGGGGACGTCGGTGAGGACCGAGGGGGCGACCAGATTGCCGTCCGTGCGGCCGTGCAGCAGGGCCGTCGCGCCCGCCTCCACCGTCTGCTTCACCACCGACGAAACGGCGTCCGCCTGCGAGGAGTTGATGAGCGGGCCGATGTGCGTCGCCGGGTCCGCCGGGTCGCCGACCTTCAGCGTCCTGACCTTGGCGACGAACTTCTCGGTGAACTCCGCCTGCACCGAGCGGTCCACCAGGACGCGGTTGGCGGCCATGCAGACCTGTCCCTGGTGGACGTAGCGGCTGAAGACGGCCGCGTCCACCGCGTAGTCCACGTCCGCGTCGTCGAGGACGATCAGGGCGCTGTTGCCGCCGAGTTCCAGGACCGAGCGCTTGAAGTTCGCGGCGCAGACCGTGGCGACGTGGCGGCCGACGGCGTCCGAGCCGGTGAAGGAGATGACGCTCGGGACGGGGTGCTCTATGAGGGCGTCGCCTATCTCGGCTATGTCCGTGATCACCACGTTGAGCAGCCCGGCGGGCAGGCCCGCCTGCTCGAAGATCTGGGCCACCAGGCTGCCGCCGAGCACCGGGGCGTTCTGATGCGGCTTCAGGACGACCGCGTTGCCGAGGGCGAGGGCCGGGGCGACCGACTTCAGCGAGAGCAGGAAGGGGAAGTTGAAGGGGCTGATGACGCCGACGACGCCGACCGGGACGCGGTAGAGGCGGTTCTCCTTGCCGTCGTCGGGCGAGGGCAGGATGCGCCCCTCGGGGGCGAGCGCCAAGTGCACGGCCTCGCGCAGGAATTCCTTGGCGAGGTGCAGCTCGAAGGCCGCCTTGAGGAGGGTGCCGCCCAGCTCCTGGACGATGGCCTCGGTGATCTCGGCCTCACGGTCCTCGACGATGCGCAGGGCGCGCTCGAAGACGGCTCGTCTGGCGTACGGGTTGGTGTTCGCCCAGGCTTCCTGTGCGCGCTGCGCCGCGCGGTACGCCTGGTCCACCTCGTCGGCCGTCGCGACCGTGACGGAGGCGAGCTTCTCCCCGTCGTACGGGTTGAAGTCGATGATGTCCCAGGAGCCCGAGCCGTCCCTCCACTCACCGTCTATGTACTGGTAAGCCAAGTCAGTGAAGAAGGACATGTGACGGACCCCTTGCCGCAGACGCAGACTGAAGCAGAAACCTGAGATTCCGTCATACTACTTGTGTTCTACGTGAGTTGGAGTAGACCACGGAGCAGATCGCGGCTGTCGGCCGGATTCGGACTGTCCTTCTGCAGCTGGCTCACCACCCGCTCGTACTGGGCGACTTCCTCCCTCTTGTCGAGGTAGAGGGCGCCGGTGAGCTGCTCCAGGTACACGACGTCGGAGAGGTCCGACTCCGGGAAGCTCAGCATCGTGAACGCCCCGCTCTCGCCCGCGTGCCCGCCGAAGCTGAACGGCATCACCTGAAGCGTGACATTCTCCCGCTCCGAGATGTCGATGAGGTGCTGGATCTGGCCACGCATCACCTCACGGGACCCGTAGGGGCGCCGGAGCGCGGACTCGTCGAGCACGCAGTGGAACTTGGGGGCGTTCTCGGAGACGAGGAGCTTCTGGCGCTCCAGGCGCAGCGCGACGCGGCGCTCGATGTCGGCCTTGCTCGCGCCCTTCATGCCGCGGGCGACGACGGCGGCCGCGTACGCCTCCGTCTGCAACAGGCCGTTGATGAACTGGACTTCATAGACACGGATGAGAGAGGCGGCACCCTCCAGACCTACGTACGTCTGGAACCAGCCGGGCAGGACGTCCGAGTAACTGTGCCACCAGCCCGTGAGGTTGGCCTCTTTGGCCAGCGAGAGGAGCGCGTTCCGCTCGGACTCCTCCGTGACTCCGTAGAGCGTCAGCAAGTCCTCGACATCCCTCGACTTGAAGCTCACCCGTCCCAACTCCATGCGGCTGATCTTCGATTCGGAGGCCCGGATCGAGTAGCCGGCCTCTTCGCGGGTGATGCCGCGCGACTCCCGCAGGCGCCGCAACTGTGAGCCGAGCAGGATGCGGCGCACCACCGATCCACCGCCACTGCTCAAAGCCTGGGCGGAACCCCACGACTCCCCTGCGGCCACTGCCCTCAGTCCTCCCCATCGCTTCCGGAAGCCAGCAGTCTGCCATTAAACGCTTCGGGCCGTACACGATCGGTTACGGAAAGGGAAAGCCTTCGAACGCTCTCCACAAGAAGTCGTAGGAAGAAATGGGCAAGAAGTAGCGCGTGAGTGTCCAAGTCGGGCGCGTGCACGTGCATCTGCCCTTGCATCTGCTGTACGCATTCGGAACCATGGTCCGCGCGCCACTGCTGTACTGACCGCACCATCGCTGTACCGACCGCGCCACCGCTCCATCGCTATGTACCGCGAAACCGGGGAGTGCCTCGCATGGGGACGAATGGATCGACCATGCTCGAGCCGTTACGGCAGGGGCTACCCCCACTCGACCCCTCGGCCGTGTCGAGCGCGGCCGCCTGCTCCCTGCCCGCCCGCTACGAAGCGGTGGGCAGCGCACGGCAGTTCACCCGCTCGACGCTCGGCCAGTGGGGACTCGAGGAGCGGTTCGACGACATAGCGCTCGTCGTCTCCGAACTCGTCACCAACGCCCTGCGTCACGCACTGCCCTCGGACACCCCGCGCGAGCAGGACCCGCCCGTGCGGCTGCACCTGATGCACTGGACCGAGCGCCTCGTGTGCGCGGTGCGCGACCCCAGCGAGGAGAGTCCGGTGGCGCGCGAGGCGAAGGAGGACTTCGCCGCCGAGTCGGGGCGCGGCCTCTTCCTCGTCGACTCCTTCAGCGACAGCTGGGGCTGGCACCCGCTCGCGGGCACGCTCAACGGCAAGGTCGTGTGGGCCCTCTTCACGCTGGCGTGACCCAACTCGCTTGACGTTCGGTCAATTTGCGACCGAGGGCTGCCCCTTCGGGACCAACTTCGGGGTCAGCCGCTGATCAAGTGGTCGAACTCGCCGTCCTTCATCCCGAGCAGCATCGCCTCTATCTCGGCGCGCGTATAGACGAGCGCGGGCCCGTCGGGGAACCGCGAGTTGCGCACGGCGACATCGCCGCCCGGCAGCTTCGCGAACTCCACGCACGAGCCCTGCGAGTTGCTGTGCCTGCTCTTCTGCCAGACCACCCCGTGAAGTTCCGTGGCCGCCATGCCGTTGAACACGTGGTGCACAGGTCGCTCCCCGGTGGTGCCGTGGCTGTTGTTGCAGCCGCCAACTGGTCCGGATCATAGCTGTGTTCACATGCCGATGCATGGGCAGATGCACGTGCACGCGGGGTGGTCTCTTGGTTACAGCTTTGCCTGGACCTTCGCTAGATCCCCGCAAGCACCTGCCCCAATGCCCGCATGACATGCGAACGCCAGCCCCCGTCCATGATCTTCCGCGCCATCTGCTGCGCCGGATCGTCCGGATCGAACCCCTCATGTACTAGGAACAGACGCGTGCCGCGCCCTTCTGGCTCCACTGTCCAGGTAATGGTCCAGTCCGCGGGGTTCGGAGCCCGCGGGTCCGGCTCCGCGTCGGCCCAGCGGACGCTGAGCATCCGCCCCGGCTCGTACGCCAGGACCTGGACGTCGATCGTTCCCGAGAAGTTCGTGTTGGGGCGGGGCACGGAGGTCAGCACGTACCGGTGGCCCACCTCCAGGCGGAAGCCGTCCGCGCCGGGCATCTGCCACTGGGCGAGGAGCTCCGGGTCGGTGAGGGCGCGCCAGACCTTCGCGGGCGGGTGGGGGAAGAACTGGTCGACGCGGAGGGTCGTGAGGTCGTCGTCGGGGGCGGCGCCAGGGGCGTTCAGGCCATCGGGGGCGCCGGGGTCGTCAGGAGTGCTCATGACGGGTCATCGTCGGGCATCCGGTCGAGCAGGTCGCCGAGCCCCTTCAGCCGGTCGCGCCAGAACCGCTCGTACGGGCTGAGCCAGTCCTGCACCTCGGCGAGGGGCACCGCCTCGAGGCGGTAGATGCGCTGCCGCCCGGAGCGCTCCTCCGACACGAGGCCCGCGTCCCGGAGCACCTTGAGGTGCTCCGAGAGGCTGGGCCTGCGCATGTCGAAGTGGTCGGCGAGCGCCTGCACGGGCTGCGGGCCCTCGTCGCGCAGGAGGCGCAGGACCTCGCGCCGGGTGCCGTTGGCGAGCGCGGCGAACAGCCGGTCCTCGCGCTCACCGGTGGTGACCATGGGGTGTCAGTCGCCTTCCGTCGTCTCCGTCAGCAGCATCAGACCGTTGCCGTCGGGGTCCCGGAAGGCGGCCATCCGGCCCCAGGGCAGCTCGTCCGGGCCGCTGACCTCGACACCGGCCGCGGTGAGCCGTGCGCAGTCGGCGTCGACATCGGTCGTGAGGAGCATGATCCCCCGCGCGGAGCCGGGCACGAAACCGCCCATGCCGGGGCCGGAGAGCGTGAACACGGTCTGCGCGCCCCGGGGTGCGACCTGGAGCCAGCGGCCGGGGGGCATCTGCCGGTCCGCGGTGACCTCGAAGCCGAGCACGTCCACGTAGAAGCGCAGGGCCCGGTCCTGGTCGGCGACGGGGAGGGTGACGAAGGAGGCGTGGGTGATGTTCATGGACACGACGATAGGTAGGCGTTTTCCTACCTGTCAAACGTAGGGAAATTCCTACCTGTCCCGTTCCGTCTGGCTGCGGAGGCGGGTGAGGGGCCTGGTAGCTTGGCGCGCGATTCGCCATGGCGTATCGACAGCACGTCCAGTACCACCCGCAACACACCGCGATATAGGGGGACTTCTGTGCGCAAGCACGTACGTAACGCTCGTAAGGTCCGTATCGGAGCGGCGGCCGTGGTCGCGGCCGCGGCCCTCGTGCTGACGGGCTGCAGCAGCGACAGCGACGACGGCGACAAGGGCAAGGACTCGTCCGCCTCCGACAGCGGTTCGTCCGCGGGCAGCAGCGGCGAGTCGTCGGCGCCGGGCGACGGCGGCGACAGCGGCTCGCAGGGCGGCAGCCTCGACGGGTCCTGGGTCACGACGGCCGACGGGAAGCCGCTCGCGCTCGCCGTCACCGGCAAGACCGCGTCGCTCGTCGGCGAGAACGTCCTGTGCACGGGCACCGTGAGCGGCGGCTCGGGTTCGCAGATGCTCATGCTCAAGTGCGCGAAGGGCAATGACGACCGGTCCATGGGGAAGGTCACGTCCGTCGACGACAAGACCCTGAAGGTCGACTGGGACGCGGTCGGCACGGACACCTTCACGAAGACCGAGGGCGGGAAGCTGCCCAGCGGGCTGCCGACGGCGGACCTGCCGACTTCCTGACGCAGCGGCGCAGCATTTCGCTGACGCGGCATCAATCAAGCGCGGGCCGCGGGACCTTGAGGGTCTCGCGGCCCGTTCTGCTTGTCCTCGTCCGGCGGGGCGGCCTTCGACCCGGTGCCGTCGACCAGCATCGGCGCGGGTGCGGTGTCCAGGGCGTCGGAGAGCTCTTCGAGAGTGGTGAGGAGCAGGCCCGCCCCTCTGCGGACGACGCGGTCGGGGACGCCCTCGCCGTCCCACGCGTCGATGGCCTTCTCGACGGCGCCCCACTGCGGCACGCGGCGTTCGCGCACGGCCTTGGCGCCCTGCTCGGTGGCGGTGCGCAGGGCCTCGGCAAGGCGGGCGGCGGCCGGGACGGGGGTGGCGCCGCGGTCCGGGAGGTGGGCCTCCATCAGCATGGCGACGCGGGCGAGTTGGGCCAGGGCGTGCTCGGCGTCGTCGGCGGCGGAGCGGGAGAGGCCGCGGTGGCGCACCGGCTCGTTCTTGGCGCGGGCCACGGCGTCCTGCCAGGCGATGCGGGCGGCGCGGGCGTCGAGCAGCGCCTCGCGGACGTCGGGGCAGGCGCGGCCGGCGGGGTGGGCGTAGTGGCCGACGACCGCGGCGGCGTACCGGCCGTCGGCGATCAGCCAGTCGGCGAGGCGGGTGCGCAGGCGCGGGGTCTCCCAGGCCGGGTAGAGGGCGTACGCGATCATCCCCAACAGGCCGCCGAGCAGGGTGAGTTCGACCCGTTCCGGCACTGTCTGCGTCCACTCCTGGCCGCCCATGCCGAGCAGGAAGACGACGTACGCGGCGACGCACGCCTGGGCGGCGACCTGCCCCGTGCGCATCAGCAGGTACATCATCCCGGCGCAGAGCACGGCGAGGGTGCCGGAGAGCGGCGGGCCCGGGTCGGTGAGCTGGACGACGCCGGTGGCGAGGGCGACGCCGACGAGGGTGCCGCCGAAGCGGGCCACGGCGCGGGAGTAGGTCTGGGAGAAGTCCGGGCGCATCACCATGACCGAGGCCATCGGGGCCCAGTAGCCGTGGCCGAGCGGGAGCCAGTGCCCGATGAGGTAGCCGGTGGCGGCGACGGCGGTGACCCGGATCGCGTGCCGCGTGACGGGCGACTCGTACCGCAGCTCGGCCCGCATGGCGCGCAGGACGCCGGGGACCAGGGCGGGGAGGGTGGGGCGGGTTCGGTGCGGGGTGGGGGTGGGGGTGGGGGCGAGTGTGGAGGTGGGTATGGGTTTGGGGGTGGCGGTGTCCGGGGGTGTGGGGGTGGCGGTGTTCGTGGGTGCGGGGGTGGCTGCGTCCGGGCCTGTGCCCGTGCTGGTGCCGGTGCCTGTACCCGTGCCTGTTTCCGTGTCCGGTGGGGCGGGGGCGACGGGGCTGCCCGCCGTCTCGACCACGTCTCCGAGCAGGGCCACGAGGCGGGTCGCCGCCCGGTGCGGGGGGCCCGAGAGGATGGCGCCGGTGTCGGGGGTGCGCAGGGCGGCGAGGGCCTGCGGGGGGATCTTCACCGGCTCGCCCTGGCGGATCGCGCGGGCCGCCGCGTCCAGGACCGAGGCGGCCGCGGCGAGGAGTTCGCGCACCCGGTCGCGCTCCCTGCCCTCCTCGGGCACGCCCACCGAAGGGTCGGCGAGGGAGGCGAGCACGGGGCGGATGCGCTCGGCGACGCCCCGGGCGCCGTGCAGTTCGGCGGGGCGCGTGCGGGCCTGGCGCGGGGTGAGCGCGGCCGCGGCGCGGGCCGCCATCAGGGGCTCCGGGTCGAAGGGCGCGACCGGGTCGTGGCGCAGCCGCCGCGCGTAGTCCGCCTCGGCCGCCAACGCGTCGGCCAGCGCGTCCCGGTGGGCGCCCCATCTCCGTACCGGAAGAAGGATCACGAGCGCCGCCTGGACACCGCCGCCCACCACCATCATCGCGGCGTGCCCGGCCGCCGTGGCGACCGACGTCGGGAGCGTGACCGTCACCAGCATGATCGCGACGTTCGACGAGGCGATGATGCCGACCGTCGGGCCCGCCGCCCAGCTCAGCCCCGCGAGGAACGTCCACAGGCACAGCAGCGCGAGGAAGAGGAGCAGGTGGGCGCCGGTGAGATAGCCGAGGAAGGTGGAGACGGCGAGGCTCACACCGGAGGCGAGCGCCAGCTCGGGGCGGGGGCGCCAGCTGCGCTGGAAGGTGGCGATGGCCGCCTGGAACGCGCCGAAGGCGGAGCTCGCGGCGACGGCCGGGCCGAAGAGGGTGAGGCTGAGGCCAATGACGATCGCGAGGCCGAGCGCGCCGCGCAGCGCCACCAGGGGTTCGAGACGCTTCCGCTCGACCGACAGCCCCGAGCGGGTGGTCTCCTTCAGCGCCCGGAACCAGCTCACCTCGCCAGGATACGGGGCAAGTCACCCATAGCCCCCTTGGCTTCCTTGGTTCCCTTGGTTCCCTTGGTTCCCTTAGCTTCCTTGGCTCCCTTGGCTCGCTTGGCTTCTCTTGCCCCTCAGCTCGGCTCGCCTCTTACCTCCCCCGCCTCCTCCGCCTCCCCGGCTCCCCCGGCTCCCCCGGCTCCCCCGGCCGCCCACCTCCGCCCGGTCCGCGGCCGCCGCGCCCTCCGTCCAGCCCGCGCCGTCCGTCACGCCGCGCACCCGGGCCGTCGTCGTCTCGGGGAACATGCGTTCCGCGTGTGCGGTGACCGCGACGTCCCGGGCGGCGAGTGCGGGCAGCAGTGAGCCGGGCGGCGCGGCGGTCGCCCCCTCCTCGGCTGCGTCTTCCGTGACGTGCTCGGTGACCTGCTCGGTGACCTGCTCGGCGACGTGCTCGCTCACCGCCGCGAGCCGGGTGCCGATCCGGTGCGCGTACGCCATCAGGAACGACTGCCGGAACGTCTTCGTCCGCTTGCGGCCTCCGGCCCGCTGCCGCGCCTCCGCCTTCGTCATCGCCGCCGTGCCCTGGACGAGGAGCGAGGTGTGCAGCAGCTCCACCGCCTCCAGGTCGGACTCGAAGCCGACGACGGTGGAGAAGCCGAACTCGCTGTTCCAGACGGCCCGGCAGCGGTTGGCGCGCGCGACCGCGTCCAGGAGCGTCGCCTTCGCCGTCTCGTACGGGGCGTCCACGCCGATCCGGCAGGCGCCCGGGGTGTCCTTCGCGTGCGTGCGGGCCGCGAGCAGCGCCTCGTCGAGGGAGTGGCGGGCCATCAGCTCCTGGGCCTTCGCCGTGAGGGCCTCGGCCTCCTCCGGGTAGCCGGTCGCCTCCGCCTTGGCGAGCAGGGCGCGGATGCGGGTGAGGGCGCGGGGCTCGCCCTCGGCGGGCGCCGGGAGGGGGGTGCCGGGCACCGGCCCGACCGGCTCGACCGGAGGCAGCCGGACCAGGAGGCGGTACAGCTCCAGGGTCGCCGTCGCGCGGGAGAAGCGGTCCGGGGGCGGGCCGGTGGGCGGACCCGGGGGCGGGCCGACGGGCAGGTCGGCCAGTTGGGACTGCCAGCGGGGCGGGAGCGGGGTCGGGTACGCGCCGGTCTCGGACCTGATGAGGTCCGCCGCCAGGGTGACGTGGACCGGGTCCAGGTCGCGCACGACCAGGCGTACGACGTCGGCGGGCTGCCAGCCGCGCTCCCATGCGCGGCGCACGAACTCCCGCCCCCTGCGGGCGAGTTCGCCGTCCGACGACGGGGCGGCGGCGAGGTGGGAGGCGGCCGCGTCCAGGGCGGCGTCGTCGTCCGAGTAGAGCGCGGAGCCCAGCGCCC
The DNA here is from genome assembly GCF_050510915.1 of Streptomyces odontotermitis. Lineage (NCBI taxonomy): Bacteria > Bacillati > Actinomycetota > Actinomycetes > Kitasatosporales > Streptomycetaceae > Streptomyces > Streptomyces odontotermitis. The sequence goes on along the minus strand of NZ_JBNJLS010000013.1, from coordinate 119,908 downwards.
TCTCGAACGGGGTCTGCGGGCGGTCGTTCTCGCTCATGGGTCGATGATCTCAGGGCCTGTACGGGGTCGGGACAACCCTTACGGGGTTGAGGGAACCGATACGGGGCCGGGAGGACCCTTACGGGTAGGGCTGGCCCTACCTCCGAGACGCCCTCCAGTGGTCGTGATCGGCTCCGTCCCGGACGGTTCGCTGGAGCCATGACCTCAACAGACTCCCGTATCGCCGCCGTACGGCTCTCCGGCGTCCACCGCAGGTACGGCGACCTCGCCGCCCTCGACGGCGTCGACCTGACCGTCCCCGCCGGGACCTTCACCGCGATCATGGGCCCCTCAGGCTCCGGCAAGTCGACGCTTCTGCAGTGCGCGGCGGGCCTCGACCGGCCCACGTCGGGGTCCGTGGAGATCGGCGGGACCGAGCTGAGCGGGCTGAGCGAGCGGCGGCTCACGCTGCTGCGGCGGGAGCGGATCGGCTTCGTCTTCCAGTCCTTCAACCTCGTCCCGTCGCTGAGCGCCGCCCAGAACGTCGCGCTGCCCCTGCGGCTCGCCGGGCGCCGCCCCTCGCGTACGGAGGTCCGGGGCGCCCTCGCCCGCGTGGGCCTCGCCGACCGCGCCCGGCACCGGCCCGCCGAGCTCTCCGGCGGCCAGCAGCAGCGGGTCGCGCTCGCCCGTGCGCTGATCACCCGGCCCGCGGTGCTGTTCGGGGACGAGCCGACGGGCGCCCTCGACACCGTGACCAGCCGTCAAGTCCTCGGGATGCTGCGGCAATTGGTGGACGAAGAGGGGCAGACCACCGTGATGGTGACGCACGACCCGGTGGCGGCGTCGTACGCGGACCGGGTGGTGTTCCTGGTCGACGGGCGGGTGGCGGACGAGCTGGGAGCGGCGGAGGCGGAGGGGGAGGTGATGGCGGAGGTGATGGCGGAGGCGGTGGCGGAGCGGATGGCCGCGCTGGAGACGAAGCGGGGGACCGCGCCAGAGACGAAGCGAGTGGCGGCGCCGGAGACGGGCAGGGCGGAGACGGCCAGGCCCGAGACGGGCAGGGCGGCGACGAGCGGGGCGGAGACAGCCGGAGCGAAGACAGCCAGGCCCGAGACAGCCGGAGCAGAGACGAGCGGGGCGGAGACAGCTGAGGCGGAGACGGGCAGGGCGGAGACGGGTGGGGCGAGCACCGCTCACCGGTCCGGCCCGGACCTCGTCGAGGCGGCCGGACGATGATGATGGTGGTGGTGCTCTCCTCCCTGCGGACCCGCTGGACCAGCCTCATCGGGGCCTTCGTCGCCGTCGCGATCGGTGTCGCCCTCGTCGCGGGCATGGGGCTCGGGCTCGCCGCGGCGGCCGACGCCCCGCGCCGCGCCCCCGAGCGGTTCACCTCGTCGCCCGTGATCGTCATGGGCCACGACACCCTGCGGGTCGGCGACGACAGTCGGCGGCTCGCTCATCCACACCCTGTGGATATCGAACTTCTGCGCGACCTCCGCGCCCTCGGCCCCGTCGCCCGGGACGAGCGCCCCGACGCCGTCGGTGTCACCGCGCCCGCGCCACGGGTCCGCGCCGTCGTCGGCGACCGTGCCCAGGTCCTGACCGGCGCCGACCGCGCCCGCGCCAACCCCGACCCGGACCGGGACGAGCGCGCCCTCGTGGCCGTCAACTCCTTCCTGGGCACGGCGGGCGGCGTCGCGGCCTTCGTGTCCGTCTTCGTCACGGCGGCCACGTTCGCCTTCGTCGTGGCGCTGCGGCGGCGGGAGTTGGGGCTGCTGCGGATGGCGGGGGCGACGCCCGGGCAGGTGCGGAGGCTGCTGCTGGCCGAGGCCGTGACGGTCGGGTGCCTGGCGGCCGTGGCCGGGTGCGCGGCGGGGGCGTGGGCGGCACCGTTGCTCGGGGACGCCCTGGTGGAGGCGGGGATCGCCCCGAAGTGGTTCGCCGTGCCCGCGCTCACCTGGACGGCCTGGCCGTATCAAGTCGCCTTCTGGACCGGGGTGTCGGTGGTGTTCAGCGGTGCGTGGACGGCGGCGCGGCGGGCGGGGCGGACCGGGCCCGTGGAGGCGCTGCGGGAGGCGTCGGTCGACACGGGCGTCATGCCGCCCGGCCGCCGCCTCGTGGGTGCGGCACTGCTCGCGACCGGACTCGGTCTGCTCGCGTGGACCTTGTGGACGGACCCGTCGGACCTGCTGAAGCGCAAGACCTACACGACACAGCCGATGATCCTGATCACGGCCGTCGCCGCGCTCGCGCCGGTCCTCGTCCGCCCCCTGGTGCGCGCCGTGCGTCTGCCGGGCGCGATCGGACTCCTCGTACGGGAGAACACCGCGACCTCCGTGCGCCGCACCGCCGCCGTCGCCGCCCCGGTCCTGGTCACCGTCGCCCTCGCGGGCTCGCTGCTCGGCTCGGCGACGTCGGTGGGCGAGGCGAAGGCGGCGGAGGCGCGGGAGCGGACGCGGGCCCAACTGGTCGTGACCGCACGTGACGTGAGCGCCGCCTCGGGCGCCGTCTCGGGCACCGCCTCGGGCGCCACCTCGGGCGCTGCCTCGGGCGCCGACCTGAAGGTCCCGGCCCGCCCGGTCCAGGGCGTACGGGCACTCTCTCCCTCCGTCTCGACCTCCGTCTACGTACGCGAAGAGGGCACCGCCCTGATCCGTTCCGAGGCCCGCGCGGTGTCCGCCCCGGCGGCCCTCGCGCGAACGGCCCGGCTCCCCGTGGTCGCGGGCGACGTGCGCGACCTCGACGACCGGTCGATCGTGGTGAACGAGGAGTGGGAACACCACCGGGTCGGCGAGCGCGTGCGGGTCTGGCTGGGCGACGGGCGCCCCGTCACGCTGCGGATCGCGGCGGTGCTCGCGCAGGGCACGGGCGACAACGGGGCGTATGTGACGACAGCCAACTCGGGTGCTGCCAGCGGCGGTTCAGGTGGAGCGGTCGACCGTATCGACGTACGCCTGGACGCGGGTGCCGACCGGGCCGCGGTGGCACGGGCGCTGCGCGCGGCGACCGGCGGCGAGGTGCGCACGGCGGACGCGTGGCTGGCGGCCACGCATCCGCGCGCCAAGAAGCAGACCCGCCTCGGTCTGCTGATGCTCCTGGGCATCTCCCTTCTCTACACGGCCATTTCACTGGCGAGCACGCTGCTGATGGCCTCGTCCGTACGCGGTCCCGAGCTGCGGTCGCTGCGCCTGGCGGGCGCAACACGGGCACAGATACGCCTGGTCGCCGCCGGTGAGGCCACCGTGGCGGTCGCGGTCGGCGCCCTGCTCGGCCTCGCCGTCACACTGGTCAACCTGGGCGGCCTGAACACGGCCCTCGCCCGGCTCTCCGCCCCGGTCACCGGCCTGGCGGGGGTGCCGTGGGGGACGGTGGGGGCGTGTGCGGCGGTGTGCTGGGCGGTGGCTCTGGCTGCGGGGGTGGCTACGGCTGCGCGTGGAACTACGGCTGCGCGTGGAACTACGGCTGCGCGTGGAGCCACGGCTGCGCATGGAACTACGGCTGCGCGGGCGGCGGGAACGGGACGTCGGTGAGCACCGGGACCAGCCACTCCTCCTCGTAGTCGAGGTGCACGGTCAGCTCCTTGGTGAGCCGGTCGATGTGCGCGAGGAGCTCGTCCGGTTCGGGCGTCGCGAGGTCGGCGAGGAGAGCGAGCAACTCCTCCTTGATGCGGGCCACTTCGCGGTGCTCGGCCCGGAGCCGGTCCAGTACGGGGATCAGCTCCGGGTGGTACCGCTCGACCCCCGGGAAGACGGCGCCGTCCTCGCCGGTGTGGTGAAAGGTCAGGGCGTCGCAGAAGGCGAGGCAGCGTCGGCGGATCTGGAAACCGAGTCCGGGGGGCGGGAGTTGAGGGTCGTCGCCGTCGTGGGCGGCCCGCGCATCGAGGTGCGCGGCCGCCTCGTCCCGTATCTCGGCGAGCTGCTCACGCAGCCAGGTGTGCACTTCGAGGAGTTTGTCGGCGAGGGTGGTGACGGGTGTGGGCATGGGGTTCTCTGGTCTCCATGAGGCGAGGGGGCGCCCTGCCAGGGGCGCGGGGAACTGCGCGACCAGCCACGACGAACCCGCACAGGCCAACGGCGGAATTCATGGCAGACGCGCACGCCGGAGGATCGGCGAAGCGAAACGAGCCGGAAGGAAAACCCGCGGCCTACAGGCGCACGGAGCGCAAGCGCGCGAAGAAGAAGGAACTCAAGGCATATCCCTTGGTGAAGGCGCTCGCCCGGCCACCGGTCTGCCCACTGCTCTCTGACCGGCGCCACGCGGCGCGTACCCATTAGAGACAGCTCCCCCGCCCCCTGTCAAAGGGTTCAAGCTGTCCCCGCCACCACTGCCACCGCTGTCCCCGCCACCGCTGCCACCGCCACTGCCACTGTCACCGCCGCCACCGCCACCGCCACCGCCCGCAGGGTCTAGCTGTCCCCGCCCTCGTCGATGAGCCTGCGTACCTCCCGGTCGACCAACCCGAGACGCGCCTCCGCGACCAGCGGAACCGCGCGGCGCTGGCGCCGGGCCTCGCTCACGTCGATGTCGACCGTGACCAGGCCCGGCTCCCACTTCGGAGCCTGGGCGACGACCGTGCCGCGCGGGTCGACGACGCGGGAGCCGCCCCAGAAGGACGCCCCGTGCTCGTTGCCGACCCGGTTCACGAACACGACCCAGCACTGGAGCATGCGGGCGGTGTAGGAGAGCAGCGTGTCCCAGTAGAGGCCGGTGTCCATGGCCTCCGGGTCGAGGCTCGCGGCGCTGTTGGTCGGGACGACGATGACCTCCGCGCCGTCCTGCACGGCCAGCCACGGCAGGACCGGCTGCCACGCGTCGTTGCAGACCAGCGTGGCCGCGCGCCCGTGCCCGCCCGGCAGGTCGTACGCGCGCAGGTGCTGGCCGGGGCTGACGTGCTTGCGCTCCTCCCAGGCCAGGTAGTTGGGGAGGTACAACTTGCGGTGGGCGTGCAGGAGTTGGCCCTCGGAGTAGTACGCCGACGTGTTGTACGCGCGCAGGCTCGTGTGCTCGTGCAGACCGACCAGCACGTCCGGGCCGAGCCGGGAGAGGTCGAGCAGGCGCGGGTCGCGGGCGTCGACGGAGGTGTCCCGCTTCAGGGCGCCCAGGTGGTAGCCGTGCAGGCTCAGCTCGGGGAAGACCACGAGGTCGGCGCCCTGGGCCGCCGCCTGGCCGATCTGCTCCTCGGCCACCGCGATGTTCTCGTCCACCTCACCGAGCACACAGTCGGTCTGTGCCAGCGCCACTCTCATGGGGCGAGCCTCGCAAAGGCTCGCCCCTCCGGCATCCGGTGACCGGCCGATCAGGCGCAGGGGCGGGGGCGGGGGTAAGGGCAGGAGCAGGAGCAGGGACGGACGCCGGGGCAAGCTCCGCGCCAGGCGCAGCGCCGGGTCAGGCCCCGGGCCAAGGGGCACCGGGTCAAGGCACCGGGTCAGGCGCCGGGTCAGGGCATCAGGCCAGGGCATCAGGCCAGGGCATCAGGTCAGGGCATCAGGTCAGGCGCCCGCGCGGAATCCGGGGATTGTCAGTGCCGGGTGCCACACTCGCGCTCATGACCGAGAGGTGGGCCCTTGCCGCCACCGAGGGCGGCGGGGCCGAGCTCGCCGCCCTCGGGGACGACGGGCTGCCCGCGGGGCCCGTGCTGCGCGAGCCGGACCTGGTCGAGGCCGTGCGGGTGCGGCCCGGCGTGGACCGCTGGGTGTGGCGGGCCACGTCCGGCCCTTCGGGGGTCTACCCCCGCCTGCTCGCCGCCGGCGTCCGCGTCGAGCGGTGCTACGACATCGAGGCGGCCGAGCTGCTCCTGCTCGGCCACGAGGGCCGCCTCGGGGAGCCCCGCTCCGCGGCCGCCGCCCTGGCCCGGCTGCGCCACCGCCCCGTACCGCCCGATCCGCCCCCGCGCACCGCCGAGCCCGGCTCCCAGTCCTCCCTCTTCGAACCGCAGTCGGTCCCCGTCACGCTCGCGGAGCTCCTGGAGGTGTACGCGGACCAGCAGCGCCGCCATGACGCGAGCGCGCACCCGGGCCGGCTGCGGCTGCTCACCGCGTCCGAGTCGGCGGGCATGCTCGTCGCCGCCGAGATGAAGGCGGCGGGCCTGCCCTGGCGCGCCGACGTGCACCGGCAGGTCCTGGAGGAGCTGCTCGGCGAGCGGTACGCGGGCGGCGGCGAGCCCCGCCGCCTCGCCGAGCTGGCCGACGAGGTCTCGGCCGCCTTCGGCCGCCGCGTCCGCCCGGACCTGCCCGCCGACGTGGTGCGGGCCTTCGCGCAGGCCGGGATCAAGGTGCGCTCGACGCGCCGCTGGGAGCTCGCGGAGGTAGACCACCCTGCGGTCGCCCCGCTCATCGAGTACAAGAAGCTCTACCGCGTCTGGACCGCCCACGGCTGGGGCTGGCTGCAGGACTGGGTGCGTGACGGCCGCTTCCGCCCCGAGTACACGCCGGGCGGCGCCGTCAGCGGCCGCTGGACGACCAACGGCGGCGGGGCGCTGCAGATCCCCAAGGCCATCCGGCGCGCGGTCGTGGCCGACCCCGGGCGGCGTCTCGTCGTCGCGGACGCCGACCAGCTGGAGCCGCGCGTGCTCGCCGCGATCTCCCGCGACCGGGGCCTGATGGAGGTCGCGGGCAGCGGCGGCGACCTCTACACCACCCTGTCCGACCGGGCCTTCTCCGGCGACCGCGAGCACGCGAAGCTCGCGCTTCTGGGAGCCATCTACGGCCAGACGTCCGGGGACGGCCTGAAGAACCTCGCCGCGCTGCGCCGCCGCTTCCCGCTCGCGGTGGCGTACGTGGACGACGCCGCCCAGGCGGGCGAGGAGGGCCGCCTGGTGCGCACCTGGCTGGGCCGCACCAGCCCGCCCGCGGTGACCTCGGGCGACCCGGACGAGGCGGCGGGCGAGGCGGGCCTCCCCCAGGAGAACCCGGAGAGTTCCGGGAGTTCCGGGAGTTCCGGGAGTTCCGGGAGCCCCGGCAGCTCCGAAGTCCCCTCCCCCGAAGGCGAGTTCACACCCGGCTACGCCTCGACCAACACCCGCGCGCGGGGCCGCTTCACCCGCAACTTCGTCGTGCAGGGCAGCGCCGCCGACTGGGCCCTGCTGATGCTCGCCGCACTCCGCCGCGCCACCGCGCAGATGGCCGCCGAGCTGGTCTTCTTCCAGCACGACGAGGTGATCGTGCACTGCCCGGAGGAGGAGGCCGAGGCGGTGGTGGCGGCGATCCAGGAGGCGGGGAACCTGGCGGGGCGCATCGCGTTCGGCGAGACGCCGGTGCGGTTCCCGTTCACTACGGCGGTGGTGGAGTGCTACGCGGATGCGAAGTAGGAGGTCTCTCGCTGAAGGAGCACCCTCGCAAGAGAAGTTTCCCAGCTAAAGGGGAGTCCCCGCTAAAGAGGAGTCCCAGCTAAAGAGGGCGGTTACCGCCACCGCCTCCGGGGGCGGCGAGCAACTCCCGCAACTCCCCCACCACTTGGCTGCTGTCCGTCCCGTCCAGCGCCGCCAGGGCCGCGCGCCAGTCCTCGTACGCCTCCTCGGCGCGCCCCTCGGCGTACAGCAGGTGCCCCCGCTGGTGCCGGGCGAGGCCCTCCATGTGGGCGTCGGCGCGCTGCCCGGCGAGCTCCAGCAGGTCGGCGCACGCGCGCGCCGCGTCGGCCGGGCGTGCGACCTCGCGCAGGGCGCGGACCAGGCCGAGGCGAGCCTGCGACTCGTTGTGCCAGTTCTCGAAGCTGCCGTGGACGCGCAGGCACTCCTCGAAGTGGTCGAGCGCGGCCTCCGGTTCGCCGAGCGCGAGCCGGGCGATGCCGATGTTGCGGTGGGCGTGCTGGCGGATGTTGGTGTCGCCGATCTCCGCGCCGATCTCCAGGCACCGCTCGTGCAGGGTGATTCCGGAGCGCGGGTCGGTGTGCTCGTACAGATTGCCGAGGTGGCTGAGGGCGAACGCCTCGCCCAGCAGGTCGCCCTGGTCCTTCGACAGATCGAGGCTCTCCCGCAGCGCGTCGGCGGCCTCCTCGTCGCGGCCGAGGGCTTCGAGCAGCAGGCCGCGGTTGGTGGAGCCCCGGTGGACGCACGACACGAGGTCGAGCTTCCGGTACAGGGCCAGCGCCTCGTCGTTGAGGTCGAGGGCGGCGCCGCTGCGGCCTGAGATGTAGTGCAGCCCGGCGAGGTCGACGAGGGCCTGTGCCCTGGCCTCGTCGTCCCCGAGCCGGCCCGCGACGGTCAGGGCGATCCCGCCGAGCGCCTCCGCCTCGGTGATCCGGCCGCGCCGTACGAGGTACGACCACAGACACCGGACGAGGACGGACACCAGCGGCGAGTCACGGCGCTCGCGCTCCTCCCGCCCGGCAAGGGCAAGGATGTTGGCGAGCTCGGTGTCACACCAGGCGAAGGCCCCTTCGGTGGTCATCTCCGCCACCCCACCCCCAAGCGCCCCACCACCGAGCACACCACGTCCCAGCGCCCCGTCCGCAGCACGTCCAGGCGCCCCGTCCACAGCACGTCCAGGCACCCCGTCCGCACTCCGTCCGAGCGCCCCGTCCACACCACGTCCAAGCGCCCCGTCCACACCACGTCCAAGCGACCCGACCCCAGGCTGCCCCTCCCCGACCGACCCAACCTCGAGCGCCCCGCGTCCGAGTGACTCGGCCCCAAGCGCCCCATCTCCGGGCGCCCCATCTCCGGGCGCCCCACCGCCGAGCACACCACCCCCACACCCCTCAGCCAACCGCTCCGCCACCCCCCGCAACCGGTCCTCGCGGTCCAGCCCCTCCTCCATGATCGCCAGCAGGCTCTGCCGCGCCGACCCCGCGTACCAGCACAGCGCCGCCGCCACGACGACGTCCGCGCCGCCCTCCTCGCGCGCCGTCTCCCGGGCGAACTCGCGCACCAGGTCGTGCGGGGCGTAGCGCCCGTACGCCGTCTCGTCGAGCAGGGCGACGTCGACGAGCCGGTCGAGAGCCGACTCGGCGGCGCGCTCGTCCGTGCCCAACAGGGCGGCGAGCAGCGGGACTCCGTACGTCGGCAGGTCGAGCGCGCCGATGTGGACCAGCGCGGCCGCCGCGTCCCGGTCGGCCCGCCGGTCCGAGGCGCGCAGCGCGTCCAGGGCGACGGCCAGCGAACGGCGCACGCTCAGGTCGTCGTACTCCAGGTGGTGCAGCCGGCCGCCGCGTGCCGTGAGCAGGTCGGCGAGCGCGTCCGGGGTGAGCGCCCGGCGCGCGGCGAGCCGGGCCGCGAGGATGCGCAGCGCGAGCGGCAGCCGCCCGGCGAGCCCGACGAGCGGGTGCCCGGCGTCGAGCCCGTCCCGCCCGGAGACGGCGCGCAGCAGCGCCGCGCTGTCCCCGTCGGTGAGCGGCTCCAGCGGGAAGCGGGTGGCGCCGTCGAGCGCGGCGAGCGGCGAGCGGCTGGTCACGACGACCGCGCAGCCGGACCCGCCGGGCAGCAACGGCCGCACCTGCGCGGCGCTCTCGGCGTCGTCCAGGACCATCAGGGTGCGGGTGGGCGCGAGCAGCGAGCGCAGCAACGCGGCCGCCCCGGCTGGATCTTCGCCGTACTCCGGGATCTGCCGGGTGTCGGCACCGACGTCGCGCAGCAGCGCGGTGAGGGCCTGCTTCGGGGAGAGCGGCGTCATGCCGGGCGTCGCGCCGCGCAGGTTCACGTACAACTGCCCGTCCGGGAACGCCTCGCGCAGCCCGTGCGCGACGTGCAGGGCCAGCGCGCTCTTGCCGACCCCGGCCATCCCGGAGACCACGGCGACGCGGGGCACCCCGGGCCCGCCGCCCCCGGCGAGGACCTCGCCCACCCCTCGTACGACCGCGTCCCGGCCCGTGAAGTGGGCGGGCGCGGGCGGCAGTTGAGCGACCGGCGGCCGGCCCGACGACAGCGATGCCGACGACGGCGATGCCGAGGACGGCGGCGCCGAGCCCGACACGGAGGATTCAGCGGAGGCAGAGGCGGAGGCGGAGACGGAGACGGAGACGGAGACGGGGGATGCCGCAGCGTCCGCCGCCGCCCCCGCCCCCGCCCCCGTCGGCGTCCGCAGCACCTCCCGATGCGCCTCCCGCACCCCCGCCCCCGGCTCGATGCCCAGCTCCTCCACCAGGCGGGCGCGCAGCTCGCGGTGGACGGCGAGGGCCTCCGCCTGGCGGCCGGTGCGGTGCAGGGCGAGCATCAGCTGGCGGTGGAACGCCTCCCGCAGCGGATGCTCGGCGACCAGCTCCGCCAACTCCGTCGCCAGGCGCGCCACTTCAAGGCCGCGCGCCAGGTCCGCTTCGTGCCGCCATTCGAGGGCGAGCAGCCGCGCCTCCTCCAGCCGCGGTACGAGGGCATGGCCCGCCAGGTCCTCGGGCAGCCCGCACAGTGGCGTGCCCCGCCACAGGGCGAGGGCGTCCGCGGCGTCCTGTGCGGCCCCGGCCCAGTCCTGCGCGGCGTGCGCGGCGCGGGCCCGGCCGATCAGCCGCTCGAAGACCCGTACGTCCAACTCCCCCTCGCCGACCCGCAGCCGGTAGCCGGGCGGCACCGCGCGCAGCCGGTCCGGGTCGTCCAGGAGGCGGCGCAGGCGGGTGGCGTGGTTCTGCAGCGAGGCGTGCGCGGAGACCGGCGGGGCGCCGCTCCACAGGGCGTCCTTGAGGAACTCGACCGAGACCACCCGGCCCGGTTCGAGCAGCAGCGCGGCCAGCAGGGCGCGGACCTTGGGGCTGCGCACCGGGCGCGGCTCTCCCTCGGCGTCATGGATCACGACCGGGCCGAGCAGTCCGAACCGCAGTCCGCCCGCCATGTCTGAACCCCTTCGCAGCCTTCCGCAGGCCCTCACGTGGGGAACATGTTAGCGATCTGTTGGCGGCGCCTGATGTGCTCTGTTCATCGGATCCGGCCGCCGCCGCTCGCGTCACGCGAAAAGCTCGGGGGAGTGCCGCAACGGCGGCCGGATCCGCTCACTTTCTGCGCTGTTCCTGCGCATTTTCGCGCTGCTCCTGCGCCGCTCCTGCGCCGCTCCTGCGCTACTTCCTCGCTATTTCTGCGCTGCATCTCCGCTGCCACTCCGCGGTGCGAGCTCGCCGTTCGTCCACGCGTAGACCTGCTTGCCCTGGACCGCGACGCGGTACGCGAGGTGGTCACCGCACTGCGGCCGGGACTTCTTGATCACGCTGTCCCGCCACCAGCTGGCCCCCAGGTCGGGAGCGTCCACGCCCTTGCCCTGAGGCGCACCCGTCCCCTTGCACCCACCGTCCTCCGGCAGCGACTCGGCACCCAGCGTGAACCGGATCAGCTTGGCGTCACCGGTCGTCCTGACCTTGACCTTGATGTTCTTGGCGTCCTTCGGCATCCACTCGGGCAGCACGAACGCCAGGTCGCCCTTCCTGGGGGCGTCGGCGGCGGTCGCGAAGGACTTCGTCTTCTCCTTGAAGACGTGCTCGCTCACGGCGTCCGGCACGAACGCGCTGTTCCTGAGCCCCGGCCCCGCGAACGCGACGGCACCGCCAGCCGCGGCCACGGCGGCGAGCGTGACGGTGGCGACGACGGCGGTGCGGGACTTCTTCTTCTCAGCGGGCATACGTCCAGTCTTCGGCCCGCCCGGCCCCGTTTCGTACGGCCGTGGGACGAATCCCGGCCGCCCCGGCCTCTGCCCTAAGGCAGAGGCCATCCGCCTCAAGATGTACGAGAAGGCGGCATTCCCTGTCCAATACTTGGCGTTATGTCCGCCCCGCGCCCCGAGCCCCTCCCCCCTGATTCCGCCCCACGCCGCGGCCCACGGCCCGCTCCCCACCGCCTGCTGCGCATCGCCCTGGAGGTCCTCGCCTCCGGTCTGCTGCTCCTCCTCGCGTATGAGGGCGCCACGATCGGCGCGGGCGCCCTGCCGCACTCGGTGAAGATCGCGCTCGGCCTCACCGCGATCGTCGCCCTCGTGGCCCGGCGCCGATACCCGACCCTCAGCCTGCTGTTCCTCGCCGCGCTCGCCGGGCTGCTCCCGCCCGCCGGACTCCTGGTCGCCGTCGCCGCCTATCTGGCCGCCCGCCGCCAGGCGAACCCGCACCACCGCCTCACCACGCTGCTCGGCGCCTCCGCCCTGCCCATGCTGGTGTGCGCGGCGACGGCCCGGCCGCTGTCCATGGGGAGCTGGCAGTTCGGGCTCGCGCTCGGGGCGGTGCTCGCGGCCGTGACCGTGATCGTGCCGGGCCTCGTCGGCACGGCCGCGGGCCAGCAGGACCGTCTCGTACGGGCGCTGCGGGAGCGCACCGCCGCGGCCGAGGAGGCCCGCCGCCTCACCGAGAGCGAGTCCCGCATCCACGAGCGCTCCCGCATCGCCGCCGAGATGCACGACCTGGTCGGCCACCGCCTCAGCCTGATCTCGCTGCACGCGGGCGGCCTGGAGCTGGCCCTCGCCGGCCAGTCGCCCGAGCTGCGCGAGGAGGCCACCCTGCTGCGCGGCGCGACCCGCGACGCGATGCGCGAGCTGCGCGAGGTCCTCGGCGTGCTCGGCCCCCTCGGCCGTGACACCGGCACCGACGCCCTCACCGACGCGACCGGCACCCGTTCCGACATCGAGGCCCTGGTCGAGGAGTCGCGCGGCGGCGGCATCCCCGTGACCCTGACCTGGCAGGGCCCCGACCTGGACCCGGCCGACGGCCCCTCGGTGCGCCGGGCGGTGCACCGGGTGGTCCGCGAGTCCCTGACGAACGTCCACCGGTACGCGACGGGGGCCCCGGTCACGGTGACGGTCACGCACACGCCCGAGCGCGTCGGCATCTCCGTACGCAATGAGGAGCCGCCCACCGAGCCCGCCGCCACCACCGGCCTCGGCACCGGCCGCGGGCTGACCGGCCTGCGCGAGCGCGTGACCCTGCTCGGCGGCACCTTCGAGGCGGGCCCGGCGCCCGAGGGCGGCTTCACGGTGACGGCGGCGATCCCCACCGGCCCGGAGGCACGCGGTCCGGTCCCTGTTTCACATGAAACCAAGGACCCGGACCTGCCCCCGGAGATCGCCGCCGTCGACAGCCCCGGCGGCGACCTCCAGCGCAGGCTCGCAGGCGTCCTGACGACCGGGCTCGGCATGGCGGGCGTGGCCCTGATGCTCGGGCTCGGCCTGAGCCTGGTGGACGAGGCCAGGCCGGGCCCGGACCTCGCGCCCCAGCACGAGCTCGCGGTCGGGATGACGAAGTCCGAGGTCGAGCGGGTGGTCCACGGGGACAACGAGGCGGTGCGGGCGGCGGCGGCCGGGCATGGCCCCGCCTACCCGGAGGGGACGACGAGCTGTCTGTACCCGTCGGGGTATGGCTCGACCGGCACCACTGACAGTGACCGTTTTGAGGTGACCCGTTACTGTTTCAACGGAGATGTTCTTACGGCCATCGACCACTTCACGGTCCCGCTGGCCCACCCGTAGGGCCCGTAGGACCCGTAGGACCCGTAGGACCAGCAGGAGCCCACGGCCCCACCCGCAGGAGGAGCGCCCATGCCGAACGAAGAGCAGCCCGGCCCCGTCCGCGTCCTCCTCGCCGACGACGAGGAGATGATCCGCCGCGGCGTCGACATGATCCTGCAGCACGCGGACGGCGTCGAGGTCGTGGGCGAGGCGGTCAACGGCGCCGAGGCAGTGACCCTCGCGGCCGAGCTGCACCCGGACGTCGCCCTGGTCGACATCCGCATGCCCGTCCTCGACGGCCTCGCGGCGATCGCCCCGCTGGTCGCGCTCGACCCGAAACCGCAGGTCGTCATGCTCACCACGTTCGGCGACGAGGAGAACGTGATGCGCGCGCTCCAGGCCGGGGCGAGCGGCTTCCTGCTCAAGGACGAGAGCCCCGACGAGCTGATCCGCGCCGTGCGGGCCGCGGCGGCAGGGGACGCGGTCCTCTCCCCCGGCGTCACCGGAACGGTGATCAAGCGCATGCTGGCGGGCGGCACCGCCCCGGGCTCCCCGGCGGGCGCGCCCGCCCCCGAGGACCGCCTCGCCACCCTCACCGCCCGCGAACGCGAGGTCCTCGCGATGCTCGGCGCGGGCCTGCCCAACGTGGAGATCGGCCTCCGTCTCGGCATCGGCCTCGGCACGGTCAAGACGCACGTCGGCGCGATCCTCGACAAGACGGGCAGCGACAGCCGGGTCCAGGCGGCGCTCCTCGCACACCAGGCGGGGCTGGCCAGTTGAGGCGCTAGCGGCCGTCAGCCGACGTACTGACGGCCATCCGTCAGTCGACGCGCTGACGGCCGTCCGTCAGTCGACATGCTGACGGTCGTCGCCGTACGGCACGACCACGACCTGCACGTCGTCCTCGTACACCACCCGGCCGGGGTCGTCCGAGCACACCATCCGGCACTCGACGCCGTGCGCGGCGAGGATCTCCAGATAGCCGGGGACCCGCTCCAGGAGATGGGTGGCCGTGAGCTTGAACCAGGCCACGGCGCCCGGATTGATCTCGCGGTCGTAGACGGTGTCGTCCACGTGCATGGGGTTCAGGTACGCGGCGTCGTACCAGTCGTTGTTGGCACGCCGGAACCGCTCCTGCTCCTCGGTCAGAAGGCCGTCCCTCGCAAGGCCGTTGACGAGGACGAACACCCCTGGAAAATGGCCGCGTTCATGCCGGACGGTCCCCTGGTAGCGCACATAGGTCGAGGTCATCCCGGCAGTATCGACGACGCTCCTGTGGCCGATGGCGCCCCCTCCCCCGAAACTGAAGAGAGCCCCTCCCTCGCACCCCGAGCGAGCCCCTCCCTCGTACCCCCGAAGGAGCCCCCGGATGTCCCCCACGGCCCCCGTCCCCGAGCCGGGCACCGACCCCGTCGCCACCCGCTCCGTCGACCGCATCGAGCGCCGCCTGGTCGCGGGCCCCGACAGCCAGGTCGACAACAAGGCCCTGGTCATCGCGCCCGGCGACTTCCGCCGCACGGATCCGTTTCTCCTCATGGCCGAGGACTGGTTCTCCCAGACGGGCTTCGACTGGCACCCGCACCGCGGCCTGGAGACGGTGACGGTGGTCCTCGGCGGCGTCCTCGAACACGGCGACAGCCTCGGCAACGCGGGCGCCCTGGAGGAGGGCGACATCCAGTGGATGACGGCGGGCCGCGGCATCATCCACCGCGAACTCGCCTACAAGAACGAGTACGTGCACACCCTCCAGCTCTGGCTGAACCTCCCCGCCACGTCGAAGCTGACCGAGACGCACTACCAGGACCTGTACGCGAAGACGTACGCGACGTACACCGAGCCCGGCGTCACCGTGAAGGTCGTCTCGGGCGAGACGGGCGGCGAACGCGGCCCGGCCATCAACCAGCACCCGGTCCTCGGCCTGCTGATCACCCTCGACCCGGAGACCGACTACATCCAGCTGCTCGCCGCCCACGACCGGGCCTTCGCGTACGTCATCTCCGGAGAGGTCACCATCGGCGGCCGCCGGGTCGCGGAGGGCGAGACGGCGTGGACGGACCCGGTCGAGGCGGCGGACGACGGCGGCGTCAGCGCCCTCTGCCTCGCCACGGGCCGCGCCACCGCGCAGAGCCGCCTGCTCCTCTTCGCGGGCGAGCCCCTGCGCGAACCGGTCGTGGCGGGCGGCCCGTTCGTGATGAACAGCGAGTCGGAGATCTACCAGGCGTACGTGGACTACGAACGCGGAAAGTTCGGCCCGGTCCCACGCCTGGGCCGCCTCCAGACCCGCTAACGACGCCGCGACAGGCCCCCACCCAAGAGCCCGAAGGGAGCCAAGGGACCCAAAAGGCCCGAGAGGCCCAAGAGGTCCAAGAGACCTGAGTGCTCAGCCCACCTGCTTGGCCAGCAGCGACTCGAGCCCGTCCAGCACCCGGTTGAGCCCGAACTCGAAGTTGTCGTCGCGGATCTGCCGGGGGTCCTGGTCCTGCACGGCCTCGAAACCGGTGCGCACCCGCGGGTGCCCCTCGGTCGCCTCGCGGACGACCGGGCGCAGGCTGTGCACCCACTCCTCCTCGGTCATCCCGCTGCGGGCGAGCAGCGACAGATACGCGGCCTCACTGGTGACCGTCCCGACCACGTACGCGATGACGGTGTTCATCGACTGGTCGGCGACCTTCAGCTCGAAGCCCGCCTTCTCGAAGACGGCGAGCAGCCGCTCCGACATCCCCATCAGGTTCGGCCCGAGGTCCGAGAAGCCGATCTGGCCGAGCACGGAGGCGAGCCAGGGGTGGCGCAGCGCCATCGCGCGCAGGCTGCACGCGGACTCGGCGACCGCGTCGCGCCAGTCCGCGGGGTCGTCGATGGCCCGCACCTCGAGCTCGCCGTACACCTCGTCGACGACCAGCTCGATGAGCTCGTCCTTGTTGGCCACATGCCGGTAGAGCGAGGTGGCACCGGCGTTGAGCCTGATGCCGAGCTTGCGCATGCTCAGCGCCTCGACCCCTTCGGCGTCCAGGAGCCGGACCGCTTCGGCGACGATCTGCTCCTGGCTCAGCGCCTGCTGTTCCCGCCGACGCGGCCGGGTCCACACCGATGAGATCGTCTGCTGCTTGTCGGCTGACACGTGGCCTCCTCCTTCTTCCTGGTCACCGTAGGGGACACCGTACGCAGGGGACGAACGGCCGAAAGACAACGGCCATCAAGCACAGCGTACGCCCTTGCGCACGACGTTCCATCGTGCGTACAGTGTTCGCATCGAGGGAACGCCGTACGGCACCCTCGAGGACCAACGCCTTACGAAGCCACCGACGAAGCAACCGACACCCCCGAGAGGTGCACGATGGAAGCAGTACAAGCGGCACAAGCGGCACAGACAGCACGGAACCCGCGCCGCTGGCTGATCCTGATCGTGCTGTGCCTGAGCACGCTGGCACTGATCATCGACAACATGGCGCTGACGGTGGCCATCCCGTCGATGTCCGAGGACCTCGGCGCCGGCGCCCAGGACACCCAGTGGATCCTCGAGTCCTACATGCTGGTCTTCGCGGGCCTGCTGCTCACGGCAGGCAGCCTCTCGGACCGGTTCGGACGCCGGAAGGTCATGATCATCGGCCTCGCGTCCTTCGGCCTCTCCTCGCTGGCGGCCACCTTCGCCGCCACCCCCGGCCAACTCATCGCGGCCCGCGTCGTCATGGGCATCGGCGGCGCGCTCGTCATGCCCAGCACCCTCTCGATCCTCATCACCGTCTTCGACGACGACGAGCGCCGCAAGGCCATGGCGGCCTGGAGCGCGGTCGCGATGCTCGGCCTGGTGGGCGGCCCGGTCCTCGGCGGCGCGCTGATCGCCTGGTTCTCCTGGAGCGCCATCTTCTTCATCAACGTGCCGATCGCGGCTGTGGCCATCCTCGCGGCGGTCCTCCTGATGCCCGAGTCCAAGGGCCCCTGGCAGAAGCCGGACCCGGTCGGCGCGATCCTCTCCGTCATCGGCATGACCGCCCTGGTCTGGACGATCAACGAGCTCCCGAAGCACGGCCTGACGGCCCCCGCCACCCTCACCACGGCCGCGACCGCGGTCGCCGCCCTCGCCGCCTTCATCTCCTGGGAGATCCGCACCGGCTCCCCGATGGTCCCGCTGAGCCTCTTCCGCAACCGCAACTTCACCGGCGGCAGCCTCTCCCTCACCCTGGTCCAGATCGGCAACGGCGGCCTGCTCCTCATCCTGACCCAGTACCTCCAGTCCGTACTCGGCTACTCCCCCACCGAGGCCGGCCTCGCCTTCATCCCGCTGGCCGTCGCATCGCTCCTCTTCAACACCCTCGCCGCCACCCTGGGCGCCAAGATCGGCAACCGTTTCCTCGCGGTCAGCGGCCTCGTGGTGAGCGCGATCGGCTTCGCCGTCCTCGCGACCCTCTCCGCCGGCGACGGCTTCGCCCTCCTCGCCGTAGCGCTCTTCCTGCTCGGCGCGGGCGGCGGCCTCGCGGCCCCGGCCGCCATCGCGGCCCTGATGGCCACCGTCCCCGAGGAGCAGGCGGGCGTCGGCTCCGCGCTCAACGACACCATCCAGCAGCTCGGCGCCGCCCTCGGCGTGGCCATCCTCGGCTCGGTCGTCACCAGCACCTTCGCGAACTCGATGCCCGCGGGCACCCCCGAGTCCGCCACCCACTCCATCGGCGACGCCCTCGACACGGCCGCCAAGACCCACGACACCGGCCTCGTCGACTCGGCCCGCGACGCCTTCTCCTCCGCGATGTCGACCGGCTTCACGGTCGCGGCGGCAGCGGTCCTCGCGGCAGCGGCCCTGGCCCTGTTCGTCATGCGGGACAGCAAGCCCACGAACGAGACGACCCCGACGACGAACCCGGAGCCGGAGCCCACGAACCAGACCGAGACCACCACCGAGACCAAGTCCGAGACCGAGACCGAGCGCGACCTGGTCACCACCGCCTGACCCCACAGCACCGACCGGCCCACACAAAGAACCCCAGGTCACGGATTCCGTGACCTGGGGTTCCAGTTGAGCCGCCTTCGGGATTCGAACCCGAGACCTACGCATTACGAGTTGTCCGATCTTGTTCCGGCAGCGTCCACGAGTGTCCGGCTCGCAGCTCGCGTGCCTGGTCAGAGGGGCTACTGGACCGCCGCGGACGACAGAAGACCTCCCCGGAGCGGCAGGCAATTGAGACCCCAACTGAGACCCGTGACGGCACCCGGTCCGGTCGGCATCCACCCCCGAGTGCATCTTCCCGGTACACGGATCCACCAGCCACCCTCGCGCCTCGGTACGAAGTGCCATGAGGGAGGTGCGGCCTCGGTTCGCCCAGGCATGATCCCCCACTGGGCGTACGCGTTTGTTCGCGATCATGCATCTACATTTCTACGCAGTTGGACAATCTCGCAGCAGAGGGAATTTGTGCTTGACATGGCCGAAAATTGATCAGCGCTCGCGCAACTTGAGAAACATTCGCCACATAGCCACCTCCTCCCCCACGAGCGACAATGCGCCATTGTAGGTAACTAGAGCAGTCCGTAACCTCCCAAAGTCAAAGTTAGGAAGCGGAGTACGGGGGGGGCGCCGTGGTCAGCGGACAGGGTGGAACAGATGGGCGCGGACGCCGGTCCGGAGGGACCGAGAACAGTCCACCTGATCTAACAGAAGAGGAAGAGCGACGATTACAGGAAGACTATCGAAAGCTCGTCAAAGAATTCGATGAAATAGAAGACGATCTGCGCGCATCCAAGACCTTTCAGCGCATCTTCATCCTGTGCCTAGTGGGCGCTATCGTGCTCGCCTTCCTGCTGGGCTACACGGTAATAGTTGGACTCTGGGAATCAAAACCCAACTTTACCCGCTGGGCTGGCCTGGTAATAATTCTATTCCTCTGGATATCCCTAACTTGGGTAATCTGGAAGAACCGCAAGAAGATAGTTACTCGCACAGGCTCTCTCCGCAATGCATTACAGGACCGGCAATCAGCCGCAGCGCGTTTGCCGCTGGACTCGCCGTCTGGCCTTCGGATCTATCGTGAAGCGTCGCTTGACCTGATTACACAGTACCGAAAAGGAGCAGCTAAAAACAGAAGGGTTCATAACGCGTTCCAATTGATAATAATTAGTGGATCCATCGTCACGTCGACTCTCACGGCGATGAACGAGGGTAGCAATGGGCCCCTCTCCATCAGCACCTCCGCGCTGAGCGCCCTTGTCGGGATTTCTGCTGGCGTAACCGGGTACTTCAAGTTCCGGGAACGCGGGTACAACCTTCAGTCCACTGCCGACGAAATCGAAAAGCACTACAACGCTTCTCAATTCATGCTCGATGAATATGCCAGCCAGGACGGTGCACCCCTGGCCGAAGCCGATCGCCTTCGCCTGTTCGCCAGATATATAGAGCGCCTCAAGGAAGAGCAGAGGAAGCGTGAGCTCCAACTCGAACAGTCGAGTTCAGCTCGCGAAGAAAGGGCGAGCTGAACGGCCTGAGTTCTATTGAAACCCGCAGGGGAAGAGCACATGCCTCAGATATGGCGATGGCTACTGGCCCCCATAAGCCAGTGGCGTGCTTACAGGCTGGCTTCGCATCACGGTTCGCAGCTGGGATACGAGACGGCATGGCTACTGGTAATCCTGGCCTCCGATCCGGCATCGCTCCCCTACATACGCCGGTCGCTACCTAAAGGGCGAGAGACTGGCGGGCGAGTATTTGTAGATGTTTGGATCAGGCTAAGCGAAACCGAGAGAAATAGGCGTCTAAAGTGGTTACGACGCCACGCCGAGACGCCGTTGTACAGGCTAGGCATCACCGAGGAACTGATTGAGCTCGCTGGCCTCAGCGTGACAGAATGGTCTTTACCGCCGGGAAGCCACGCCGCCTCCATAGTCGTTCAGAACCGAAGGCGGCGACCTGGATCAAACACTGGACATGGTCGCAATGACGACTGATACCGCCCGCCACCGTGGCTCTATACAGCATCCTGGTTACAGCGTAATCCCTTGTCGCGCGAAGAACCGCTCCCACGCGGACTTACAACGCTGAGCGAGATCGAGAGCATCTTCGGTACCACTCAGGCCACTGGGCGTGGACCACTCAATCACAGCTCTAACCCCTTGTCCCCCGTGGACTGCAGAGATCCTTGCGGTGATCGGGTCCCCGCCACTGGAATGCCTAGTGTGGTGTTTCGTCGTTTGAGCCATACCGTCGCAGAGCTTCAGACTCGGATCCGTGTGCACATAACTCATGGCCTCAGCCTCACCCGCTTGCTTAGCGAGCCAGTCGGCTAGTTCACGGCAGTGCTTGAAGAATGCCTCGACCTGCCGACGCACTGCCTCGTTATCAAGGTCGTTCAGCCGGTAGGTGGCTTGAAGATCCTCTAGATCTCCGTTGATGTCGCGCCACTTCTGTTGCCATGGTCTTTGCGGGTTGTAGCCAACGCTGGCAGCAACGTGAAGCGACGCACTCGCGCTCAGTGCAGCCTCTGCATACGCCGTCGCACTACGTCCATGGCCGCCACAGCTCGGGCACGGCTGGCCAACGGGCGTCTCGTCCAGGCTCGCGCCACAGTCCGAGCAACTCATCATGCCCGGAGTCTATTGCCGCGTGAAGCAAGTCCGCGCCAGAAAATAGAAACGATCATGCGCATCGGCTCTGCCTGAACACCTAAGGCTAGCTGGCAACTTGGCAAGACCGGACACGCATTGACGCGTGCCCGGCCCATCGATTCATCTCAGCTGACGGCCTTCGCCGCGAGACGAATGCGACTGCTGTTGCGCCAGGCGGCCCGAGCCTCGTACTCCTCAACTCGGTAGACGTCTGCCAGCTTGCGCCACGACCGTCTACTTCCGTGGGGCTGCCAGGGAGTATGACCTTGTTCCATGCGACCGAGCGAGTACGACGGCCAAGCAAGCTCGGCAGCGGCCTGCTCCAGCGAGAATCCGGCCCATACTCTCAGGTGTACGAGAGTCACCTCGTCCTTTGGGACGGTGAATAGGTCTCTCGGCAGAACAGCCAGCCCTTGGGCGATCTTCACCACGGTTTGCGGCCTCGGTCGCACCTGACCTGACTCGACCTTGGCTGCCTGGCCGCTAGCGAGACCCCCAGCAGCGTCCAAGTCCCTGAGCGACATCAGCTCTGGCTGCCTTTCTCGGTGCTTGCGCATCAGCTCTGGAGAGAATCCAGGGCATGGGTCTGGCCCGGTTCTACGCACCCAGCTTCAACTCCCGGTGTCGACAGGGCACGATGTCGGGCATCGGCTCGCCGATGGACATCTTGACGGTCCGCCCCTTGCCTGTAACGAAGGTGTTCCACGCCTTGATGAACATCCCCAACTGCCTGGGCCCTCTGGTTGAGGTGCCAGCCAGAATTTCGTTGCGCAACGCGAGCCGCGGCCCGGCTACGTTGGCGCCGCTGGAGACCCCCTCGAAGAACGCCTCGGCCGGGCCTTCCGGCGCCTCACGGCTGATCAAGTAGACAGCCGCCAGGCTGGCTGACGGGCACGCCTTGACGTGATTGCGAAGAGAGTGGGCCGTCGACCGGAGTTCCGTGATGTCGGAGTAGTGCTCGGTGTACCACTCCGTGATGCAGGGGTTGGAGACGTACTCAGAACCCCAAGAGGTCCAGGGAACGTCCCGACGGAAGTCATACAGACCAGTCAGCCGGACTGCCGAAGCAATGAGGCGCCGGTTAGTCACAACTCCGGTCATGCCCAACGCATCACCGGGCGACCGCCGGCGTCCCGTATCCATCTTGGTGAACACCTTGTGCGGCACTTCTGTGGCGAGCCACGCTTCCAGCGGGATACCTGCCATCACCGCGGCATTCAACCGGTGGATCCCGTTGATGCAGCCACCGTGGCTGCACAGGCAGATGGGGTCGGGGTTGTCGCTGTCCCAGCGCCCCGCACGCATCTCTTCGGAGATGTGCTCTGAATGACGTGGGCTGAAGGAGCGCGGGTTGCACCCGTGCTCCTTGGTCTTCGCGATGATCTCGACCATGCGCTCCACGGTGAGCAAGACCCTCACGATGGGCCCGGCTCCGACGGAGTCACGGAACGGCAGCGTAGTCATCGGACCCCGTCCGTCCTGGTGCGGACGGTTGGGGCGGTAGAGCCGATAGAGACGATTCTCCAACCGAGACCGGTTGATGCGAGAGTGAAGTTCATCAGGCTCTGCTCCTTCGCAGTGATGCCGCAGACGATGTGCAGTCGCCCTTCGGCGTTGATCTTCGACATGCGTAGGAGTAGGGCCTGACCTGCTAACCGATCAAGCTACGTCACTCTTCAGGGTGCGCCGCGTACCAAATACGAGGGCAAATCTTGAAGCCGCCGCCTAGCGTGTTTACGCCCCTCCGGGGTATCTCCACTGCGGTCCGCAACCAGGAGCCTGGGAGGAAACAGCAGGGCATGGGACCCAAGGTCGCGGACGCTCACTGATTGGCCTGTAGGCCATGTTCCAGGTACGCCACGGCGCCTTCATCTCGAGCAACTGCAGCCGCTCGGATGCGGCGTGCAAGGCGGGGAATGGTGAGGTCGTCTACTGCCCCGACGGGGTGGAACTCGTACGCCTTGATCTCAGACGCCTGCAACCTGATCTGTGCCCGGACCTGGTCAGCGAGGGTGCCGCCGTCGAAGAGATAGAGCACCTTGTCCCCCTCGGAAGGGCTCGGCGCCCAGTCGACGACCAGCAATCGGCCGATCCCAGGCGCAATACCGAGCTCTTCATGGACTTCGCGCACACACGCCTGGAGCGGAGACTCACCGGTCTCGACGTAACCCCCTGGGATGTCCCTGTAGTCCTTGTACGTCGGCTCAAGGAGCATGACGTGCCCGTGCTCATCAAAGAACAGCGCGCCCGCAGCCATCCGCGGGCGCGCCATCTTGGCTTCGTGTTCGCTCTCGGTCTCGCTCACGCGACCGAGCCTAACCAGGTCAGACCACTCGAAGCCTCTCGGCCAGGTCAGCGACGGAGCGACTCGGTCGGCCACGAGTGCCACGGACCCAGCCGAGCACGAGTTCGCGGCTCATGTAGTGGTGCCGGACCTGCTCCGGCGCCATCTCCTCGGCTTCGAGCACCACGGCGAGCGCCTCGTCCGCACGGTTCCGTGCGGTGAGAGCCCGCGCAACCTCAAGGTCGTGCCTCACACGGCGTTCGATCGGAAGGCCGCTCGTATCGACCTGCGGACCCAGGTCTGAAGCGACCTGGAAGTCTCCGAGCTCGCCAGCAGTGGCCACCTTGTGGATGGCGACGTTGGTGGGCCCGAAGGCGGTCCACATGTGGTTGGCGTCGGCACCGAGTCGCGTGGCCGCCGTTTCCGCCTCGCGGAGGAATGCCTGCGTCGTCGCGCGGTCCTCCGCGCGAGCAGCAGCCATGGACCCAGTGAGGAACAACGTCCCGTAGACGGAGAGATACGCCGGCGTCGCTTCCCTGAGCCCCGGTTCCAGAAGCCCGGCCGCGTCGCTCACGAGCTGGACGGCGGTCTCGTACCGGCCCGTGGAGAGCAGGCAGTGCGTCACGGAGCGGAAGAGCGATCCCGTGATGACGTCGTTCCCGCTCTGCTGTGCGGCGGCGAGCCCTCGGTCTGCGGCCATCCAGGCCAGTTCGTTCTCCCCCAGCTTGCCGAGCACCATCGCCGCGCCCTGGTACGTCAGCGCAAGCAGTGCATTCGCCTCCTCCCGCTCCTCGCCCGCGTACGTGCGCACCGCGAGTAGTGCGTCCGCCAGGAGTAGCGGGAGCTGTCGAGTGGCGAAGCCGTACCGCGATTCCTGGTACGCGTCCCAGACCTCACCCACATCGGAGCGCAGGTTCGCCAGAATTGGCGGCTCGCCATCGGTGGGCGCACCCAGGAGGGGCGTCAACTGGCGGTAGTCCATGAGCGCTTCACGCAGCACGGGGACTGTGCGGCGGCCGCTCTCGTTGGACCATTCCAGGAGGGTGGGTTCACCGATGAGGTCCCCGACGGACACGTCCAGCGCGTAAGCCAGGGAGCGGATCACGGATAGCCGATCCAGCTCAATGCGGTTGTTCTCCGCCTTGCCGAGCCAGTCTGCGGTGCGGCCGACCAGTCCGGCCAACACCTCTTGGGACATGCCGCGTCGATGGCGGTACCACGCCACGCGCTCGCCGATCGTCAGATGCTGAGTCATTCCTCTCATGACTTCAGCGTCACCTCGGTTCGCGGAGAGACCCCGGAAGGTTTTTCCGGGGTCGGATCAGAGGGCGGCCATAGCGTTCTCGGTGTCGGGAGCTAGACATCCGGAACGGACGGCGAGGAGGTACTGCTATGTCTCTGAAGGCTGATGAACGGCACCAGTTGATGATGGCCCGCTCGTATGCCTCAGCGGAAGTGCTCAACTCACCGAGAGGGCACGGAGCTTGGCCGAGCTGGTCAGCCCGACTTCCTGTCGGCTTCCAACTCCGCTACTCGCGCGGAGAGCTCGCCGAGCTGGGAGGTGACGTGCTTCAGCTGCTGCTGAAGCTCACGGAGACCCAAGGCGGTCTCCTGTGCGGTGGCTTCGCCCTTGCGAGGGTCGAGCACGTACGTCCCGCTGCCCTGTCGGCCCGCGACCAACCCGTCCGCCGCGAGCTCCTTGTACGCGTTCTGCACCGTCATGAGCGCCACGCCAAGTTCCTTGGCAAGGCCCTTGGCGCCCGGCAGTTGGCGACCCGCGGGGTACACGCCATCGGCGATGTCGTCGCGGAACTTGGCAGCGATGTCCTTGGCGGTCGGCGGCTTCTCAGGCGTCCAATCCATCTCTAGAGCGTAACCGACCTAGGTCATTTCCTTCGGTGGCGTGAGGGGGCTTGACGACCCCAAGCGACCTAGGTAACTTTCTCGACGTGAGCAAGTGACCTAGGTTACCTATTCGTACCTGGCTTGACCTGCACAAACAACGCCCGGAGAGCTTCGGCTCAAAGGAAGCGCAACGTTCCTTGAGAACTGAACAGTGGACTTGTTCGACGGGGTTCGATCCCCGTCCCCGCAACGGCCCGGGTGATGGCCGCCGGCGGCCACTTCGTGGCAGGCGAACCTGTCCTGTCCTGCGTGTCAGCTCTGGATGCCCCCTGGGGATCGGCCCTTCTGTTTTGGAGGTCAGCCCCTGGGATTCCACCTGGTGCGCGCCGCCCTGCTGGCGTCAGAGCAGTGACGATGACGCGCCCGATCTTTGCGGCTCGGGGCCGATACGCCGTGGCAACGGTGTACCGGCGAAGCCGTCTCGCATGACTGCCCCGATGGTCGTAGGCCGGGTTCGACTCCTGGTCGGGGCACTGTGGCCCGCCGCGCTCTGCGGCTGCGGCTGCGCCCGGGGCCTGGCTGCTCTCTCGCCAAAGAACCGCAGCCGCCCCGGCCCTCCTCCCTACGACTTCAGGAGCAGACATGCGCACCTACGTGAACGGCCATCGCGCCGAGAGCGCCGAAGACTTCGTCGAACTCGCCCTGGGCACACCGCTGGAGCTCTGGCTCGGCCCCGTGGAGGGGGAGTCGGAGCAGGAGCGGGCGGCGCGGCTGGATGCGGCGCGCGACATCCTCGCCGACTACCCGGACCTGCCGGATCGTGCGGTGCAGGTGGCCGCGCGGACGCTGGATGAGGCGGGCCTGCTGCGGCTGGTGCCGCAGCCCCTTCCGAGCGTGCCGCAGCGCCGCAGCCCGCAGACGGGGGTCGCGGCATGAGCACGAATCCGACGATCGATGACCTGACCACGGCCCTGCGGGCCGCACGGTGGCTGGCCCCCGAGTTCCCCGGCCTGCCCGCCCCCGACGTACAGGTCTCCCCGCTGCGCCCCAAGCGCGTACGGCTCTTCCTCCACAACGACTTGGGCGCCTTCGAACCGTGGCGCGCCGCGCTCGGCATCGACCCCGAAGACGTCGACTTCACGGAGTTGCGCGACGGAGAGCTGTGGACGCTGGAAGGGCACGGCGACTTCGCGGGCGTCGAAGTGGAGTTGGTGGCCATCGGCGCGGCCCTGCACACCTACCCCCACCGCAGCCAACAGAGCGGGGTCGACGAGGCGCCGCAGCCCGGTGTTCACGACGGCACCGCCAGTGTTCACGACCGCCCTCGCCGTGTTCACGGCGTTCACGGCACGGGACGTGCGGGCGGTGACGCGGATGGATAGCCGCACCCTGAAGTCCATCGAGCGCACCCTGAGCGCGGGCACGTGGATGATCGTGTGCGGGGCGGTGGTCTACTCCGTGCTCACGGTCACGCCGCTGGTCGCCGCGCACACCGCCGAACAGTGGCGCTGGACAGCTCCTTTGCTGCCGCTGGTGGTGGACACCGCCGTGGTCATCGTGGTGCGCCTCGACTCCGTCCTGGCCCGCCTGGAGGCCCATGGGGGCCGCTGGCCTGTGGTGTTGCGGTGGATGACCGGCCTGATGACCCTCAGCCTGAACATCGCTGACTCCGCCCTCAAGCGCGACGGGACCGGGGTGGCCATCCACTGCGTCGCGCCGCTGCTGTTGATCGTCACGGCTGAGGCCGGACTCGCCTACCGCCGCGCCCTCTCGGCCGCCCTGGCCCGCCAGGAGGCCGACGCTGCGGCCCGCCAGGAGGCCCGTGAACGGGCCTTCAGGGAGCGTGAGCAGGCCGAGCGGCAGGAACGCGAGACCATCCGCCAGGCCGAGCAGCAGCGCCTTCGCGAGCAGCGCGAGCACGAAGCGCAGATGGCCCGCGAAGAGCGCGAGCACATCGCCCAACTCGCCCGTGAACAAGCCGAACGCGAGCGTGAACAGCAGCAGCGCGAGCGTGAACAGGCCGAGCGGGAGCGTGAACGTGAGCGCCTGGCCCGTGAACAGGCCGAGCGGGAACGGGCCGAGGCCGAGCAGCGCCAGCGGCGTGAGGCGGCCGAACGACGGGCCCGGCAGGAGGCTGCCGAGCGGCGTCGCCAGGAGGAAGCCGAACAGCGCCGCGCCCAACTGCTACAAGCCGGGCCCGCGCGGGAGCGCCAGTCGGAGGTGGTGGCGCGTGAGACCGTACGGGCCGCCTTCGAGGCGGATCTGACGGTGCGCGCGGCGGCCGAGCTGTGTGGCTGGTCGGTGGGCTGGGTTACCGCCCGCTACCACGAACTGCGCCCCCAGCCGCAGCTCACGGCGGTGGGCGGTGAGGGCTGATGCCCACCGCCTACGCCGAGTGCTTCGACCCCACCGGGGCCCGCTACGGCCTCCCCACCTACCCGTGGAAGTTCGCCCCCGAGGGGCTGTGTACCCGTCGCCAGCTGCGTGAGAAGGGGCTGCGGCCGGGTGGTCAGCCAATAGCGGCGCAGCTCATGCGCCGTACGCGCCGCCGCAAGTCCGGTGCGGCCGTGGCCTTCCTCTACCGCGTCGACCGCGCGCTGCCGGTGCGGCCGATGACGTCGCGCAAGTGGGGTGCGCTCGCGCTGGCGATGCTCGCCCGCCGCACCTGCCTCGTCTGCGGCCTCACCTACAGCTACTGCCTGCCGACCTCGCTCGGCATGTGCGTGCTGTGCGCCAACGCCGAGGAACAGCGCGCTGCCTGAACTCCCCTTCTGACCCGGAGTGTTCCATGGCACAGAATCCGATCCGGCGCCGTGTCGCCGGACTCCTCATCATCGCCACTGCGGGTGCGGTGGCTGTCTCCATCGGCGTACGCCTCCGCTCCTACGGTGTGCCGGTCGGCCTGATCACCCCGTGCGTGCTCGCGGTCCTCTCCTCCGCCCTGTGGCTCCTGATGGACGTGAGCAGGGCGCTGGCCAGCACGGTGCACCGCTGCACGGTCAAGGGCTGCACCTTCGAGGTCCGCGTGCAGAACGCGGACCCGGCGGAGAGCCGCCGCTGGCAGGAGATCGCCGCCGCGCACCCCAACCACCTCACCCTCTGACCGGCCGACCTCCGCGAGGAGCACGCAGTGACCACGGCTCCCGAAGCCGACACGGCCTCTGAGCTGGTCAGCTTCCACTACATCCTCACCGCCCAACTGGGCAGCGCGGGCCACGCCACGATCTCCGACGTCATCCACGTCGACCCCAGCCGAACGACCCGCTCCCGGCTCTACAAGGAGATCCGGGCGTACGCGGCGCGCGAGTTCGGCTACGGCGGGTTCACCGTCGTGTTCTTCGCCCTCGAACGTCAGCAGCTGTGACCTGCCCTGTTCGGCACCAGTCGGGCCCGGCCCTCACCTTCCACAGATCCGGCCGGGGCCTTTCTCCCAAAGGAGTGTGCTCAGCATGACCGACCTCAGCACCGAACCGGTAGCGGCCCCCACGGCCACACCGGACCCGCCCCCCGACCCACCGCCCACCAGCGACCCCGCCCCCGAACCGGAGCCGACGGGGGAGTTGGCGCATGCGCCGGGTGGCTATCCGGTGATGCCACTGGCCCTGTCCGGAGCGAACACGACCGCCGGGCTGGTGGGCGCGGGCGGTCTGGTCGGTGGCCCGCTGGGTGCCGCCGCTGCCGCCGGGGGCCTGGCGGTGGTCGGCACGGTCGCCGCCGTGGTCCGCGCCCGCCGCCTGGCCGCCGAAGACCGTGACGCCGACCTGCGCACCACAACCGGCCGCGACACCACCAAACCCGAGGCCAAGAAGCCTGCCCGCGCCGACACCGTACGGCCGGGCCGCCCGCTGCCGGGCCAGGGGCGCGGCACGCGAGCGGCCACCGGCACAACCACCGGCAGGAACACAGCCGGGGGAAGCCGCGCGACCAGCCCCCGCACACGGCCCACGACTTCGAGCCGAGGAACCACCTCCCGCACGCCTTCGGGTGGCGGGCGCGGTGCCGGTCAGCACCGGGCTCCGTCCGGCCGGGGCGGCGCCCGCAAGTCGCTGGGTGGGCGTTCCGGTCCGGGCGGCGCGGGGCGTTCTGGTGCTGGTCGTGCGGGGGCGGGGAAGCTGGCGCAGGCCCGCGCGTTGCGGGCGGCCAACAAGCAGCAGACGCCGACCCGTTCGGCCGCCCGCCAGCAGGCCAAGGAAGACCGCCGCGCCGTCGCTGACGCCCGCCGGGATGCGAAGGCCGCTGCCAAGCAGGCCAAACGCGACGCCAACGGCGGCCGCGGCCCGCTCGGCCGGGCCGCGGCCTGGGGCGGGCGCAAAGCCGCCTCCGGGGCGCGTGCGCTGCTGGAGAAGGCCCGTGCCCGCCAGGACCGCAAGACCGACGCCGCACTGGCCGCCAAGCGGGATGCGGTGCGTAAGGCGCCCGCCCGCAGGAAGGCCCGGTGGGCCCTGTGGCGCTCGGCAGCCCGCCTGTTCGGCAAGCGCCTGCTCGCCGGGGTCCTGGGAGGCGCGCTGGGGCTGGTGGGCTGCCTGACCAGCCCCCTCGGCCGCAAGCTCGGCATCCCCTGGCTCATCCACCCCGGACGGCGCCTGTACCGGCGCCTGATGGCCAAGGCCCACGCCAAGCGGGCCATGCGGGACTGGCAGATCCGCGCCACCCGCGCCGCCGAGGAAGCCGACGCCGACGCCGCCGGTCAGTCCGAGATCGGGGACCGCGTCGAGCGTCCCGCCCACCTGGTTCCGCACAGCTACCCGACTGTTTCGGAGGTCGAGAACGTGTCTGGATTCAAGTTCGAAGAGGCCGCATCCGAGATGCAGAACGCCGCGGCCAACTACAGCCCGGACGGCAACATGGAGGTCGTCGACATGATCGACAACCTTCCCGCCGCGCTGGAGTGCGTCGCCAAGACCTTCCTGATCCTGGCCGAGCGCTCGGACCAGGAGTTCGCCTTCGAGAAGGAGGTGGCCGACGGCTTCGACGACATCTACAAGACCCTCCTGACCGCCGTGGACGCCGCCGTGGATCTCGGCCCGCGCTTCCGCGAGATCCACGAGCACGACATCGCCCGCCACGAAGACCCCCGCAACGGCACCGAGGCCGAGAAGGGCTGGAACGTCAACTGATGTCGACACACACCGAGCCCCAAGTGACCAGCAAGAACAGCAAGAAGACAGAGTCTGCGGTGGAGCTCGGCACGGGCCCGGTGTGGGACTGGGCAGCCGGTCACGGACCCGTGACCGGCGCCCTGTCCGCCACCACCGGCGCCTTCGCCGTGGCCACCTGCGGAGCCGCCACCGGCATGCCGCCCGGCTGGGCCCTCGCCGTGGGAGGCGCCGGAGCCCTCGGCCACGCCGCCGCCGGACTCCGCCTGCGCAACGCAGGGCGCACCATCGCCGCCCGCGCCGCCTCCTGGCTCATCGGCGGAGGCTGGACCACCTGGGCCATGACCCACGGCCCCCTCACCTGGCAGGCCCTTGGCTCGCTGGCCGCGATCGGCGTCGGCATGGGCGCCTCCACCCGCTCCACCAACCTGCATGAGGAGGCCCGTGAGGAGGAGGCCATCGCCGCCGAACAGCGGCAGATCACCGCCGAGTTGTCCGCCGAGCGGCGGTCGATCGCCGAGGAGTGGGCCGAGCGTATCGAGCGGGTCTGCGGCATCCGGGTACGCATCCTCGCTGTCGAGAAGTGGGCGGCCGGGACCGGGTTCAGCCTCGACGCCGAGCTGCCCGGCGGTGCCATCTACGACGCCATCGCCAAGAAGTCGGCGGCGCTGTCGGCGGATGCCCGGCTGCCGCACGGCTGCACCGTCACCGCCGGGCCCGGCGTCCACCAGGGCCGCTGCATCATCGACGTCGGCACCGCCAACGTGCTGGAGACGGCAACGGCCTACCCCACCGGCTACGGACCGCTCTCCGTGCTGACCGGCATCCCCTGGGGCTACCGCTCCAACGCCGACGAGATCCTGACCCACCTGCGCGAACAGTGCGCCCTGGTGGTCGGGCCCACCGGCTCCGGGAAGACGAACATGGTGCACGTCATCCTGGCCGGGTTCGCCCGCGCCACCGACGTGCTCACCTGGGTCATCGACCTCAACGCCGGATCCGCGGGCCTGCCCTGGGTCCTGCCCGCACTCGACTCCACCGGATCGGGGCGGCCGATGCGGCCGGGCATCGACTGGCTCGCCTCCACCCACGAGGAGGCCCTCCTCATGCTGGACACCGCGCTCGCGGTGGCCCGCTACCGCAAGGTCGCCTACCAAGACCTCCTCGCCCGCGAGAACACCGACCTGCTCCCCATCAGCCCGTCGATTCCCCAGATCGAGCTCGTCATCGACGAGGGCGCCGAGATCCTCACCAGCAACGACCGGTCCGTGCGCAAGCTCGGAGAGAAGATCCTCGAAGTCATCCGGATCGCCCGCGCCATGGGCGTACGCACCGTCCTCACCGCCCTCGGCGCCACCGGCAGCGTGCTGGGGAACCTGATGATCCGCCGTGAGGCCAAGGTCCGCGTCGCCCTGACCGGCGGCGAGACCGAGGGCATGGACCTCTCCAAGATGTTCCCCGGCTCACGGGGCCTGCGCCCGGAGCAGGCCCCGTACAAGGGTGCCGGGTTCATGGGCACCCCGGAGTCGCCGGTCGGCCTGTTCAAGGCGTGGCGGATCCTGCCCCACCAGATCCGCGAGATCGTCGCCGCCACCAGCGACCGGCATCCCCGCCTGGATGCCGTCTCCGCCAAGGCCGCCGGGGACGCGTACGCACGACGCTGGGACGCGGACCGCATCGCGTGGATGCGCGACGGCGCCACCCCTGCCGCCCTCGGACCGGTCAATACGGCCGACGGCGGGCAGGAGGAGCGGCGCGGGCTGAACCTGACCGCCCTGCGCGACCCCGGGCCCGACGAGAGCGGGCGCAGCGCGGAGGACGAACTCGCCGCACGGTTCCTGGAACAGATCGACGAGCACTTCGGTACCACCGAGGAACCCCGACCCGCCCGCCGGCCGCGTGAGGAGCGCCCTCAGCGGCCGGGGCTGAACCTGTCCGCCTTCCGCAAGGACGACACCGAGCCCCCGGCCCGCGAGCCAGAGGCGCAGGGGCCGGAGTGGCTGGCCGAAGCGATCGACGCGATCGAGTCCGCCGGGACGATGGGCATGAAGCCCTCCGCCGTGGCCGACCTCGTGGGCCGCAGTCGGCAGGCCGTGCGCGACGCGCTCAAGGCCGCTGCCGAACGCGGGGAGTTGGTCTACCGCGACAACGGCCCGCACTCCGTCTACGTCCACCCCGACCACGCCTGAAACGGTCACGCACAGCTACTGGCTAGTGGCCACTGCCAACTTGCCACTAGCCAGTAGAACCCCGCTACTGACAAGCCACGCCCCTCAACAGGCTTTCCTCGCTTGCCAGTAGTCACTAGCCAGTACAACCACACACCGTCACCACCAGGCGCCCGCACAAACCCGTCGTGCGGGCGCCTCGCGGTGCCCTTGGACTGCCGGAAGGGAGCACCACATGCCCCACCGCGCACCGCCCGGAATCATCGCCCCGCACATCCCCGCCGACGCCTACCGCCGAGCCGAGGCCACCGGGCAGCCCGTCGTCATCGTCGTCCAGACCAGCAACCACGAGGGCCGCCCTCTGGGCAGCTACCTCTTCCCCATCGCCTTCGCCACGGCCGGGGCGCTTGGCATCTTCGCGACGGTGGCCGCGCTGCTGACTCTGCTCGACTTCGCCGTGCACACCGCCGTCGCCATCAGCGGCGCCGCCGGACCCATCGGCGTCGGCGGCATCACCCTCAAACTCGCCGGCCGCAAGAGCGGCTGACCCGCCCGGCGGGCCACCGCCGCCCCGCCCTCGGGGAGGCCCCTTCCGAATCCCGCAGCCACCCACGGTGGCAAGGAGTTTCGGAAGGTATAGCTTGCTCGGCCTCGCGCCGGTCCCGCCTCCGCCAGGCATGGACAGCGGCGAACCGTACGGCGACGTTGCGGCCGGGTCAAATCCCCGATTCTCCACACCATGACTCGTGCACGACGGCGAGTCCGTCCCGCGCATCAGCCCTGCTTTTTGGCCCCACCACACCCACCGGGAGAAACCGTGTCCTTCGGAGAAACCCCGATCACTGTCGTCGGCAACCTGACCTCCGACCCCGAGGTGAAGTTCACCGAGAACGGCACCGCACTCGCCAAGTTCACCATCGCCTCCACCCCGCGCACCTTCGACAAGACCACCAACCAGTGGAAGGACGGCACCTCCACGTTCTTCAAGTGCGCGGCCTGGCGCCAGCTCGCCGAGCACGTCGCGGAGTCGTTGACGAAGGGCTCGCGCGTGGTCGCCTTCGGCCGTATCCGCCAGCACAACTGGCAGACCCCGGAGGGCGACAACCGCTCCATGCTCGCCCTGGAGATCGATGAAATCGGGCCCTCGCTGCGCTTCGTCGTGGCCCGCCCCGAACGCGCCCCGCAGGCATCCACCCCCGCACCCGGCTCGGACGCCTGGAGTACGGACAGCGCCGCGTCCACCGGCGCGAAGGCCGACGCCGAGCCGCCGTTCTAGCTCTGCCCGGGGCGGTCGGTCTCTCGCCAAAGGACCACGGCTTCCCCGGCCCTCCCCGCCTACGGTCCTCCCCGCCCTCGGGGAGGACCAGTCAGGACTCCCGGAAGCAATGCGAACGGGATGGCTTGCTCGGCCTCCGGCCGGGCTCGCGGGAAGCGTAGCTTCCCGCCCAGCTTGCTCCGCCCTGGCGGGGCCCGCGAAGAGTAGCTTCGCGGATAACTTGCTCGCCGCGCCATCGAATCGGTCCTGCTCAACGCACCGAGCAGACGCCCGAGCCGCCCCCGCAGATGAGCCCTCGGGTCCGGGCAAAGAGGCGGAGCGTAGCAGCGGATCCCGGCCTACCGAAATCGGGGATCCTCCGGACTCTTGTACGTGGATCGCGACGGCCCGCCGCCCCGGCTGCCGGTCGCCGTGGTCTGCCCTGCCCGCACACATCCCACCACGCCCGAGGCGGACGCTCTCTCGCCAAAGAACCGCGTCCGCCCCGGCCCTCCCCATCCCTTTCACGGAACAGGAGACCTCCAAAATGCCACACTCCGACGCCTCCGCGCTGCTGTCCGCAGCGCTTCAGGCTGCCGCCCGCGGCTGGCCCGTCCACCCGCTGCGGCCCGGAGCCAAGAGCCCGGCCCTGCACGGCGAGCGCACCTGCACCGGCACCGGCGAGTGCACCGCCGGCCACCGCAAGTGGGAGCAGCGCGCCACCACCAACCCCGAGCGCATCCAACGCGCCTGGGCCACAAGCCCGTTCAACGTCGGCATCGCCACCGGCCCCGCCAACCTGGTCGTCGTCGACCTGGACGTGCCGAAGGGCAAGGGCAGTGCGGACGCGCCTTGCGGCGCGGAAAACCTCTTGGCGCTCTGCGAGCGCGCCGGGCAGCCCTACCCCACCACCTACACGGTGCGGACCCCCAGCGGCGGCCAGCATCTGTACTTCACCGCCCCGCCCCACACCCGCCTAGGCAACACCGCCCGCCGCCTCGCTGACCTGGTCGACACCCGCGCCTGGGGCGGCTACGTCGTCGCCCCAGGCAGCATCGTCGACGGCGTCGCCTACGAAGTCACGGCCGACGTGCCCCTCGCGGAACTGCCCGGATGGCTCTTCGGCCCGCTCTGGGACGCGCCCGAGGGCAGCACCTCGCCCGCCATCGCGCCGCCCCGTAACGCCACCCGCCTCGCGCGCGTGGTGCTGGACCGCGAACGGGCCGCCATCGCCGCCGCACCCGAGGGCACCAGGGAGTCGACGCTGTTCACCTCCGCCCGCGCCATGGGGCGCTTCGTGGCCTGGGGCGACATCTCCCGCCACGAGGTCGAAGAGGCTTTTCAGTGGGCGGGGGAGGCGGCCGGACTCAAGGCGTACGAGTGCCGCTCCACCCTGCGCTCCGCCCTGAACTGGTCCATTCGCAACGCCCGGCCCCGGCAGACGGCATGAGCCACCAACTCCCGAACCGCCGCCCTGAAAAGCCCCTCACGCTCGTTCATCCGGGCCGTACACGCCCGTCTGCGGCCGGCCCCGACGAGGGCCGTGGCACGAAGGGCGACGGCCGTCAGGCCGTCCTTTCAGCTCTTCCCACCGACCAGGCCCCGAGCGCCCCGCCCCGTGGCGACGGCCGTTTTCCCGTGGCCTGGCTGCACATCAGCGCGCCGCGCGATGCCGTCCCCACGGCTACCTCGCGGTGCCTGTGCGGCCGTGACCGCAGCGCCGTGGGCCGCGCCAAGGTGCTCGCCCTGATTGCTGACCACAGCGTCCACCGCGCCCTCTGCCCACTCCGCACCACCCCAGAAGGGAGGAACGCCGCATGACCAGCACCAACACCTCACCCACGCCGACCATCGACGGCGCGGCCCTGCTCGACGAGGTCGAAGCGTTCCACCGCCGCTTCAACGTCTTCCCCACCGAGGCTGCCTACGTCGCCGTCGCTTTGTGGGACGCGCACGCCCACCTCATCGACGCCTTCGACGGCACCGCCCGCCTCGCTTTCCTCTCCCCGGAACCCGGCTCGGGCAAGTCCCGCGCGCTGGAGATCGTGGAAACCCTCACCCCACGCGCGGCGACCACGGTCAATGCCTCCGCCAACGCCCTGTTCCGCCTCGTGGAGGCCGACGGGGGCACCCCCACCCTCCTGTTCGACGAGATCGACACCGTCTTCGGCCCCAAGGCAGGCGGCAACGAAGAGGTCCGTGGGTTCCTCAACTCCGGCTACCGGCGCGGCGCCAAGTCGCTCCGTTGCGTAGGCGATGGCTCCAACCAGAGCACCGAGTGGTTCTCCTCGTTCTGCGCGGTCGCCATGGCCGGGCTCGGCTCCCTGCCCGACACGATCCTGACCCGCTCCGTCATCATCCGCATGCGTAAGAAGGCCCCCAACGAGAAGGCCGAGCCCTACCGCCGGCGCGTCCACGAGAAGCAGGGCCACGCCCTGCGCGACCGGCTCGCCGACTGGACCGCCACCGTGCACGACCAGGTCGCCGAGGCATGGCCGGAGATGCCCCAGGATGTCTCCGACCGGCCCGCCGATGTGTGGGAGCCGCTCCTGGCGGTCGCCGACGCGGCCGGTGGCCACTGGCCCGAGCGCGCCCGAGCGGCCTGCGTCGAACTGGTCGCCGCAGGCCAGCTCGACGACAAGGGATCGCTCGGCGTCCGGCTGCTGACCGACCTGCGAGACCACGTCCTCAACGGCATCGACCGCCTGCCCACCGTCGCCATCCTCGAACGCCTCTGCGCCCTGGACGAGGCCCCCTGGGGCGACCTGGACGGCAAGCCCCTCACCTCACGGACCCTGGCGAAGATGCTCGGCGAGTACACGACCGAGGACCTCACCCCCATCAAACCCCGCAACATCAAGTCCGGGACGGGGGTCCTCAAGGGCTACTACGCCGCCGATCTCAGCGACGCCTGGCGGCGCTACTGCCCCCCACCCCCCGCAAAGTCCGCTACTGCCGCTACCGCCGCTACCTCGCAGGTCAGGGCCCTGAATCCAGTAGCGGGAAGCACGATTCCGGCCGCTACCGCGCTCCCCCAACCCGCTACCGCCCGATCACCACGCATCGGCCGCTAGACCACGCCCTATCCGCTACCGCTACCCGACCCGCTACCGAAAACAGGCCCCTGACCAGGGCGGTAGCGGAGGTAGCGGCAGTAGCGGCACCCACAGGACGGGGGCCAAGAGCCCCCGTCCCACGCCCGTGAGGAGACACCCCGGATGAGCACCGCCGCCACACCCGTCGATCGACTCCTCTACACGCCGGAGGAAGCCGCCGAAGCTCTCGCCATCGGCCGCTCGACCCTCTACGAACTCATGGCCGCCGGAGTCGTGAACTACATCAAGCTGGGCCGCTGCCGCCGCATCCGCCGCACGGACCTCGAAACGTACGTGTCGAGCCTCATCCCCCAGGCCAGCTGACCCATCCCAACTGAGGTGGCCCCGAACCAAGTTCGGGGCCACCTCCCTTACGGAGGAGCGCATGAGCCCCCGCAAGCCCAATATGGAATCGTCCATCTACGAGGGCAGCGACGGCTGGTGGCACGGCCGCGTCACCATGGGTGTGAAGGACGACGGCAGCCCCGACCGTCGCCACCGCCGCGCCAAGACCGAGCCCGAAATCAAGCGCAAGGTCAAGGAGTTGGAGCGCCAGCGCGACGAGGGCCGAGCCACCAAGGTGGGTCGCAAGCCGACCATCGCCAAATGGATGGAGACCTACCTCACCGACATCGCGAGCCTGAAGCTCAAGCCCCGCTCCCTGGACGACTACTGGTCCAAGACCCGCAACGACATCATCCCGGGCATCGGTCAGCACCGCATCGACAAGCTGCAGCCCGAGCACCTGGAGCGGATGTACCGGGCGATGCTCGATGCCGGGCATGCCCCCTCGCACGTGGTGAAGGTGCACCGCATCCTGTCCCGCGCCCTGAAGATTGCCCACCGCCGCCGCCTCATCAGCGAGAACGTCGCCACCCTCGTGGACCCGCCGAGCATCGACGAGACCGAGGCCAACCCCTTCACCAAGGAGGAGGCCAAGGCGTTCCTCGAAGCCGCCGCGAAGCGGCCCACCTTCATGCGGTGGATCGTCGGCGTCGGCATGGGGTTCCGGCAGGGCGAGACGCTCGGGCTGCGCTGGCCCTACGTCGACCTGGAAGCGGAGCTGTTCCACCCCCAGTGGCAGTTGCAGCGCCTCAAATGGCGGCACGGCTGCGACGACCCGCACGCCTGCGGCGAGCGCCTCCACCGCTTCGATCCCTGCCCTCCGAACTGCACCCGGCACAAGAACTACAAGCGCGGCTGCCCGAAGCCGTGCACCAAGACGTGCGCGAAGCACGCCAGTGCCTGCCCTGAGCGCAAGGGCGGCGGTCTCGTCTTCACCCGCCCTAAGACGAAGAAGAGCACCAATCCGGTGCCGATCCCGTCCGCCTTCATCCCCTACCTGCTCAGCCATCGCACAGCACAGGAGGAGATGCGAACCGCAGCCGAAGAGCTGTGGCAGGAACACGAAGTCCTGTTCTCACGACCGGACGGCCGCCCCCTGGACCCCCGGGACGACTGGGAGGAGTTCAAGGAACTGCTCGCCGAAGCCGGGATCGACGACCGTCGTCTCTACGACGGCAGCCGTCACACAGCGGGCACGATCCTCAATGAGCTCGGGGTCGACATGCCCACGATCATGGAGATCCTGCGGCACACCCAGATCAGCCAGACCCGCCGCTATGTGAAGGGACGCTCCCACCTCTCGAAGGACGCCATGCGCCGCATGGGAGAGACCTTCATGCCGCCCATGTCTGTGATCTTGCCTCGCATGGGAGGCAACCCGCAGGAGTCCGGCCCCACTGAGACCACAACTGAGACCCCCGACACCCGCGCCGCCCGCTCCCGCCGCCGACGCCGCATCCGCTGAACGACGAAACCCCAGCTCAGGGCGATCTGAGCTGGGGTTCCAGTGGAGCCGCCTTCGGGATTCGAACCCGAGACCTACGCATTACGAGTGCGTTGCTCTGGCCATCTGAGCTAAGGCGGCACGCCGTCCGCACCTATGGTGCGATCAGCAACGTCGCCAAGTCTACACAGTTTCCGGGGGTGCTCCGCACACCCCCGTCCCGCTCGGCCGACAGGCCGTCCTCACCCCTGCGAGCAGCGCTTTCCGTCCGCGGGTGGCGTGCCCTTCAGCAGGTACCTGTTGATCGTCGAGTCCACGCACTCGCTGCCGCGCCCGTACGCGGTGTGGCCGTCGCCCTCGTACGTGAGGAGCTTGCCGGAGGAGAGCTGGGCGGCGAGGGAGCGGGCCCAGCGGTAGGGGGTGGCGGGGTCGCGGGTGGTGCCGACCACCGTGATGGGGGCCGCTCCCTCCGCCGTGATGCGGTGGGCCTCGCCGGTGGGCTTCACCTTCCAGTACGCGCAGTTCAGGGACGCCCAGGCCAGGCCCTCACCGAAGACGGGGGACGCCTTCTCGAAGTCGGGGAGGGCGGCGCGGACCTCGTCGGGGGACGTGAAGGAGGGGGCCAGGTCCAGGCAGTTCACGGCGGCGTTGGCGTACATCAGGTTCCCGTAGGAGCCGTCGCCGTCGCGCTCGTAGTAGCTGTCGGAGAGGGCGAGCAGGCCCGCGCCGTCCTTGTCGCGCATCGCGGCCGCGAGGGCGTCGCGCAGCTGGGGCCAGGCCGCCTCGTCGTACATCGCGGCGATCACGCCCGTGGTGGCCAGGGACTCGCCCAGTTCCCGGCCGTCGCCGCCGGGGACCGGCTTGCGGTCCACGTCCTTGAAGAAGGCTTTGAGGCGGGTGCCCGCGTCCGTCGCGCTGCCGCCGCCCAGCGGGCAGTCCGCGCGCTTCACGCAGTCCGCCGCGAAGGACCGGAACGCCGTCTCGAACCCCGCCGTCTGGTCGCGGTTCATGCGGCGGGCGGACAGGGCCGGGTCCATCGCGCCGTCCAGGACGAGGCGGCCCACCCGGTCCGGGTAGAGGCCCGCGTACGTCGCGCCCAGGAAGGTGCCGTAGGAGGCGCCCACATACGTGAGCCTGTCGTCGCCGAGCGCCGCGCGCAGCACGTCCATGTCGCGGGCCGTCTCCACCGTCGACACATGCGGAAGGATCTTGCTCGACCGCTTCTCGCAGCCCGCCGCGAACTCCTTGAAGGCCCTGGTCAGTTCGGCCGTCTCGCGCGGGTCGTCGGGGGTCATGTCGGTCTGCGTGTAGGCGTCCATCTGCTTGCCGTCGAGGCAGGTGACGGGCTCGCTGCGGGCCACGCCGCGCGGGTCCACGGCGACCATGTCGTAGCGGGCGCGGACCTCTTCGGGGTAGCCGAGCGCCGCGTACGACTGGAGGTAGCCGACCGCCGAGCCGCCCGGGCCGCCGGGGTTCACCAGGAGCGAGCCCAGCGGCTTGCCCTTGCCGGTGGCCTTCTTGCGGGCCACGGCCAGCTTGATGTCGCCGGAGCCGGGGTCCGCGTAGTCCAGCGGGGCCTTCATCGTGGCGCACTGGAAGCCGGGGACGCCGCACTCGCGCCAGCTCAACTGCTGTTCGTAGTACGCCGACAGCGCGCGCGGGGTCGAGCGGGGCAGCGCGGCCATCGAGGCGTCCACCGACGAACTCCCCGCCGAGCAGCCGGAGATGAGCAGCCCAGCGGCGAGGGGGAGGGAGAGGAGGGCGGTGGCGGGGGCGGTGCGGAGCCGCCTGGCACGGCGGAAGCCTTTGGTGCGCATCAAGCGAGCGTAACCGTCCGCGACCGGACGGTCACCATGAGCGCTCGTACGAGTGACCTCGTCAACCGGCCCGTCCGGCCAGGCCGTTGAGAGCCCTCCCCCTGCGAGAGTTCGCCCGCCCTGCGAGAGCTAGCCCGCCCGCAGCGCCACCGTCATCGCCTCCACCGCGAGCAGCGGCGCCACATTGCGGTCGAGTGCCGTGCGGCACGCGCCGATCGCCTCGATACGGCGGAGCGTGGACTCGGGCGACGTACCGACCGCCATGCGCTGGAGCATGTCCTGCACCTCCGTGTTGGCGAGGGCCAGGTGAGAGCCCAGCTGGAGGGCGAGGACATCGCGGTACAGGCCGGTCAGGTCGATGAGCGCGAGGTCAAGGCTGTCGCGCTGCGTGCGGGTCCTGCGGCGCTTCTGCTTGTCCTCGAGCTCCTTCATCACACCCGCCGTGCCGCGCGGCATCCGGCCGCCCTGCGCCGCGCCGAGCGCCGCCTTCAGCTCCTCGGTCTCCTTGGTGTCGAGCTCCTCGGCCATCTGCTTCGCGTCCTCCCCGGCCGAGTCGATGAGCTCCTGGGCGGCCCGCAGACAGCCGCCGATCTCCTCGACCCGCTGGGGCAGCTTGAGGACGGCGGCGCGGCGCGCGCGGGCCCGCTCGTCCGTCGCGAGGCGGCGGGCGCGGCCGATGTGGCCCTGCGTCGCGCGCGCGGCGGCGGCCGCGGCCTCCGGTTCGATGCCGTCCCTGCGCACCAGGACGTCGGCGACCGCGTCGACCGGGGGCGTGCGCAGCGTGAGGTGGCGGCAGCGGGAGCGGATCGTGGGCAGCACGTCCTCGATGGAGGGGGCGCACAGGAGCCAGACCGTGCGCGGAGCGGGCTCCTCCACCGCCTTCAGCAGGACGTTGCCCGCGCCCTCCGTGAGGCGGTCGGCGTCCTCCAGGACGATGACCTGCCAGCGTCCGCCCGCCGGGGAGAGCTGGGCCCTGCGGACCAGGTCGCGGGTCTCCTTGACGCCGATGGACAACAGGTCCGTGCGGACGACTTCCACGTCCGCGTGCGTGCCGACGAGGCTGGTGTGGCAGCCGTCGCAGAAGCCGCAGCCGGGGGCGCCGCCGAGCGCGCGGTCCGGGCTGACGCACTGGAGCGCGGCCGCGAAGGCGCGCGCCGCAGTGGAACGGCCCGAGCCGGGCGGGCCCGTGAACAGCCAGGCGTGGGTCATCTTGGACGCCTCGGGCGGCGGGGTGTCCGTCCCCGCCGCCGTGACCAGCGCGTCCGCGTCACGGGCGGCGGCGTCGAGCTGCGCGCTGACGCGCTCCTGACCCACCACGTCGTCCCATACGGTCATGGGTCACCGCCCTCATTTCGCCCCGTCGATCCCGCGACGCCCGGTTCGCGCCGCGGGATTCATTGTGGGGCACAGCACTGACAACGCCGCCCCACACCTCATGTGCCCAGGTCAGCGGCGGCGACCCCGCCGCCCGCTCTCGTCGTCCTCGTCCGGCGAGCCGAGCAACTCGTCCGCCAGCGACGGGAGATCGTCCAGCGGCGTCTCCTCGGCCCAGTCCGAGCGGGGGCGCCTGCGCGGCGTCCCCTCGGCGTCTACCTGGGGCAGCTCGCGCGTCCGGTCGTTCCCGTCGCCCGCAGGCCGGGCCGGGGCGGCGGGCCGCTCGTCGCGGAAGTACCCCGGCGGCACCTTGTCGACCGGAGGCTCGTCCCGTACGGCAGGGCGCTCGTCCCGTACGGGAGGCAGCACCGCCGTCTCGTCGGCCGCACCCGGCGCGGGCGGCTGCGGCAGCACCTCGGTCTGCTCCGCGTCGGGCTGTACGGACGGCAGCACCGTGGTCTCGTCCGCCGCACCGGAGGGCGCGGGCGGCTGCACGACCGGCGTCGGCACCGTCGTCTCGTTGTCGGGGTGCGACGTGTCGGAGTGCGGCTTCTCAGGGCGCGGCTTGTCGAGGTGCGGCCTGTCGAGAGGCGCCGCGCTCCGGGACTGCGCGGCCGCGGCCGCCGAGGCCGCAGCCGCCTCCGCGAGGCGCCGCGCCTCCTCCGCGCGCAGCAGCGCCTCCTCCGCCTTGCGCTGCTTCTCGACCCGGCGCTCCTCGGCCTCGGCCCGCAGCCGCGCCTCTTCCTCCTGCTCCCGGCGGCGGCGCTCCTCCTCGGCCTTGCGCACCTTCTCCTCGGCGAGCAGGCGCGCCTGCTCCTCCTCGGCCCGGCGCCGGGCCTCCTCGGCGCGCTGCCTGGCCTCCTCGGCCTGGCGCTCGGCCTCGCGGCGCTGCGCCTCCTCCAACTCGCGCTGCTTGCGCTCCTCTTCCTCGGCGCGGAGCTTGGCGAGCTGCTCCTGGCGCTCGCGTTCGAGGCGCTCCTCCTCGGCCTTGCGCGCGGCCTCTTCCTCGGCCTTGCGGCGCGCCTCTTCCTCGGCGGCCTTGCGCGCCTCCTCCTTGGCCTTGATCTCGGCTTCGGAGAGGGGCAGGACGACGTCGAGCCGGTGCCGGACCACGGTGGTGACCGCCTCCGGCTCCTGGGCCGCGTCCACCACCAGGTAGCGGCCGGGGTCGGCGGCGGCGAGGGTCAGGAAACCGGAGCGCACGCGCGCGTGGAACTCGGCGGGCTCCGACTCCAGCCGGTCCGGCGCCTCCGTGAACCGCTCCCGCGCGGCCTCGGGCGCCACGTCGAGCAGCACCGTCAGATGCGGCACGAGCCCGCCCGTGGCCCACCGGTTGATGCGGGCGACCTCGGTCGGGGACAGGTCGCGGCCCGCTCCCTGGTAGGCCACCGACGAGTCGATGTAGCGGTCGGAGATGACGACGGCGCCGCGCTCCAGGGCGGGCCGCACCACCGTGTCCACGTGCTCGGCGCGGTCCGCCGCGTACAGCAGGGCCTCCGCGCGGTGCGAGAGTCCGGCACTCGACACGTCCAGGAGGATCGACCGCAGCCGCTTGCCGACGGGCGTCGCCCCCGGCTCGCGGGTCACCACGACCTCGTGGCCCTTGGCGCGGATCCACTCGGCGAGGGCCTCCGCCTGCGTCGACTTGCCCGCTCCGTCGCCGCCCTCCAGTGCGATGAAGAAGCCCGCGGCGGCGGGCGCCTGCGCCGGGTCGTCGCCGCCGCGCAGCGCGTCGAGGAGGTCCTGGCGCAGCGGTACGCCCTGCCGGTCGTCGGCCTTGGCGAGGACCAGGGCGGCCACCGGGAGCAGCAGCGCGCCCACCAGCATCAGCGTGAAGGAGGCGCCCCCGTGGTCGAACACGAACTTGCCGTTGACCAGCCGGTGCGGCCCGATCAGCGCGGCGAGCACCGGGGCGGCCAGCGCGCCGAGCGCGATGAACAGCCGTACGACGGCCTGGAGATGCTCCGTCGTGCGCACCCGGCGGTAGTCCTCGACCTCCTGGTCGAGCAGCGCGTGCCCGGTGTGGGCGGCGACGCCCGCGGCCACTCCGGCGAGCGTCAGGATCAGCAGCACGGTCGTCGGGTCGGGCACCAGGCCCCCGGCGAGCAGCGCCACACCGGTGACGGCGATCGCGAGCGAGAGGAGGCGCCGACGCGACAGGGAGGGCAGCACCTTCGGCGCGATGCGGATGCCGACGACGGTGCCGCCGGTCAGTCCGAAGACGAGCAGTCCGTACGTGACGGGCCCGCCCTCCAGGTCCTTGGCCTCGAGCACGGCGACGGCGACGGCCGCGGCGATGGCTCCGGCGACGGCGGCGCAGGCCGCGACGAGCAGCGGGATCGCGCCGGTGCGGCCCTTGTCGGTGCCGCTGCCGGTGCGCGGCCGGCGCAGCCCCTCGAGCGGGCTCCGCGCGCGGGGCGTCTGCGCGTCGGGCAGCTCCAGGAAGTAGACGATCGACAAGGAGGCGGCGAGAAGACCGGCCGCGACAAAGGAGGAGAGCCCCGCCTGGTGCAGCTCGAACCAGTCGAGCCCCGAGCCGAGCAGGTTGTTGACGAGGGCGACCGCGATCAGCGTGGCGGCCGCGAGGGGCAGCGCCACGAAACTCGTCCGCAAGGAGAGGCGCCGCAGCGCTTCCAT
Organism: Streptomyces odontotermitis; assembly: GCF_050510915.1. Classification (NCBI taxonomy): domain Bacteria; kingdom Bacillati; phylum Actinomycetota; class Actinomycetes; order Kitasatosporales; family Streptomycetaceae; genus Streptomyces; species Streptomyces odontotermitis. The sequence continues at coordinate 75,645 of NZ_JBNJLS010000013.1, read as the reverse complement.
GTGGTCCGGCAGCGGCCGCACCGTGGCGCCTTCGAGCGGTGGCGCGGGCAGCAGCGCGGGAGCCGCGCTCTCCTTGGCGACCGTCCAGAAGCGCTCGGCGACGCCGACGACGAAGGCGGTGACGAGGAGCATGGCGAGCGCGTCGTCAGGGGTCCAGTCGATCCACAGCGGGGCGACGATCAGCAGCGCCGCCCTGACCCCGTCCGCGCCGACCATGGTCCAGCGCCGGTCAAGGGGCCCGTCGGGCGACGTCAGGGAGGTCAGCGGCCCGAGCAGCACCGCCCCGAAGAGCAGCGTCGCGAGCACGCGCGCCCCGAACACGGCCGTGACCGCGAAGGCCACGCCTCGGTAGCCGCCCCCGAAGGAGCCCTCGGCGATGGCCGATTGGAGGGCCAGGATCACCAGGACGAACAGGCCGAGCGCGTCACCCACCCCGCCCACGAGCTGTGCGCTCCACAACCGCTTGAGCTGCGGCACCCGCAGCAGGGCGCGGACGGCACGCTCTCGGGAATCTGCGACCAGGGCGTCGTCGGGGGCCGGGTCTGAGACCGGTGGCTGCTCGGCACGCGTCATCCGTCCAGCCTATCTGGAGGGGATGCCTCCCCGAAGAGGCGCCCGAACATACGGGCACCCCTTCGGTGGCGACGATTCCGGCGTACGAGACGTACGAGGCGTACTCGTACGGGGCGTCCTGCTCGCCCTCCTGCGCGGCGTCCTACTCGCCGTCGGACGAAGCCGTCTTCGCGGCGGCAGTCGTCTTGGCAGCGGCCTTCTTCGTAGTCGTCTTCTTCGCGGCCGTCGTCTTCTTTGCCGCTGTTTTCTTGGCCGTCGTCTTCTTGGCGGCGGTCTTCTTCGCAGCGGTCTTCTTGGCGGGCGCCTTCTTGGCCGTCTTCTTCTTGGCGGGCCCCTTCGCCCGCTTCTCCGCGAGCAGCTCGTAGCCCCGCTCCGGAGTGATGTCCTCGACGGAGTCCGCCGCCCGCAGCGTCGCGTTCGTCTCGCCGTCGGTGACGTACGCGCCGAAGCGGCCGTCCTTCACCACGACGGGCTTGCCGCTGACCGGGTCCTCGCCGAGCTCCTTCAGCGGCGGCTTCGCGGCCGCGCGCCCGCGCTGCTTGGGCTTGGAGTAGATCTCCAGGGCCTCTTCGAGCGTGATGGAGAAGATCTGGTCCTCGGTCTCGATCGACCGCGAGTCCGTGCCCTTCTTCAGGTACGGGCCGTAGCGGCCGTTCTGCGCGGTGATCTCGACGCCCTCGGCGTCGGCGCCCACGACGCGCGGCAGCGACATCAGCTTCAGGGCGTCCGCGAGCGTCACCGTGTCCAGGGACATCGACTTGAAGAGCGAGGCCGTGCGCGGCTTCACCGCGTTCTTGCCGGTCTTCGGGGTGCCCTCGGGGAGCACCTCGGTGACGTACGGGCCGTAGCGGCCGTCCTTGGCGATGATCTCGCGGCCCGACTCCGGGTCGGTGCCGAGCGCGAAGTCGCCGCTGGGCTTGGCGAGCAGCTCCTCCGCGTACTCGACGGTGAGCTCGTCCGGCGCCAGGTCGTCGGGGACGTCCGCGCGCTGGTGGTTCTCGGAGTCGCGCTCGCCGCGCTCGATGTAGGGGCCGTAGCGCCCGACGCGCAGCACGATGTCGTTGCCGACCGGGAACGACGACACCTCGCGGGCGTCGATGGCGCCCAGGTCGGTGACGAGTTCCTTGAGGCCACCGAGGTGGTCGCCGTCGCCGTTGCCCGCGTCGGCGGCGCCGCCGGTGCCCTCGCCCTCACCGAAGTAGAAGCGCCGCAGCCACGGCACGGCCTGCGCCTCACCGCGCGCGATGCGGTCGAGGTCGTCCTCCATCTTGGCGGTGAAGTCGTAGTCGACGAGCCGCCCGAAGTGCTTCTCCAGGAGGTTGACCACGGCGAACGACAGGAAGGACGGCACGAGCGCCGTGCCCTTCTTGAAGACATAGCCGCGGTCCAGGATCGTCCCGATGATCGACGCGTACGTCGACGGGCGGCCGATCTCGCGCTCTTCCAGCTCCTTGACCAGCGACGCCTCGGTGTAGCGGGCCGGCGGCTTGGTCGCGTGGCCGTCCACCGAGATCTCGTCGGCGGACAGCGCGTCGCCCTCGCTGACCTGCGGGAGCCTGCGCTCGCGGTCGTCCAGCTCCGCGTTCGGGTCGTCGGCGCCTTCCACGTACGCCTTGAGGAAGCCGTGGAAGGTGATGGTCTTGCCGGACGCGCTGAACTCGGCGTCGCGGCCGTCGGCGGCGCGGCCACCGATCTTGACCGTGACCGAGTTGCCGGTCGCGTCCTTCATCTGGGAGGCGACGGTCCGCTTCCAGATCAGCTCGTAGAGGCGGAACTGGTCGCCGGTCAGGCCGGTCTCGGCGGGCGTGCGGAAACGGTCCCCCGAGGGGCGGATCGCCTCGTGCGCCTCCTGGGCGTTCTTGACCTTCCCGGCGTACGTGCGCGGCTTGTCCGGCAGGTAGTCGCTGCCGTACAGCTGCGTGACCTGCGCCCGGGCGGCGGTGACCGCCGTGTCGGACAGCGTCGTGGAGTCCGTACGCATATAGGTGATGAAGCCGTTCTCGTACAGCTTCTGCGCCACCTGCATCGTCGCCTTCGCGCCGAAGCCCAGCTTGCGCGAGGCCTCCTGCTGCATCGTCGTCGTGCGGAAGGGCGCGTACGGGGAGCGGCGGTAGGGCTTGGACTCGACCGACCGCACGGAGAACTGCGTCTGCTCCAGGGCGGCGGCGAGCGCGCGGGCGTTCGCCTCGTCCAGGTGCAGGGTGTCGGACTTGAGCTGCCCGACCGAGTTGAAGTCGCGGCCCTGCGCGATGCGCTTGCCGTCGACCGTGGTGAGGCGGGCGACGAGCTGGGAGGGGTCGCTGGCGTCACCGGCGCGGCCGGTGCCGAAGGTGCCCGTCAGATCCCAGTACTCGGCGGAGCGGAAGGCGATGCGCTCGCGCTCGCGCTCGACGACGAGCCGGGTGGCCACCGACTGGACGCGCCCGGCCGAGAGCCGCGGCATGACCTTCTTCCACAGCACCGGCGAGACCTCGTAGCCGTACAGGCGGTCGAGGATGCGGCGGGTCTCCTGGGCGTCGACCATGCGCTTGTTGAGCTCGCGCGGGTTGCGGACGGCGCCCTGGATCGCGTCCTTGGTGATCTCGTGGAACACCATGCGCTTGACCGGGACCTTGGGCTTCAGGACCTCGAGGAGGTGCCACGCGATGGCTTCGCCCTCGCGGTCCTCATCGGTGGCGAGGAAGAGCTCGTCCGAGTCCTTCAGGAGATCCTTGAGCTTCTTGACCTGCGCCTTCTTGTCGGCGTTGACGACATAGATGGGCTCGAAGTCGTTCTCTACGTCGACACCGAGGCGGCGCACCTCGCCGGTGTACTTGTCCGGCACCTCGGCGGCGCCGTTCGGGAGGTCGCGGATGTGCCCGACGCTCGCCTCGACTACGTATCCGGGGCCGAGGTAGCCCTTGATCGTCTTCGCCTTGGCAGGCGACTCGACGATGACGAGTCGGCGGCCGCCCTGTGCGGTCTCGCTGGTCGGGGACAACTTCGCTCTTCTCTCCGGTCGACGCTCGGTGGCAGGCGTACGGCGCTGCGTACGCGGTATGCGTTGCGCTGTCGCTGCGGAGTGTGACGGTACATCCCGCCCCCGTGTCAAACGGGAAAAGCCCGCAACGGCCACTCGAACGGTAACCCGACTACCGCCATTCCTGCCGCCCGGAGTGGCGACCCGTGGAGTCGGCCGGGACCCGCGGCCCCGGTCAGAGCCGCGTGAAGCACCACGCCCCGAGGACCAGCGCCCCCGCCCCGGCCAGCGCGGCGAGCGTCGCCGACGCGACCGGGCTCACCCCGTGCGCGACCGGCGAGCGATGGGCCACGCGCACCCCCGTCCAGAGCAGCAGCGCCGCTCCGAACAGCGCGAACACCGTTCCGGCGAAGATCGCTGGTGCGCTCTCCATGACCTGACTCCCCCTCCGACACCGCTGCGGGTTCCCCGGCCTGGGAGGCTGACACGGCGGGACGGCGGGAGCGCGAACTCGGGGTGAACGGCGGGAGGCGCCGGTGGCGACTGTGGCGCACGTATCTTTTCTGCGCACGGACCCGCGCACGTCTGTGCACCGGCGTATACGGCCTGCCGCTTCCCGCGTACGGGTCCACCCGCGATGCGCGTACCCGTGATGTTGGCCGGATTCCCCCGCCGCCCGGGCCCGAGGGACCTGGGACGGGCAGGCGGGGCGGACGGACGGGCGGACGGGCAGCGAGGGGCTCAACCCTCGACCGGCGGGCGGACTCCAAGGGAGTCAGCCCTCAACCAGCAGGCAAGCTCCGAGCGACTCAGCCCCCGACCGGCAGGCAAGCTCCGAGCGACTCAGCCCCCGACCGGCAGGCAAGCTCCGAGCGACTCAGCCCTCAACCGGCTCCAGGAACCCCTGCTCGACCAGGAGGCGGATCTGCGCCGGAGTGCGCTCCCGCAGCAACGCCGGGTCCTCGCCCACGAGTTGGGCGATCGCGTCGATGATCCGGCCCGCGCTCAGCGTCCCGTCGCACACGCCCGCGAAGCCGGCGCCCACCGTGTCCACCTGCGTCGCCCGCCGCATCCCGCGGTGCTGGCGCAGCACCACGTGCTCCGGGTCCTCGGCGCCGGGCAGCCCGACCTGCTCCTGCACGACGGCGTCGGCGAGCTTGAAGTGCCCGGCGAGCAGCGCCGCGTCGTCGTGGCTCCGCAGGTAGTCCTGGCGCTCGAAGAACCCGCGCACCACCTCGCCGAGCGGCTGCTCCACGGGGTGCGGCCACTCCTCCACCGTCACGGACGGCTCGGCCGCGCCGGTCCTGCGCAGCGTGATCCACCCGAAGCCGACGGCCCGCGTCCCGCTCGCCTCGAACTCGTCCAGCCAGGCGTCATAGCGGGCCGCGTACTCGGCGGGGTCCGTGCGGTGGTCGCCCGCGTCCCGCAGCCACAGCTCCGCGTACTGCGTGATGTCCTGCACCTCGCGCTGCACGATCCACGCGTCACAGCCGCGCGGCACCCAGGACCGCACCCGGTCCTGCCACTCCTCCCCCTCCACGTGCTGCCAGTTGGCGAGGAACTGTGCGTACCCCCCGTCGTTCAACCGCTCCCCCGCCCCCTGAACGAGCAAGCGGCACAGATCGTCCCCGCTCATCCCGCCGTCGCGGTACGTGAGCCGCGCCCCCGGGGAGATCACGAAGGGCGGATTGGAGACGACCAGGTCGTACGTCTCTCCGTCCTCCACCGGCGCGAACAGCGAGCCCTCCCGGAGATCGGCCTCGGGCGCGCCCGACAGGGCGAGAGTGAGCCGGGTCATGTGCAGGGCACGGGGGTTGAGGTCGGTCGCGGTCACCCGGGTCGCGTGCCGGGCGGCGTGCAGGGCCTGGATACCGGAACCGGTACCGAGATCGAGCGCACTCGCGACGGGCGTGCGCACGGTGATCCCGGCGAGCGTCGTGGACGCCCCTCCGACCCCGAGCACGACCCCTTCGTCCCGGCTCCCGATCCCCCCGGCGCCCCCGACGGCACACCCCAGGTCGGAGACGACGAACCAGTCCTCCCCATCGGGCCCGCCGTACGGCCGCACATCCACACCGGCCCGTACGCAGCCACCGTCACCGTCGCCGTCCGCGTCCTCGCCCTCGTGCTCGTCCTCGATGAGCCACCCGCTCTCCAGGCACTCGCCCACCGGCAGGACCCCCTCCACGCGCGCGCGTGGAACGGCCTGCTGCAGCAGGAAGAGCCGGACGACCGCCGCCAGCGCCCCGTCCCCCCGAGTCGCCCGCAAGGCAGGCACGGTCTCGCTCCGCGCGAGCGCGGCATAGGCGGGGGCACCGAGCAGTTCGAGCAGACCGTCGGCGGTGAAGTCGACGGCGAGCAGCGCGTCGCGCAGGCGGGCGGCGATCTCGGGCTGGCCGGACGAGGGGAAAGAGGAGGGGCTGCTGTTACTCACGCTCCCCATTGTGACCGCTGCGAGAGACCGTCCGCTGCTGCGGCCAGTCGTGCCGCAGGCGTGACCCCGCCCGGCAGCCCGCCCGCTGTGGGCAGGCGTTCCGCACGGCGGAACGGGTGGGCACAGCCCCGGCGCCGGGCGCCTCCCGAAACAACGCCGCCCCCGTCGCCGGGAAGAGCACACCGGCGACGGGGGCGAGCAAGCAAGAGGGAGACCAACTCCCCGTAGAAGAGCGCCCTAGCTCTTGGAAGACGGCGTGGCAGACGCGCTCTTGCAGCTCTCCTGCTTGCCCATCGCCTTCCCCACGTCCCCGTCCTGCAGCTTGTCCAGCGCCTCGTTCCCGCTCTTGCTCAACTTGTCCAGCTCACCCGCGACACCCTTGAGGCCGTCGGCGAACGCGGCCTGGTCCTTGGTGTCCAGGCCGTCGACCTTCTTCTTCAAGTCCCCGTACGACTTGGAGATGTCGTTGAGCTCCTTGACCGCGTCGTCCATCTTCTTCTGGCCGCCGTCGACCGGCGGAGCACCCGCGTTCTTCACGGAGGTGCCCATCGCCTTGTAGGCGTCGGACATGTCCTGGAACGCCTTGGAGTCGGTCTTCTGGACGTCTGCCGGCGCGCTGTTGTCCGAGGTCTCCTTCTGGATCGCGGCGTTGGCGTCCGCGATCTTCTTCGACTGCGGCTGCACCTGGTCGCAGACCTTCTTGGCCCAGTCGTCGAGCTTCTTGTTGCCGTCGTCACTGCTGCATCCCGACAACGCCAGTACCAGTACCGCACCGCCGGACAGTGCGGCCGCGAGCTTCTTGTTCACCGGATTGGTCCCTTCCATGGCCTCTCGGCCCCGGAACTTACACGCCAACTGGGCGACCTTTGCACGACAGGGGTCCGGTACAACCGCTATTGCAGCCATTTGCACCAAGGAGCGACGGGGCGCGCGAGGCGAGAGAAGGCTCACGGGAGGCAAACGCAGGCGGGCGGACGGCGCCTCAAAAAGCGCCGTCCGCCCGCCTGTTGGGCTGTGCCGGGTCTTATGCGGACCCGCTCACGACACCACCGCTGGATCGGCTGACGACTTGTTGGCGACCCGGTCGGAGTCGCTTTCGTCACCCACGGCGATCCCGCGCCGCTTGGACACGTACACCGCGCCGATGATGACCGCGATGGAGAGCACCGCGATCAGCACCCGCATCCCGACGCTCGCGTTGTCCCCGTAGCTGAACTTGATGACGGCGGGCGCGATGAGCAGCGCCACCAGGTTCATCACCTTCAGCAGGGGGTTGATGGCCGGGCCCGCGGTGTCCTTGAACGGGTCGCCCACGGTGTCGCCGATGACGGTCGCGGCGTGGGCCTCGGAGCCCTTGCCGCCGTGGTGGCCGTCCTCGACGAGCTTCTTCGCGTTGTCCCACGCGCCACCGGAGTTGGCGAGGAACACCGCCATCAGCGTGCCCGTGCCGATCGCGCCCGCGAGGAACGAACCGAGCGCGCCGACGCCGAGCGAGAAGCCGACCGCGATCGGCGTGAGCACGGCGAGCAGGCCGGGGGTGGCCAGTTCGCGCAGCGCGTCCTTGGTGCAGATGTCGACGACGCGCCCGTACTCGGGCTCCTCGCTGTAGTCCATGATCCCGGGGTGCTCGCGGAACTGCCGCCGCACCTCGTAGACCACCGCTCCGGCGGACCTGGACACGGCGTTGATCGCGAGCCCCGAGAAGAGGAACACGACCGCGGCGCCGAGGACCAGGCCGACCAGGTTGTTGGGCTGCGAGATGTCCATGACGAGGTTCATGGGCGCCCCGTCGCCGAGCTTCTCGCCCACGTCCTTGGCGGCGGTGGCGATGGCGTCCCGGTACGAGCCGAAGAGCGCCGACGCGGCGAGCACGGCCGTCGCGATGGCGATGCCCTTGGTGATGGCCTTCGTCGTGTTGCCGACGGCGTCCAGGTCGGTGAGCACCTGTGCGCCCGCGCCCTCGACGTCGCCGGACATCTCGGCGATGCCCTGCGCGTTGTCGGAGACCGGCCCGAAGGTGTCCATGGCGACGATGACGCCGACCGTGGTGAGCAGGCCGGTACCGGCGAGCGCCACCGCGAACAGCGCGAGCATGATCGACGTACCGCCGAGCAGGAACGCCCCGTACACGCCGAGCCCGATCAACAGCGCGGTGTAGACGGCCGATTCGAGCCCGATGGAGATGCCCGCGAGCACGACCGTGGCAGGACCGGTCAGCGAGGTCTTGCCGATGTCCTGGACGGGACGCCGGTTGGTCTCGGTGAAGTACCCGGTGAGCTGCTGGATCAGCGCGGCCATCACGATGCCGATGGCGACGGCGACGACCGCGAGGATCCGCGGGTCGCCGTCCTTGGCCTTGATCGCCGCGTCCGTGACACCGTCCAAGTCGGCGTACGTGGACGGGAGATAGACGAAGACCGCCGCGGCCACGAGCACGAGCGAGATCACCGCGGAGATGAAGAAGCCACGGTTGATGGCGCTCATGCCGGAGCGGTCGGCCCTGCGCGGCGCCACCGCGAAGATGCCGATCATCGCCGTGACGACACCGATCGCGGGCACGATCAGCGGGAACGCGAGCCCGGAGTCACCGAACGCCGCCTTCCCGAGGATCAGGGCGGCGACGAGGGTCACCGCGTACGACTCGAAGAGGTCAGCGGCCATACCGGCGCAGTCGCCGACGTTGTCGCCCACGTTGTCGGCGATGGTCGCGGCATTGCGCGGATCGTCCTCCGGAATGCCCTGCTCGACCTTGCCGACCAGGTCGGCGCCGACGTCGGCGGCCTTGGTGAAGATGCCGCCGCCGACACGCATGAACATCGCGATCAGCGCGGCCCCGAGGCCGAAGCCTTCGAGCACCTTCGGCGCATCGGCCGCGTAGACGAGCACCACACAGGAGGCGCCCAGAAGACCGAGCCCCACCGTGAACATGCCGACGACGCCGCCCGTGCGGAAAGCGATCTTCATGGCTTTGTGCGAGACGGCGGTGAGATCCTTTTCCGGCTCACCTTCCGCGGGGGTCGCTTCCCGGGCCGCGGCCGCGACGCGGACATTGCTGCGCACGGCGAGCCACATGCCGATATAGCCGGTGGTCGCCGAGAACGCCGCACCGATCAAGAAGAAGATCGATCGTCCGGCGCGCTGATTCCAGTCGTCCGCGGGCAGCAGCATGAGCAGGAAGAACACCACGACGGCGAATACGCCGAGGGTGCGCAACTGCCGCCCCAGATAGGCTTTTGCGCCTTCCTGGACCGCCGCTGCGATCTTCTTCATGCTGTCGGTGCCCTCGCCGGCCGCGAGGACCTGGCGTACGAGCACCCAGGCGACGGCGAGCGCCGCCACCGCGACGGCCGCGATGACCATCACGATGAGGCGGTTGTCGTCGGTCAGTACTGCGGCTGCGAAGGTTGAGGGGTGGTCAAACTGTTGAGGGGTAGAAAGCCCCGCCATTCGTCCTCCTTGACGCTTGGGCTGAGCTCAAGATGTGGACGGATTGTAGGGAGCGGAACCTGATCAAAACAGTGCGCCACAAACGGAATTGGCGTGACCTTGCTACTCAGCAAATGATCGACGTCACCGATTACCCCCCGAAAGCGGTAATGCCCCAAAAGCGTTGACGAAAGATCGACGATCTAGGTCAATGCGCCGGGCAAAGTCCAAAAGCATTTTCCGGACCCCGGCCACCAGCAGAAATACCCTGCTCATCGACACGATCCACACCCGCGTCGCACGGCACAACGCTCAAGCAGGCTTACGGAGTTGGGGCCTCGTCAAGGTCCACCGGACCGCCGCACGACCGCCCCCGGCCCGCGGGAGACACCCTCACCACCGGGCGAAAACAGGTCAGTCACAGTCCGGCATCGTCCGGCATCGGCCCACCCGGGACCGGGGACTTCGGAACGCTCAGGGCACGGAAGGCGCTGCCGGACGCTCAAGGCTCGGAAGGCGCTGCCGGACACTCAAGGCAGCAGCGTCGCCGGAGTCGTCGGCCAGCTCATCCGGATCAGGCCGCCGCTCTCGCCCGCGGTGACCTCCACGTCATCCACGAGCCCGCTGATGACGGCGAGGCCCATCTCGTCCTCGCCCTCGCCCTCGGCGGCGTCCGGGTCGTCGGCGCCGCCGCCCCCGGCCCCCGGCACCCGCTCACCGGCCGTGGCACGAGGAGCCTCGTCGCCCACCTCGATGGAGAACTGCTTCTCGTCCTCGATCAGTGCGACGCGCACCGGCGCGGAGATCCCGCTGCTCTGGTGCAGTCCGACAGCGCGGGTGCAGGCTTCGCCCACCGCGAGCCGGACCTCGTCGAGGACCGCCTCGTCCACTCCGGCCCTGCGCGCGACCGCGGCCGCCACCAGGCGGGCGGTCCGGACGTGCTCGGGCAGCGCGCTGAAGCGGAGTTCAACGGTGGCCATGCATCCCCCTCGGACATACGCGCGTGCTGTCAGGGGGCCGGGCCAGCGGCCCGGTCCCCTGCTGCTGTGCCGCCCCGGGCCGAGACCCGGGGCTTCCCATCCGGTCGGCCTCAGTCAGTGGCCGCGACCGCTTCCTCGACCGAGGTGTGAATGGGGAACACCTTGGTCAGGCCAGTGATACGGAAGATCTTGAGAATGCGCTCCTGGTTGCAGACCAGGCGCAGCGAGCCCTCATGGGCACGCACCCGCTTCAGCCCACCGACCAGCACGCCGAGCCCGGTCGAGTCCAGGAAGTCCACGCCTTCCATGTCGACGACCAGGTGGAAACTGCCGTCGTTCACCAACTCGACCAACTGCTCGCGCAACTTGGGCGCGGTATATACATCGATTTCGCCACCGACCTCGACGACCGTACGATCGCCGACGGTACGGGTCGACAGGGACAGGTCCACGGATCCTCCAGCACCTTGCTATCGAGCGGTCGTCCCTCGGGACACCTCGGCCCACGCCCCCGGGACGGATCGCCAGCCGCGATGGCATTCAATCACTTACCGGCAGGCGAGCACGACGCCTTGGGACCATTGTCCATCCCGCCAGTGACACACTCGGGGTCGATGGCCAACTTTTCCCCTACCGGCGGACCCTCGGCGGACACCCCGGCACGCCCCTCTCCGAGGACCGTCCTTGACCGGCTGGCCTCGGGGCCGAGCCGTGCTGCGCGCGTCACTCATACGGAGCACTTGCCCCCGCGGGCGGCCCGGTATGCCGTCTGGCCCGACCGCATCCGCGCCGAGGTCATCGCCGCCGTACAGTCGGCCGGAATCGAGCACCCCTGGGCCCATCAGGCCCGCGCCGCCGAGCACGCCCTGGACGGGGAGTCCGTCGTCGTCGCCACCGGCACCGCGTCCGGAAAGTCCCTGGCCTATCTCACTCCGGTGCTCTCCGCCCTCCTCGACGGCTCCGAGGCCCCCAACGGCAGGGGCACCACCGCCCTGTACCTGGCCCCGACCAAGGCCCTCGCCGCCGATCAGCGCCGCGCCGTCCGCGAGCTCGCGGACCCCCTCGGCAACGCGATCCGCCCCGCGGTGTACGACGGCGACACCCCCGTCGAGGAGCGCGAGTGGGTCCGGCAGTACGCCAACTACGTCCTGACCAACCCGGACATGCTGCATCGCGGGATACTCCCGTCCCACCCGCGCTGGTCCTCCTTCCTGCGCGCCCTGCGCTACGTCGTCATCGACGAGTGCCACACCTACCGCGGCGTCTTCGGCTCGCACGTCGCCCAGGTGCTGCGCCGGCTGCGGCGCCTGTGCGCCCGCTACGGCTCCGAGCCCGTCTTCCTCCTCGCCTCCGCCACCGCCGCCGAACCGGCCGTGGCCGCCCGCCGCCTCACCGGCCTGACCGTCCACGAGGTCGCCGACGACGCCTCGCCCCGCGGCGACCTGGTCTTCGCCCTCTGGGAGCCCCCGCTCACCGAGCTCCACGGCGAGAAGGGCGCCCCCGTCCGCCGTACCGCCACCGCCGAGACCGCCGACCTCCTCACCGACCTGACCGTGCAGGGCGTGCGCTCCGTCGCCTTCGTACGGTCCCGCAGGGGCGCCGAGCTGATCTCCGTGATCGCCCAGGAGCGGCTCGCCGAGGTCGACCGCTCCCTGGCCCGCCGCGTCGCCGCCTACCGGGGCGGCTACCTCCCCGAGGAGCGCCGGGCCCTCGAGCGGGCCCTGCACTCCGGCGAGCTCCTCGGACTCGCGGCCACCACCGCCCTCGAACTCGGCGTCGACGTCTCGGGGTTGGACGCCGTCGTCATCGCGGGCTACCCCGGCACCCGGGCCTCCCTCTGGCAGCAGGCAGGCCGCGCGGGCCGCTCCGGGCAGGGCGCCCTCGCGGTCCTCGTCGCCCGCGACGACCCGCTGGACACGTATCTCGTCCACCACCCCGAGGCCCTGTTCCGGCAGCCCGTGGAGTCGACGGTCCTCGACCCGGACAACCCGTACGTCCTCGCGCCCCACCTCTGCGCCGCCGCCGCGGAACTCCCGCTGACCGAAGCCGACTTCGAGCTCTTCGGCCCGGCCGGGGCGGAACTGCTGCCCCAGCTGGAGGCCGCCAAGCTGCTGCGCCGCCGCACCACGGCGTGGCACTGGACCCGCCGGGAGCGCGCCGCCGACCTCACCGACATCCGCGGCGAGGGCGGCAAGCCCGTCCAGATCGTCGAGGAGGGCACGGGCCGCCTCCTCGGCACCGTGGACGCCTCCGCCGCGCACACCACCGTCCACGAGGGCGCGGTCCACCTGCACCAGGGCCGCACGTATCTCGTCCGCCACCTGGACCTGGAGGACTCGGTGGCGCTCGTCGAGGAGGCCGCCCCGCCCTACTCCACGACGGCCCGCGACACCACGGCCATCTCCGTCCTGGAGACCGACGTCGAAGTCCCCTGGGGCGAGGGGCGGTTGTGCTACGGCTCCGTCGAGGTCACCCATCAGGTCGTCTCCTTCCTGCGGCGCAGGCTCATCACGGGCGAGGTGCTCGGCGAGACCAAGCTGGATCTGCCGCCCCGCACCCTGCGCACCCGCGCGGTGTGGTGGACGGTCACCGAGGACCAGCTGGACGCCGCCCGCGTGAACCCGGAGATCCTCGGCGGCGCCCTGCACGCCGCCGAGCACGCCTCGATCGGCATGCTGCCGCTCTTCGCCACCTGTGACCGCTGGGACATCGGCGGCGTCTCGGTGCCCCTGCACCCGGACACCCTGCTTCCGACCGTCTTCGTGTACGACGGGCACCCCGGTGGGGCGGGCTTCGCCGAGCGCGCCTTCCACACGGCGCGGGAGTGGCTGACGGCCACCCGCCACGCCATCGCCTCCTGCGAGTGCGACGCGGGCTGCCCCTCCTGCATCCAGTCCCCCAAGTGCGGCAACGGCAACGACCCCTTGCACAAGCGCGGCGCGGTCCGCCTCCTCTCGGTCCTGCTCCGAGACGCCCCGGACGTCGAACCGGACTCTGACTCGGGCTCCGACCCGGACAAGAACCCGGACTCGGGCCCCGCCGCCCCGGGCCCTTGACGGCCCCACCTGGCCTCCCTGCCCGGCCGGTTCAGCCACGCTCGCCGCTGCCCCCCTCGGCGCCTTCGCCAGCCCCTCAGCCCCTCAGCCCCTACACCCCCACGCCCCCACGCCCCTGACCTACTCTCTGACCCCACCAGCTCCACCAGCTCCACCAGCCCCACCGTCCCCCACCGCCCCCGCAGGCCCAGCCCGCGCCCTGACCCGCGCGACGAACGGCCCGAACTCCGCCGCGGCCTCCACATCCGAGACCTCTCCCACGACCGCGCACCGCACCACACGCGTCCCCTGCGCCGCAGCCACCTGTCTCGCCCGCGCACAGGCCCCTGCACGCCCCTCCATCCAGTGGTCCGCCGCCGCGAGGGCGGCCAGGTCCGCCGCACCGCCCGCCCGGTGCCGGGCCACCACGACCTGCCCCAGCGCGAGCCCGGCGCCGCACACCACACACAGCGCGGCCATCACCACGACGACCCACACGGTCGCCGCTCCTCGATCCCCCCTCCCCCTCACGGACCCACCCCCACCGTCTCCTCGGCCAACGCCACCGCCTCGGACCTGAGCCGCAGCCCGAGCCCCAGCGCCCTGGGCCCCGGAGCGTCGGCGATGACCTCGACGCGCACCAGGTCCCCGGCCCTCCGCACCGACACCCGGGCACCGCCCGGAGCCGCCTGCCGGGCAGCCGCGACAGCCACCCCCTCCGGGTCCTGCCGAGCCATCGACCGGGCCCCCGCCCTGGCCGCGTCCACGCACTGGATCTGCGCGGCCGCGGCCAACAGGGCCCAGACCAGGGCCATCGCGAACAGCACCAGCGTGGGCAGCACCACGGCCGCCTCAGCCGTCACGAACCCACCGTCACCGTGCCTGTCCCGCTGCTCGCCAGCACCGGACCGAGAAGCGCACTCAGGGTCGACCTCGAGGCCGAACTCGGAGCCGGCCTCAGAACTGAACATCGAGCGCCTTCTCCACCACCGCCTGCAGCGCAGCCCGCACCTGCCCACTCGTCACCACCTTGTAGAGCAGCCCGGCGAACCCCACCGCGGCGATCAGCCCCATCGCGTACTCCGAGGTCACCATCCCCGCCTCTCGCCCCCACGCACGAACCATCCGGCGCCACACCGCTCGCACCCACCTGTTTCCCCGCATCCCGATCCCCCAGATTCCCGGCCGAGTTGTCTCAGCCACCCGTCATGCCACCCAGCACTCCGCCGGCCAGCCCGATCACCACCGGCAACACCCCGACCGCGATGAACGCGGGCAGGAAGCACAGCCCCACAGGAGCCGTCATCAGCACCGCCGCCCGGCGCGCACCGGCCGTCGCCGCTCGCCCCCGCTCGGCCCGGCAGTCCGCGGCGAGCCGCGCCACCGGCCCCGCCGCGGGTGCCCCCGAGGCACCCGCCCGCTCCAGATGGCGGGCGAGCGGCCCGGCGCCCGGTATCTCGCCCAACCACCGCCACGCCTCGGCCGGTTCACCCCCAAGCCGGACCTCCGCCGCGCCCCGGGCGAGCCGGTCCCCCACCGGCCCCTCAAGCGACTCCCCCACGGCCTGCGCAGCGACGACCGGCCCCGCCCCCGCCGCCACGCACGCGGCCAGCAGGTCAGCCGCCAGCGGCAGTTGCCGCCCCGCATCGGCGGCGTCGAACCCGGCCTCCGGATCCCGGCCCCGCCCACGCCGCAGCCACCACGCCCCGACTCCCGCGACCACTCCCACAAGCACCCCGGCACCACCGCCGACCAGCACGTATCCAGCGCACCCCACCCCGGCCACAACGGCCGGACCCCGCATCCCCGCCGACCGAACCAGCCGCCCCAGCACCGGCCTCAGCCCCGAACCCGAACCCGACCGCCATCGCCGCACCGGAGATCTCACGACCCCGAGCACCACCGCACCCCGCCGCCGCAGCACCCGTTCGCGCCGCGCGGCCGTCACCGTCAGGACCAGCCACAGTGCGGCCGTCACACCCCACACGAGCAACCCCACCCTGTGGACAACACTCATCGCTCCTCCGCTCCCCGCATGATCCGCACCGCCCACCACACGCCGACCCCCTCAAGTGCCGCGCCCACGGCCAGACAACCGAGCCCCGCGCCCGTGTGCAGCAGCACCCGCAGGGGATCCGCGCCCAGGGCCGTGCCCATCAGGAGGCCCATCACGGGCAGCCCCGCGAGCAGCACCGCCGTCGAGCGCGCGCCCGCCAACTGGGCCCGGAAGTCCGACCGTTGATCGCGCTCCGTCCGCAGTACCTCCTCCAACCGCTCAAGTCCCGCCGCGAGTCCGGCGCCCCGGTCCACCGCGACCCGCCAGCACGCGGCGAGCCCCAACAGCCCCTCCGCGCCCGGCTCCCGCCCCGCCGCACGCAGCGCCCCCGGCACATCCCCGCCGAACCGCGCCGCCGCCAGGACCGCGCCCCGCGCCGCCCCGAACCCGTCCCCCGCGACGTCGCACAGCGCCTCTCCCGGCTGTCTCCCGGCGCGCACCTCGCCCGCGAGCGCCCCGCACACCGCGATCACCTGGTCGGCCCGCCGCTCCCGCTCCCGGCGCACCCATCCGGCCTTCCGCGCCCGCCCGACAACCGGTGTCCCCAGCACACCCACGGCCAGCGGCACCAAGGACTCCCCCAGGAACGCGACCACCAACCCGCCGATCGCACACCACAGTTCAGGCCGCAACCGATCCCGGACGACCGCGAGCCCCCTACGCCACCGCGCCCCGACCGCCGCCGGGCCGGGCACCACGACCCCGGCCAACCCCCGCGCCCGCCGCAACACCCCGTCCCGGCCGCCCACCGTCAGCCAGGCTGCGGCCCCCGCACACAGCACCGCCGCACCGACCACCGCACTCACAGCCCCTCCCCCGACTCCTCGAACTCCCCGGACTCCCCGGACTCCCCGAGCAAGGAGCTCAGCCGCTCCCAGCCCCGCTCACGGACGAACGCCTCCGCTCCCCACCGCAGCGCCGGAACCGTCACCACGAGCCCGGAGTCCTCCCGCTCCAGCACGTGCACCTCGGCGATGCGACGCCGCCCGGCCCGGTCCCGTACGAGATGGAGCACCACCGACAGGGCGGCCGCCACCTGGCTGTGCAGGGCCGCCCGGTCGAGCCCGGCCGCCATGCCGAGGGCTTCGAGACGGGCCGGGACGTCCGAGGCCGCGTTCGCGTGCAGCGTGCCGCAACCGCCCTCGTGGCCCGTGTTCAGAGCGGCCAGCAGATGGACGACCTCCGTGCCCCGCACCTCGCCGACGACCAGGCGGTCGGGGCGCATCCGCAGCGCCTGCCGCACGAGGTCGTCCAGACCGACCAGACCGGCGCCTTCCTGATTCGCCGGCCGGCCCTCCAGCCGTACGACATGGGGGTGATCGGGCCTCAACTCGGCGGAATCCTCGGCGAGTACGATCCGCTCCCCGCGTCCGACGAGACCGAGGAGGGCACTCAAGAGCGTCGTCTTGCCCGAGCCCGTCCCTCCGCTGATCAGGAAGGACAGCCTGGCGTCGAGGAGCGCCCGCAGCATCCGGTCGCCGCCGGGGGGCACCGTCCCCGCATCGACCAGCTCCGCGAGGGTGAAGGCCCGCGGCCGGACCACCCGCAGCGAGAGGCACGTCGAGCCGACGGCCACCGGGGACAGCACCGCGTGCAGCCGCGTCCCGTCAGGGAGCCGGGCGTCCACCCAGGGGCGGGCGTCGTCCAGGCGCCGCCCCGCCACGGCAGCGAGGCGCTGGGCGAGCCTGCGCACCGCTGTCACGTCCGGGAAGGACACCTGGGTCAGCTCCAGTCCGCCGCCGCGGTCCACCCACACCCTGTCCGGCGCAGAGACCAGCACATCGGTCACGGACGGATCCGCGAGGAGCGGCTCCAGCGGGCCCGCGCCCACCAGCTCCGAGCGCAACTGCGCGGCGACACCGAGGACTTCGGCGTCCCCGAGGACGCCGCCCTGGGCCCGCAGCGCCTCCGCCACGCGCGCGGGGGTCGGCTCGATGCCCTTCTCCGCGAGCCACTGCCGCACGCCGTCCAGCAGGCGCGCCCCGACGACCGCGCTCATACGCCCCCTCCAGCGCTCTCCGCGACGGCCGCCCGCTCCCAGAAGGCGGCGCCGAACCGGGCCAGCGGCCCGCGCGCGTCACCCCCGGGCGGAACCCCTGCGGCCTGCGCCTCCAACAGCCCTGGCTCCGTGGGCACTTCGCCCACCAGGGGAAGGTCGAGCAGCCGCGCCACCTCCTCGGCGTCGAGCCCGCCGAGTCCCGTGCCGCCCGCGGTCACGACGCGTAGGTCCCGCAGCACCATCCCGACGGACTCCGCCACCCGGCGCGCCCCCGCCACCGCGCGCAGCTCCGACGGCACCACAAGCAGCCCCAGGTCCAGCTGCGCCAGCGCCTCGGCCACGCCCTCGTCCACCCGGCGCGGCAGGTCCACGACGACCACGCCACCGCGCCGCCGGGCCGCCGCGAGGACCGCCCGCATGGCCTCCGGGGGAATGGCGACCGCGTCCCCGCGGTCCCAGCTCAGCACCCGCAGCGCGTGCAGCTCAGGCAGCGACTCCTCCAGGGCGCCGCCGCCGACCCGGCCCCGCGACTGCGCGAACGCGGGCCAGCGCAGCCCGTCCGCCGTCTCGCCGCCGAGGAGGACGTCGAGGCCGCCGCCCAGCGGGTCGCCGTCGACGAGCATCGTGCGCCGCCCCGCCCGCGCCGCCGTGACGGCCAGCGCGCACGCCAGCGTGGAGGTCCCGGCCCCGCCGCAGCCGCCGATCACCCCCACCGTGAGCGCGGGACGGCCCGCGCCCTCGGCGACATCGGCGATGCGGTCCACCAGCCACCGCTCACCGTCGGGCAGGAGCAGCACGTCGTCGGCGCCGATCTCCACCGCGCGCCGCCACACCCCCGGATCGTCCTGGTCGCGCCCCACGAGCACGACCCCGCGCCGCCGCGGAGCCGACCGCACCCGGGCGGCCGCGTCGTCCCCGACCAGCACGAGCGGTGCCGTCTCCCAGCCGCCTCTGCGCTCGGGCGGCCCGTGGTGCACCTCCGGCCGCGCCCCCGCCGCGGCGCACAGCCTCAGCAGATCGTCGAGGAGATCCACGTCCTCCGTGACGATCAGTGGCCCGCCCTGCCGCTCCTGCCCCGGCGGCGGCCCGTCCTCCGTGATGACCCCAGCCACGATCCCCAGCCCCCTTCTCGCCGCGAGCCACTGTGACTCCTCGGCGAATGCCGCTTGCCCACGCCTCATCGCGCGTCACGAAGAACCGGCCAATGGAAACCGGCCATGAACTTCGCGGACTGGAATCAGCGTGGAGCGATCCCGGATTACGTGTGGATCTTGGTCAATAACTGTGGACATCGCAGTGGCTGTGAATATCCCCTTCACCCATACCAGTGACATCAAGGCGACTTCCACAGAGCAGCCCTACGACTACACACAGTGACGGATCTTGATGTGCCTTGCCCGGGGTCGAAGCGGGCGGCCGAGCGGCCAAGGGGTCGGGAAGAACCGGAGAAAACCCATCCGGACATGCGACGACCCCCGCCGGGGGGGAGAGCGGGGGTCGTCCCCACGGTCCGACTCGGGGGGGGAGGAGCCAGACCGGGTTAGCACGGTCGCGAACGATCCGTGACTTCCATGGTGTACCCGAGAGCCTTCTCAGGCAAACCCACGCGCCCCAGCTTACGCCGAATGGTGGGCCCCTATGCTCGAGCTCGTGGAAAACCACTCGTTGCCCCGCACAGCGGCCTTCTTTGACCTGGACAAGACGGTCATTGCGAAGTCGAGCACGCTCACCTTCAGCAAGTCGTTCTACCAAGGTGGCCTGATCAACCGCCGGGCCGTACTGCGGACCGCGTACGCGCAGTTCGTCTTCCTCGCGGGCGGAGCCGACCACGACCAGATCGAGCGGATGCGCGAGTACCTCTCGGCGCTCTGCCGCGGCTGGAACGTCCAGCAGGTCAGAGAGATCGTCGCCGAGACGCTGCACGACATCATCGATCCCCTCATCTACGACGAGGCCGCGTCCCTCATCGAGGAGCACCACACCGCGGGCCGCGACGTCGTCATCGTCTCCACCTCGGGCGCCGAGGTGGTCGAGCCGATCGGTGAACTCCTGGGCGCGGACCGGGTGGTGGCGACCCGCATGGTCGTCGGCGACGACGGGTGCTTCACGGGCGAGGTGGAGTACTACGCCTATGGGCCCACCAAGGCGGAGGCCATCAGGGAGCTCGCGGAGTCCGAGGGATACGACCTCGAGCGCTGCTACGCCTACAGCGACTCGGCGACCGACGTACCGATGCTGGAGACCGTCGGGCACCCCTACGCCGTCAACCCCGACCGTGCGCTGCGCCGTGAGGCCCTTGCGCGGGAGTGGCCGATTCTCGACTTCCACCGACCGGTCCGGCTGAAGCAGCGGCTGCCCGCGCTCTCCGTACCGGCCCGTCCCGCGCTCGTCGCGGTGGCCGCCGTCGGGGCCGCCGCGGCCACCGCGGGGCTCGTCTGGTTCGCGAGCCGGCGCAGGGCTGCGGCCGGCTGATCCGCCCTACGGGCGGCCCGAGAGCAGCCGCCGCACGCGGGCCCTTGCCGGGGCGGCCGAAACAGGTGCCCGATTCACCCTTGTTTGAACCTAAAAGTAAAGAAGTGCAGCCAGGACTTCCGCTCACTCCCGGACAGGAGTACAAAGGAGTCAACGGCCCGCGAGACCAAGGACATCCGAGAGGATCACCTTTAAACGCAAACAAGGCCCCACGGACCGAAGCATGAACATCGAGCACCCACGCGACGTCGACCCGTCGATTACGGGCCAGCCGCACCAGGTGACGGGCGAAGTACCCGACCTGATGGGCAACACTTCGAGGACGCTTGGTAACCCGGTGAACATGCCAGCGGCGGTACGGAACTCCGTACCGCCGCAACCCTGTTCAGGGACTTCTCAGGCCGCGCCGCGCTGCAGCGCCTCGCAGACCGCCGTCGACTCCCGCACCCCCAGCTCGACCGCCCGGCCGCAGTGGGCGATCCAGGCGGCCATGCCCTCCGGAGTGCCGGACGCATAGCCGTCGAGCGCCGCCACATAGGCCGCCCGGCCGAGCTCCGCGTGGCCCGCCTCCGCCGGACAGACGGACTTCGGGTCGAGGCCGCTGCCCACCAGGACGATGCGCTCGGCGGCACGCGCCACGAGGCCGTTGCACGAGCCGAAGGGGCGCAGGCTGAGCAGCTCGCCGTGGACCACGGCGGCCGTGACCAGGGCCGGCGCCTCACTGCCCGCGATGATCAGCTGCGAGAGGCCCTCGAGCCGGCCCGCCACCTCGTCCGCGTCCGGCACCGGCGGCTCCACCAGCGGCTCGTCGACCGGCTCGCCCGCCAGGCGCGGACGGCCCGCGGAGGCGTCGGCCTCGGCCGCGGCGACCAGGTGCAGGCGCGCGAGGACGCGCAGCGGCGACTGCCGCCAGATGGACAGGAGTTGACCCGCCTCGGCGGTCAGGCGCAGGGCGGCGCCGAGCGTGCGCGCCTCGCCGTCGCCGCTGAAGTCGCTGCGCCTGCGCACCTCTTCGAGGGCCCAGTCGGCCCCCGAGAGCGCGGCGGAACCACGGGCTCCGCGCAGTGCGGCCTCGGAGGTGATCTCGTTGCTGCGACGGCGCATGATCCGGTGCCCGTAGACCCGGTCCACGGCCTTGCGCACGGAGTCCACGGAGTCGGCCGCGCCGGGCAGGGCCCCCAGGGCGGCGAGGGGATCGGTCGTACTCATGAGTACGACCCTACGCACCCAAGTCCGCCGCCCCACTAAGGAGTGGTCTTCTTCACGCGGCCCGGACACCCATGGTGAGGCACCCGCTACTCTAAGTGGCTATGAAAATCGCTTTCGTAGGGAAGGGCGGCAGCGGCAAGACCACGCTGTCCTCGCTCTTCGTCCGCCACCTCGCCGCCACCGGAGCCCCGGTCATCGCGGTGGACGCCGACATCAACCAACACCTGGGCGCCGCGCTCGGGCTCGACGAGGCGGACGCCGTCGAGCTGCCCGCCATGGGGGCGCGGCTGCCCCTGATCAAGGACTATCTGCGGGGCTCCAACCCGCGGATCACCTCCGCCGACACGATGATCAAGACGACGCCGCCCGGCGAGGGCTCCCGGCTGCTGCGGGTGCGCGAGGACAACCCGGTGTACGACGCGTGCGCCCGGCCCGTCGAACTCGACGGCGGCGCCGTGCGGTTGATGGTCACCGGACCCTTCACCGAGGCCGACCTCGGGGTGGCCTGCTACCACTCGAAGACGGGTGCGGTGGAGCTGTGCCTGAACCACCTGGTCGACGGGCGGGACGAGTACGCCGTGGTCGACATGACCGCGGGCTCGGACTCCTTCGCCTCCGGGATGTTCACCCGCTTCGACATGACCTTCCTGGTGGCCGAGCCGACCCGCAAGGGCGTCTCCGTCTACCGCCAGTACAAGGAGTACGCACGGGACTTCGGCGTCTCCTTGAAGGTCGTCGGCAACAAGGTGCAGGGCCAGGACGACCTGGACTTCCTGCGCGAGGAGGTCGGTGACGACCTCCTGGTGACGGTCGGGCACTCGGACTGGGTGCGTGCCATGGAGAAGGGCCGCCCGCCCGCCTTCGAGCTCCTGGAGGACGCCAACCGCCGTTCCCTGCAGGCCCTTCAGGACGCCGCGGACGCCTCGTACGAGAGCCGTGACTGGGAGCGCTACACGCGCCAGATGGTCCACTTCCACCTGAAGAACGCGCAGAGCTGGGGCAACGAACGCACCGGGGCCGACCTGACGGCTCAGGTCGACCCCGGCTTCGTGCTGCGCGAGCGCGTCGGCGCTACGGCTTGACCGCCGGGGCTCCCGGCACGCCCTTGGGAGCCGGGGCGGCCTTGCCCGAGAGGTAGGCCGCCCAGCCCTCCTTGGGGGCCTTGCCGACCCCGAGCCCGGCGAGCTTGTCCAGGGCCTTGGGGTCCTGGGCGTCCAGCCAGTCGGCGAGCTGGCGGAACGAGACGCAGCGGACCTCCGGCTTGTTGCAGACGGTCTGGACGGTCTCCTCGACGGCGCGCATGTACGTGCCGCCGTTCCACGACTCGAAGTGGTTGCCGATGATCAGCGGGGCGCGGTTGCCCTTGTAGGCGCGGTCGAAGCCCTGGATGAGGCTGTCGCGCATCTGGTCGCCCCAGAACTCCTGCTTGTCCGGGTCGCCCTGGGTGGCCGAACCCGACTGGTTCACCATGTAGTTGTAGTCCATGGTGAGTTGCTCATAGGAGTGGCCGGGGAACGGAACCAGCTGCATGGAGAGGTCCCACAGGCCCTCCTTCTTCTTGGGCCACAGCTGGTTGTTGACGCCGCTGGTGTCGTAGCGGAAGCCCATGTCGCGGGCCGCGCGCATGAAGTTCTTCTGCCCCTCCAGGCACGGGGTGCGGGCGCCGACCAGCTCCTTGTCGTAGTCGAAGGGCAGCGGGCTCGCCTTCTTCATGCCCGTGTTGGACTTCCACGCCTTCACAAAGGACTTGGCCTGGTTGATCTCGCTCTTCCAGTCGTCGACGGACCACTCGCCGACGCCGCCGCCCTTGCCGCAGAAGTGGCCGTTGAAGTGGGTGCCGATCTCATTGCCCTCGAGCCAGGCGCCGCGGAGCTGGTCCACGGTGTCCTTGATGCCCTTGCGGTCATTGAAGCCGATGTCCGAGCGGCCCGCCGAGTGCTGGGGCGGGCGGTACTGGTTCTTCTTCGCCTCGGGGAGCATGTACACGCCGCTGAGGAAGTACGTCATGGTGGCGTTGTTGGCCTTGGCCACCTTGCGGAAGTGGGAGAACAGCTTCTGGCTGTCCTCACCCGCGCCGTCCCAGGAGAACACCACGAACTGCGGCGGCTTCTGCCCCGGTCTCATCCGCTCGGGTCTGGGCAGGTGCGGCTGAGTTCCGGTGAACGCGGTGGAGCCGTCGCCGATCAGGCGGACCGCGCTCTTGGGGGCCGAGGCGCCGGCCGCCTTCTTCGCGCCAGGGGCGCCTTCCTTGGTGCCGTGCTGACCACTCTCGCCGCTCGCGCAGCCGGCCAGTGCCATGACACAGGCCGCGAGGGCGGCGAGGCTCGCGGCGATCCTCCTGGTGGCGGCCATCTTCCGCCCACCTCTCTCCGTGCAAATAGGGACAGATAGGCACAAAAACTCGCACGGAGGCATGGGAGGACGGGTACGACAAGCCGACGACCCTTCTTATTCACTCATCAGGGTGAGGGATTGCCCCATTTGCCCCGATAATCCTTCCTAGCTCTTTACTCTGCATTACGGTTCATTTACCGAGAGTTGAGATATCCCGCCGCTGCACGCCGTGACCCACGGCCGCGACCCGCCCTCCGGCAGCCCCGGAGGACCCCTTGTTCCGCGACCGCGCTGCCCCGGAGGAGACGGGAAACATGTCTGCCTGCGTCCCCACTCGCACCACCGAATCGGCTCACGCTCCACGCGCCCCGAGACCCCACACCCCGCCCCCGCACCGCAGATTCCGCATCGCGGGAGCGGATGTGTCCGCCTCGATCGCCGTCTTCCTGATCGCCCTGCCGCTCTCCCTGGGCATCGCCCTGGCCACCGGCGCCCCGCTCCAGGCGGGCCTGGTCGCCGCCGCCGTGGGCGGTCTGGTCGCCGGGCGGTTCGGGGGCTCCGCGCTCCAGGTGAGCGGGCCCGCCGCCGGGCTGACCGTCGTCACGGCCGACCTCATCCAGAAGTACGGCTGGCAGGCGACGTGCGGCATCACCGTGCTCGCCGGGGTCGCCCAACTCGGCCTCGGCTGCCTGCGGGTGGCCCGCACCGCGCTCGCCGTCAGCCCCGCCGTGGTGCACGGCATGCTGGCCGGGATCGGCGTGACCATCGCCGTGGCCCAGCTGCACATCGTGCTCGGCGGGACGCCGCACAGCTCGGTGATCGGCAACGTCCGTGAGCTGCCCGACCAGTTGGCGCACCTGCATCCGGCCGCGCTGTCGATGAGCGTGCTCACGCTGGCGGTGCTGTTGCTGTGGCCGCGGATTCCGGGGCGGGCCGGGCGGCTGGCGAAGGCCGTGCCCGCGGCGCTCGTGGCCGTGGCCACGGCGACGGCCTGCGCCTCGCTCTCCGGGATCAGCCTGGACAAGGTGCACCTGCCGTCGTGGCGGAGTCACGCGCTGGCCGGGCTGCCCGAGGGGCCCGTGCTCGGGGTCGTCGCGGCGGTGCTCACGATCATGCTGGTGTGCAGCGTGCAGTCGCTGCTCGGCGCCGTCGCCGTGGACAAGCTGGTCGCCCAGGATCCCGCGCTGCACGCGCGCGTGGGGCGCTCCGACCTCGACCGGGAGCTGCTCGGGCAGGGGGCGGCCAATGTGGTGTCGGGGGCGCTCGGCGGGCTGCCCGTCGCGGGGGTGGCGGTGCGGAGCGTGACCAATGTCCGCGCCGGTGCCGTGAGCAGGAACTCCTCGATGCTGCACGGCGTTTGGGTTCTTGTCGCCGCCCTGCTCCTGGTGCCCGTCCTGGAGCTGATCCCGCTCGCCTCGCTCGCCGCCCTGGTGATGGCCGTCGGCATCCAGATGGTGAGCCTCAACCACATCCGTACGGTCACGCGCCACCGCGAGATCCTCGTCTACGCGGTCACCACGCTCGGCGTCGTCCTCGTCGGCGTCCTCGAAGGGGTCGCGCTCGGCGTCGCCGTGGCCGTCGCCGTCGCCCTGCACCGCCTCGCCCGCACCCGCATCACGCACACGGAGGACGAGGACGGGGTCCACCACGTGCGCGTGCGCGGCCAGTTGACCTTCCTCGCGGTTCCCCGGCTGAGCCGCACCCTGCACCTCGTACCCCAAGGAGCTGACGTCGTCGTGGAGTTGGACGGGTCCTTCATGGACCACGCCGCCTTTGAGTCGCTGCAGTGCTGGCAGGACGGGCACACCGGGCAGGGCGGGACCGTGGAGATGACCGGGCGGGCCGGGACGCGGATCGCCGAGCCCGCGAGCGCCGCGCACTCCTGCTGCCGCCCCTGGACCCCATGGCGCAACCACCACTGCGACCGCCCGCAGGAGGCCGCGCAGGACGGGCACGACGAGATCAGGCCCAGCGGGCACCAACTGGCCAGCGGCATCAGCGCGTTCCAGCGGAACACCGCGCCGCACGTACGGGGCGAGCTGGCGCGGCTCGCGCGCGAGGGGCAGCGGCCCGCGCAGCTCTTCCTGACCTGTGCGGACTCCCGGGTGGTCACGTCGATGATCACGTCGAGCGGTCCGGGCGACCTCTTCGTCGTACGGAACGTGGGCAATCTCGTGCCGCTGCCGGGCGCCGAGAGCGGGGACGACTCGGTGGCGGCCGCGATCGAGTACGCGGTGGACGTGCTGCAGGTCAAGTCCATCACCGTGTGCGGGCACTCCGGGTGCGGGGCGATGCAGGCGCTGCTGGGCACGCCGCCCGGGGGTGCCCAGACGCCGCTGAAGCGGTGGCTGCGGCACGGCCTGCCGAGCCTGGAGCGGATGGGGCGGGACGACCGGGACGACGGGCTGTGGCCGCGGCTCGCGGGGCGAGCCCCGGCCGACGCCGTCGAGCAGCTCTGTCTCACCAATGTGGTGCAGCAGTTGGAGCACCTGAGGGCGCACGAGTCGGTGGCGCGCCGACTTGCCGAGGGAAGTCTCGAACTGCACGGTATGTACTTCCACGTGGGAGAGGCCCAGGCGTATCTGCTGACGGGTGCCACCAGTGATGACGCGGCGCTGGACGAGGTCTTCGATCAGGTCGCCCCGGCGGGACGGGTAAAGGTCTAAACCAATTTTCCGCAGGCCCTTGTCACCAGGGCTGTCCGTCTGATGAGCTGTGGCTTGGGACACAACGGACACCCTGGGAAAGGGAGATGTCGTGAGCAACGAAAGCCTGGCCAACCTGCTGAAGGAAGAGCGCAGGTTCGCGCCACCGGCGGAGCTGGCGGCCGACGCCAACGTCACCGCGGAGGCGTATGAACAGGCCAAGGCTGACAGGCTCGGCTTCTGGGCCGAGCAGGCCCGTCGGCTGACCTGGGCCACCGAACCGACCGAGACGCTCGACTGGTCGAACCCGCCCTTCGCGAAGTGGTTCGCCGACGGGAAGCTCAACGTCGCGTACAACTGCGTCGACCGCCACGTGGAGGCCGGCAACGGTGACCGCGTCGCGATCCACTTCGAGGGCGAGCCCGGCGACAGCCGGGCCATCACCTACGCCGAGCTCAAGGACGAGGTCAGCAGGGCCGCGAACGCCCTGACGGAGCTGGGAGTTCAGGCGGGCGACCGGGTCGCGGTCTATCTGCCGATGATCCCGGAGGCGGTCGTCGCGATG
This sequence comes from Streptomyces odontotermitis, assembly GCF_050510915.1. NCBI lineage: Bacteria > Bacillati > Actinomycetota > Actinomycetes > Kitasatosporales > Streptomycetaceae > Streptomyces > Streptomyces odontotermitis. The sequence goes on along the minus strand of NZ_JBNJLS010000013.1, from coordinate 48,958 downwards.
CTGGCGTGCGCGCGCATCGGCGCCGCCCACTCCGTCGTCTTCGGCGGCTTCTCCGCCGACGCCATCGCCGCCCGCATCCAGGACGCGGACGCGAAGCTCGTCATCACGGCGGACGGCGGCTACCGCAGGGGCAAGCCGTCCGCGCTCAAGCCCGCCGTGGACGAGGCCGTCAGCCGGGTCGACGGCGTCTCCAAGGTGCTCGTCGTGCGCCGCACCGAGCAGGACGTGGCGTGGACCGAGGGCCGCGACGTGTGGTGGCACGACATCGTCGCGCGGCAGTCCGCGGAGCACACCCCGCAGGCGTTCGACGCGGAGCACCCGCTCTTCATCCTCTACACGTCCGGTACGACGGGTAAGCCGAAGGGCATCCTGCACACCTCGGGCGGCTACCTCACGCAGGCGTCGTACACGCACCACGCGGTCTTCGACCTCAAGCCGGAGACGGATGTCTACTGGTGCACGGCCGACATCGGCTGGGTGACGGGCCACTCCTACATCACCTACGGCCCGCTCGCGAACGGCGCGACGCAGGTCATGTACGAGGGCACGCCGGACACCCCGCACCAGGGCCGCTTCTGGGAGATCGTGCAGAAGTACGGGGTCACGATCCTGTACACGGCGCCCACCGCCATCCGTACTTTCATGAAGTGGGGCGACGACATCCCCGCCAAGTTCGACCTGAGCAGCCTGCGGGTCCTCGGGTCGGTCGGTGAGCCGATCAACCCCGAGGCGTGGATCTGGTACCGGAAGAACATCGGCGGCGACACCTGCCCGATCGTGGACACCTGGTGGCAGACCGAGACCGGGGCGATGATGATCTCCCCGCTGCCCGGTGTGACGGAGACGAAGCCCGGCTCGGCGCAGCGTCCGCTGCCCGGCATCTCCGCGACCGTCGTCGACGACGAGGCGAACGAGGTCCCGAACGGCGGGGGCGGCTACCTCGTCCTCACCGAGCCGTGGCCCTCCATGCTGCGCACCATCTGGGGCGACGACCAGCGGTTCATCGACACCTACTGGTCGCGCTTCGAGGGCAAGTACTTCGCCGGTGACGGCGCCAAGAAGGACGAGGACGGGGACATCTGGCTCCTCGGCCGCGTGGACGACGTGATGCTGGTCTCCGGCCACAACATCTCGACCACCGAGGTCGAGTCGGCGCTCGTCTCGCACCCGGCCGTCGCCGAGGCCGCCGTGGTCGGCGCCGCCGACGAGACCACCGGGCAGGCCATCGTCGCCTTCGTGATCCTGCGGGGCACCGCGAACGCGGAGGACGAGGGGCTCGTCGCCGAGCTCCGCAACCACGTGGGCGCGACGCTCGGGCCGATCGCCAAGCCGAAGCGGGTCCTGCCGGTGGCGGAGCTTCCCAAGACCCGGTCCGGCAAGATCATGCGGCGCCTGCTGCGGGACGTCGCGGAGAACCGGGAGCTCGGGGACGTCACGACGCTCACCGACTCGTCCGTGATGGACCTGATCCAGTCGAAGCTGCCGGCGGCGCCGAGCGAGGACTGATCTCCCGCACGGCATCCCCGTACGACATCCCGTACGGGGATGCCGTACGACAGCGAAAAGGGCACCCGGCGAGCGCGCCGGGTGCCCTTTTCGCGCTTAAAGTGAAGATCACCGGATAGGTCCGGGCGCACGTTAGGTACCCTAAGGATCGCGTCAACAACGCGACAAGAAACATCTAGGTGCGCCGGGAAGTCTGGTCGGCATGTGCTTTGTCCTGCCTACCTGACCGGAGGTCGACCCCCGTGGCCGCGCCCGCACCCCAGAACAACCGCAAGGTCCTCGGACGCCTCTCCCTGCCCGAGCGCACTTTCGTGGCGGACGCCCTGCGCGCCGAGACCGTCGGCGGCGTGCTGCTGCTCATCGCCGCCATCGCCGCCCTGATCTGGGCGAACACCCCGCTCAAGGAGAGCTACGAGTCCGTCCGTGACTTCCACATCGGGCCCGGATCGCTCGGCCTGAACCTCTCCATACAGCACTGGGCGGCCGACGGGCTGCTCGCGATCTTCTTCTTCGTCGCCGGGATCGAGCTCAAGCGCGAGCTGGTCGCGGGCGATCTGCGCGACCCCAAGGCGGCCGCGCTGCCCGTGATCGCCGCGGTCTGCGGCATGGCCGTGCCCGCGCTCGTGTACGTCCTGGTCAACACCCTCGGCGGCGGATCGACGGACGGCTGGGCGGTGCCGACGGCCACCGACATCGCCTTCGCGCTCGCCGTGCTCGCCGTCATCGGCACCTCGCTGCCGTCGGCGCTGCGCGCCTTCCTGCTCACCCTCGCCGTCGTCGACGACCTCTTCGCGATCCTGATCATCGCGGTCTTCTTCACCAGCGACCTCAACTTCGCCGCGCTCGGCGGCGCCGTCGTCGGCCTCGCCGTCTTCTGGCTGCTGCTCAGGAAGCGCGTGCGCGGCTGGTACATCTACGTGCCGCTGGCGCTGGCGATCTGGGGCCTGATGTACAACAGCGGCGTCCACGCCACCATCGCCGGTGTCGCCATGGGCCTGATGTTGCGCTGCCACCGCGAGAACGGTGAGGAGCACTCCCCCGGCGAGCACATCGAGCACCTCGTACGCCCGGTCAGCGCCGGGCTCGCGGTGCCGTTGTTCGCGCTGTTCAGCGCCGGGGTCGCGGTCTCGGGCGGGGCGCTCGGGGACGTCTTCACCCGGCCCGAGACGCTGGGTGTGGTGCTCGGCCTCGTGGTCGGCAAGGCGGTCGGCATCTTCGGCGGGACCTGGCTGGCCGCGCGGTTCACCAAGGCCGAGCTGAACGACGAGCTGGCCTGGCCCGATGTGTTCGCGGTCGCCTCACTGGCCGGGATCGGCTTCACCGTCTCGCTCCTGATCGGTGAACTCGCCTTCAAGGGCGACCAGCTGATGACGGACGAGATCAAGGCCGCCGTCCTGATGGGCTCTCTCATCGCGGCCGTGCTCGCCTCCGTACTCCTGAAGGTTCGGAACGCCAAGTACCGCAAGCTGTGCGAGGACGAGGAGCGCGACGAGGACCAGGACGGCATCCCGGACGTCTACGAACAGGACAAGCCGGACTACCACCTGCGGATGGCGGAGATCTACGAGCGGAAGGCCGCCGAACACCGCAGGCTCGCTGAAGTGGCGGGTGGGTCGAGCAGCGGGGGCGACGGTCCGGCATGATCTGAGGCAGACACCCGGAAATGAAGAGGGAGTACGCGATGAGCGCACCCGACGGCCCCGTCGGCGCCGAGCGCAGCCTCGGCCAGCTGGTCGCCACGGCGACGAGCGAGATGTCCGCCCTGGTGCACGACGAGATCGCCCTGGCCAAGGCCCAGTTGCGCCAGGACGTCAAGCGCGGCGCGGTCGGCGGGGCCGCGTTCGCGGCGGCGGGGGCGGTGCTCATCTTCTCGCTGCCGATGCTGAGCTTCGCACTCGCGTACGGGATCCGGACGTGGAGCCACTGGAACATGGCGATCTGCTTCGTGCTGTCGTTCGCCGCGAACGTTCTGGTGGCCGGGCTGCTCGCGCTGATCGGCGTCGTCTTCGCGAAGAAGGCCAAGAAGGGCAGGGGCCCGCAGAAGGTCGCCGCGTCCGCCAAGGAGACCGCCGCCGTACTGGGGAACGTCAAGCCGCACCCGCGCGCCGTGAGCCCTGCGGGTACCGCTGCCGGTGACCGCGCCCTCGAGGCCGCCGACGCTGTGGCACGCTCGTCTTCATGACGGACCCCGCCCCGCAGCACACCACGTCCTCGTCCCCCGCGCCCACGGCGCCCCCTTCGCTGGTACGCATCGAAGGGCCCTGGAGCCACCGGGACGTCGCCGCGAACGGGGCGCGCTTCCACATCGCCGAGCTCGGCGAGGGGCCGCTGGTCCTGCTGCTGCACGGCTTCCCGCAGTTCTGGTGGTCGTGGCGGCACCAGCTGACGGCGCTGGCCGACGCGGGCTTCCGCGCCGTCGCGATGGACCTGCGCGGCGTGGGCGGCAGCGACCGCACCCCGCGCGGCTACGACCCGGCGAACCTCGCGCTCGACATCACCGGCGTGGTGCGCTCCCTCGGCGAGCCGGACGCGGCGCTCGTCGGCCACGACCTGGGCGGCTATCTCGCGTGGACGGCGGCCGTGATGCGGCCCAAGCTGGTGCGCCGCCTGGTCGTCTCGTCGATGCCGCACCCGCGCCGCTGGCGCTCGGCGATGCTGCGCGACCGGAAGCAGACCGCGGCCGGGTCCTACATCTGGGGCTTTCAGCGGCCCTGGCTGCCGGAGCGTCAACTCGTCGCGGACGACGGGGCGTTGGTGGGGCGGCTGATCCGGGACTGGTCCGGGCCCGGGCTGCCGGACGACGAGGCCGTGGAGACGTACCGGCGGGCGATGTGCATCCCGTCGACGGCGCACTGCTCGATCGAGCCGTACCGGTGGATGGTGCGCTCGCTGGCGCGGCCCGACGGCATCCAGTTCAACCGGCGCATGAAGCGGCCGGTGCGGGTGCCCACGCTGCATCTGCACGGCTCGCTCGACCCGGTCCTGCGCACGCGCAGCGCGGCCGGCTCCGGGGAGTACGTCGAAGCCCCGTACCGCTGGCGGCTGTTCGACGGTCTGGGGCACTTCCCGCACGAGGAGGACCCGGTGGCCTTCTCGAGCGAGCTGGTGAGCTGGCTGAAGGATCCCGAGCCGGACCGCTGAGGGCTCGTGTGCGCCCGGCTGAGGGCTCGCGGGCGTCCGGCTGAGGGCTCGCGGGGCGTCCGGCTGAGGTGACGCGTGTCCACTGGGAACGTCTGTCCTACGAACGCCAATTGCCTGCCGCATAGGCCAATTGGGGCCCCTGTGCGCGGTTACCGACCATGAGGCACGGGCACACGTCGGGGTATGGGCTGGACGCACGACTACAGTGACGCAGCACGCAATCGCCGCTCGGCCACAGCGGTGAACAGCCACGAAAGGGGTGGCCGGCACGATCCGGGGTACCCCGGGCAGGCCGTCTCCGCTCAGGGCATCGGCATCCCCCACATCCTGCGCCGCAGGGCCCGCTGGGTCTCGGCGCGGCTACGCCACAACCGCGACTGAGCCGTTCCCTCCCGCCACAGCTCCCCTCACAGCGCGCAACCCTGGCTGTCGACCTGCTGGTTGGCGGTGCGGCCGCGCCGGATGTCCTCGCGGATCTCGTCCGCGGTGAGCGCGTACCCGGTGTCCGGGTCGTCGAGGGACTTGGCGAACACCACTCCGTAGACCTGCCCCTCGGGTGTGAGGAGCGGGCCGCCGGAGTTGCCCTGGCGGACGGTCGCGAACAGCGAGTAGACGTCACGGCGGACGGTGCCCCGGTGGTAGATGTCCGGGCCGTTGGCCGTGATGCGGCCGCGCACGCGCGCGGGGCGGACGTCGTACGCGCCGTTCTCGGGGAAGCCCGCGACGATCGCGTTGTCCCCGCTGCTCGCGTCGCGCTCGGTGAACTTGAGCGCGGGCGCCTGCAGGGACGGCACGTCCAGTACGGCGATGTCGCGCTCCCAGTCGTAGAGGACGACCTTCGCGTCGTACAGGCGGCCCTGGCCGCCGATCTGGACGGTGGGCTCGTCGACGCCGCCGACCACGTGGGCGTTGGTCATCACGCGGCGGTCGTCGAAGACGAAGCCGGTGCCTTCCAGGACCTTGCCGCAGCCGGACGCCTGGCCGACGACCTTCACGATGGACTTCTGCGCGGTCGTGGCGACGCGGCTCTTGGCGAGCTTCGGGTCGGGCGGGCTGACTTCCTTGATGGGCTCGTTCGAGAACGGGCTGAAGACCTGCGGGAAGCCGTTGCGCGCGAGGACCGAGGAGAAGTCGTCGAACCAGGTGCCGGCCTCGTCAGGGAGGGCGTCGTTGACGCCGTGGAGCACCTTCGAGCCCTTGACCTCTTTGGTGAGCGACTGCAGCGACGTGCCGCCGAGCGCGCTGCCGATCAGCCAGGCGACCAGAAGCATCGCCAGTACGTTGACGAGCGCGCCGCCCGTCGCGTCCAGGACGCGGGCGGGCCGCCAGGTGATGTACCGGCGGAGCTTGTTGCCCAGGTGCGTGGTGAACGCCTGGCCCACCGAGGCACAGACGATCACGATGACGACGGCGACGACGGCCTCCGTCGTGCCCACCGTCCCCTCGTCCGTGGCCGCGTCCCAGATGACCGGCAGCAGGTACACCGCGACCAGACCGCCGCCCAGGAAGCCGATCACCGACAGGATGCCGACGACGAAGCCCTGGCGGTATCCCACGACCGCGAACCAGACGGCTGCGAGCAGGAGGAGGATGTCCACCACGTTCACCGAATCACGCCTCGCCTCGCATCATGGTCGCTTCATCAGCCCCCCACCTTGTCATGCGCGCCAGTCGAGCGGGACCTGCTTCGCCCTGTCCCAGGGGCGCTCCCAGCCCGCGAAGTGGAGGATCCGGTCGATCACTCCCGCCGTAAAACCCCAGACCAGAGCGGATGCGACGAGGAAGGCCGGGCCCTTGTGCCCGCTGGGGTGCACGGCGGTGGCGCGGTTGGCCGGATCCGTGAGATCGGACACGGGGACGGTGAAGACCCGGGCCGTCTCGCCGGGGTCGACGACGGAGACGGGGCTCGGCGAGCGCCACCAGCCGAGGACGGGCGTCACGACGAATTCGCTCACCGGGATGTAGAGCGCGGGCAGCACTCCGAAGAGCTGCACGCCGCGTGGGTCGAGGCCGGTCTCCTCCTCGGCCTCGCGCAGGGCGGCGCGCAGGGGGCCGTCCGTCCGCGGATCGCCGTCCTCCGGGTCGAGGGCGCCGCCCGGGAAGGAGGGCTGGCCCGCGTGAGACCTGAGGGAGCCCGCGCGCTCCATGAGGAGGAGCTCGGGGCCCCGCTCGCCCTCGCCGAAGAGGACCAGGACGGCGGACTGGCGCCCTGCGCCGCTCTCCGGGGGCAGGAAGCGGCTGAGCTGGTCGGGGCGCACGGTGCCGGCGGCGCGCACGACGGGGTCGAGCCAGGTGGGGAGGCCGTCGGTGGAGAGGGTCACGTGGCCGTCTTCCGGGGCTGCGTCCCGGCCGGTGCCGCTGTTGCCGCCGGTGCCTCTGCCGTTCCTGTCGTCCGTGTCGATGCTGCCCTCGTCAGTGCTGTCCCTGTCCGTGCCTTCGTGGATCCTGCTCGTGTGTGCCATGGGCCACCCCCGTCCGTGTGAACACAACGCCCTTGGCCCCGCGGTTCGTTCCGCGGGGTCGCCCGCCTCTCTTCAGGCGCCCAGGGGGCGGGCCGGGAGGCCGCCCGCGTCCAGGTAGGACTGCGGGGGCTTCAGGCGCTGGCCGGGGAAGCCGCCCTTCTCGTACTTCAGGAGCTTCCTGGCCTTCTCCGGGTCGGTCTCGCCCTCCCCGTACGCCGGGCAGAGCGGGGCGATCGGGCAGGCGCCGCAGGCGGGCTTGCGGGCGTGGCAGATGCGGCGGCCGTGGAAGATCACGTGGTGGCTGAGCATCGTCCAGTCGCTCTTCGGGAAGAGCGCGCCGACGGCCTTCTCGACCTTGTCGGGGTCCTCCTCGTCGGTCCACTTCCAGCGGCGGACGAGGCGGCCGAAGTGGGTGTCCACGGTGATGCCCGGGCGGCCGAAGGCGTTGCCCAACACGACGAAGGCGGTCTTGCGGCCCACTCCGGGGAGCTTGACGAGATCTTCGAGGCGGCCGGGGACCTCACCCCCGAAGTCGTCCCGCAGGGCGGCTGCGAGGCCCATGATCGACTTGGTCTTGGCGCGGAAGAAGCCGGTGGGCCTGATCAGCTCCTCGACCTCTTCGGGGTTGGCCGCGGCGAGGTCCTCGGGGGTGGGGTAGCGGGCGAAGAGGGCGGGCGTCGTCTGGTTCACGCGCAGGTCGGTGGTCTGCGCGGAGAGGACGGTGGCGACCACGAGCTGGAAGGGATTCTCGAAGTCCAGCTCGGGGTGGGCGTAGGGGTACACCTCGGCGAGCTCGCGGTTGATGCGGCGGGCTCGGCGGACCAGGGAGAGGGCGGACTCGGGCTTGGTGGCCTGGGCGGTCTTGGGGGCGGCGGGCGCTTCTTTCTTGGCCGCTGTCTTCTTGGTGGCCGTTGCCTTCTTGGTGATGGCTGCCTTCTTGGTGGCGGCTGTCTTCTGGTTGGTGGCAGCTGCCTTCTTGGCGGGCGTCGCTGCCTTCTTGGCGGGCGTCGCTGCCTTCTTGGCGGGCGTCGCCTTCTTGGCGGCAGGCGTCGTCTTCTTGGCCGCGGACGTCGCCTTCTTGGCTGTCGTCACCTTCTGGACCACCTTCTCGTTGGCAGAGAGCTCAACCGCCGTCTTCCTCGCGCGCCGGGAGTCCGACTTGCCCTCTTTGTCGGAATTCACTGAACTCGCGCACGCCTGTTCGCCCACAGCGGAATCGTGCGCCCCCGTCGCCGTCCCAGCCCCCTTGGCCTGCGCTCTCACCGGCTTTTTGGACACCCGGCCAGCCTAGAGCCAGCCACTGACATCCGCCCCGGAGCCCGGTAATCGGCCCCCAATTGGCCCCCTCCCGCACGGCACGCGACGCCAGTGCGGCAGACTTGTGACTGATCACACTGTTTGGACCGTCCGGCAAAATGGGGAGCACGGTCCCCTGAAAACGGGGGAGCAAGATCCCCTGAGCAGGTCGACAAGGAGAGAACTCGTGGACGACGTTCTGCGGCGCGCCCCGCTCTTCGCGGCGCTCGATGACGAGCAGGCCGCGGAGCTCCGCGCCTCCATGAGTGAGGTGACGCTCGCGCGCGGAGACGCCCTTTTCCACGAGGGCGACCCCGGAGACCGCCTGTACGTGGTCACCGAGGGCAAGGTGAAGCTCCACCGCACATCCCCGGACGGCCGGGAGAACATGCTGGCGGTGCTCGGCCCCGGCGAGCTCATCGGTGAGCTGTCGCTCTTCGACCCGGGCCCACGCACGGCGACCGCCTCCGCCCTCACCGAGGTGAAGCTCCTCGGCCTGGGCCACGGCGACCTCCAGCCCTGGCTGAACGCCCGCCCCGAGGTGGCCTCCGCGCTCCTGCGCGCCGTCGCCCGGCGCCTGCGCAAGACCAACGACCAGATGTCCGACCTGGTCTTCTCGGACGTCCCGGGCCGCGTGGCCCGCGCGCTCCTCGACCTGTCGCGCCGCTTCGGCGTGCAGTCCGAGGAAGGCATCCACGTGGTGCACGACCTCACGCAGGAAGAGCTCGCCCAGCTGGTCGGCGCCTCCCGCGAGACGGTCAACAAGGCACTCGCCGACTTCGCGGGCCGCGGCTGGCTGCGGCTCGAGGCGCGCGCGGTGATCCTGCTCGACGTGGAGCGACTGGCCAAGCGGTCGCGCTGACGCGCTGTCCGTACGGTCCGTCCGTACGGTGATGGGGCCCCGCCCGGGTATGGGCGGGGCCCCATCGTGCTGTCCCGTGCCGTCCGTCCCTGAGCCTGGAGGGGTGCCCCCGTGGAGAGCAGCTCCGTCACCGAGGTCAGCGAGCCGGAACCTCGCCCCGGGACCGGGACCGGGACCGGAACCGGAACCAGGACCAGGACCGGGACCGGGACCGGGCTCGACGAGCAGGGGTACATCGCGCGCGAAGGGTCCCTCGCCCGCGTACAGACCGAGTTCCGGCCGGTCGTCGCGGCGGCGCGGGACCGGGTGCTCGACGCGTTCGGGACGCGGCTCGACAGTGCGTACCTCTACGGGTCCGTTCCGCGGGGGACGGCGCGGCCCGGGCGGTCCGATCTCGACCTGCTGATCGTCCTGCGCGCGGAGCCCACGGAGGCCGACCGGGCCGCCGCCGAGGCCGTCGGGGGCGCGCTCGACGGGGAGTTCGGGGAGATCGACGGGGTCGGGGCGCTGCTGTTCTCGCGGGACCGGGTGCTGAGCCCCTTGGAGACGTACGACTTCGGGTGGTTCCTCGCCTGCCTCTGCACGCCGCTGCTCGGCGAGGACCTGGCCGAGTTCCTGCCGCGCTACCGGCCCGACGGGCTCCTCGCGCGCGAGACCAACGGGGACCTGGCCCTCTGTCTGGCGCGCTGGCGCGAGCAGTTGGCGGCGGCGGGCACGGACGCGGACCTGCGTGTGCTGTCCCGGCGGATCTCCCGGCATCTCGTCCGCACGGCCTTCACTCTGGTCATGCCGCGCTGGGGCGGCTGGACCAGTGACCTCGACGAGATGGCCGGGGCGTTCGCGCGGTACTACCCCGAGTGGGGCGAGCGGATCCGGGGCGCGGCCGCCGTCGCGTACGAGCCGGTGGCCGACCGGGAGTTGCTCGCCTCGTACGCGGAGGAGCTCGGGCCGTGGCTGGCCGCGGAGTACGCGGCGGTGCACGGGGTGAAGGCGCCCCGCCCATGACCGGGGGGCGCCCGGCCCCTCACCCCTCGATGAGCCCGTGCTCCCCCAAGTACTCCAGCTGTGCCCGCACCGACAGCTCGGCGGCGGGCCACAGTGAGCGGTCCACGTCCGCGTACACGTGCGCGACCACGTCCGCGGGCGTCACGTGTCCGTTCTCCACCGCCGTCTCGACCTGGGCCAGGCGGTGGGCCCGGTGGGCGAGGTAGAACTCGACGGCGCCCTGGGCGTCGTCGAGGACGGGGCCGTGGCCCGGCAGGACCGTGTGCACGCCGTCGTCGACGGTCAGGGAGCGCAGCCGGCGCAGCGAGTCCAGGTAGTCGCCGAGGCGCCCGTCCGGGTGCGCGACGACCGTGGTGCCCCGGCCGAGGATGGTGTCGCCCGTCAACACGGCCTGGTCGGCGGGGAGATGGAAGCTCAGCGAGTCGGCGGTGTGGCCGGGTGTGGGCACGACGCGCAGTTCGAGCCCGCCGGTGGTCACCACGTCCCCGGCCCCGAGCCCCTCGTCCCCGAGCCGCAGCGCCGGGTCGAGCGCCCGCACCTTGGTGCCCGTCAGCTCCGCGAACCGGCCCGCGCCCTCCGCGTGGTCGGGGTGGCCGTGGGTGAGCAGGGTCAAGGCGACGCGCTTGCCGAGGCGTCCGGCGGTGGCGACGACGTTCTGCAGGTGCCCCTCGTCCAGCGGCCCCGGGTCGATCACCACGGCGAGCGCGGAGTCCGGCTCGGAGACGATCCAGGTGTTGGTCCCGTCGAGCGTCATGGCGTCGGCGTTGGGCGCGAGGACGTTCACGGCGCGGTCGGTGGCGGGCCCGGACACGACGAGCCCGCGGGGCTGGCCGGGGAGGGCTGCGGCTTCGGTCACTTGGCGTCTCCGGTTGCTCCGGCCCGGCCCGTCGAGCTCGTGGAACTCGTCGAGCTCGTTGAGCCCGTTGAGCCCGTTGAGCCCGTTGAGCCCGTCGGGATGTGCTTGGTGAACTCGTCGTGCCCCGGCCACGTCAGGACCAACTCGCCCTCCTCCAGGCGTGCCTGGGCCAGGACCGGGGTCAGGTCGCGGGTGGGGGCGGCGGCGAGGGCCGCGGCCGGGGAGGCGTACGGGAGGAGCTGGCGGAGCGTGGCGATGGTGGGCGGCATCATGAGGAGTTCGCCGCTGTCGTAGCCGGCGGTGGCCTCCTCGGGGGCGATCCACACCGTCCGGTCCGCCTCCGTCGAGGCGTTGCGGGTGCGCTGGCCCGCGGGCAGGGCCGCGACGAAGAAGAACGTGTCGTAGCGCCGGGGTTCGAACTCGGGGGTGATCCAGCGGGCCCAGGCGGCAAGGAGGTCGCTGCGCAGGGTCAGGCCGCGGCGGTCGAGGAACTCCGCGAAGGACAGGTCGCGGGCCACCAGGGCCTCGCGGTCCGCCTCCCAGTCGGCGCCCGTGGTGTCGCCCACCACCGAGTCGGAGGTGGGGCCCGCGAGCAGCACGCCGGCCTCCTCGTACGTCTCGCGCACGGCCGCGCAGACGACGGCCTGCGCGGTCGCCGTGTCGGGCACGCCGAGGCGGTCCGCCCACACCTCGCGCGCGGGGCCCGCCCAGCGGACCAGGAGGTCGTCGTCGCGCGGGTCGACGCCGCCGCCCGGATACGCGTACGCGCCTCCGGCGAAAGCCATGGAGGCGCGTCTGCGCAGCATGTGAACCTGCGGGGCGTGCGGAGTGCCGGAACCGGATCCCGCACCCGCCGCCGCGTCGCGGAGCAGCATCACGGTCGCCGCGCGCCGCGGCGTCGCGGGCGTCAGCTCCCCGCTCGCCAGGGCACGGATGCGATCCGGCCACTCCGGTGGGTACCACTGCCCATTTGCCATGGGCGGAGGCTATCCCTTGGCGCGCTTATGTTCGAGGGGCAACTACCGGCCGCCCCACGGCGCGCGCACAGCCGGCACGGCCGTACGGGCTCACGCCTCCGTGAGCTCGACCTGGATCTCGACCTCGACCGGGGCGTCCAGCGGCAGCACCGCGACGCCCACCGCGCTGCGGGCGTGCACGCCCTTGTCGCCGAGGACCTCGCCGAGCAGCTCGCTCGCGCCGTTGACCACGCCGGGCTGGCCGGTGAAGTCCGAGGCCGAGGCGACGAAGCCGACGACCTTGACCACCCGCGCGATCCGGTCGAGGTCGCCCGCCACCGACTTCACCGCGGCGAGCGCGTTCAGCGCGCAGGTGCGGGCGAGGTCCTTGGCCTCTTCGGGCGTGACCTCGGCGCCGACCTTGCCGGTGGCCGGGAGCTTGCCCTCCACCATCGGGAGCTGGCCCGCGGTGTAGACGTACACGCCGGACTGCACGGCGGGCTGGTACGAGGCCAGCGGCGGCACGACCTCGGGCAGGGTGAGGCCGAGCTCCGCCAGCTTCGCCTCCACGGCCCCGGCGCTCATGCCTGCTTCTCCCGCTTCAGGTAGGCCACCAGCTGCTCGGGGTTGTTCGGCCCGGGCACGACCTGGACGAGCTCCCAGCCGTCCTCGCCCCAGGTGTCCAGAATCTGCTTGGTCGCGTGCACCAGAAGCGGCACCGTCGCGTATTCCCACTTGGTCATGTGGCCGACTGTAGCCGCTGCGGATGGTGGCCTCCTGCGTACTCCGTTCCGGCACTGGTTAGGCTCGAAGGCGTGAGCAGGCTCCAGGTCGTCAGCGGCAAGGGCGGTACCGGCAAGACCACGGTGGCCGCGGCCCTCGCGCTCGCCCTGGCGACGGAGGGCAAGCGGACCCTCCTCGTCGAGGTCGAGGGCAGGCAGGGCATCGCGCAGCTCTTCGAGACCGAAGCGCTGCCCTACGAGGAGCGGAAGATCGCCGTCGCTCCCGGGGGCGGGGAGGTGTACGCCCTCGCCATCGACCCCGAGCTGGCGCTCCTCGACTACCTCCAGATGTTCTACAAGCTGGGGGGCGCGGGCCGGGCCCTGAAGAAGCTCGGCGCGATCGACTTCGCCACCACCATCGCGCCCGGTCTGCGGGACGTCCTGCTGACCGGCAAGGCGTGCGAGGCGGTGCGCAGGAAGGACAAGCGCGGCCGGTACGCGTACGACTGCGTCGTGATGGACGCGCCGCCGACCGGACGCATCACCCGCTTCCTGAACGTCAACGACGAGGTCGCCGGGCTCGCCAAGATCGGGCCGATACACAATCAGGCGCAGGCCGTGATGCGGGTGCTCAAGTCCCCCGAGACTTCTGTGCACTTGGTCACGCTCCTCGAGGAGATGCCCGTCCAGGAGACCGCCGACGGGATCGCGGATCTGAAGGCCGCGCAGCTGCCCGTGGGGCGCGTCATCGTGAACATGGTGCGGCCCGCGCTGCTCGACGAGGCCGCCCTGGAGCTGGGGCTCGAACAGACCCCTCGTACGGCCATCGCCAAGTCCTTGTCCGCGGCGGGCCTCGGCGGGGCCCGGCGCGGCGGGAACGCGGAGCGGCTCGTCGACCCGCTCCTGGAGCAGGCCACCGAGTACGCCGAGCGCTACGCCCTGGAGCGCGACCAGCGAGCCGTCCTCGCCGCCCTGGGGCTGCCGCTGCACGAACTCCCGCTGCTCGCCGGGGGGATGGACCTGGCGGGCCTGTACGAGCTCGCGACGGAACTGCGGAAGCAAGGGATCGCCGCATGACGCTGGACCCGGCACTCGCCCTCGACGTCGACTCCCTGCTCGACGACCCGAAGACCCGCATCGTGGTGTGCTGCGGCTCGGGCGGCGTCGGCAAGACGACCACGGCGGCGGCCCTCGGCCTGCGCGCCGCCGAGCGGGGCCGCAAGGTCGTGGTGCTCACCATCGACCCGGCGCGCCGACTCGCCCAGTCCATGGGCATCGACTCGCTCGACAACGTGCCCCGCGAGGTCAAGGGCATCGACGACGGGGCCGGCGGCAGCCTGCACGCCATGATGCTCGACATGAAGCGGACCTTCGACGAGATCGTCGAGGCGCACGCGGACCAGGAGCGCGCCCGCGCGATCCTCAACAACCCCTTCTACCAGTCGCTTTCGGCGGGCTTCGCGGGCACGCAGGAGTACATGGCGATGGAGAAGCTGGGGCAGCTCAGGTCCCGGGACGAATGGGACCTCATCGTCGTGGACACCCCGCCCTCGCGCTCGGCGCTCGACTTCCTGGACGCGCCGAAGCGGCTCGGGTCCTTCCTGGACGGGAAGCTGATCCGGCTCCTCATGGCCCCGGCGAAGGTGGGCGGCCGTGCCGGGATGAAGTTCCTCAACGTCGGCATGTCGATGATGACGGGCGCCCTGGGCAAGCTCCTGGGCGGTCAACTCCTGCGCGACGTGCAGACGTTCGTGGCCGCGATGGACACGATGTTCGGCGGCTTCCGTACGCGCGCGGACGCCACGTACCGGCTGCTCCAGGCGCCCGGCACGGCCTTCCTCGTGGTGGCGTCGCCGGAGCGGGACGCGCTGCGCGAGGCCGCGTACTTCGTGGAGCGGCTCGCCGCGGACAAGATGCCGCTCGCCGGTCTGGTGCTGAACCGGGTGCACGGCAGCGGTGCCGCCCAGCTGTCCGCCGAGCGGGCGCTCGCCGCCGCGGAAAATCTTGAGGAGAGCCGCATTGTGGATCAGGAGGGAGGGAAGGTTGGAGTTCGTAACTCCCTCGGCAACTCCCTTGATGCTCCCGAGACTTCAGCCTCCGAGGCTCCTTCGACTCCCGCGCCGTCAGAAGCACCCGCAGCACCTGAAACACCTGAGGCACCTGAAGGTCCACACTCTCCCGAAGACTCCCCCGAGGATCAGCTGACCCAGCTGACCGCGGGTCTGCTGCGGCTGCACGCGGAGCGGATGCGGCTGCTCGCGCGCGAACAGCGCACGCGAGACCGCTTCACCGCGCTCCACCCCGAGGTCGCCGTGGCCGAAGTGGCCGCGCTTCCCGGGGATGTGCATGACCTCGCAGGTCTGCGGGCCATCGGAGACCGGCTCGCGACCGATGACGATCCGGCCGGAGCAGCCTGAGCCTCCGTGAAAGGGACTCGGTGTGACGGACTCGGTGCGACGGACTCGGTGCGACTGGGACCCACTCCCGCCGGGGCCACTCACACCTGAGCACTCACGCCAGGCCACTCACACCTGCGCGGCTAACCCACCGCCGCGTAGCTCTCGTACGTCTCCTCGTCCTCCAAGTCCACGGGCAGCAGGCCCGTGCCACGCTCGTACTCGGAGCGTGCTGTCTCGAGCAGTCGGCGCCAGGAGGTGACGGTCGGACGCCTGCGCAGCAGTGCGCGACGCTCCCGCTCCGTCATGCCACCCCACACGCCGAACTCGACGCGATTGTCCAGCGCATCGGCCAGGCACTCGGTCCGCACCGGGCATCCGGTGCACACCGCCTTGGCCCTGTTCTGCGCTGCTCCTTGAACGAACAGTTCATCCGGATCGGTAGTGCGGCAGGCCGCCTGCGCACTCCAGTCGGTTACCCAGCCCATACCGGCGCCGTCCTCTCCCGAATCGAGGCTCCCCCACGGCGGCAGCGGCATATTCACCGCCGCCAGTTGAGGACGTTACGGAAGGTCGCGACAGCGCAACACCCCCTTCGGGCCCAATCTTGAATGGCCCGAACGGACTATGCGTAAGCGGCAGATCACCCGACGGAGTGAGCCGAGGACATGCGTGAGGAACCCGGCGGAACCGGGAATTTCAGTTGGGTCACAACGGACGCCCCATGACGCATGAGGCGGATTCGGACAACAGTCCACCGGATTCGGGAACGGCGGAGGGGTTGTTACGGGACCGCACTGCTGTGACAGTTGAGAGCAGCTTAGGCCAAGGCATATACGCCTGTCCGGCGAATCAGAACGTAGGCTGCCCTCATGCCAAAGAAGCGCTCGGGCGGTGGTCTGTCCCCAACGCAGCAGGCCGCCAAGTTCCTAGGTGTCAGCGTGCTCGCGGGGGCCGTCCTGGCCGGAATCGCCCTGCCCGCGGCCGGTGCGCTCGGCCTCGCGGCCAAGGGCTCGGTCGAGGGATTCGACGAGATCCCCGCCAACCTGCGCCAGCCGCCGCTGAGTCAGCGCACCACGATCCTCGACGCCAAGGGCGGCAACATCGCGACGGTCTACTCGCGTGACCGCACCGTCGTGCCGCTCAAGGACATCTCGCCGTACATGCAGAAGGCGATCGTCGCCATCGAGGACGCGCGCTTCTACGAGCACGGCGCGGTCGACATGAAGGGCATCCTGCGCGCGCTGAACCAGAACGCGCAGAGCGGCGGCGTCTCGCAGGGCGCCTCCACGCTCACGCAGCAGTACGTGAAGAACGTCTTCGTCGAGGAGGCCGGGGACGACCCGACCAAGGTCGCCGAGGCCACGCAGCAGACGCTCGGGCGCAAGATCCGCGAGCTGAAGTACGCGATCCAGATCGAGGACAAGCTCGGCAAGAAGCGGATCCTCAACAACTACCTGAACATCACCTACTTCGGGCAGCAGGCGTACGGCGTCGAGGCCGCGGCCCAGCGCTACTTCTCCAAGCCCGCCAAGGAGCTGAACGTCCAGGAGGCGGCGCTGCTCGCCGGGATCGTGCAGTCGCCGAGCCGCTACGACCCGGTCAACGACACCGAGGAAGCCACGAAGCGGCGCAACGTCGTGCTGCAGCGCATGGCCGACACCCACGACATCTCGCAGCAGGACGCCGACAAGGCCAAGGAGAAGCCGCTCGGCCTGAAGGTCAGCAAGCCGAAGAACGGCTGCATCACCTCGGTCAACGGCGCCGGGTTCTTCTGCGACTACGTCCGCGAGGTGTTCCTCAACGACCCGGTCTTCGGCAAGACCAAGGAGGCCCGGGCCAAGCTGTGGAACCGCGGCGGCCTGAAGATCCGCACGACGCTCGACCCGCAGGCGCAGGAGTCGGTGCAGGCGTCGATAAAGGATCACGTGAACCAGACCGACGAGGTGGCGACCGCCGCGACCATCGTCGAGCCGGGCAGCGGCAAGATCCTGGGCATGGGCCAGTCGCGTCCGTACGGCTTCAAGAAGGACGAGACCACGATCAACCTGTCCGTGAACAAGGACATGGGCGGCGGCGCCGGCTACCAGCCCGGTTCGACGTTCAAGCCGATCGTGGCCGCGGCCGCCATAGAGGGTGGCAAGCCGCCGACGCAGAGCTACGCGTCGCCGTACGAGATGGCGTACCCGAGCTCGGTCTCGGCCTGTGACGGCAAGACCTGGTCCAACACGGCCGGTTCGAAGGTCTCGAACGAGAACGAGTCCGAGGTCGGCCCGTACGCCATGCGGGAAGCGACCGCGAAGTCGGTCAACACCTACTACGTGCAGCTGATCGGCGACATCGGCATCTGCCCGGTGACGCAGATGGCCGACAAGATGGGCGTCCACCGCGCCGACGGCAACGACATGGTCCAGGCCCCGTCGATCGCGCTCGGCACGCAGGAGATGTCGCCGCTGACGATGGCGAGCGCGTACGCGACCTTCGCCTCGCGCGGCACGTACTGCACGCCCATCGCGATCGAGTCGATCTCCACGCTCGGCGGCAAGTCGCTGCCGGTCCCGAAGACCTCGTGCTCGCGCGCGATGTCGGAGAAGACCGCCGACACCATCAACACACTGCTCAAGGGCGTGGTCGAGGACGGCACCGGCCAGCAGGCGGGCCTCGGCGGCGGCCGTCCCAGCGCGGGCAAGACCGGTACGACGGACTTCCGCTACGCGGCCTGGTTCGTCGGCTACACCCCGAACATGTCGGGCGCGGTCTGGGTCGGCGACCCGCAGCACAAGCGGCAGATGGTGAACATCACCATCGGCGGCCAGCCCTACGACAAGGTCTTCGGCGGTGAGGTCCCCGGACCGATCTGGCGCGACGCCATGTCCGGCGCCCTCGCGGGCAAGCCCGCGCCGGGCTTCAACACCATCCACATCCCGGGTGGCGACAAGGGCAAGGACAAGGACAAGCCCCACGACGACGGGAAGCCGGGCGGTGACGACCACGGCGGCTTCATCGGCGGCATCGACGGCGGTGGCGACGGTGGCGGTGGCGACGACGGCGGTGACGGCGGCTTCATCGGCGGTGCCGACGGGGGCGGCGACGGCGGCGGTGGCGACATCGGCGGCTGGATCGGCGGTGCCGACGGCGGCAACGGCGGGAACAACGGCAACGGCAACGGAGGCGGCGGGGTCGGAGGCTGGCTTCCCTGAGCCCGGTCCTCTCCCCGGCTGACGACGATGAGGGCGCCCCCTGATGCAGGGGGCGCCCTCATTCACGTATGTACGCGCATCCATGCGTTTGTACGCGAGGTACGCGGGTGTCCGCCTAGGTACGCGTGTACGCCTAGGTACGCGGGTGACGCCTAGGTACGCGGGGACTCAGCCGCCCGCGAGCAGCTTCTTGACCGTCGCGGCGACGCGGCCGCCCTCGGCCTGGCCCGCCACCTTCGGGTTCACGATCTTCATGACCTGGCCCATGGCGCGCGGGCCCTCGGCGCCGGCGGCCTTCGCCTCCTCGACGGCCTGCGTGACGATGGCCGTCAGCTCCTCGTCGCTGAGCTGCTTGGGCAGGTAGTCGGCGAGGACCTCGCCCTCCGCCTTCTCGCGCTCGGCCTGCTCGGGGCGGTTGCCCTGCGCGAAGGCATCGGCGGCCTCGCGGCGCTTCTTCGCCTCGCGGGTGATCACCTTCTGCACCTCGTCGTCGGAGAGCTCGCGCTTCTCCTTGCCCGCGACCTCCTCCTTCGTGATGGCGGCGAGGGTCATCCGGAGCGTCGAGGAGCGCAGCTCGTCGCGCCCCTTGATCGCGGCGTTGAGGTCTTCCTGCAGCTTCGACTTGAGCGTGGTCATGGGGAGATTGTCGCAGGTGTGGTGGGGGCCCTGCCCCTTGATTTCGGGGGCGGTGGCGGTCTGACACGATGGACGCATGCGCGCGCGATACGCAGTACCCCTGGGAATCTCGGCGACAGCCGCCGCCACCGTCGCCTACTCCGTGGGCATCGAGGCCCGCCTGTTCCGGCTGCGACGAGTGACGGTGCCGGTCCTGCCTCCGGGGATGCGTCCGCTGCGCGTCCTGCAGGTCTCCGACATCCACATGGTGTCGGGCCAGCGCAAGAAGCAGCGCTGGCTGCGCTCGCTCGCCGGCCTGCGCCCGGACTTCGTCGTCAACACCGGCGACAACCTCTCCGACCCCGAGGCCGTGCCCGAGGTCCTGGACGCGCTCGGCCCGCTGCTCGAGTTCCCCGGCACCTACGTCTTCGGCTCGAACGACTACTACGGCCCCAAGTGGCGCAACCCCGCCCGGTACTTGCTGGAGAAGGTGCAGGGGCGCCACGGCCTGAACGGCAACAAGCCCGCGGTCGGCGTCATCCACAACCCGTGGGAGGACCTGCGCGACGGCTTCGACACCGCGGGCTGGGTCAACCTCACCAACACGCGCGGCTCGCTGAAGATCGAGGGCTACGAGATCGGCCTGACCGGCGTCGACGACCCGCACATCAAGCGCGACCGGTACGCACAGGTGGCGGGCGGCCCCGACACGGGCGCCGACTTCTCGATGGGCATCGTGCACGCCCCGTACCTGCGCGCCCTGGACGCCTTCACCGCGGACGGCTACCCGCTGGTCCTCGCGGGCCACACCCACGGCGGCCAGGTCTGCATCCCCTTCTACGGCGCCCTGGTCACCAACTGCGACCTGGACACGGACCGGGTGAAGGGCCTGTCGACGCACGAGTCCGAGGGCCGCACGTCGTACCTGCATGTGTCGGCGGGGTGCGGCGCCAACCGCTACACGCCGATGCGGCTCGCGTGCCCTCCGGAGGCGACGCTGCTGACGCTGGTGCCCCGGGAGAGCTGAGCCCCCACTCCGGGCCCCTTCGGAGACCCCCTTCGGAGACCCCCTTCTGAGGCACTCTTCGGAGACCCCCTTCTGAGGCACTCTTCTGAGGCCCTCTCGGGTTCCGCGGCCCCTCGGGCGGGCGGGCCCGCGTGGGTCTGCGTACCGTGGGGGCATGATCGGGACAGACCGGACTTCGCGTGGTATGCGGGGCATAAGGGGCGTGCGAGGTGTGCCGGGCGTGAAAGGCACCCGAAGCGCCTTCGACTCCCGGAACGCCTTCAGCGCCCGGGGCGTTCCGGCCGAAGCGGTCGCGCCCCCTCCCGTACGCCGCCCTCTCGCCGCCGTGTTCCGCGCGCTCGTCGCGCTGGCCGCGCTGACCGGCATCGTCATCGACCTGGTCCTCGCCGACAGCGTGCCGCGCGTCCTGAGCTACTTCACGGTCCAGAGCAATGTGCTGGTGGCGGTGGTGTTCGCGGTCAGTGCGTGGCGGGCGTGGGCGGCACGGCCGCCGCTGCTTCCGTGGCTGACCGGCGGGACGCTCCTCTTCATCTCCATCACGGGCCTCGTCTACCACTTCGTCCTCGCGAACGACGCGAGCAGCTTCTCGATGACCGGCGACGAGGCCGCCCCCCTGACCGGCTGGCACTCGGTCTCCAACCAGCTCCTGCACACGGTGACGCCGCTGGGCGCGCTCGCGAACTGGCTCTTCCTCATCCGCCCCGGAGGACTCCGCCTCCGCCACGCCGGGCTGTGGCTGCTGTACCCGCTGGCCTACTTCGCCTTCGCCCTGATCCGCGGCGCGATCATGACGCCGGGCACCCCGGCGCGCTACCCGTACCCGTTCCTCGACGTCGACCTGCACGGCTACGCCGGGGTCCTGGGCAACGCCGTGATCTTCGGTCTCGCCTTCTACGCGCTGGCGCTGGCGCTGGTCGGCCTGGACCGGGTGAGGCCCCGGCCGAGGGGGCGGGGGAAGGACGGGACGAAGGGCCTCGGAAACCGGATTTCGTCTCAGGGCGCCGGTCCGCTAAAGTAATCGATGTCGCCACGACCTGCGCAGCAGAAGCTGACGGGGAGCGGAGCAACGACATCGGGGTGTAGCGCAGCTTGGCAGCGCGCTTCGTTCGGGACGAAGAGGTCGTGGGTTCAAATCCCGCCACCCCGACAGCTGAAATAGCAGGTCAGGCCCGGTACTGAGAGATCAGTACCGGGCCTGATGTGCATTGGGGACCCATTTTCGGGAGCCGTCTGGGAGCCGGCTTCGAACGGCGGCGGCACACTCGTCGTGGCGCTGTTCGCCGTGGCCCGGTCCTGCGGTCTCGCGGTGACGGCGCCGACCGCGCTCGTGGCGGCCAGCGTGACGCTGCTGGGCCGGGGGCATCCGCTGCCCCCGCCGGTCGCGGACGAGGCGAGCAACGTGCTCGCCTCGGTGCTGGTCATCGCCGCAGCCGAGGCAGTGAAGCACTGGCGGCACGCGGTGGAGGTCCGGCGCAGGCTGCCGGCCGACCGGGCGGTGGCCCAGGAACATCGCCGCATCGCACGGGAGTTGCACGACATCGTCGCCCGCCACCTCACCACCATGCAGCTGTCGGGGCCCATCGCGCTGCGGGAGATGCGCCACCCGCTTGACGTGCTGCGGGCCGGCGACGAGCCGGAGGAGAAGGCGAGGAGAAGGCGCCGTCCGCGCCGCAACCCGGTGTCGGGAGCCTCGGACCGCTCGTCGGCGAGTCCCGGAGGGCCGGACTGCCCATCGACTTCACGGTCCGCGCAGAGGAACGTCCGCTGCCGCCGAGCACCGGCCTGGCGGTGTTCCGGATCGTCCAGGAGTCCCTCACCAACACCCGCAAGCACGCCGGCCGGGCCCAGGCGCGGGTGCGGCTGACGTACCATCCGGACCGGATCACCGTCGAGGTGTCCGACAGCGGCACGGCTGCACCGGGTACGGGCTGACCGGCATGCGCGAGCGCGTCGCGCTGCAGGGCGGCAGCACGGTGGCCGGCGGCCTCGACGGGGATGGCTTCCGGGGCACGGCCACCCTGCCGACGGCGCCGGTCGATGAGGAGGAGCAGCTCGGATGACGGGACCCGCGGAGCGGATCAGGGTACTGATCGCGGACGACCAGCCCCTCGTACGACGGGGGTTGGCCCTGATCCTGACCCCCGACCCGGCGATCGACGTGGTGGCCGAGGCGGAGGACGGGCAGCGGGCGGTCGAGCTCGCCCACCAGCACCGGCCCCACGTCGTGGTGATGGACATCCGGATGCCGGTTCTCGACGGGGTCCAGGCGACCGAGCGGCTCGCGCGGGAGCTGCCCGCATGCCGGGTCCTGGCGCTGAGCACCTTCGACATGGACGAGTACGTGGTCGCCGCCCTGCGCGCCGGCGCCTCCGGGTTCCTGCCCAAGGACGCCTCCCCGGAGGAGCTTGTGGCGGCTGTGCGCACTGTGCACAGCGGGGAGGCGGCTGTGGCGCCCCGCCTGCTCACCCGGCTGATCTCGGCCTATGTCACCGCGCCCCGCCGTCCGCGGCCGCCGTCGCCGTCGCCGTCGCCCGGCATGGGCGAGCTGACGCCCCGCGAGGTCGAGGTGTGGCACCTGCTGGCCACCGGTCTCGACAACGCCGAGATCGCGTCGGCGATGGGCATCAGCGCCTCCACGGTCAAGAACCACATCACCAGCATCTTCGCCAAGCTGGGTGTCCGCGACCGTGCCCAGGCGGTGATCTCGGCCTACGAGTCGGGCCTGGTCGAGGCCGGGTCGGCGAACTCGGTGGGCTGAACCTGACCGTCCTGGGCCGGCAGAGGACGGCCGCGCAGAGGACGGCCGCGCAGGGGGCCGGACCGAGGGGAGTCAGCGGCAGCGGGGAGTCAGCGGCAGCGGGCCGCATCCACCGTGGCCCTCCACACGCTGCCCGGCCGCGTCACTTGGGATCATGGTCACCGCGATGTTGGCGGAGCGGCCGTCATCGGTGGCTCCCCCGACTGGACACTGTCCGGCCTGCCGCCCGCGAACACCGCGGTCGGTGCCGGCGCCCGGCCGCCACGATGCCGGCGGGAGCGCGCGAAGCGACTGTGCGATTCATGCTCGTGAACGGAAGAACGCCTCTGCTGGATGGTGCCGGTGATGCCCGGCCTTCGCCAAGAGGAGCGTTCAGGGGCAGGGGACGTTCGTCCGCCCCCAGGACGAGCCCGGCCATGGGAGCGGACTCCCCGGGATAACCCCAGGCAGGACCGTGCTCCTGGCCGCCGTCGACCTCCCGGACGAGATTCGCAAGGAGCGTCAACTGCCCTGCATCCGGGCGCAGTCCATCCCTGTGACCACGGTTCACCGCGTCGCCTCAAGCTTCACGAGAGGTGCACGGGCCGGGTGGGTGCCGCGACCGCGGCACGGCACGCTCAGACTGCAAAGGAGCACGACATGGCAGTACGTCGACGAGTGCACACCGGGGTGGTGGGACTCGCCGCGGCGGCAGTGGCCGCTACCGCGTTCGCGTTCCCCGCACACGCGGCGCCCAGGAAGGGGCACGCGGCGACCCAGCGTGCGATGGACGCCATGGTGGCCGGCGGGGTCCCCGGGGTCACGGCCGCGGCAGTGGACAAAGGCCGTGCCTGGCAGGGGACTTCGGGGGTCGGCAACCTGAGGACCGGCACGCCGCGCGGCGCCGACGACCGGTTCCGGATGGGCAGTATCACCAAGACGTTCGTGGCGACCGTGCTGCTGCAGATGGAGGCCGAGGGCAGACTCGACCTCGACGACACCGTGGAGCACTGGCTCCCCGGCCTCGTACGGGGCAACGGCAACGACGGCCGCAGGATCACCGTGCGCCAACTCCTCAACCACACCAGCGGGCTCTTCAACTACACCAGCGACCCGGAGTTCGCGCACGACAACCTGCTGGAGGGCTTCCCCGCGCACCGTTACGACACCCACACGCCGCGGGAACTGATACGGGTGGCGCTGTCGCACAAGCCGGACTTCACACCCGGCACCAAGCACTCGTACTCCAACACCGGTTACATCCTGGCCGGGTTGATCATCGAGAAGGTCAGCGGCAACAGCTACCGGCACGAGATCCGTGAGCGCGTCATCAACCCGCTCGGCCTGCGGACCACCCGTCTCCCGGGCGCCGATCCCTTC
Organism: Streptomyces odontotermitis; assembly: GCF_050510915.1. Classification (NCBI taxonomy): domain Bacteria; kingdom Bacillati; phylum Actinomycetota; class Actinomycetes; order Kitasatosporales; family Streptomycetaceae; genus Streptomyces; species Streptomyces odontotermitis. Next base: position 24,797 of record NZ_JBNJLS010000013.1, on the reverse strand, counting down.
CTGCCGAAGCCGAGCAGCCGGGCGTACTCGAAGCTGAGCAGAGACCCCGCCGCGACGAGGATCCACGACGTCACCGAGAACGACGCGTCCTGGGCCTGGGCGGCAGGTGAAGGCATCTCCACGACCGGCGACCTCAACCGGTTCTTCAGCGCCCTGATGGGCGGCAAGCTACTGCCCGAGAAGCAGCTGGCCGAGATGCAGACGACGGTGTCCACGCCCGGCGACCCCCTCTACTCCGGTTACGGCCTCGGGCTGTACAGCGTCAGGACGAGCTGCCACGCGAAGCTGTGGAGCCACAGCGGTGGCACTCCCGGATCCGAAACGGAGACTGTGACCACTCCGGACGGCCGTCACACCCTCACGTACAACCGCAATGGCGACTGGAGCCCGAGGGGCGACGTGGTCGACGCCGAGTTCTGCGGAGCGGTCGGCAAGGAAGGGCGGGGCGAGCGTCCGGCGCCGCGGCTGTGAAGTGCCGCCAGGACAAGTGAGGTGAGGCGCGGTACTCCGCTCCCAGGGAGGTTCTGGGAGCGGAGTACCGGGAAGGCGGAGGGTCTGGTCAGGGTCATCCCTGAGGGGTAACGGCGGTGGCCTCCAGCAGAGTTGATCTCGCCGCTGAGGCCCGTCACCCCCACTCCGGAGGAACCCTGATGCGTAAACGTCTCGCCCTGACCACCCTTGCCCTGGCCACCGCTGTCACCGCCGGTGTGGCGGCCCCTGCGAGCGCCGCCCGGCCGGGCCCTGTGCGACAGGGTCTCGAGACGCTGGTGGACTCGGATCACGCACCCGGCGCGCTGGCGAGTGTGCTGGACGGCGGGGGAAACTTCCGCACCTACACCGCGGGGGTGGGGAACCGGGACACGCACGCGAAGATGCCCCGCGACGCCCAGGTGCGGATCGGCAGCGTCACCAAGTCGTTCACCGCGGCGGTCGTGCTGCAACTGGTCGGCGAGGGCAAGATCAGCCTCGACAAGCCGGTCGACAAGTATCTGCCGGGACTCGTCCGGGGCGAGAGGATCGACGGGACCCGCATCACGGTGCGCCAACTCCTGCAGCACACCAGCGGACTGCCCGACTACGAAGACGACGTCACCAGCGACATCCTGGAGCGCCGCTACCTCTCACCCCGCGACGCCCTCGACATCGCCCTCAAGCACAAGGCCCTCTTCAAACCCGGCAAGAAGTGGTCGTACAGCAACACCAACTACCTGGTGGCCGGCCTGATCGTGGAGCGGGTCACCGGACGGCCCCTCGCTGAGCAGATCGACAAGCGCGTCATCCAGAAGCTGGGGCTGCGCCACACCTACGTCCCTGCCCCCGGCGAGACGACCATCCGGGAGCGCCACCCCCAGGGCTACCGCCCGGAGCCCACGGGCGCACCCGCGCGCAACGTCACCGAGATCGACCCCTCCGCGGCCTGGGCGGCGGGCGCGATCGTCTCCACCAACTCCGACCTCAACCGCTTCTTCTCCGCGCTGCTCAAGGATGACGGCAACCCTCTCCTCAAGAAGGCCCAGCGCAAGCAGATGCGCACCACCATCCCCATGCAGAAGGGGAACTCCCGCTACACCATGGGACTGGGGATCATGCACGTTCAGCAGTCGGACAAGTGCGCCTTCTGGGGCCACAGCGGCGGCATCCCCGGCTTCGGGACCTGGGCCGGGGCCACCGACGACGGCCGCGCCGCCAGCGTCACGATGAACCTTGAACCGAAGACCGGCGAAGCCGTGCAGCACCTTGAGGGGACCGTGGCGGCGGGCCTGTGCCCACGCTGAACCACGTCGCCTGACCGACAGGGACGTTCGCTCGCTCACTGCCCCTTCGAGTGCGGCTCCACGACCGGCTACACCGACCGCGAAGGCCCGCCAGCCAGGGCCGGAGAGGCTCGCAGAGCCGTGGACTGGTCCTCCAGCTGTCCGCGCCATTTTACGGAAATGCGCCAACTGCCTTGAAAACGACGGGAGATCGCCACCTTCCGGATCTTGGGACGGTAGGGTCCGTGCAGGATGCAACGGGTTCTGGCATGCCCTGGACCAGAAAGGCAAACGTGATATCAAGCTTCAAACCCTCACGTACCACCTGCGCGGTGACCGCGGTCATCGGGCTGCTGACCGCCCTGATCGCCGCAACGCTGGCGATGCCGGGGGCAGCCTCGGCGCAGGGAGGAGATCCGCCGGACCGGCCGGCGAACTGGAACATGCAAGGAGGCACGTACAAGTGGGCGGAGGCCGGTCGGCTTCTGAACACGCACAACGTCGTGGCGCTCCAGGAAGCTCCGCTGGACGCCAATGGCAGCCCGGCAAGCCTCCCTTTCGGCGCGCGGCGTCTGGCGCAGAACGAGCTCCCGCACCCTGGTGAGTTGAACGGTGGTCTGCCGAACGGCGTGGGGGCCTACGCCTACCGCCCGGACGGCACCTCGCGTGGCGCCGAGCGGTACTTGTACTACCTGCCCGTCGTGGGCAACGACGAGAACCCGCAGCGCATCACCCGGGCGCTCGCCTTCCTGACCACCCAGCCGGTGCAGGACGTGGCCGTCATCGCCAACCCCTATGACCCCTACCGGCTGCGGCCGCTCCTCGGGGTGAGGCCCGCGGGCAGCAACGTGATGCACTTCAGCATTCACGGCAGCGCCGGCCGCACCGGGGGCGGCCGCGGCTTCGATACGCCTCGACTGGTGTCCCTGGCTGCGGCGTACGCACATGACCACGGCTGGGACTGGGCCGTCCTGGGTGACTACAACCGGGAACCCGAAAGCTGGGACGGGGTACTTCCAAACGACTGGCACCCCCACGCCTCCGGCCAGGCCACGCACCAGAACGGCCGGGAACTCGATTACATGATCAGCAACCTCGACCCATGGGCCTGGAACGCCACGGTCCTGAACAACGGGAGCAGCGACCACTGGCCGGTGGCCTACGGCGCCCTGGCCGCCGGGGCCGACGTGCCGGCGGCGGACGAGATCCACGCCCCCAGCGCGGGCGCCGCGATGGTCCTCGACGCAGCGGGCGCGTCCACGGACAACGGGACCCAAATCATCACCTACGACGACGAGAACCGCCCCAACCAGCAGTTCCAGTTCGTCGAGCAGGACGGGCAGTGGATCGGCGGGCACCCCGTCCTGCGCATCCAGCTGGCAGGCACCAACCAGTGCATCGACCGCTCGGCCAAGCCCGTGGAAGAGGGCAACGGCAGTGCGTTCCTCCAGCTCCAGAGCTGCCACGGCCCGAACGAGAACCTCCAGGACAGCCAGAACTTCACCCAGCTGCCCGGCGATGTCTCCGGAGCCTTCCGGCTGCGCCATGCGGAGACCGGCAATTACGTCGATGTCCTGGGCGACGCGTTCGGCAGGCGTTCCCCTCTGGGCATCTGGCCCTACAAGTACAAGGCGGGGAACCAGAACCTCGGAGACTGGGACCGCGACGAGCTCTGACGTGCTGGACCGCCGGGCTCCCGGCGGCTGGGACGGATCCGTGCGTACGCCGGCGTCCAGAACGACAGTACGCGTTCTGACCTGGGAAAATGGGATCCGACGTGATTGCTGGAATACCAGCTCAGGCCCGGTACTGAGAGATCAGTACCGGGCCTGATGTGCTGCTGGGGGCATCAGGGTGCGGGCAGCTGGTAGGCGGCGAGGTCCACGGGGCCCGGGAGGCCGGTCGCGGGGTGGGCCGGTGAGGTTGCCGGGGCGGGCATGGCGGGCTGCGGGGCCGGGGCCGTGACCTCCTTGAAGGAGATGCCGGGTGGTGCCTCGATGGTGCGGGGGCTGCCCGGTACGGTCAGCGGCCGGTCCTGGCCGGGGCAGGTCGCTGCCGCGCGGGGCAGGGGGGCGGGGCTGGTCGGCGCCGCTCCGTTGCGCGCGAAGCAGTTGCCGCCGGTGCGGTGGGCCTCCAGGACCAGGGCCGTGTCGTGGCGGCCGATCGCGTTGCCGGTGATGCGGTTGGCCTTGACGGGATAGCCCTGGACGTCGCTGAGGACGAACGCGGCCACCCGGTGGCCCTCGACGCGGTTGCGCTCGAAGCGGTTGCGGGTGCCACCGCCGATGCCGACACCGATCCCGTATCCGCCCTCCGCCTGCTCGGGGCTGCGGTCGTCGTTGTTGTCCGTGATGGTGTTGCCGACCATGACGGCCTCGTGCTGCGGGCCGAGCGCCTCCAGGTTGTTGGAGTTGACCGTCATGCCCACGCGGTTGCGGCGCATCACGTTGCCGAGGAAGTACAAGTCGCGGGAGGCGTTGGTGACTTCGACGCCGATGGCGTTGTGCTCCAGCGTGTTGTGCCGCACCACCGTGTCGCAGGGGTCGCACTGGCCCACGTAGATGCCGGAGTCGGCCTGGCCGGATGCGTAGGAGTGCTCGATGACGCCGCTGCGGGAGTCGAAGGCGTAGATCCCGTACAGGGCGTTGTTGTACGCGGTGACGTACGAAGCCCGAAAGCCCTTCAGGGGCGGGAACTTGGCGGTGTCCAGCGGGTCGTAGCCGTTGCCGCCCGCGCCGGACCCCTGGAGGCTCTCGTCGGTCACGCCGGTGAACAGGACTCCGTTGGCGAGGTGGTTGCGCACCGTCAGGTTCTCCACCACCGATGACCTGCCCGTCACGGTGATGCCGTTGGACCGCTTGAACTCCCCGTCGATGACGGTCCGCGAGCGGTCGGTGCCGCGCAGCGTCACTCCGGGCCGCCGTACGGCCACGGCCTCCCGGTAGACCCCCGAAGAGACGAGCACCACGTCGCCTGATCGTGCGACATCAACTGCCTCCTGGATTGACGGGTATTGCCCCGGCACGCGCAGCACCGCGGGAGGGCCGCTCGGTCCGGGGCGGTCGTCGGAACCGGAGAGGCCACAGCCGGGCAGGGACGCGATCACCGCCGTGGCCAGTACGGCGGCGCCCACCCGGACGGATCGTCGCCAACGAGAGGGTGAGACATGACATTTCGCAATAACTGACTTCATGGCCCAAGGTGTACCGTCTTGCCTGCCTTTCCGGCCCCCATGGCGTGCACTCTGTGAGGAGTACCGGTGACCGCTCCACCGTCCCTGCCCCGTCGCTCCCTGTTCGCCGCCACGACCGTCGCCCTGGCGGGGGCGAGCGGCTGTGCGTCCCGTCCGACCGGCTCCGACGACGGGCGGCCTCAACTCCGGGTACAGACCGGCGTCTCGGAGGCACAGCCCCGTCATGTCCTGCTGGCCGCCTATGACGTACGTGTCGAGGGCGACGGGGAAGGGCGAGAGCCGGAGCGAGGGCGAGGGCGAGTGGTCGCGGATCGTGTGCGGCGTGCCCTGGCCGCGTGGTCGACGCAGCCGACGCGGCGGGTGACGCTGACGGTCGCCGCCGGACCGGGCCTCTACCGCAAGCTGGGCCTTCGCACCCCGGACCGCCTGCAGGACCTGCCCGCCTTCCCGGGGGACCGCCTCCAGGCGCGGCGCAGCGGCGGTGACCTCCTGGTCCAGCTGTGCGCGGACGACCCGCTGGCCTGCCGCAACACCGCCGCCCGGCTGACCGACCAGGCACGGGACGCCCTCGGCCTGCGCTGGCGGCAGAGCGGGTTCCTGCCGCCGCACGCCGCCCACGAGACCCCGCGCAACCTCTTCGGCTTCAAGGACGGCACCGAGAACCCTCCGCGGAGCGAACTGCCGCACTGGGTGTGGGACGGCAGCGGCGGCACCCACCTCGTCTACCGCCGCATCCACATGGACGTCGGCCGCTTCACGGCACTGCCCGAGGACCGGCAGGAAGACGTGATCGGGCGGCACCTCGCCAGCGGCGCACCGCTCGGTGCCCGCACCGAACGCGACGCCGTCGACCTGTACGCCAAGACGCCCCAGGGCCGCTATGTGATCCCCGCCGACGCCCATGTCCGCCTGGCGCACTCACGGTTGGACGGCGGGGCCCGGATGCTCCGGCGCGGCTACTCCTACGACGACGGGGGCGACGACAAAGGGCTGCTCTTCATCGCGTACATGCGGGATCCTGCGCTCTTCGTCCGGGTCCAGCAGCGGCTGGCCGCCGAGGACGCCATGAGCGCCTTCACCGAGCACCGGGCCTCGGCCGTCGGCTATGTCCTGCCCGCGCCCGGGCCGGGCGAGAACCTGGGCGACCGGCTGGCCTGACCCGGACCCGGTGCTGCCGCCGCCCGACGACCTCTGGTGCCCCGAAGCGGCGTTCGTCATCGCCCTCGCGCTGACGATCGGCGAAGCGCTGATCGCCAACGGCGCGTCCGAGTGACGGGCAAAGGCCAGTTGCAGGGCCGCCGGCGCCCCCTTCCCGAGACCGTGCCGCGGCTGGTCGAAGGCTCATGAACGCGTTCCAGGAGCGGGTCGCGCGCGGGCCTCAGGGGGTCGTGGACTCGAAGCGGAGGTCTTCGGCCGCGATGCCGAAGTCCGCCGAAGTCCGCCGAGGCGACACGCGCCACCGTGTCGTAGGGCAGATTGACCGCCGCGGCACGGACACCCTGCCACTCGGCCTCCGCGGCTACGGAGGGCAGGAAGGGAGCGAGCCGCAGCACAACTCGCCCCGAAGGAGGTGGACGCGACGGCCGGGGCCCGGTCCCCACGCACAGGAGAGCGGCGGCCCCTCACCGGGCGTCGTCCGCGTCGTGTCGGCTCCGGTCCCTCCCCACGTGGGGACCGGCACCGATACGTCGCGGACGACGCCCGCCCCATGCCGTATCGGCGTATCGGCATGGAATGGGGGATTTCCGGATCTGCAGTGATTGCCGATGATCCGGATGGGAGGGGAGGCAAAAGTCTGTTGACATCACGTGCCGACACCGTCGCAACTCGAGCGGAATTCAGACTCAGAATCATGCGGTGTCTTGAGTCGCCGCTCCGAGTACCGAGCTGGTGACCTGCCAGGACGCCGCGTAGTTGGCTCGCTACTGCGTCGTGATCCTGCCAGCTACGGCTTACCCGGGGGAGATTGGGGCGGCATCCGGAGTCCTTAACCGCAGGTCAGCCGTATAAAGTGAGTTTTCCGGTCCGGATGTTCAAGGGCAGCGGAGGGAAGGGGGTGGACGCCTTGAGTTCCGACTCAGGGGCACGCACAGCCTTCGCGGAACGCCTCGCACTGCTGTACTCGGAAGCCGGTAACCCTCCTCTCAAGCGCGTCTCCGATTCCGTCGTACGACTGCAGCGGGTCGATGAAAAAGGGCGGCCCGTAAGGGTGTCCGCACAGCGCATCAGTGACTGGCGGCGGGCCAAGAATGTGCCTGCCCAATTCACCGCTCTCGCAGCCGTTCTGCACATCCTGATACCCGAAGCGCGGCGCGAGCGGCCCGCGCCGGTCTCCGCCGGGCTGTACGACATGGCTCAGTGGCAGCGGCTGTGGGAGCACGCGGTGTCCGGGGCCGTCGCGGAGGACGAGGAGTCGCGGGGCGTCGTCGAGGAACCTGCTGTTTCGGGTGTGTGCCCGTACCGGGGGCTCGCCTCGTACCGGCAGCAGGACGCCCAGTGGTTCTTCGGGCGGGAGCGGAGCACGGACTCGCTCGTCGCCCAGCTCCGTGCGGCGCAGACCTCGGGCGGCGGGCTCGTCATGCTCGTGGGTGCCTCGGGGGCCGGGAAGTCCTCCCTGCTCAACGCCGGGCTGGTGCCTGCCCTGGAGAGGGGGGTGCTGGGGGACGAGGGCGAAGGGAGCGAAGGGGGAGAAGGGGAAGAAGGAGGAGAAGGGGGTGAAGGGGGTGGTGTGCGGCAGTTCGTGCCGGGGAGTGATCCTGTCGGGGAGTTGGTCCGGCAGATACCTGAGCTTGCCCGGCTCGTTCCTGAGGGGCCCGAGAGTGGTCCTGTCGTTCTCGACGGGCGGCCCGTCGTCATCGTCGATCAGTTCGAGGAGACCTTCACCCTCTGCTCGGACGAGGCGGAGCGGCGTACCTTCATTCGGCTTCTGCATGCCCTGAGCTCGCCCGCCGACGGTGGTGAGCGGGCTGCCGCCGTCGTCGTTCTCGGGGTCCGCGCCGACTTCTACGAGGAGTGCCTGGCCTATCCCGAGCTGGCCGACGCGCTGCAGCACCGGCACATGGTGCTCGGGCCGCTGACCGCCGCGGAGTTGCGCAAGGCCGTGACGGGGCCGGCCAAGGCCGTGGGGCTCGAACTGGAACCGGGGCTCGCGGAGTTGATCGTGCGGGAGGTGAGCACGGACGGGCCCCGTGGGGCCCATGACACGGGGGTGCTGCCCCTGCTGTCGCATGCGCTGCTCGCCACCTGGCAGCGGCGGAAGACCGGAAGGCTGACGCTGGCCGGGTACCGGGCCGCCGGGGGGATCCAGGGGGCGGTGGCGGCGACCGCGGAGCGGGCCTGGTCCAGTCTCGACCCGGCGGCGCGCACGGCCGCGCGGCTGCTGCTGCTCCGGCTCGTACGGCTGGGAGAGGACACCCAGGCCACGCGGCGGCGGGGGACGCGGCGGCAGTTGGCGGACGAGTCGACGGATCCGGGCAAGACCGAGGAGTCGCTCGAAGCGCTGGTGCGCGCCCGTCTGGTGACGCTCGACGCGGAGACCGTGGAGATCACGCACGAGGCGCTGCTGCACGCCTGGCCGCGGCTGCGGGACTGGATCGACGAGGGCAGGAACGACCATCTGCTGCGGCAGCGGCTCGAAGAGGACGGGCGTGCCTGGGAGGACTCCGAGCGGGATGCGGCGCTGCTGTACCGGGGGTCGCGGCTCGAACAGGCGCGGGACTGGGCGAAGTCGGCCGGAGACACCTTCCTGACGCGGAGCGCGGTGGACTTCCTGGCCGCCTCGGCCCGGCTGCGCCGCCGTACCGTGTGGATACGCCGTGCCGCCGTCTCCGCGCTGCTCGTGCTGGCCATGGTGGCGGTCAGCGCCGCGGTGATCGCCTGGCGGCAGCGGGACGACGCGGTGTTCCAGCAGGTGGTCGCCGAGGCCGATCGTGCGCAGTTCACCGATCCGTCGCTCTCCGCCCAACTCGACCTTGTGGCGCATGATCTGAGGTCGGACGACGAAGGGGTGCGGAACCGGCTCGTCTCCATCGTGAACGCGCCGCTGGCGACGCCGCTCGTCGGGCACACCGGCGCCGTCTACCTCACCTCGTTCAGCCCGGACGGCAAGACCCTCGCCACCGCCAGCTACGACCGGACCGTGCGGCTGTGGGACGTCCGGGACTCCCGGCATCCGCGTGCGCTGGGCAAGCCCCTGACCGGGCACACGAGTTGGGTCAGCAGCGCGGTCTTCAGCCCGGACGGCGACACCCTCGCGAGCACCGGGGACGACGGGACGGTGCGGCTGTGGGACGTCCGCGATCCCCGGCGTCCGCGGGCGCTCGGCGGGCCGGTGGCCGGGCACGGCGGGACGATCTATCTGCTCGCGTTCAGCCCGGACGGGCGCACGCTGGCCGCCGCCGCCGACGACCACAAGGTGCACCTGTGGGACATGGCGGACCCGCGGCGGCCGAAGGCCCTCGGCTCCCTGACCGGGCACGACGCCGCCGTGCGCTCCGTGGCGTTCAGCGCCGACGGGCGCACCCTCGCGGCGGGCGGCGACGACGGCTCCATCAGGCTGTGGGACATGGCCGATCCCCGGCGCCCCCGGCGCATCGGCACCGTCCTGACCGGGCACGCCGGCACGGTGCACTCCGTGGCCTTCAACCCCGACGGGCGCACCCTCGCGAGCGGCGGCGTGGACGACACCGTACGGCTGTGGGACGTCTCGGACCCGCAGCACGCGAAGTCGCTCGGGGCACCGCTCACCGGCCACACCGGGCCCGTCTGGTCGGTGGCGTTCAACCCCGACGGGTCCATGCTCGCGGCCGCCAGCGCGGACAGCACGGCGAGCCTGTGGAACGTGAGCGACCCGGCGCACCCCTCGCAGGTCGGGGAGCCGCTCGCGGGCAGCAGCGGGGAGATGTACGCCCTCGGCTTCAGCCCGGACGGGAAGCGGCTCGCCACCGGGACCGGCGACAGCAAGGTCCGGCTGTGGTCGATACCGACCTCGGACATGCTCGGCAGGACCGGTGCGTTCCGGCCGGACGGGAAGGTGCTCGCGACGGCCGCGCGGGACGACAAGGTGCGGCTGTGGAACGTCCAGCGCCCCAAGAGTCCGACGGCGCTGAGCAAACCCTTCAAGCCGAGTGAGGGGGACGTGCGTTCGCTGGTGTTCTCCCCCGACGGGCGGACCCTCGCGGTGCTGACCGGAAGCAGCGCCGTGCAGCTGTGGGACGTCTCCGACCCGAGCCGGCCCGTCGCCCACGGACCGGCCACGACCCTGCGCACCCGCTTCACCGGCCCCCAGGCGCTGGCCTTCAGCCCGGACGGGCGCACGCTCGCGACGGCGCGGACCGACCGCACCGTTCAGCTGTGGGACGTCGCCGCGCCGTCCCGGCCCCGCCCGCTCGGGGCGCCGCTCACCGGCCACAAGGGATACGTCAACTCCCTCGCCTTCAGCCCGGACGGCGACGCTCTCGCCAGTGGCAGCGCGGACGGCACGATCCGGCTCTGGAACGTCGCCGACCGCCACCACGCCGTGCGCCTCGGCGCGCCGCTCACCAGCCATCTGGGACCGGTCAACACGCTGGCGTACAGCCCGGACGGGCACACCCTGGCCAGCGGCAGCGACGACGGCACGGTGCGGCTCTGGGAGATCGCCGGCTCCGGGCGGGCGACGCGCCTCGACTCCCCGCTCACCGGCCACACCGACGCGGTGGTGTCGCTGACGTTCAGCCGGGACAGCCGGACGCTCGCGAGCGGCGGCAACGACAACACGGTCCGCCTGTGGGACGTCGCGCGGCCCTCCGACCCCGAACCCATCGGCCAGTCGATGAGCCCCAACGCCAAGACCGGCAGCTTCCTGTCCTTCAGCCCGCAGACCGACATGCTCGGGGTGTCGAGCGGCGCGGACACCGTACGGCTGTGGAACCTGGACGCCGACGAGGCGATCCAGCGGATCTGCGCGACCACGCGGGGCGTGCTGACGCCGGAGAAGTGGGACGAGTACCTGCCCCGCCTCTCGTACGAGCCGCCGTGCGGCGAGAAATGACCACAACTGCGCGCTCTGGCCGAACAGTTGCCTCCCATCGCAGAAGCAACCTTGTTACGGTGGTGCCCGGCCCGATCGCTGGCGGATCCCCCGTCGCCAGCGATCGGGCCCTTCGCAACCCTGAAAGGCGGTGAGCCGTGAGCCGGCGCATCTGCATCGTCACGGCCGTGCACGGCCCTTCGGCCCGCTTCCTCCCCGAGGCGTACGCGTCGCTGTGCGCACAGGAGTTGCCGGACGGCTGGGACTGGCACTGGCTGGTCCAGGAGGACGGCGAGAGCGACGCGGTCGCGCCGCACGTGCCCGCCGACGAGCGGGTGACGTTCCGGCAGGGGCGGCCCGGCGGCCCCGGGGTCGCGCGCATGATGGCCCTGGCGCACGCCGACGGCCCGTACGTGAAGGTCCTGGACGCCGACGACCAGCTGCCCCCGGGCACGCTCGCCCGCGACCTGGCGGCGCTGGAGGCCGACCCCGGCATCGGCTGGGCGACGTCGCGCGCGCTCGACCTGCTGCCCGACGGCAGGACGGTCGGATTTCCCGGCGACCCGGACCCCGGCCCGATCGAGCGCGGCGCCGTGACCGACCACTGGGCCGCGCACGACTACCGGGCCCAGGTCCACCCGGCGACGCTGTGCGTACGCCGAGACCTGCTGCTCGCGGTGGGCGGCTGGATGGCGCTGCCCGCCTCGGAGGACACGGGCCTGCTGCTCGCCCTCAACTCCGTCTCCCGCGGCTGGTTCTCGCCCGAGGTCGGCCTCCTCTACCGCAAATGGGACGGGCAGGCGACGGGCCAGCCGGCGCATGGGGACGCCGTGGAGCGGGAGGCGCGGATGGCGGTGGTGGCGGCCAGGGCGCGGGTGCTTGAGGGGTTGGGGTGGCGGTATCCGCTGTCCCGGACAAGATCCTGACCAGCAGGGACGCCCTCCGCGCTGTCCGGGACACACCGAAACCATGGCCACTCCCCTCCCTTCCTTGCCACGGTTGCGGCTCATCGACCGGGGCCTCTCGGTCGGGCCGCGGCAATGTGTGAGGAGAAGTCATGGGTCTGCGTTCCACGCTGGGTGTCGGGCTCGGGGGAGCCGCGCTGGCTCTCGGCACGGTGGTCGCCGTATCGACCAGCGCCCAGGCCGCCACCTGGACGGCCACGAAGCCCACCAAGTACGCCGACATCCGGTCGTGCTACCGCGCCACGTGCGGGTCCACGGGCGTCATCTTCCCGGGCATGAAGGTCTGGTGGTCGCACTACGCGTACAACAGCGCGGGCAACAAGTGGTACTACGTCAAGAACGACAACGGGAACAAGGGCTGGGTCTACTGCAAGAACGTCAGCGCGGGCTGCTGAGTTCTTCCCTGTCGACGCGCGAGAAGACCAGCTCCGTCTCCCCCTCGACCGGCTGCCGCAGGCGGACGGGGGAGGCGGGGCGGCGCAGGGCCCGCGGGTAGTGGGCCGCCGCGTAGTCCGTGGGCAGTCGATAGGCATGGAACCCGGCCTTGCGCATCGTCTCCATCAACTCCTCGACGGAGTCTCCGAGTTGGGCCATGCGGTCCGGTGTGACCTCGACGGCCAGCTCCGCGTCCGGGCGGAGCCGGTCGAGCAAGGGGGCGAGTCCGCGGACGACGGCGCCCTCCGCGCCCTCCACGTCTATCTTGATCACGCGGGCCCTGGACACCTCGTCCGGCTCCAGGAGCTCCGTCAGCGGCAGCGCCTCGGTCTCGAAGCGGGATTCCGCCGGACCCTCGTACGGGACGATCGAGTTGGCGCCCATGTTGTGCGAGCTGGCCAGGACGAAGGTCAGGGTCTTCCTGGTGTCCGACACCGCCGCGTTGAGCGCCCTGATGTTGGCGCAATCGTTCAGGGCGGCGTGCTGAACGAGCCTGCTGTGGAAGGCGGGTGAGGCTTCGACGGCCACCACTCTTCCCGTACGGCCGACCAGACGGGACCCGAGCACCGCGAACACGCCGATGTTGGCGCCGACGTCCACCATGACGTCGCCGGGGCGCAGGCGGGCGCGGAGCCAGTGGGTCATGTGGGGCTCCCAGGCCCCGAAGAGGTAGAGGTAGCGCTGGATCAAGTCCTGGGTGTCGACGGCGAACCGGGCGCCGGATCCGACGTCGACCACGCGTCGGCGCGGGTGGTCGCGGAGCCGGGGGTTGAGCAGGCGGGCGGCCAGCGCCCCCTTGAGGAGCGAGCCGGGGGCTCGGCGGACGTAGGCGCGGCCGAGCGTGACGGCGGTCTCCGTAAGGGGGTTGCTGCTCATCCGGTCGCCTCTCCCTGCGGTCCCTGCGGCCCCTGCGGCCCCTGCGGCCCCTGTGGATCAAGGGGTCACGACGAACGATAACGCTGAGGGCGCGGCCGCCCTCAGCGCCGTCCTCGGCAAGCGAACCCAGTAGCGCTCAGCAGGGCTCAGCAGGGCTCAGGAGAACTCAGTAGGGCAGCTTCCCCGCGCTGTCCCGGTCGAAGGGCAGGTCCAGCATGCGGATCGCGTTGCCGCGCAGCAGCTTGTACTGGACGTCGTACGGCAGGTGGCCGACGTGATCCGCCGCCACCTTCTTCGTGTGCGGCCACGTCGAGTCGACGTGCGGGTAGTCGGTCTCGAAGGTCGCGTTGTTCACGCCGACCGTCTCGATCGCCTCCACGCCGTGCTTGTCGCGGAAGAAGCAGCAGAAGATCTGCCGGTAGTAGTAGGTCGACGGCGGCTCGGGGATCAGGTCCTTCACCCCGCCCCACGCCCGGTGCTCCTCCCACACGTCGTCCGCGCGCTCCAGGGCGTACGGGATCCAGCCCATCTGGCCCTCGCTGTAGGCGAGTTTGAGCCGCGGGAACTTCACCAGGACGCCGGAGAAGAGGAAGTCCATCATCGACGCCATGGCGTTGTTGAAGCTCAGCGACGCCTGGACGGCCGGGGGTGCGTCGGGCGACGCCGCCGGCATCTGCGAGGACGAGCCGATGTGCATGTTGACGACGGTCCCCGTCTCCTCGCAGGCCGCGAAGAACGGGTCCCAGTAGCCGGAGTGGATGGACGGGAGCCCGAGGTACGTCGGGATCTCGGAGAAGGTGACCGCGCGCACGCCCCGGGCCGCGTTCCGCCTGATCTCGGCGACGGCCAGGTCGACGTCCCACAGCGGGATCAGGCACAGCGGGATGAGCCGGCCGCCGCTGTCGCCGCACCACTCCTCCACCATCCAGTCGTTGTACGCCCGGACGCAGGCGAGGCCCACCTCCTTGTCCTTGGCCTCCGCGAAGGTCTGGCCGCAGAAGCGCGGGAAGGTCGGGAAGCAGAGCGACGCCTCGACATGGTTGATGTCCATGTCCGCCAGGCGCGCCTTCGGGTCCCAGCAGCCGCGCCGCATCTGCTCGCGGGTGATGCCGTCGAGCGTCATCTCGTCGCGGGAGAAGCCGACGGCCGCGATGATGCGCTTGTACGGGAAGATGTCGCCCTCGTACTCCCACCAGTCGGTGATCTGGCCGTCCGGGTCCGTCGTGAACTTGTACTTGCCGCCGATGTACTCCAGTTCGCCGATACCGGCCGTGAAGGGCTTCGGCCCACGGTCCCGGTACTTGCTCGGGAGCCACCTCTCGAAGAGGTGCGCGGGCTCGATCACGTGGTCGTCCACGCTGATGACCCGGGGGAGCTCCTTGGTGCCGACGTCGTTCTTGACCACTGCTTTGCCCCCTACTGCCTGCCGGTTTCGGCATCTCGAATCTGACGATCCATCAGATTGAGGTTATGGGCGAACCTGCGGGACGGCAAGGCCCCGCACCCTCTTGCGCGATCGGCCGACATCCGCTGAACTGACGCACCGTCAGTTTGGCCTGGGGAAGGACGCGCGCGATGGAGACGATCTGGCTCAGCGGAGCCGAGTGGCTGGCCGTGCTGCGGATCGGGCTCGGCCTGTGGTGGCTGGAGAGCTGGCGCCACAAGGACAAGAAGACGTGGTTCACCGGAGGAGGGGTCGACTGGGCGGTGGGCATCGCCGAGAAGCACCGCTGGCAGTTCGTGCGGGCGGGCTTCGACGTGACCGTGAAGCCCCGGCCCCAGGTGATGGCGTACATCGTCGCGTACGCGGAGCTGGCGCTCGGTCTCGGCCTGATCGTCGGCTTCCTCACGCCGATCGCCCTCGTCGGCGGGCTGCTGCTCAATCTGATCTACCTGGTCCTGATGATCCATGACTGGGCCGAGCAGGGGCAGAACCTGATGATGGCGCTGATCTCGGTGGTCGCGCTGTTCGCGATGGGGTGGCAGGTGTGGTCGGTGGATGCGGGGCTGGGGCTTTTCGGGGCGTGAGGCTCCTCTCCCTCTCCCTGTAACGCCCGCGAGTGCAATCTGTGTGGGCCTCTGGCCTGTTGGGGGCCGGCGTGCGACTCTGCCCGACGCTCGAACCCTGCCCACATCTGGCAGTTACGGAGATGGATGGATATGAGCGAACACGACGCCGACACCGACACCGACACCGCCATCGACGCCGCGCAGGCTGGTCAGGCTGAGCGGGCCGAGCGGGCCGAGCGGGACGGTCACGCCGTGCGGGCCAAGAGCGCCGCGACCCGGGCCGCGGCCACTCACCACTACATCCAGCAGGGCGGCGAGGCGGCCGAAGAGGTCGCCTGGAAGGCCGCGCACGCCGCTCGCGTGGCCGCGCAGGCCGTCGCGGTGCTCTCGGAGAGTGAGCCGGACCCGGCCGCGGATTCGCGGTGCGCCCGGAACGCGGCGGCGTCGGCGGCGCAGGCTGCGCAGATGGGTAAGGCGCATGATGGTGCCGGGGGTGCCGGGGGTGCCGGGGGTGCCGGGGGTGCTGGTTCAGCGGGCGAGGCGGGTGAGGTACGCGAGGTCAGCGAGGTGAGCGAGCTCGCTGCGGCCGCGTGCGCTGCCGCGCTGAAGGCGTCCGTGGCCGCTGCGGCGGCGGCCGGTGCGGGGGCCAAGGGGGAGAACGAGGAGCTGAACGCGGCGGCGGACGCGGCGGAGGCCGAGGCGGTCGCGGCGGCGGAGGCGGCGGGGTGGATGCGGGCCGGTCAGGCGACTCCGGAGGTGGAGACCGGGACGCGGAGCCCTGAGTTGATGTCGATGCTGCATCTGTGAACTGGCGCGTGGCTCTTGCTGGTTGGGCGGAACTGCTGGTTGGGCGGAGCTGCTGGTTGGACGGGTCTGCTGGTCAGACGGCTCTGCCGGTCAGGCGGCTCCGACTGCCGGGCGACTCCGCCTTGTTGGACGGCTCCGACTGACGGGGCGTCCGGCCTGTTCGTCGATGGCTCAGTCGATGGCTCAGCCGATGGCTCACAGGAGTGCCGCTCGCAGTGCCGCCTCCATTTCGAACCTGGCCTGGGGATCGGCGAGTTGACCGCCGAAGAGGTGCTGCAGTCGGTGGAGGCGCTGGCGTGCCGTCTGGGGGTGGATGGAGAGGCGGGCGGCCAGTTCCGGGGCGGTGCCGTGAGGGCTCTGGAGGTGGGCGAGGAGGGTGCGGCTGAGGCGGTCGCGCTGTTTGGGGGTGAGTGTGTCGAGGGGCGCCAGGCGGCGCGCGGCCATCAGGCGTACGAGGGCCGGGTCGGCCAGGAGCAGGAGGTCGGTGAGGCGGTCGCCGGGACCGGCGGGACCGGCGGGACCGGCGGGACCGACGGATCCAGCGGGGTCGGCGGGCCCGGAGTGCGAGGGCTGCCGGGGGTGCGCGTGGAGGGTGCGGGCCCAGCGGAGGGAGTCGGCGGCCTGGGCGAGCGGGACGGTGGGGCCGACGGTGCCCGCGCGGTCGTGGAGGAGTCGCTGGACCCGGGGGTCGGCGAGGTGCCGCTCGGGGTCGGGGACGAGGAGGTAGGGGGCGGGGCCGTCCAGGTCCGCGAGGACGGGGGCGGGGAGGCGTCGGGCCCGGCCCGTCAGGCGGGTGGGGGCGCCGGGGTGTGTTGCGGGCGGTGGAGGTGGTGGAGGTGGTGGAGGGCCGCCGCTTCGGTGGGGGTGGTTCGTGGGGGCTGGAGGTGCGGGGGCTGGAGGTGCGGGGGGCAGGTCCTCGCGGGCCTGGCACGCGGGGTCCGCGGATGTGGGGTGCGGGGGCATCGGCGTTCGGGGCGCCAGGTCCCGGGATGCCTGGCCCGGTTGTGCGGGATCTGAAGCCGTCGTGGGGTGCGGGCTCGTGGGTGCTCCCGGCGCCAGGTCCTGGGGCGCCCGGCCCGGATGTGCGGGGCCTGAAGCCGTGGGGGGTGGGGGTGTTGGGTGGTGGGGGGTCAGGGCTATCGCTGCCACCTCCTGCGGGAGGGGCCAGTTTGCTTCTGCTGCCGCCTGGCGCAGGGACTCCGGGGGCGGGGGGTCCGGGGAGACCAGGAGGGTGAGCAGGCGGTGGCGACGGCGGCCCAGGCTGTCGGCCGCTTCCGCCTGGGCCTCCGCGTAGGCCGCGACCGACTCCGCCGCTATCTCGTCGATGTGCGTGAACGCCGCCTCGGCGAGCTGGGCCACGCCCTCCGTGCCCACCGACAGCCGGCGGGCCACCCGGACGTAACGGCGCCAGGCGACCCGGGCGCCCAGGCGGTAGGACGCCTGGAGGGCGTCCAGGCTGCGGCCCGCCAGGAGCTCGCCCCGGCCCAACGCCCGGTAGACGGAGAGGTGTTCGGCGTCCAGTTCGCGTACGCCGCCCTCGTCCACGCGATCGACGAACTCGGCCAGCGCCGTTTCGACGCCCCGCTGGATGTCGGCGCCGAATTTCCCGGACAGAGGCTGGGAGAATTCCGGGATCTGCCGCCGTATTTCGTGGATGACTTCCGCGGCCACCGTGCGGTTCTCTTTGCGCAGCTCAGCGCCGAGCTGTCGGGGCAGTTCCGTCCAGGAGCCGCCGGGGCCACCCTTTCCGCTCAGCCCGCCCGGTCCGCCCAGTCCGCCCAGTCCGCCTTTTCCGGCCTTCCCGCCTTTCGTGCTCATGTCGTCATCACGCTCACCACCCACCCCCTACGGGCCGTCCGCCCAGCAGAGTATGAGGTGAAGTTACCGGCGGGTCAAGATGCGTGACAGAGATTAACTACCGCTGCTAGTAGGGCAGTTACCTGCGACTTTGTGTGTCCTGCGAGGTGATGCGAGGGCGCGGGCGCTCATCTCGGTGACAGCTTCGGCGCCGCCCCGCCGTAAACCGTGGCAGCCCTCTGAGTGGCCGAGCGCCCGCCCCGTCACAGGTGTTGCCCGTCGCGTCACGCGCCTTCTACTTTGCCGCTCGTCAAGTCCTGCAATTCTCCTGGGATTCAAGGGAAAAGGGGCGGTACTGGAAATGAGACGCATACGAAGCAAAGGAATGGGCGCCCTTGCCGCGGCCGCCCTCGGAATATCCGGGCTCGTCGCCGTCGGCGTACCGACGGCGAACGCCGAGGGCACCCAAGGCGTCGAGTACAACTTCAGCAAGGGGTTCCTCAAGGGGTTCTTCAAGGCGAAGGACGCCCCCGCCGGGTCCAACGACTGGGCGTGCAGGCCGAGTTCGGCGCACCCGAACCCCGTCGTCCTGATCCACGGCACGCTGGAGAACATGAACGACAACTGGGGTGGGGCCTCGCCGCTCCTCGCCGGCAACGGATACTGCGTCTTCGCCTTCAACTACGGTGCCAGTGATGCCAGTTCGCCCGTTCAGGGCACCGGGCACATGAAGGACAGCGCCGCCGTGCTCGGGGACTTCGTCGACAAGGTGCGGGCCGCGACCGGCGCCGGTGAAGTCGACCTGGTCGGGCACTCGCAGGGCGGCGGGCCGCTGCCCCGCACCTATCTCAAGAACGACCCGAGCGCCGCCGGGAAGGTCGGCAGGCTCGTCGGCATCACCCCCTCCAACCACGGCACCACCCTCGACGGCATCACCGAACTCGGCCGCGCCCTGCACCTGTTGCAGCCCGCCAACGAGTTCCTCGACAAGACCTGGCCCGCCCTGTACGAGCAGGAGATCGGCTCGCCCTTCAACAAGGAGCTCGACGCGGGCGGCGACACCGTGCCCGGCGTGGACTACACGGTCATCGCCACGAAGTACGACGAGGTCGTGACGCCCTACTCGAACGGGTTCCTCAAGGCCGGTCCCGGGGCGACCGTCAAGAACATCCGGCTCCAGGACACCTGCCCGAAGGACCTCACCGACCACCTGGAGGCGCCCTACGACCCGATCACCCTCACCCACGTCCTCAACGCACTCGACCCCGCCCACCCGCGCGCGGTGAAGTGCCAGACCGTACTGCCGCTCACCGGGCCCACCGGGCCGGTCGAGTAGCCGAGCAGCCGAGTACCCGAGTCGCAGGGGCGCCGGAGCGCCGGAGCGCCGGGTAGGGCGGCTACTGGCGGACCTCGCTCGCCTCCACCGCCTCGCGGCCCTTCTTCAGCGACGCGAACAGGAACGTGAGGAGCGCGCCGCCCAGCGCCCACGCGGACAGGACCAGCAGCGGTCCGGTCATCGCGTTGCCGCTGAAGTACGCGATCGAGCGCGCCGCCCAGGTGCCCGCGCCCGGTGGCAGGGCGGGGCCGATGGCGCGCCAGAACGGGGGCAGCAGCGGGTACGGGTAGGCGCCGCCCGCGCTCGGGTTGCCCGCGACCACGATGACCAGGACGGTCAGGCCGATGCCGACGATGCCCGCCATGCCCTGGAAGGCGAACGTGGTGGCGCCGGCCGCGAAGACCACGAGGGTGCCCACCCCCCACAGGCCGCACACGCTGCCCGGCAGGGCGCCCAGGATCGGGCCGATCACGACCGCGCCGAGGAGGCCGAGCACCGCCGAGAACAGGGCCAGGGTCAGCAGCCGGATCGCGGCCCGCCGCACGTTGGCGGGCCGTGCTCCGTAGCTGATGGCGAGGATCGCGGCGCACAGGTAGCCGCCCACGCACCAGCCGACGACCAGGTAGAAGGAGGACAGGCCGCGCGAGTCGCCCTTGCCGATGGGGGCGACGTCCACGGTCTTCACCGTGCGCGGGGGCTGCTGCGCCTTCTCCACCAGGGCCACGACCTCTTCGAGGGCGTCGGCCACGGCCGCGCCGCCGCCGCTCGCGACGCGCAGCTCGTCGGTGGTGCCGCGCGGGTCGAAGAGCAGGGCGCCGTAGATCTTCCGGTCCTTGATCTGCTGCTCCGCCTCGGCCGGACTCGCGACGGCGCGCGGGTCGAGCGGGTGGCCCGGCAACTTGTCGAGCTCGCCGACGAGTTGGGCCTTCACCTGCTCGGGGGCGACGACGCCGAACGCGATGTCCTTCGGCTTGGGATGGTGGAACGCACCCGCGTACGAGGTGATGAACAGCACGCCCAGGGCGAGGACGCCGAGGACGAGCAGGGCGGAGCGGGCCGACACCGCGTCCTTGATCTCGCCGAGGAACGAGGTGGGCCGGTGGTCCGACTGCTGCTCATCGCTCATGGGATCAGGATCGGCGGGCCCGCCCGGGGGCGCTGGCTGGGATCGGCCAAACGAGGTCCCACGAGGCCATGGGAACCGCGGCGGTCACCCGGCCTGGGGCCGGGTGGGCGGCAGGCCGTCCAGGAAGCGCCTCGTCACCGCCGCGAACTCCGCCGTGTGCGAGAGGTAGAAGTCGTGGCCCGCGCCCTCGATGGCGGCGAACTCCGTGCCGGGGCGGCGGGCGGCCATCTCGGCGGTGTCCTCGGCCGACACGTACCGGCTGGTGGCGCCCCGTACGAAGAGGAACGGCTGGGCGCTGCCCGCCCAGTCGGCCCACCACTCCCCCGTGACGCCCCGCATCACCTCGGCCATGTCCTCCCGGCGCCACAGGAAGCCCCAGCCCCGCTCGTCCTCGACCGCGCTCTCGGTGAAGTGGTCGAGGAAGCCCACGGAGTTGGCGGCCTCGATCTGCGCGCGCAGCTCCGCGAAGGTGGGGAAGCGGTCCGGCACACCGGTCAGCCAGTCGGTGCCCACGACCCCGGGGGCGAGCGCCACGGGAGAGTCCGCGATCACCACGACCTCGACCAACTCGGGGCGGCGGGCGGCCAGTTGGTAGGCGTTGATGCCGCCGAGCGAGTGGCCGATCAGGACGGCCGGGGCCAGGCCGAGGTGCTCGATCGCCGCGGCCGTGTCGGCCAGGTACGCCTCGCGGGAGTAGTCGCCGGGGCGGTCGGAGTGGCCGTGGCCGCGCTGGTCCAGGGCGATCACCCGGTAGCCGGGGCCGAGGTGCCGGGCCAGGGCGTGGAAGGAGCGGCCCCTGCCGTACGCGCCGTGCAGCGCGAGGACGGGGCGGCCCGCGCCGCCGAAGTCGGTGTAGGCGAGGCGGACCCCGTCCGGGGTGCGGAACTCGCCCGTGGTCACTCCTGCGTACGCAGCCGTCGTTGCGGTCATGGCACAGCCCCCTTGTGGTGAGCCCGCGGGCGGTGAACCCGAAGGCGACGTGCGATGACTCTAACAGAGGTACCTCGATGAGAGGTATCGATATCGTGGGGCACCTTCGACGGATCAGACGACGCGTCGGGCGACACATCAGGGCTACACATCAGATGGGGAGGTCCCGTGCTCACGCTGAGCATCCTCGGTTTCCTGTACGAGGAGCCGCTGCACGCCTACGACCTGCGCTCCCGCCTCTCGGGCCTGAACGGGCACGTGCGGCCCGTCAGCGACGGCGCGCTCTACCCCGCCATCAGCCGGCTCCAGGCCAAGGGGCATCTGACCAAGCAGACCGAGCCCGGCGTCGGGGCCACCCCGCGGCAGATGCTGCACCTCACCGAGAGCGGCCGCGCCGAGCTGCTGCGCCGCCTCCGTGAGCCGAGCGACGTCGAGATCACCGACCGGCACTCGTTCTTCGTGCTGCTCAGCTTCCTGCGCTTCCTGCCCGAACCGGCCGAGCAGGCAAGGGTGTTGAGGCGTCGGCTGAACTTCATGAAGGAGCCCGCCAGCTTCTTCTACGACAAGGGGAAGCCGCTCAGCGCGGAGGAGATGCCCGACCGGTTCCGCGCCGGGATCCTGCTGCTCGCGCGCGCCACCAGCAAGGCCGACCTGGAGTGGCTGGAAACGACCGTCGCCGAACTCGACGCCGAGGCGGAAGCGAAGGCCAAGGGTTAGGCGCGCAGTAGTCGTACGCCCTTCGGCTGGCTCCTCGCTCCGTAGCGCAGCCCAACTTCGCGGAGGAATCCCCACCGGCCCGGTGCGGGAGGGCTCCCACAGGGGACCGTTGGCTCCATCTGAACCACTCCCCGGGGGGAGCACCAAGGGGAGCGCCATGGGGGGCGAACGCATCATGAACGAAACAGACGCTGCCGGGTCCTACGAGGAGCGCCTGGCCCGGGGCGAGGAAGTCGACCTACGGCCCGTGCACGGGCAGCGCGTGGACGCGCGCGACGGCGCCGGGTGGGACATGGCCCGCAAGGTCGAGGCCGATGTGCTGGCCCGGCTGCTCACCGTCCCGGTCGGTGCCGAGAGCGGCACGCACCGGACGCTGTGGCTCGCGGGCGCGCACATCAAAGGGACCCTCGACCTGGCGGCGGCCCATCTGACCCGGCCGCTGCACCTGGAGGACTGCTACTTCGCCGACGAGACGCCGCTGCTGCTCGACAACGCGCGCGCCATCACCGTCGAACTGCCCGGCTGCCACGTCCGCGGCCTGCAGGCCAGCGCGATGCACACACAGGGCGACCTCTGGCTCAACCACGGCTTCACCGCCACCGGAGAGGTCCGGCTGCGCGGCGCCCACATCCACGGCACCCTCGACTGCGACGGCGTGCGGCTCAGCCACGAGGGCGCCACGGCCCTCGACGCCAGCCGCCTCGTCGTCGACGGCAGCCTGTGGATCGGCTCCGCGGAGCTCACCGGCGAAGTGAAGCTGATCAACGCGTACGTCGGCGGGCAGGCCAACTTCTCCGGCTCCACCTTCGACAACCGCCTGGCCCCGCGCCCCGACGACCGGATCGCCGTCAACTGCTTCGGTCTCCTTGTGAAGGGCACGATGCTGTGCCGCGCCAAGGACGACCGGCCGTTTCGCACCTTCGGGGAGTTCCGGCTGCGCGGCGCCCACATCGGCGGCGAGCTGGACCTCGCGGGCGGCAGCGTCACCAACGAAGGGCGCCGGGCCCTCGACGCGTACAACATGGTGGTCGCCTCCACGATGCTGTGCAGCAAGGGGTTCACGGCGACCGGCGAGATGCGGCTGCGCGGCGCCCAGATCGGCGGTGAACTCGACTGCTCCGGCAGCACGTTCAAGAACGCGGGCCGGGACCTGAAGGCCATCGACGGCGAACGGCTCGTCGTCAAGGGCACGATGTACTGCTGCCAGGAGTTCACCGCCGAGGGCGAGGTCGACCTCGTGGGGGCGCGGATCGGTGAACTGCACTTCGAGAAGGCGTCGTTCGTCAACGGCGCCGCCTGCGACTCGGCGCTCAACCTCATGGACGCCACCGTCGCCCGGCGCGTGCTGTTCCAACCCCGGGCGCTGACCGGCACCGTCGACCTGCGCAGCGCCAAGGCCGGTTCCTGGTACGACTCCTCGGGCACCTGGTTCGAGACCGAGGGGCCGCGCGCGGGGCAGTGGCGCGGGTGCGTCCGCATCATGCTGAACGGCTTCACGTACACCGCGATCGAGGCCAAGCGCATGAACGTGGGGGCCCGGCTGCGCTGGATCGGGCAGGACGCGGAGGGGTATGTCCCGCAGCCCTACAAGCAGTTGGCCGGGTTCTACCAGCGTGAGGGGCAGGAGCAGGAAGCCCGCCGGATAAGGATCGACGCGCAGTGGCGGCGGCGCGACCATCCCCAGTCGGGGGCCAACCGCACCCCGAGGGTGCTGCGCACCGCGTGGGCCTGGCTGTTGTGGGTGACCGTCGGCTTCGGCTACCGGCCGTGGCGCATCCTCGTGCCCATCGGGCTGTTCTACTCGTCCGGGCTGTGGCTCTTCCACCACATCGGCCGCACCGGCTTCCGGACCACGCCCAAGTCGCTGGACCCGGACATTCACTTCAACTCCGCCGTCTACACCGCCGACCTGCTCATTCCCGGCGCCAACCTCGGAGTGCGCTCCCGCTTCGTCGCCGTGGGCACCACGGAGCTCTGGGCGACCGCGTACACCCTGGCCGGGTGGGCGCTCGCAGCGATGCTGATCGCGGGGCTCACCGGGGTCTTCAAGCGGCTTTGACCCACTCGTACCGTTCCGCTGCGTGGTCCGTGGTGTCACCATGCGGAGTCAGGCGTACGCGGGGCGCGGGGGCGGGAGGCCGATCGATGACGGGACAGGTGGCGGAGGTGTTCCTGCGGCGCCTCTCGCGCTGGCAGGCGGAGCAGCAGCGGGAGGCGGTTGCGGGGCTTTATGTAGAGGCTTACGGAGCCGGAGGCCAGGGAAGCGCGGGAAGCGTCGGGGGCTCCGGGCGGCGGGGGTTTCTGGAGCGCTTTGAACACCAGGTTCAGCAGCCGGAGTTCGACATGGTCGCCGCCGACGCGGCCGGGCTCGTCGGGTGCCTCTACGGGCACCGGGTGGAGCCGGACGGTGCGTGGTGGCGGGCGTTCAGTGGGCTCGTGCCCTCACGGGTCATGTGGCAACAGCCCGTTCCTGAAAGGGTGTTCGTGCTGCGCGAGCTCATGGTGGCGCCCACGCACCGGCGCCAGGGCATCGCCTCACGGCTGCGTGCGTTGCTGCTCGTACGGCACGCGGGGGATCTGGTGGTCGCCGAGCTGGAGAGCGGGAGCGGGAGCGGGGACGAGTTGGGGCGGGCTGTGCTGCGGGCCTGGGGGTGGGTGCCGCTCGGTGTCTTCGCGGATGGTGGGGACGGTGACGAGGGCGGGGGCGGGGGCGGTGAAGGGCTGCGGGAAGGGTGGATGCGGCCGCCGGGCGACTGAGTGAGCGTGCGGCCCGTGGGGCGGGGCGGGGACGCGGCGGTATGTCCGTCCTCGAAACGCCTCGGGCGCTGTGCGAGTACACGA